>NZ_AP024523.1:815007-1435015 GCF_024346585.1 Streptococcus toyakuensis
CGATGACGAGAGTAGAAATATTCGTCAGCTTGTCCGTAATAGGCACCAATTTCAGCTGTGAAGCCAAGCTCTTCAATCAATTCACGTTTTAGGGCTTCCTGATGGTTCTCACCAGCTTCAATTTCGCCACCTGGTAGGAACCAAGCGCCATTGGGTGCTTGAACAAGAACAATTTGTTTTTGTTCAGCATCAGGTATAACTGCATATACGCCATAGCGTGAAACATAGTCTGTATTCGCTTTTTTTTCTCCGAAAGTTGGGTTTGCCATTGCATTTTCCTCATTATCTATTATCTTTATTATTATCTTAATGGACAAAGGCCTAGCTGTCAAGAATTTATAGTTATTTTAGTAAAAAGGAGCAGAAAATTTTCATTTTCTACTCCTTTTCTATAGGATTTATACTTCTTTTTCAGAAGTCTTTACTTCAGCTTTTTTGGCAGATTTGATTTGAATGTTACCCTTGCTGGTCATCACTGCCTTGAGGTCTTTTTCGATTGGATTTTCAAGGTAGTAGTCAGTGATTGCGTCCTCAATATAGTCTTGAATAGTACGACGAAGTGGGCGTGCTCCCATTTTTGGATCATAACCAAGGTCAACCAATTTTTCCTTGACCTTGTCGGTTACATCCAAATGAATGTTGTTGCTAGAAAGACGTTTGTTAACATCTGCAAGCATAAGCTCGACAATCTGAAGGAGGTTATCTTTGCTGAGAGCCTTAAATTCGATAATACCATCAAAACGGTTCATAAACTCTGGGCTAAAGAAGTTACCGAGTTCACCAAGAACAGAGTTGGTACGTCCTTCTCTAGCAGCACCAAATCCAACGCTAGCTTCTGCCTTACCTGTACCTGCATTTGAAGTCATGATGATGATGGCGTCCTTGAAGCTAACGGTACGTCCTTGTCCATCTGTTAAACGACCATCGTCCAAGACCTGGAGGAACATATGCATGACATCTGGATGGGCTTTCTCTACTTCATCCAAGAGAATAAGAGAGTAGGGATTGCGGCGGACTTTTTCAGTTAATTGCCCAGCCTCGTCATAGCCGACATAACCTGGAGGGGCACCGACTAATTTCGCCACACTGTGTTTTTCCATATATTCACTCATATCAAAGCGAATCATGCTGTCAGCAGAACCAAAAAGTTCAATGGCTAGTTGTTTGGAAAGTTCTGTCTTACCGACACCAGTTGGTCCGACAAAGAGGAAGCTTCCAATTGGGCGGTTAGGGGTACCAAGTCCGACACGATTCCGGCGAATAGCCTTGGCAATCTTATCGACTGCATCATCCTGCCCAATAACATGAGACTTGAGATCTTCGGCTAGATGGATGAGTTGAGATTGTTCTTTCTCTTTCAAATCGCCAACAGGGATATTGGTTTTCTGCTCGATAATGTGCTCAATGGTTTTCTCACTGATGATAGGAGTATCCTGGTCTGTGACCTTTTTCTTTTGCATTTCCTTATATTTGGCAATCTGGTCGCGGAAGTAGGCAGCCTTTTCAAAATCTTCTTCTCGTGTAGCTTGAGACTTGAGATTTTCAGCCTCAATCAAGCGTTGATCAATCACTTTAGGATCGACAAAATTCAAGGTCAAGTTCATCTTAGAACCAGCTTCATCTAGGAGGTCAATGGCCTTGTCAGGCAAGAAGCGATCTTGGATGTAGCGATTGGAAAGAGTTGCAGCTGCTTCAATTGCAGCATCGGTATACTGAACGTGGTGGTAGTCTTCGTATTTCTTTTGAATCCCTTTGAGGATAGTGATTGTTTCTTCTACTGTTGGTTCATCGACCTTAACTGGTTGCATACGGCGCTCTAGGGCAGCATCTTTTTCAATGATACGGTATTCATTGAGGGTAGTGGCACCGACCAGTTGCAGTTCCCCACGAGCAAGGGCTGGCTTGAGGATATTTCCTGCATCCATATTGCCATCGCCCGCAGAACCAGCACCGACAATTTCATGGATTTCATCGATAAAGAGGATGATGTCCTCACGTTTGCGAATTTCTTCCATGAGTTTTTGCATGCGTTCTTCAAATTGTCCACGGATACCCGTTCCTTGAACTAGGCTAACCACATCCAGACGGATGACTTGTTTTCCTTGTAGTTTATGGGGAACATCTCCATCAACTATTTTCTGAGCTAGACCTTCGACAACGGCAGTTTTTCCGACACCTGGTTCACCGATAAGAACAGGATTATTCTTGGTTCTGCGATTGAGAATTTCTATGACACGGATAATCTCATCGTCGCGCCCAATAACGGGGTCAATATCTCCACGACGGGCAATTTCAGTTACGTTGATACCAAATTCTTCCAGTAGGCCTTTTTCTTGGCTTGGTGGAGGAGTTTGAGCAGGTCCACGATTTTGGGAACCATAGCCGCCATTTCCACCGTAACCTCCACCTGATTGGGTTGGGGGAGTCGGAGGAGTATTGTTAGAAGGCCTGAAATTGTTTAGGTCATTGAAGAAATCACCAAAGGGATCAAAGTCACGATTGTTCAGATCCGTAATACCTTTAAAGAGGGTATTGTTAGGATCTGTCTTGATAATCTTATAGCAGTTTTGACAGAGGTCAATTTGTTTTTGTTTTCCATTGAGATTGGTGTAAAGATGAATTGTTGAGTCATTGATTTTACAGTTTTGACAAAGCATACATCTACCTCATTTCTTTCTTTAGCCTGACCTGTTTAAAGGTCAAAAATAGTCAAATTTCTATACTCTCATTATAACAGGATTGGGGTGTAAAGCAAGTAAAAAGATTGCAGCTTTGAGAAGTTGTTACAATGAAAATTTTTGAGATTTTAGGGAATAAAAAAATCCTATTTGCGAGACAAAAAGGATTTTGGTTAGACATGCAGGGTGTAATCCCAGCTTGTTTTGTATTAGTAAAGGAGTTCGTAAATCTCCATTGCAATCAAGTCAATGCTGTCAAACGTATAAGTTTCGCGAGCTTCGACATCACGAAGGGTAAAGATTGAGCCGTTTTCTTCGTCGTGGCTGTATGCAACTTCTGCAACAACAACTCCTTCGCGTTCAAAATTACGTTTTAAATTTCCGCCGTCTTTTGCCATTGCTTCAAGGCGGTTGATGATTCTAACCAAATGTGATTCCATTTTGATTCTCCTTCATTTCTTATCGTTACTATTTTACCATAAAGGAGGGCAACTTGACTAGAAAAAACTAAGATTTCTCGCTAATTCTACCATCTTAAAGATTTTTTGAATAAATTAGACAAAAGATTTGAATTTTAATTCAGTGCATGTTATAATCATACAGTATTCTATTTTAGAAAGCAGTGTGACTATGAATTTTTCTTTTTTACCAAAGTATTTACCTTATTTTAACTACGGGGCTGTCGTGACGGTTCTCATTTCTATCTGTGTGGTCTTTTTAGGAACCATTCTGGGTGTTGTCTTGGCTTTTGGGCAACGTTCAAAGTTTAAACCGTTTGTTTGGCTCGCCAACTTGTACGTTTGGATTTTCCGTGGGACACCGATGATGGTTCAGATTATGATTGCCTTTGCCCTTATGCACATCAATGCTCCGACTATTCAGGTTGGAATTTTAGGTGTTGACCTTTCTCGTCTGATTCCAGGGATTTTGATTATCTCTATGAACAGTGGTGCTTATGTTTCTGAGACTGTTCGTGCCGGAATTAATGCGGTTCCTAAGGGTCAGTTAGAGGCGGCCTATTCTTTAGGGATTCGTCCTAAAAATGCGATGCGCTATGTGATTTTGCCACAAGCTATCAAAAATATTTTGCCAGCATTGGGAAACGAATTTATCACTATTATCAAGGATAGTTCCCTCTTATCAGCTATCGGTGTCATGGAGTTGTGGAATGGGGCTACAACAGTTTCTACAACAACCTATCTACCTTTAACACCACTTTTATTTGCAGCCTTTTATTACTTGATTATGACTTCTATTTTGACAGTAGCCTTGAAAGCTTTTGAAAAACGTATGGGACAAGGAGATAAAAAATAATGACAGAAACCTTGATAAAAATTGAAAATTTACATAAATCCTTTGGAAAGAATGAAGTATTGAAGGGCATCAACCTCGAGATTAAAAGAGGAGAGGTTGTCGTCATCATCGGTCCTTCAGGAAGCGGGAAATCTACCTTGCTTCGTTCTATGAATTTGTTAGAAGAAGCGACCAAGGGGAAGGTTATCTTTGAAGGAGTCGATATTACGGACAAGAAGAATGATCTGTTTGCTATGCGTGAGAAGATGGGGATGGTTTTCCAACAATTTAATCTCTTTCCTAATATGACTGTGATGGAAAATATCACTTTGTCTCCTATCAAGACCAAAGGTGAAAGTAAGGAAGTTGCAGAGAAGAGAGCTCAGGAACTTTTGGAAAAAGTTGGTTTACCAGATAAGGCAACTGCTTATCCACAGAGTTTGTCAGGTGGTCAGCAACAACGGATTGCCATTGCGCGTGGTTTGGCAATGGAACCAGATGTTTTACTCTTTGACGAGCCAACTTCAGCCTTGGACCCTGAAATGGTTGGTGAGGTTCTAGGTGTTATGCAAGATCTAGCCAAGTCAGGAATGACTATGGTTATCGTAACACATGAGATGGGATTTGCTCGTGAGGTGGCAGACCGTGTCATCTTTATGGCAGACGGTGTGGTTGTTGAAGACGGAACACCTGAACAGATTTTTGAACAAACTCAAGAACAACGGACTAAAGACTTCTTGAGTAAGGTTTTATAAGTTAGCTTTGTTTAGCTATTTGTAGCCAACTTTACATATAAAATATAGATTAATGAAAAGCTCGAACCGAGCTTTTTCTTATAGTTTGAAACTATAAGATAGCCTAGGAAAGAAGTGTTAGAGGGGATTAGCAGTTTTTGGTATAATGGAAGATATTTGAAAGAAAAGAGAAGTGATATGACACAGATTATTGATGGGAAGGCTCTGGCAGCTAAGTTACAAGGACAGTTGGCTGAAAAGACTGAAAAATTAAAGGAAGAGACAGGTTTAGTACCTGGTTTGGTAGTGATTTTGGTTGGGGATAATCCAGCAAGCCAAGTCTATGTTCGTAACAAGGAGAGGTCAGCCCTTGCGGCTGGTTTCCGTAGTGAAGTTGTGCGAGTTCCAGATACCATTACTCAAGAGGAATTGTTAGACTTGATTGCCAAATACAATCAAGATCCAGCTTGGCATGGAATTTTGGTCCAGTTACCATTACCAAAACATATTGATGAAGAGGCGGTTCTATTGGCCATTGATCCAGAAAAGGATGTGGATGGTTTCCATCCCCTAAACATGGGACGTCTCTGGTCTGGTCATCCAGTCATGATTCCTTCTACACCTGCAGGAATTATGGAAATGTTTCATGAATATGGGATTGAATTAGAAGGTAAAAATGCGGTCGTCATCGGTCGTTCTAATATCGTTGGAAAACCTATGGCCCAGCTTCTTTTGGCAAAGAATGCTACAGTGACTTTGACCCACTCACGGACTCATAATCTTGCCAAGGTGGCTGCTAAAGCAGATATTCTGGTTGTTGCAATCGGTCGTGCCAAGTTTGTGACTGCTGACTTTGTCAAACCAGGTGCGGTAGTCATTGACGTTGGGATGAATCGTGATGAAAACGGAAAGCTCTGTGGGGATGTGGATTATGAGGCAGTTGCCCCACTTGCTAGCCATATTACGCCAGTTCCTGGAGGTGTGGGTCCTATGACCATTACTATGCTGATGGAGCAAACTTATCAAGCAGCACTCCGGACATTGGATAGAAAATTTTAAAAGTAAGATTACAAAAGGAGGTATGCGCCTCCTTTTTGTTGTATAATGGAGTGAGGTGATTAGATGATTTTAAAAATTTATAATGGAGAATATAGTTTACAATGGGATGGAATATACTACTTAGCACTAATTGATTATCCAAATATTCAAGAGTGGGAATTAGAAAAAATTGCTAAATTTATAGCTTACGAAAAACTTCATAAACGTCAAACAAGTATTGAGTGTGCTGATTCTTGTTTAAAAAAAGAAATTTTAGATTACATCTGTCAGCATCCCTTTCTGCCACCATTTACCCCTACAGATAAAAGAGTAGCCTCGACTTATGATCTACATAAGAGGTTAGTGACTTCAGACTACTGTAGTCATACTACGACTATAGATGCAGCGATTTCTATCTTTAAAACAGGTCAGCTCTTATCTGCTGTGAAAGCCTTTGGGCGAGATGCTGAGGAGTTGGTTTTGGATATTAGAAATGCTGCATCGGATCCGATAGATTATTTTGACTATGTCATGTTAGGGTGGTCAAATACAAGTTCTGGTTATCGATTAGCGATGGAGCGTTTATTAGGTCGAGCTCCTTCAGAGAAAGAATTACAAGACAAGTTTATTCCTGGAGTGAGTTTTCATTTTATCTATACAGATTTGATTAAAGTTACTGGTTATATTTTTGATGGCTGCCATGTTGCAAAAATTAAGGACATGTTGAATTTATTTAGTGAGTTGTATATTTGTATTATTCCAACTCATAATAAGAGCCAATTTGAAAATATTATTCCAACTAAAATACAAGATAGGGTGCATTATCTTGACTATGCTGGAGAAGACTTAGAAGAGTGGACTAAGAAAGTCTATCAAGTTGTTTTAAAACAATCAAATAAAGGATAGTTGAGGAAAAACGATGAGAGTGATTGAGCAAACCTTACTAGAAAAAGTCATTATTGAACGTTCTCGTACCAGTCATAAAGGAGACTATGGCCGTCTGCTGTTGCTTGGTGGGACTTATCCTTATGGTGGTGCTATCATCATGGCTGCTTTGGCAGCTGTTAAAAGTGGAGCTGGTTTGGTGACTGTTGGAACAGATAGGGAAAATATCCCGGCTTTGCACAGTCATTTACCTGAGGCTATGGCCTTTTCTCTTCAAGACCAGCAATTGTTAAAAGAGCAATTGGAGAAGGCAGAAGTGGTCTTAGTGGGGCCTGGTTTACGAGACGATGCTTTTGGAGAAGAACTAGTCAAACAGGTCTTTGCTAATTTAAGCCAAAATCAGATTTTGATTGTAGATGGAGGTGCCTTGACTATTCTTGCTAGAATAAGTTTGTCATTTCCGTCTAACCAGTTTATCTTAACTCCCCACCAAAAAGAATGGGAAAAGATGTCTGGTATTGCTATTGAAAAGCAAAAGGAAGCTGCAACGGCTAGTGCCCTGACTTTCTTTCCTCAAGGAACAATTTTGGTGGAGAAAGGTCCAGCTACTCGTATTTGGCAAGTTGGCCAATCTGATTATTACCAGTTACAGGTTGGCGGTCCCTATCAGGCGACTGGGGGAATGGGAGATACTCTTGCTGGAATGATTGCAGGATTTGCAGGCCAATTTCGACAGGCCAGTCTCTACGAACGTGTGGCAGTAGCGACTCATCTTCATTCAGCCATAGCCCAAGAACTATCTCAAGAACATTATGTGGTCTTGCCGACGGAAATCAGCTCTTATCTGCCCGAAATAATGAAAAAAATATCTCAAAAAGGCACCTGATAGTTTCAGGCGCCTTTATATTTTTAGAAAAATCCTTTAATCTTTCCAACGAGGCCATCTAGACCTTCAGAACCAGAAATCAACTGCTGAGCTTGAGAGAAGTATTCTCCAAGCTGTTCTTGATTTTCTGCAACAAATGTTTTTGCAGCTTCGAAATCTTTTGTTTCGATTAACTCTTTTACTTGATTAAACAAATCTAATGGGTTCATCTTATTTCTCCTTTTCTGTACTTAACTATTTAATCATCTTTATGATAAAAAATCAACTGTTGCTGCTTTTGGATAGGACCTGTTTTTATCTACAAGTTCTCATAACTAAGATTCTAACTACCAAAACAAGGTGGACATAAAAATAAAAATGTTCGGGTTTTTCTAGTGTATCCATGAAATAAAAACGGATACATGTTATAATAGAAATAGCTCTTTAATGGAGGTGTTTGAGTGGAAAATCTGAAGAAAATGGCAGGTATCAAGGCTGCTGAGTTTGTCAAGGATGGCATGGTAGTCGGACTTGGAACGGGGTCTACTGCCTATTATTTCGTAGAAGAAATCGGTCGTCGGATCAAGGAAGAAGGGTTACAGATTACAGCTGTAACGACTTCTAGTGTGACTAGTAAACAGGCTGAAGGTCTTAATATCCCGCTCAAGTCTATTGACCAAGTAGATGTTGTCGATGTGACAGTCGACGGGGCGGACGAAGTGGATAGTCAGTTTAATGGAATCAAAGGTGGTGGTGGTGCCCTTCTGATGGAGAAGGTTGTCGCAACGCCCTCAAAAGAATATATTTGGGTGGTGGATGAAAGCAAGCTGGTAGACAAACTAGGTGCTTTTAAATTGCCTGTGGAAGTGGTTCGGTATGGCGCAGAACAGGTTTTCCGTCGTTTTGAGCGAGCTGGCTACAAACCAAGTTTCCGTGAAAAAGACGGCCACCGTTTTGTGACGGATATGCAGAATTTTATCATTGACCTTGCCTTGGATGTCATTGAAGATCCAATTACTTTCGGACAAGAATTGGACCATGTCGTTGGTGTTGTAGAGCACGGCTTATTCAACAAAATGGTGGATAAGGTCATCGTTGCTGGACGAGACGGAGTTCAGATTTTAACTTCAACAAAAGCAAGATAACTAAAATAATAAGGAGATACACTATGTCAAAATTTAATCGTATTCACTTGGTGGTATTAGATTCTGTAGGAATCGGTGCTGCACCAGATGCTAATAACTTTGTCAATGCAGGGGTTCCAGATGGAGCTTCTGACACACTGGGACACATTTCTAAAACAGTTGGTTTGAATGTGCCAAACATGGCTAAAATTGGTCTGGGAAATATTCCTCGTGAAACTCCTCTTAAGACTGTTCCAGCTGAAAGCAATCCAACAGGATATGCAACAAAATTAGAGGAAGTATCTCTTGGTAAGGATACTATGACTGGACACTGGGAAATCATGGGACTCAACATTACTGAGCCTTTCGATACTTTCTGGAATGGATTCCCAGAAGAAATCTTGACAAAAATCGAAGAATTCTCAGGGCGCAAGGTTATTCGTGAAGCTAACAAACCTTACTCAGGAACAGCCGTTATCGATGACTTTGGACCACGTCAGATGGAAACTGGAGAGTTGATTATCTATACTTCAGCTGACCCTGTTTTGCAGATTGCTGCCCACGAAGATATTATTCCTTTGGACGAATTGTACCGTATCTGTGAATACGCTCGTTCGATTACCCTTGAGCGCCCTGCCCTTCTAGGTCGCATCATTGCCCGTCCATATGTCGGTGAGCCAGGTAACTTCACTCGTACAGCAAATCGTCGTGACTTGGCCGTATCTCCATTTGCACCAACTGTTCTCGATAAACTCAATGAAGCTGGTATCGATACTTACGCTGTTGGTAAAATCAATGATATCTTTAACGGTGCGGGTATCAACCATGATATGGGTCATAACAAGTCAAACAGCCATGGAATTGATACACTATTGAAGACCATGGGCCTTGCTGAATTTGAAAAAGGCTTCTCATTCACAAACTTGGTTGACTTTGATGCTCTTTACGGTCACCGCCGTAATGCTCATGGTTACCGTGATTGCTTGCATGAGTTTGATGAACGCTTGCCTGAAATTATCGCAGCCATGAGAGAGAATGATCTTCTTTTGATTACTGCGGACCATGGAAATGATCCAACCTATGCAGGAACAGACCACACTCGCGAATATATTCCATTGTTGGCTTACAGTCCTGCCTTTAAAGGAAATGGTGTCATTCCAGTAGGACATTTTGCAGATATTTCAGCGACTGTTGCTGATAACTTTGGTGTTGAAACTGCCATGATTGGGGAAAGTTTCTTAGATAAATTGGTATAAGATGACACGCTATGCTTCGCTAGTGAGAGGTATCAATGTTGGGGGCAAGAATAAGGTCGTCATGGCGGAGCTTCGTCAAGAATTGACCGAGTTGGGAATGGAAAAGGTTGAAACTTACATCAACAGTGGTAATATTTTCTTTACTTCGACAGCTCCCAAAGCCCAATTGGTTGAAAAGTTAGAGGCCTTCTTTGGAGTCCATTATCCATTTATTCAGAGCTTTTCCCTACTGAGTCAAGAAGACTATGAAGCAGAAGTGGAAAATCTACCAGATTGGTGGAACGAAGACTTGGCACGAAAAGACGTCCTCTTTTACACTGAGGGCTTGGATGTGGACCAAGTCATCGCGACAGTTGAGAGTTTAGAGCTGAAAGATGAAGTTCTACATTTTGGAAAACGTGGGATTTTCTGGGGGAAATTCTCTGAAGAATCCTATTCTAAGACTGCCTATCATAAGTACTTACTTAAGATGCCATTCTATCGCTACATTACCATTCGCAATGCAAAAACCTTTGACAAAATCGGTCAAATGCTTAAAAAATAATAAAGGAGACACACAATGACATTTTTAGATAAAATCAATGAAACAGCTGCTTTCCTGAAAGACAAGGGAATCCAAGCGCCTGAGTTTGGTCTAATCCTTGGATCAGGACTTGGAGAACTGGCAGAAGAAATCGAAAATCCAGTTGTAGTAGACTATGCTGATATTCCAAACTGGGGCCGCTCTACAGTAGTTGGTCACGCTGGTAAATTGGTATATGGTGAACTTGCAGGGCGCAAGGTCTTGGCTCTTCAAGGTCGCTTCCATTTCTATGAAGGAAATCCTCTGGAAGTTGTGACCTTCCCAGTTCGTGTGATGAAAGTCCTCGGATGTGAAGGTGTCATTGTAACCAATGCAGCTGGTGGTATTGGTTATGGGCCTGGCACTTTGATGGCTATCTCAGACCATATCAATATGACGGGGCAAAACCCATTGATGGGTGAAAACTTAGATGAATTTGGTCCTCGTTTCCCAGATATGTCTAAGGCCTACACACCAGAATACCGTGCTACTGCCCATGAAGTGGCTAAAAAACTTGGTATCAAACTTGATGAAGGTGTCTATATCGGTGTTACTGGTCCGACTTATGAAACACCAGCAGAAATTCGTGCCTATAAGACACTGGGAGCTGATGCAGTCGGTATGTCTACTGTTCCTGAAGTTATTGTAGCAACCCACTCAGGTTTGAAAGTTCTAGGAATTTCATGTATTACTAACTTTGCAGCTGGATTC
Organism: Streptococcus toyakuensis; assembly: GCF_024346585.1. NCBI lineage: Bacteria > Bacillati > Bacillota > Bacilli > Lactobacillales > Streptococcaceae > Streptococcus > Streptococcus toyakuensis. The sequence goes on from NZ_AP024523.1 coordinate 826,154, forward strand.
CAAGAAGAACTCAACCACGAAGAAGTTGTAGAAGTGACTGAACGTGTTAAAGGTGATTTCAAAGGTTTGCTTAAAGCAATTCTTGCTGAATTGTAATCATGTTAATTGAATTGAGGAGTATTTTTCGAAAAATCCCTTATAATTTTAGATTATTCATAGCAGTAATTCTTCAAGGAATAGTTTCGGGTTTATCTGGTATAGTTCTCCATTATCTTTTAGAGATGGTGGAGGAGCTAGTTTTTGTTCAGTCAGAGCATCATAGTGGATTTTTGACAGATGGAGTTTCCTCCTCACGGATAGGACTAAGTTTAATAATCGTGGGTCTTAGCTCATCCTTGATCTGGTATTTCTTGCAAAAAGGGTCGAAGATTTATTCCATCAAAGCTCAGATGAAGGATGAGACTTCACAATACAAGCTTCATTTTCTAAAACAGCTATTTCATTCAATTTGGCAGATTATTGCAGTTGGAGGGGGAGCGCCTATTGGCAAAGAAGCTGCACCACGAGAGATTGGGACTCTATTTGCAGGAAAAATTGGAAAAATATGTATACTGTCTATGAAGGATCGTATCTTTCTCCTTGCTTGTGGTGCTGGTGCTGGTTTAGCGGCTGTTTATCAGGTTCCATTAACAAGTGTCTTCTTTGTTTTTGAAACCCTAGGAATTGCTCTATCTATTAAACGATTTGTCTTAGTCGGTTTGACTACCTATGTCTCAACCTATATAGCAGGCTGGGTTATTTCAGATCAGGCTCTCTACCAGATTCCAGCTATCACATGGTCATTAAAGGAAATATGGATTATTCCCTTATTACTTCTTTTCTTAACTCCACTAGCTTGTCTTTTTGGTCGCTTAAGTAAGGCAGCGTCTTCAAACAGAATAAAAGATAAACGAATACTTCTAACATTGCCCTCAGCTTTTCTTTTTCTTGTTGGTCTTGCAAGTTCCTTTCCACATCTACTTGGAAATGGACGGATGATGGCTCAGGAAATTTTAAATGGTAGCAGTGGTCAAACAGTGCTTCTCATGTTTTTCCTAAAAGCAGTGGTCGTTCTTATTATCCTTTGGGCAGGGGCCTATGGTGGTACTCTTACACCATCTTTTGCCTTGGGGATAGCTGGAGCTGCCCTCTTGGGCATGATTCTAGGTTTGGACAGTCAGCCAACCGTTTTACTTTTGGGATCGGTTTGCTTTTTGTCTGTGACCTTGAGGGCGCCCATTTCTGCAACAGGATTAGTTATAGGTTTCACTGGGCTAGGTATAGATTCTCTTCCGTATCTCTTAGTAACAGCTGTTTTAGCCTATGAATTTGCAAAAATGTTAGACCACTTTCCTTGGGCTAGCATACTGAGTCAGAAGTCAAAGAATAAAGTAATTAGGTAGGAAATTCCCATTTCTTCTAGTCAATGATTTGATTTAAAAGATTAAAAAAACTCTCAATTTATTTATAACTGTTTTAAATAAAAATGAAGTAGGCCTATTGGAATCTTGATTGAATCCGATTTTTCCTAGTTATGAAATATAAAAATAAAAAAAAGAAAGGTAGAGCGTGTGTTCTGATTTGAACACGAGCGAAAAACTTTTCTAAAAACTCAGAAGAGAAGGGGAGTTCGGGATTGAATTGAAGCCGCTCTAATCTTCTCAATATCATCAAAATTAAGAAAGAAAGGAATTGAACCCACCCTAAAAGCAGTGGGGGAAAGATAGTTGGTCTAGCGAGCATCGCTCACTGCGCCCAACTCCTATTTTCCCTTCGCTTTTTGACGGGTTTGGTATCTTTCTGATTATAAATTTTAGAATAAAGAAAGGATGGGTTAACTGTATTCATTGAACTGAATACGGGCGGAGAACTGTGTAAAAAAGATAAACTGTCTAGCATCTGAGATGCTTCGTCAGTTTCCTATTTTTACTTTGTTCTCTGTCGCCCTTTATATCTTAACTATGTCTATCCATATTGCTGCTCAGCAGGGTGAAATTGCTGATAAAATTCTTCTTCCTGGGGATCCTCTTCGTGCTAAATTTATTGCGGAGAATTTCCTTGAAGATGCTGTTTGTTTTAACGAAGTGCGTAACATGTTTGGTTACACTGGTACTTACAAGGGCCACCGTGTATCTGTCATGGGAACTGGGATGGGGATGCCATCGATTTCGATTTATGCGCGTGAGTTAATTGTTGACTACGGTGTGAAGAAATTGATCCGTGTGGGAACAGCAGGTTCATTGAATGAAGATGTTCACGTTCGTGAATTAGTTTTGGCGCAGGCAGCGGCAACCAACTCTAACATCATCCGCAATGACTGGCCACAGTACGATTTCCCACAAATCGCTAGCTTTGATTTGCTGGACAAGGCCTACCATATCGCCAAAGAACTCGGTATGACAACCCACGTTGGGAACGTTTTATCATCTGATGTTTTTTACTCAAACTACTTTGAAAAGAACATCGAACTTGGTAAATGGGGAGTCAAGGCTGTGGAAATGGAAGCAGCAGCCCTTTACTATCTGGCAGCCCAACACCATGTTGACACGCTTGCTATCATGACTATTTCTGATAGTTTGGTCAATCCAGATGAAGACACGACTGCAGAAGAACGTCAAAATACCTTCACCGATATGATGAAGGTTGGTTTGGAAACCTTGATTGCAGAATAAAAGGGAACACAAAAGGAAGATTTTCTGAATGAAAATCTTCCTTTTTTAGTCATTCACTACATACTGTCCTTAATGAATGTTACTCTATTGTCTATTTTTTAAGAGATTGCAAGAAATAATCAATCTCTGCTTGAGAATGGAGAATATGCATCTTTTCAGGGTAGGTATCACTTAATTTTTGGTATCTTTCCTTAGCATTATTAGTCCGTCCATCCCAGAGAATCCATCTGATAAATTCCCAATTAAATTGTTCTTGACAACCAGCTGCCATACTTTCTCTGACCTTGCCTCGGTATTTGAAATAACGCTTAAAAGCTCGAAAGAGACAGGTCAATGGCGAAAAATTAAGAAAGATGATTTGGTCAGCTTCCTGCATTCTTTCTTCGTAATAGCACCAAGAATAATTCCCATCAGTGATCCAAGCTTCATGCTTGGTGAGAAAGCTTTTCATCTCGGTCAACATCCATTCGCGGTCACTGTCTTGCCAACCAGGTTGAAATTGGAGTGTATCCATGTGAAGTTTTGGGATGGAGTAGTAGAGAGATAACTTTTCAGCTAGCGTTGACTTACCAGCACCAGAATATCCGATAATTGCGATTTTCATTTTCTACCCTTTCCTATTTGGAGACAAAAAAACAGCCTCTATGGACTGTTTCTTATTTAGCAAGTTTAGCTGAAAGACGAGCTTTATCGCGGCTTGCTTTGTTTTTGTGAATCAAACCTTTAGTTTCTGCTTTATCGATAGCTGAGCTAGCAGCACGGAAAAGTTCTTCAGATGGGTTTGCTTCGAAAGCTTTGATAGCAGTACGCATAGCTGATTTTTGAGCTGAGTTCTTTTCGTTTTGTTTAACGTTCAATTCAGCGCGTTTGATAGCTGATTTAATGTTTGCCAATGTTCTTACCTCCATATTTACTAACTATACCATTATATCTGAAAACTGACGTTTTGACAAGGGAAAATTATTTTTTTAAGTAAATTTCATCGATTTCATGGTTCTTTGTTTTATGTAGAATCACTTCCGCACGATTTCTGGTTGGTTCAATATAATTTTGTAGATTTGTGAGATTGATACTAGTCCAGACCTGATGGGCAAAGGATTCCACTTCTCCAATTGGCATTTGAGTAAAACGATAATAGTAGCTATCAGGGTCGTTTTGGGCTAGGCTCAGCATCTTCAAGAAACGGTCCAGATACCAACTCTCGATGTCATCGACTGCAGCATCAACATAGATGGAAAAGTCAAAGAAGTCAGTAATGTAGAGACGCTCGTTTTGTGGATTTTGAAAGACATTTATTCCCTCAACAATGACAAAATCAGCAGCTTTGACGCTTTGCTTTTCCTCGGGTACGATGTCGTAGACTTCATGAGAATAGACAGGAATATCCACATCTTGTCCATTTTTGATGCGATTCAGGAAGTTGAGAAGAGCTTCCATATCATAGCTTTCAGGAAATCCCTTGCGATTTAAAATTCCTTGTTCAATCAAGGTTTGGTTGGGATAGAGAAAGCCGTCAGTTGTTACCAACTCAACTGTAGCATCTGTAAGTGTACGGGACAGTAGGATTTGAAGTAGGCGACTGGTTGTGGATTTTCCAACGGCAACACTCCCAGAAACCCCAATGATAAAAGGCTGAGATTTGCTTTCACGTTGAAGGAAAATCCCTTTTGAAAAGGCCAAATCATCCTTGGTACGCTTGTAAATCTGGATGAGATGGGCTAGAGGAAGATAGACATCGGTAACATCCTGCAAGCTAATCTGGTCATTAAAACTCTTGATGGATTCTAATTCCTCTTCTGTCAAAGGAGGTGTTGTTTTTCGATGTAAAGATTGCCAAGTCTGGCGGCTGATTTTTTCAAAATGTAAAAATTCGTTGGTCATTTGTTTTCCCCTAGATATTTTGTTTATCATACCATAAAAAGCTAAAAAAATAAAGCGGTTTCTTGATGATAGTAAGCCAATATCGTATAATAGAGGTAGATAGAGGCTGAACAATTTATTGATGAAGTAGGAGATAGTTTCTACCGATTTATAAGCTTATAAAGGGGGCTTTTTAGTTCACAACTGATAGGAGGTGTACTATGAAAATCTTAAAACGTTACATATTGGAACTCTGTTTTATTTTAAGTTTTGCACTACCTTTTATAAAAGGGGCGAATGCGGATAATGGTAGACGCTTTGTGGAAACCTATTACGGTTTTACTTTTTTGATGGAACATGCTATTGTAACAGCTATTTTTATCTGTTCGCTCTTGATTGCTTGGCTACTCAAAAAACGGTGGACGAAACGGCTTGCTGCTGGAAGTTATGTCTTTTTAGTCCTATGGATTGCTACAGAGGGTTATTTATTCCGCATGTCACTAGAAGATTTAATCCGACTTTGGACAAGTTTGGAAATCCTGACAAAAACGTATCAGTTGGGCTTTTATCTAAACATCTTATTGGGAATCCTGTTGATGATTAAGCATCTGAAGGTTAAGCAATAGTAATAAAAATGCGCCTGATTATAGATGATAAACTTTTTGTTTTATCCTGACTATGATATTTATGGTTCTAAATGGTTTATCATTTATCTATAAGTGTTGAAAGAGATTGAAGAAAATGTTTTACTTACTAGCTTTCTTCAGTCTTTTTCGTTTTATCATCAATTTGTAAACGATTTACAATTTAAGGCAAATTATGGTAAAATAGTTTCATGAGTAAAATGTATTATGCAGAAAATCCTGATGCTGCTCACGACATTCATGAGTTGAGAGTGGACTTGTTGGGAGAAAAAATGACCTTTTTGACGGATGCGGGTGTTTTTAGCAAGAAAATGATTGACTTTGGAAGTCAACTCTTGCTCAAGTGTCTTGAGGTCAACCAAGGAGAAACTGTCCTGGATGTAGGCTGTGGTTACGGACCTTTGGGCTTGTCTTTAGCTAAAGCTTATGGCGTTCAGTCTACCATGGTCGACATCAATAATCGTGCCTTGGATTTGGCGCGACAAAATGCTAAACGAAATAAAGTAGAAGCGACGATTTTCCAGTCCAACATCTATGAACAAGTTGAAGGGGAATTTGACCATGTCATTTCCAATCCTCCTATCCGTGCGGGCAAGCAAGTGGTTCATGAAATCATTGAGAAAAGTAAAGATTTCTTGGAAACTGGTGGAGATTTAACAATCGTTATCCAGAAGAAACAAGGGGCCCCAAGCGCCAAGTCAAAGATGGAGGAAGTGTTTGGCAATTGTGAAATCGTCAAAAAAGATAAGGGATACTATATCCTTAGAAGTGTGAAAGAATGAGAGCAGTTGATTTAATCCAAAAGAAACGAGAGGGTCAAGAGCTGACTTCGAGTGAAATTGAATGGCTGGTAGAAGGCTATGTGTCAGGAACTGTTCCTGATTATCAGATGTCTGCCTTTGCTATGGCTGTCTATTTCAAAGGAATGACGACTCGAGAAATATCTGATTTGACCATGAGAATGGTTCAGACAGGCCAAGAGTTTGATTTATCCGCTATTGATGGGGTTAAGGTTGACAAGCATTCTACTGGGGGTGTTGGTGACAAGGTGACTTTGATTTTAGCTCCTCTTGTTGCTAGCTTCGGTGTGCCTGTGGCAAAAATGAGTGGTCGTGGTCTCGGCCATACTGGTGGGACAATTGATAAATTGGAGTCCATTAAGGGCTATCAAGTAGAGCGTAGTCAAGAAGATTTTATTCGTCAGGTTCAGGATATTGGTGTATCTGTCATTGGGCAATCAGACCAGCTTGTCAAAGCAGATAAGCTTCTCTACGCCCTCCGTGATGTGACCGCAACTGTCGACACGATTCCTTTGATTGCGAGTTCGGTGATGAGCAAGAAAATCGCGGCAGGAGCGGATGCTATTTTGCTAGACGTAACTGTCGGTGAGGGTGCCTTCATGAAGACGGTTGATGAGGCGCGTGAACTGGCTCAAACTATGGTGAATCTTGGTAAGGCAGTTGGTAGAAAAACGGTAGCAGTCATTACGGATATGAGTCAGCCCTTGGGACGAGCGATTGGAAATCGTCTAGAAATCCTTGAGGCATTGGAGATTTTACAAGGTCAAGGCCGTCAGGATATTACCCATTTTATATGCGAACTGGCTCAAATTATGCTTGGCCTTGCAAATGTTAACAAGACAATTGAAGAAGTTCACCAACATCTTGAAAATGGTCAAGCACTGGCTAAGTTTGAGGAGATGGTCCAAGCCCAAGGTGGAGACTTGGAAGACCTCTATCGTCCTGTAAATGTAGCCCATGTGGTGGACATCCCTGCTCAGGAAACGGGTGTCATTTCAGCTCTTCCAGCTATGGAATTTGGACTTTATGCTATGAGACTGGGGGCAGGTCGTGCAGTCAAGTTTGATGCCTTGGACTATGAAACAGGAATTGTTTTTGAAAAGAAAGTCGGAGATTCCGTTCAAAAGGGAGAAATTGTTGCAAAAGTATACACAAATGGAAAAATTTCTCCTCAGCTAGTTACAGATTTTCAAAAATATGTTAAAATAAATGATAGCGTGCAAAGTTTACGAGAAATTATAGAAATAATCTCATAAACCGCAGGAGAATCCGAATATGAAATTAAATAAATATATCGATCATACGCTTTTAAAACAAGATGCGACAGAAAAACAAATTGATTGTTTGTTGTCTGAGGCTAGAGAGTATGATTTTGCCAGTGTTTGCGTTAATCCGGCCTGGGTTGAACATGCTAAAAAAGGGCTTGAAGGCACAGATGTCAAGGTCTGCACAGTAGTAGGTTTCCCTTTGGGAGCAACAACTTCAGCTGTGAAAGCATTTGAAACAAAAGAAGTTATCCAAAATGGTGCAGATGAGATTGATATGGTGATCAATGTTGGAGCTCTCAAAACAGGTAATCTTGATTTGGTTGAGTCGGATATTCGCGCCGTCGTGGAAGAAAGTGGAGACAAGTTAGTGAAAGTCATTATTGAAGCTTGCCTTCTGACAGACCAAGAAAAAGTTGAGGCTTGCCAATTGGCCCAAAAAGCGGGAGCTGACTTCGTAAAAACTTCAACTGGCTTTTCAACTGGTGGTGCTACGGTAGCAGATGTTACATTAATGCGTGAAACAGTTGGACCTGATATGGGTGTCAAGGCTGCTGGTGGAGCTCGTTCTTATGCAGATGCTCTTTCCTTTGTGGAAGCAGGGGCGACCCGTATCGGAACGTCAGCTGGGGTAGCCATTTTAAAAGGAGAACTGGCAGATGGCGACTACTGAGTTGATTGAACTAGCAATTGAAAGCAGCAAACATGCCTATGTGCACTATTCTCACTTTCCAGTTGGAGCTGTTCTAGTGGCGAAAGATGGTAGTATTTATACTGGTGTCAATATCGAGAATGCTAGTTATTCTTTGACCAACTGTGGAGAACGTACAGCGATTTTTAAAGCAGTGTCCGAAGGACAAAGAGAGTTTTCAGAATTGATTGTCTATGGTCAGACTGAAAAACCAATTTCACCATGTGGTGCTTGTCGCCAAGTGATGGCTGAATTTTTTGAACAAGATCTAAAAGTGACTTTAGTCGCAAAAGATAAATCGACGGTCGAGATGACGGTCGGGGAATTACTTCCATACTCTTTTACGGACTTAAACTAGTCTGAGTCGCTCTCTGAGTGGCACGGTCCTTGTGACCAACCAATCCATACTTGCAACATCGTTGCACATCTTATTTAGGAGGTTCAGTAATGAACAAGAAACAATGGCTAGGCCTTGGTCTAGTTGCAGTGGCAGCAGTTGGACTTGCTGCATGTGGTAACCGCTCTTCTCGTAATGCAGCTTCATCTTCTGATGTGAAGACAAAAGCAGCAATCGTCACTGATACTGGTGGTGTTGATGACAAATCATTCAACCAATCAGCTTGGGAAGGTTTGCAAGACTGGGGTAAAGAACACAATCTTTCAAAAGATAAAGGTTTCACTTACTTCCAATCAACAAGTGAAGCTGACTATGCTAACAACTTGCAACAAGCTGCTGGAAGCTACAACCTAATCTTCGGTGTTGGTTTTGCCCTTCATAATGCGGTTGAAGAAGCAGCAAAAGACCACTCTGACATCAACTATGTCTTGATTGATGATGTAATTAAAGATCAAAAGAATGTTGCTAGCGTAACATTTGCTGATAACGAAGCTGCTTACCTTGCGGGTGTTGCAGCGGCTAAAACAACTAAAACAAAACAAGTTGGTTTTGTAGGTGGTATTGAGTCTGAAGTTATCTCACGTTTCGCTGCTGGATTTAAGGCTGGTGTTGCCTCAGTAGATCCATCTATCAAAGTACAAGTTGACTATGCTGGTTCATTTGGTGATGCTGCTAAAGGTAAAACAATTGCAGCAGCACAATACGCAGCTGGTGCAGACGTTGTTTATCAAGCAGCAGGTGGAACAGGTGCTGGTGTCTTTGCAGAAGCAAAATCACTCAATGAAAGCCGTTCTGAAAGTGAAAAAGTTTGGGTTATCGGTGTTGACCGTGACCAAGTAGCAGAAGGTAAGTACACTTCTAAAGATGGTAAAGAATCTAACTTCGTTCTTGTATCTACATTGAAACAAGTTGGTACAACTGTAAAAGATATTGCCCACAAAACAGAAAAAGGTGAATTCCCTGGTGGACAAGTGATTGTTTACTCATTGAAAGATAAAGGGGTTGAGCTAGCAGTAACAAACCTTTCAGAAGAAGGTAAAAAAGCTGTTGAAGATGCAAAAGCTAAGATCCTTGACGGAAGCGTAAAAGTTCCTGAAAAATAATGGATAAAAGTCATTTCTTAGGAAGCGGCCATTGGTCGCTTCTTTAAGAATTGAGGCAATTTTTGTCTCAATAGAGCTTGTTAATGTGATTAGCAGGTTTTATTGAAATAAAATAAACCTCTGAAAGGAAGAGCATATGGCACACGAAAATGTCATTGAGATGCGGGATATTACCAAGGTGTTTGGTGAATTTGTAGCAAACGACAAAATCAACTTGCAACTGCGAAAAGGTGAAATTCATGCACTTTTAGGAGAAAATGGAGCGGGTAAATCCACTCTGATGAATATGCTAGCAGGACTTCTTGAACCAACGAGTGGTGAAATTGTGGTGAATGGTCAGGTTGTAAAACTAGACTCACCATCTAAAGCCGCTGGTCTTGGAATTGGGATGGTTCACCAACATTTCATGTTGGTTGAGGCTTTTACGGTAGCTGAGAATATCATTCTAGGGAGTGAAATCACTAAAAATGGTGTTCTAGATATAGCTGGTGCTACTAAAGAAATCAAGGCTCTTTCTGAACGTTATGGTTTGGCAGTGGATCCAGCTGCTAAGGTGGCGGATATTTCCGTTGGTGCCCAACAACGTGTAGAGATCTTGAAAACACTCTATCGTGGTGCTGATATCCTTATCTTTGACGAACCTACAGCCGTATTGACTCCTTCAGAGATTGATGAGTTGATGGCAATCATGAAAAACCTTGTCAAAGAAGGGAAGTCCATCATTTTGATTACCCATAAACTGGATGAGATTCGTGCAGTATCGAATCGAGTGACAGTTATCCGTCGTGGAAAATCAATCCAGACAGTTGAGATTGCAGGGGCAACCAATGCAGACTTGGCAGAGATGATGGTTGGACGCTCAGTCTCCTTTAAAACGGAAAAACAGGCACCACAACCCAAAGAAGTGGTCTTGTCTATCAAAGACTTGGTTGTCAATGAAAACCGCGGTGTACCAGCAGTAAAAAATCTCTCCTTGGATGTTCGTGCTGGTGAAATTGTCGGTATTGCAGGTATTGATGGCAATGGTCAATCTGAACTCATTCAAGCCATTACAGGTCTTCGTAAGATTGAGTCAGGTAGCGTTGAATTAAAAGGCAAATCAATCGTGGGGATGCATCCTCGACAAATTACAGAACTCAGTGTGGGGCATGTTCCTGAAGACCGCCACCGGGATGGCTTGATTTTGGAGATGATGATTTCAGAAAATATTGCTCTTCAAACCTACTACAAAGAACCACTCAGCAAGAATGGTATCTTGAACTATGCCAATATCACTTCACATGCTAAGAAATTGATGGAAGAATTTGACGTCCGTGCGGCAAGCGAATTTGTTCCAGCGGCAGCTCTTTCAGGAGGAAATCAACAAAAAGCGATTATCGCTCGTGAGATTGATCGTGATCCTGATCTCCTTATCGTCAGCCAGCCAACTCGTGGTTTGGATGTCGGTGCCATTGAATATATCCACAAACGTTTGATTGAAGAACGTGATAACGGAAAGGCAGTCCTTGTTGTCAGCTTTGAATTGGATGAGATTTTAAATGTCTCAGACCGAATTGCTGTTATTCACGATGGTAAGATTCAAGGTATTGTATCGCCAGAAACAACTAACAAACAAGAACTTGGTGTCTTGATGGCTGGTGGAAACTTGGGAAAGGAGAAGAGTGATGTCTAAAAAATTACAACAAATTTCGGTTCCCTTGATTTCTGTATTCCTAGGAATCCTGCTTGGAGCTATTGTCATGTGGATCTTCGGATATGATGCTATCTGGGGTTATGAGGAGTTGTTCTATACAGCTTTCGGTAGCCTCCGTGGAATTGGAGAAATTTTCCGTGCCATGGGTCCTCTTGTCTTGATAGGTCTAGGTTTCGCAGTTGCCAGTCGAGCAGGTTTCTTCAACGTCGGACTTCCTGGTCAGGCTTTGGCAAGCTGGATTCTCAGTGGTTGGTTTGCTTTGTCAAATCCAGATATGCCTCGTCTCGTGTTGATTCCATTGACAGTGATTATTGCTTTGATCGCAGGTGGAATTGTTGGTGCGATTCCAGGTATCCTCAGGGCCTATCTCGGTACGTCAGAGGTTATCGTGACCATCATGATGAACTACATTGTATTGTATGTGGGAAATGCCTTTATTCATGCCTTTCCTAAAGATATTATGCAAAGTACAGATTCAACGATTCGTGTTAGTGCCAATGCTACATACCAGACACCATGGTTATCAGAGTTGACTGGAAATTCCCGTATGAATATCGGAATCTTCTTTGCAATCATTGCTGTTGGCGTGATTTGGTTCTTGCTCAAGAAAACGACTCTCGGTTTTGAAATTCGTGCAGTTGGTCTTAATCCCCATGCCTCAGAGTACGCTGGTATTTCAGCAAAACGTACAATCATTCTATCAATGATTATCTCTGGTGCTCTGGCTGGTCTTGGTGGAGCTGTCGAAGGTCTTGGAACCTTCCAAAACGTTTACGTTCAGGGCTCATCATTAGCTATCGGATTTAACGGGATGGCAGTTAGTTTGCTTGCTGGAAATTCCCCAATTGGAATTCTCTTTGCAGCCTTCTTATTTGGAGTTTTGCAAGTAGGGGCACCGGGTATGAATGCAGCGCAAGTTCCGTCTGAGCTTGTCAGCATTGTAACAGCGTCTATTATCTTCTTTGTCAGCGTTCACTATATTATCGAACGCTTTGTCAAACCTAAAAAACAAGTTAAAGGAGGTAAGTAAGGATGTCTATTACAACATTACTCACCCTCTTGGTCTCTTCTATGCTGATTTACTCAGCACCACTTATTTTTACGAGTATCGGAGGAGTCTTCTCTGAACGTGGTGGTGTCGTTAACGTCGGTCTTGAAGGAATTATGGTTATAGGAGCCTTTTCTGGAGTTGTCTTTAATCTTGAGTTTGCAGAACAACTTGGAGCAGCTACTCCTTGGATTTCCTTGTTAGTTGCTGGTATCGTGGGAGCTATTTTCTCCCTCATCCATGCAGTCGCTACAGTTCATTTCCGTGCGGACCATGTTGTCAGTGGTACAGTATTGAACTTGATGGCTCCTGCCCTAGCGGTTTTCTTGGTTAAAGTTCTTTACAACAAAGGACAAACGGATAACTTAAGCCAGACTTTTGGACGTTTTGATTTCCCAGTTTTGGCTGATATCCCAGTGATTGGAGATATCTTCTTCAAGTCAACCAGTCTACTAGGTTATATCGCGATTGCCTTCTCTTTCCTTGCTTGGTTTATTCTCTTTAAGACACGTTTTGGTCTTCGTCTTCGCTCTGTTGGTGAACACCCTCAAGCAGCGGATACCTTGGGGATCAATGTCTACAAGATGCGATATCTTGGGGTTGTTATTTCAGGTTTCCTTGGTGGAATTGGGGGAGCGATTTATGCTCAATCAATCTCAGTTAACTTCTCAGTGACAACTATTGTCGGTCCTGGATTTATCGCTCTTGCGGCAATGATCTTTGGTAAATGGAACCCAATTGGTGCTATGCTTTCTAGTCTTTTCTTTGGACTTTCACAAAGTTTGGCAGTTATCGGTTCTCAATTACCTTTCCTACAAGGAGTGCCAGCGGTTTACCTTCAAATCGCCCCTTATGTCTTGACCATTCTTGTCTTGGCAGCCTTCTTTGGAAAAGCAGTTGCGCCTAAGGCAGACGGTATCAACTACATCAAGTCAAAATAAGCATACAAAAAAACGTCAGTTTTGAACTGCACCCCAAAAGTTAGACAGAAAAAATCTAACTTTTGGGGTGTTTTTATTATGAAATTAACTTATGATGATAAAGTTCAGATCTATGAACTTAGAAAACAAGGCTATAGCTTGGAGAAGCTTTCAAATAAATTTGGGATAAACAATTCTAATATTAGGTACATGATTAAATTGATTGATCGTTACGGAATAGAGTTCGTCAAAAAAGGGAAAAATCGTTACTATTCTCCTGATTTAAAACAAGAAATGATTCATAAAGTCTTACATGAAGGCTGGACTAAAGATAGAGTTTCTCTTGAATACGGCCTCCCAAGTCGTACGATACTTCTTAATTGGCTAGCACAATACAGGAAAAACGGGTATACTATTGTTGAGAAAACAAGAGGGAGAGTACCTAAAATGGGACGTAAACGGAAGAAAACTTGGAAGGAAATGACAGAACTAGAGCGACTCCAAGAGGAGAATGAACGCTTACGTACCGAGGTTGCTTACTTAAAAAAGTTAAAAGAGCTGGAAGACAGGGACGAAGCCATACAGCAAGAAAGGCAGAGACAATTAGAGAAATGGCTTCAGGAGGATTTCGACTAGATTTACTTCTTGAAGCGGCTCGTTTACCTCGCTCAACTTACTACTATCAGTTGAAGAAACTAGATGGACTTGACAAAGATAAAGAGCTTAAAACCGAAATTCATGCCATTTATAATGACCATAAAGGAAATTATGGCTATCGGAGAGTTACTCTTGAACTAAGAAATCGTGGTTTTGTAGTGAATCATAAGAAAGTTCAACGTCTGATGAAGCTCCTTGGTTTAATAGCTCGAATTCGTCGGAGACGAAAGTATTCTTCCTACCAAGGAGAGATTGGCAAGAAAGCAGAGAATCTCATTCAACGCCAGTTTGAAGCATCGAGACCAATGGAAAAGTGCTACACAGATGTGACAGAATTTGCCATTCCAAATAGCACGCAGAAATTGTATTTATCGCCTGTTTTAGATGGCTTTAACAGCGAAATTATTGCTTTTAATCTTTCTTGTTCTCCTAATTTAGAACAAGTAAAAACGATGTTGGAACAGGCCTTCACAGAGAAACACTACGAGAATACTGTTCTTCATAGTGACCAAGGATGGCAATACCAACACGATTCGTATCATCGGTTCCTAGAGGGTAAGGGAATTAAAGCATCTATGTCGCGTAAGGGCAATAGCCCAGATAATGGTATGATGGAGTCCTTCTTTGGCATTTTAAAATCCGAAATGTTTTATGGTTATGAGAAGTCGTTTCAGTCGCTTAAGCAATTGGAACAAGCCATTGTAGACTATATTGATTACTACAACAATAAACGAATTAAGGTAAAACTAAAAGGACTTAGCCCTGTACAATACAGAACTAAATCCTTTGGATAAATTAATTATCTAACTTTTTGGGGTCAGTACATTTCAAACTGGCGTTTTATTTTTTTGGATTTTGATGGGTTAGGTTCAATCCCCAAGGGACAAGATTTTCTGTTTTATTTTTGATACGTGTGATATTATCCTTGTGACGAATGATAATCAAGCTAGCAAGTGCTAGGATAATCAAAATGAAGAGAGGGTCATAGCTGTTTAGGATAAAACCAAATAGTGGAAATAGGAGAACTCCGATAACGGCTGCGATAGAAGCAGTAACGCTAGACAGTGAAATCATACTACCTAGATAGAGGCTTCCAAAGAATACGATTGCTAGATAGAGACAGAAAACAGGCGCAAATCCGAAAATCACTCCAGCACTGGTTGCGACAGCCTTACCACCTTTAAATCCTGCAAAGATAGGAAAGGTATGTCCAATTACGGCCAAAAGACCAAAGACGAGAGGTGATACACCTTGAAGGTGGAAAAGGATTGGAAGGAGAGTGGCCAAGGTTCCTTTAAAGAAGTCAATCACAAAGGTTGCCATACCCGCTTTCTTACCTAAAATTCGGAAAGTATTGGTTGTTCCGGTGTTTCCAGAACCATGTTCACGCAGATTTGTTTGAAAGAAGATTTGTCCAATCCAAAGACCAGACGGAATCGAACCTAGCAGATAAGCTAAAATTAATAATACAAATGTCATCATAGAACTATTATATCATGAAATGGTATAGAAAGTCAGAGAATATCCTGTGAAATTGTGACGGCTGAAAGGGAAAAACTTTGCAAAATCCCTAGAAAACCTGTAAAATAGAAAAGATGAACAAATAGGAGGTTCCTTGTGTCAAAAAAGGAAATCAATATTAATAACTACAATGATGACGCCATTCAGGTGCTAGAAGGGTTGGATGCGGTCCGTAAACGTCCGGGGATGTATATTGGATCGACTGACGGTGCTGGTCTCCATCACCTAGTCTGGGAAATTGTGGATAATGCAGTCGATGAAGCCTTGTCTGGATTTGGTGACCGTATTGATGTGACCATCAATAAAGACGGAAGTCTAACGGTTCAAGACCATGGTCGAGGGATGCCGACTGGGATGCATGCCATGGGAATTCCAACTGTTGAGGTTATCTTTACCATTCTCCACGCTGGAGGAAAATTCGGTCAAGGTGGCTATAAGACATCTGGAGGTCTCCACGGGGTGGGTTCTTCCGTTGTTAATGCCCTATCAAGTTGGCTGGAAGTTGAAATCACCCGTGACGGAACGGTTTATAAACAACGTTTTGAAAATGGTGGAAAACCCGTCACAACCTTGAAGAAAATTGGTACAGCACCCAAGTCTAAGACAGGTACTAAAGTCACTTTCATGCCTGACGCGACGATTTTCTCTACGACTGACTTCAAGTACAATACCATTTCAGAACGACTCAATGAGTCAGCCTTTCTCTTAAAAAATGTCACCTTGTCTCTGACAGACAAGCGAACAGATGAAGCAATCGAATTCCATTATGAGAACGGGGTTCAGGACTTTGTTTCTTACCTCAATGAAGACAAGGAAACCTTGACGCCAGTCCTTTACTTTGAAGGGGAAGACAATGGTTTCCAAGTGGAAGTAGCTCTCCAGTACAATGATGGATTTTCAGATAACATTCTATCCTTTGTCAATAACGTTCGCACCAAAGATGGTGGTACGCACGAGACAGGACTCAAGTCTGCCATTACCAAGGTTATGAACGACTACGCGCGTAAGACAGGCCTCCTCAAGGAAAAAGATAAAAACCTTGAAGGGTCAGACTATCGTGAGGGGCTAGCGGCTGTCCTCTCTATTCTAGTTCCTGAAGAACATTTGCAGTTTGAGGGTCAGACCAAGGACAAACTAGGAAGTCCACTAGCTCGCCCGGTTGTGGATGGAATTGTGGCAGATAAGTTGACCTTCTTCCTTATGGAAAATGGTGAATTGGCTTCTAACCTTATCCGCAAGGCTATCAAGGCGCGTGATGCTCGCGAAGCGGCACGAAAAGCACGTGATGAGAGCCGAAATGGTAAGAAAAACAAGAAAGACAAGGGCTTGTTGTCGGGTAAATTAACACCAGCCCAGTCTAAGAATCCAGCTAAGAACGAGCTCTATCTAGTCGAGGGGGATTCTGCCGGTGGTTCTGCCAAACAAGGCCGTGACCGCAAGTTCCAGGCAATCTTGCCCCTTCGTGGTAAGGTTATCAATACAGCCAAGGCCAAGATGGCGGATATTCTCAAAAATGAGGAAATCAACACCATGATTTATACTATTGGTGCTGGTGTAGGAGCAGATTTCTCCCTTGAAGATGCCAATTATGACAAGATCATTATCATGACCGATGCGGATACTGACGGTGCCCACATTCAAACACTTCTCTTAACCTTCTTTTACCGCTATATGCGTCCTCTTGTCGAGGCAGGTCATGTCTATATCGCCCTTCCGCCTCTTTACAAGATGTCAAAAGGTAAAGGCAAGAAGGAAGAAGTAGCTTACGCATGGACGGACGGGGAACTAGAAGAACTCCGCAAGCAGTTCGGTAAAGGAGCAACACTCCAACGCTACAAGGGGCTTGGAGAGATGAATGCCGACCAGCTCTGGGAAACAACCATGAACCCAGAAACTCGTACCCTCATCCGTGTCACAATCGAAGACCTAGCCCGCGCCGAACGCCGCGTCAATGTCCTCATGGGCGATAAGGTCGAACCACGACGTAAGTGGATTGAGGATAATGTCAAGTTTACGTTGGAAGAAGCGACAGTGTTTTAAGTTAGTTTAAAGAGGAAATAAGAGTGAGAGTTATTGAATTATTTGCAGGTGCAGGTGGTTTGGCACTTGGAATAGAAAAAGCTGGATTCGAAGCCATTGGTTTGATTGAGTTTGATAAAGCAGCAGCGGCAACATTGAAACACAACAGACCTAGTTGGAATGTCATTCATGATGATATTGCAAATATTTCATCTCTTGATTTGGAGGAATATTTTAATATAAAAAAGGGAGAACTAGAACTGTTGAGCGGAGGTGCTCCCTGCCAAGCTTTTTCTTATGCTGGGAAACGTTTAGGTTTAGAGGATGCTCGAGGTACATTATTCTACCACTATGCAATATTTCTAAATAAACTTCAACCGAAAATGTTTGTTTTTGAAAATGTACGTGGCCTAGTTTCTCATGATCATGGAAAAACATTTCGAACTATTATGGATATTTTTTCGGATGAAGGTTACACGGTTAAATGGAAGGTTTTAAATGCCTGGGATTATGGAGTGGCTCAGAAACGTGAACGTATGATTATGGTTGGGGTTAGAAATGACTTAGCTGATATTATTTCGTTTGATTATCCAGAACCACATGAATATAAGCCAGTATTGAGAGATATATTATTAGATAGTCCGCCTAGTGTTGGTGCACAATATTCTGATTACAAGAGAAAAATTTTTGAATTAGTTCCCCCAGGTGGCTATTGGCGTGATATTCCAGAAGATATTGCAAAAGAGTATATGAAGTCAACTTGGGATATGACTGGGGGCAGGACAGGTATTTTGAGAAGAATGAGTTTAGATGAGCCATCTTTAACAGTTTTAACATCTCCTACCCAAAAACAAACAGAACGTTGCCATCCATTGGAGGCTCGTCCTTTTACAGTTCGTGAAAATGCTCGCATTCAAAGTTTTCCAGATGATTGGATATTCCAAGGGAGCATAGGAAATCAATATAAGCAAGTGGGGAATGCTGTTCCAGTTAACTTGGCTTATGAAGTGGGTATAAAAATAAAAGAAAGTTTGGAGCAACTATGACTTGGGATTTAGATTTTATTAGTGAAGAAGATTTTTTAAAACATGTTCAAGATACTATTTCGAAGTATGGTGAAAAATTGAAATCTTTTGATTTGAAACGATTTAATAAGAATATTGTAGATCCTGTAAAACTAATTTTTGATAAGTCGGTTTATCGTAGTTCTTGGGATGAAATTATTAGTAATGAAATTTTTCGCCAAAGAGATAAGTCAAATAATAATGATATTGGCTATTTCCATCAAACTATTTTCAGATATATGAGGAATTGTCGTGTCCCAGATAATGGAAAAGAAGGTGGCTGGGATGTTATATACGAGAATCCAGGAGGAATTTCTTTACCTGATGGTTCGCGTGTAAGTAGAATTTATGTTGAAATGAAAAATAAGCACAATACTATGAATTCTGCATCATCAGGGAAGACTTTTATCAAGATGCAAAATCAGTTATTGAAGGATGACGATTGTGCCTGTTTCTTGGTCGAAGCGATTTCAAAGCAATCTCAAAATATTAAATGGGAACCTAAAGTTGACGGGGAAAAAGTTGGTCACAAATTTATTCGTAGAGTTAGCCTGGATCAATTTTATTTCATGGTAACGGGTGAAAAAGATGCTTTTTATAAGATGTGTATGAATTTACCGTCAGTAGCTGAGAAGGCAGTAGAAAAAATGGGAACAGAGATCGTGCCAAATGATACTGTTTTTGAAGAAATCATTATGAAAGCAGAAGGAAATATTGAAGATGATAGTGAATTGGCAGTTGCAAGAGTGATCTATCTTCTAGGATTTTCAACTTATTTAGGTTTTGATAGAACATGATTTCATAACAAAATGGCGTTAATAAGGGGAAAATAAGGTATTGGATAATAAACTAGGCACTACAAACTCAGCTCAGCTGGCAGATGCAGAAGAAAAACTGACAAAAAAACAAGCCGCCCTGCTTTTCCAGACAGGAGACTTGTTCAAGATGGAAGTTGGGACATTTGCAGGGCTGTCAGCTATTCACCACTATCTATTTTCCGGTATATATGATTTCGCTGGAAAAATACGTGATGTTAATATTGCAAAGGATAATTTTCAATTTGCGCCTCGTATTTTTTTAGAGCAATCCTTACAGTATATTGACAAACTTCCTCATGACAATTTTGATCAAGTGGTTGATAAGTATGCGGATATGAATATTGCCCATCCTTTCCGTGAGGGGAATGGACGCACAATGCGGATTTGGCTAGATTGTATGCTTCGTGAGAAACTGGGCAAAGTGGTAGACTGGAATGCTATAGATAAGAATGAGTACCTCAATGCCATGAAGCGTAGTGCAGTATCAACTGGAGAACTCAAGTATTTGATCCTCAATAATTTGACGGATGACCTCAGTCAGACCAGTTTCTTTAAGGGAGTGGATGCTTCATACTACTACGAAGGATATAGCCTTTACCAGACAGGGGAGTTATAGTATAAAAACTATCCAGTAAGAAGAAGCAGACACTTAATAATCTATAAAACGAGAAGGTACTGACATGAGAGCTGAAACAGAAATGCTAGATCTGATTTTACAGATTGCCAAAACTTTACAAGTCAAAGCTGTCGCTATGTCTGGTTCAAGGACAAACCCAAAGGCCCTAAAAGATGAACTTCAAGACTATGACGTGGTCTATGTCGTGGACGATTTAGATAATCTGACGAGTGACCTTTCTTGGCTAGACCAGTTTGGCAAACGCATTATTGATCAAGAGGTTGCTCTTGACCATCGTCGTCTATTTCTCATGCTCTTTGAAGATGGTAACCGCATTGATTTAACTCTCTGCCCCAAAGAGAACATCAAGGAGTGGGTAGATAGCGAGTCGAAATTCATAGTTTTAGAAGATGAGAAGAGCTTGTTTGAGTCCTATTCTCCCAGTCCAAAGCGTTTCTGGACAAGCCCAGCTACTGAAATGGATTTTAAAAATTCCTGCAATGAATTTTGGTGGGTGTCGGCCTACGTGGTCAAAGGAATCTGTCGCAAGCAAGTTTTCTATGTCACTGACCATCTTTACGGGATTTGCCAACAAGAACTCCTGAAGATCTTGGCTTGGCAGGTTGCAAGTGATAGGGGAACAGTCGATATTGGCAAGAACTACAAGTATCTTTTCAAGTATTTACCTACAGAGAAAGAGAAGGAAATCTCTGCTCTCCTTGATTTTTCAAGTGTAGAGAAACTTACTCAGTCATTGTTTGCTACGATGCAACTTTTTCACCAAGAAGCTCAATCCCTTGCTCAAAAGATGGGATTTGATTACGATAAGGAAGTAGCTGAGAAGATGATGAGATATGCTGAGGAGAGACTCGAAAAAAATGAAACATTTACAAAATAATAAGATAACAAAATTTTTACTGATTAGTTTTCTCATTTCTTGGGGATTTGGTTGGGGATTGCTCGCTTTTCTGACGCAAATGAGCCTCTTAAGTCTAACAAGTCCACTAGGAGTTTTTCTCCATTTACTAGGAGGTTTCGGTCCTACCATTGCAGCCATTTCTTGTTTGCCTCAAAAATCCATTAAAAGCATAGTCTCTTTTATCTTAGGGGACTCAAAGAAATATATTTTGTTATTTCTTTTACTAATTTTCGTGCAAACAGGTGTCATTGCTTTCTCATCTACGGAGCTTAATCCGGCTTTTCCACTAGGAAATTTGTTTGTTGTTTTTTTGAGTGCAGTCTGTGTTTATGGTGGCGAAGAAGAATTGGGATGGCGAGGCATCTTGCAACCAACTTTGGAAACTAGATTCTCCTTTTGGATTTCCGGTTTGATAACAGGTTGTATTTGGGCAATATGGCATATACCTTTATGGTTTGTGATTGGAAGTTCCCAAAGTGGTATGCCTTTTATATTATTCAGTCTATTTGCAATTTATCTCAGTATTCTTCTAGCAGCTGTTTTCAAAAAGACTAAGTCGGTCCTTTTTTGCGCCATTTTTCACGGCCTAATTAATACCCTACTTAGCTTATTTGTTATTAAAATTAATCTTTTATTCATTCTAGGATTAGTAGGATTGCTCTTCTTTTCTTACTACCTACAAAGAAACAGTTAAATTTATAAAATATAGATTTACTTTACAATAAAACACTAAAAAGAGAATTATTATGTCTAACATTCAAAACATGTCCCTGGAGGACATTATGGGAGAGCGTTTTGGGCGCTACTCCAAGTACATTATTCAAGACCGGGCTTTGCCAGATATTCGTGATGGATTGAAGCCGGTTCAGCGCCGTATTCTTTATTCGATGAATAAGGATGGCAATACCTTTGACAAGAGCTACCGTAAGTCGGCTAAGTCTGTCGGGAATATCATGGGGAATTTCCACCCACACGGTGACATTTCTATCTATGATGCCATGGTCCGTATGTCTCAGGACTGGAAGAACCGTGAGATTCTAGTCGAAATGCACGGTAATAACGGTTCTATGGACGGAGATCCGCCTGCGGCTATGCGTTATACTGAGGCGCGTTTGTCTGAGATTGCGGGTTATCTTCTTCAGGATATCGAGAAAAAGACCGTTCCTTTTGCTTGGAACTTTGACGATACCGAGAAAGAGCCGACAGTCTTGCCAGCAGCCTTTCCAAACCTTTTGGTTAATGGTTCGACTGGTATTTCGGCTGGTTATGCCACAGATATTCCACCTCATAATTTGGCTGAGGTCATTGATGCGGCGGTTTACATGATTGATCATCCAACTGCCAAGGTGGACAAACTCATGGAATTCTTACCTGGACCAGACTTCCCGACTGGAGGGATTATCCAGGGTCGTGATGAAATCAAGAAGGCCTATGAAACTGGGAAAGGGCGCGTGGTTGTTCGTTCCAAGACTGAGATTGAAAAGCTAAAAGGTGGTAAGGAACAAATCGTTGTCACTGAGATTCCTTATGAAATCAACAAGGCCAATCTAGTCAAGAAGATTGATGATGTTCGTGTCAATAATAAGGTAGCAGGTATTGCTGAGGTTCGCGATGAGTCTGACCGTGACGGTCTTCGTATCGCTATTGAACTTAAGAAAGACGCTAATACAGAGCTCGTTCTCAACTATCTCTTTAAATATACTGACCTGCAAATCAACTACAACTTTAACATGGTGGCGATTGACAATTTCACACCTCGTCAGGTCGGTATTGTCCCAATCTTGTCTAGCTATATTGCCCACCGTCGTGAAGTGATTTTGGCGCGTTCTCGATTTGATAAGGAAAAGGCTGAGAAACGTCTCCATATCGTTGAAGGTTTGATTCGTGTGATTTCGATTTTGGACGAAGTCATTGCCCTTATCCGTGCTTCTGAGAATAAAGCTGATGCCAAGGAAAACCTCAAGGTCAGCTATGATTTTACAGAAGAGCAGGCGGAGGCCATTGTTACCTTGCAACTTTACCGTTTGACCAATACAGACGTTGTTGTCTTGCAAGAAGAAGAAGCAGAACTTCGTGAAAAGATTGCCATGCTTGCTGCTATCATTGGAGATGAGCGGACCATGTACAATCTTATGAAGAAAGAACTTCGTGAGGTCAAGAAGAAATTTGCGCCTCCGCGTTTGAGTAGCTTAGAAGACACTGCGAAAGTAATCGAGATTGATACAGCTAGTCTGATCGCCGAGGAAGATACCTACGTCAGCGTGACCAAGGCAGGTTACATCAAGCGTACCAGTCCACGTTCTTTTGCAGCTTCAACGCTAGAAGAAATTGGCAAACGTGATGATGACCGTTTGATCTTTGTTCAATCTGCCAAGACAACCCAGCATCTTTTGATGTTCACAAGTCTTGGAAATGTCATTTATCGACCAATCCATGAATTGGCAGACATTCGCTGGAAGGACATCGGAGAGCATCTGAGCCAAACCATTACAAACTTCGAAACTAACGAAGAAATCCTTTATGTGGAAGTCGTGGATCAGTTTGATGATGCGACAACTTATTTTGCAGCTACTCGTCTCGGTCAAATCAAGCGTGTAGAACGCAAAGAATTCACCCCATGGCGAACCTACAAGTCTAAGTCTGTCAAGTATGCTAAGCTCAAAGACGAGACAGACCAGATTGTAGCAGTGACTCCGATTAAACTAGATGATGTTCTCTTGATTAGTCAAAACGGTTATGCTCTGCGTTTCAATATCGAGGAGGTTCCTGTTGTTGGTGCTAAGGCTGCAGGTGTCAAGGCTATGAACCTGAAAGAAGATGATGTCCTCCAATCGGCCTTTATCTGTAATACCTCGTCCTTCTACCTCTTGACTCAGCGTGGAAGTTTGAAACGTGTTTCTGTTGAGGAAATTCCAGCAACCAGCCGTGCCAAACGTGGTTTACAAGTTTTGCGTGAGTTGAAAAACAAACCGCATCGTGTCTTCTTAGCAGGAGCAGTTGCAGAGCAAGGCTTCGTTGGTGACCTCTTTAGTACAGAAGTGGACGGGAACGATCAAACTCTGATTGTTCAATCTAACAAAGGAACAATCTATGAAAGTCGACTACAAGACTTGAATCTGTCAGAACGCACAAGTAATGGTAGCTTCATCTCTGACACGATTTCGGATGAAGAAGTTTTTGACGCTTATCTTAAAGAAGTATTTACTGAAGCTAAATAAGTGAAATGAAGAATCAGTTTTAAGAGCTGGTTCTTTTTTATTGAAGAAATTTTCTGAAAATTACAAAATATACTTGCTATTTTATAAAAATAGTGTAGAATAAAAGAAATAGGTTTTTAGAATAAGGAGTGGAATATGACAGTAACGATTGATTGGGAAAATCTCGGTTTTTCCTATATGAAATTACCTTATCGCTATATTGCTCATTTTAAAAATGGACAATGGAATCAAGGAGAGCTTACAGAGGATGCAACTTTGCATATTTCAGAGTCTTCTCCAAGTCTTCACTATGGACAACAAGCATTTGAAGGTTTGAAAGCTTATCGTACTAAGGATGGTAGTGTTCAACTTTTCCGCCCTGATGAAAATGCCAAACGCCTGCAACGTACTTGTGATCGTCTCTTGATGCCACAAGTTTCGACAGACATGTTTGTAGAAGCTTGTAAGGCAGTTGTTCGTGCGAATGAAGAATATGTACCTCCATACGGAACAGGTGGAACCTTATACCTTCGCCCTCTTTTGATTGGTGTCGGAGATATTATTGGGGTAAAACCGGCAGAAGAGTACATTTTCACCATCTTTGCTATGCCAGTTGGAAATTACTTTAAGGGTGGATTGGTTCCAACCAACTTCTTGATTCAGGATGAATACGACCGTGCGGCTCCAAATGGTACAGGTGCGGCTAAGGTTGGTGGAAACTATGCTGCAAGTCTCTTGCCAGGGAAATTGGCCAAGTCACGTCATTTCTCAGATGTTATCTATCTAGACCCATCAACTCATACAAAGATTGAAGAAGTCGGATCAGCTAACTTCTTTGGAATTACAGCTGATAATGAATTTGTAACACCATTGAGTCCTTCTATCTTGCCATCTATTACCAAGTATTCTTTGCTTTATTTGGCAGAACATCGCTTGGGCTTAACTCCTATTGAGGGGGATGTCCCGATTGATAACCTTGACCGTTTTGTAGAGGCAGGTGCCTGTGGTACAGCAGCAGTGATTTCTCCAATTGGTGGAATTCAGCACGGTGATGATTTCCATGTTTTCTATAGTGAAACAGAAGTAGGTCCTGTGACTCGCAAACTCTATGATGAATTGACAGGTATTCAGTTTGGTGATATCGAAGCGCCAGAAGGTTGGATTGTAAAAGTAGATTAAAATAAACTAAAGGAGATTTTTTATGAAATCGAAAAAGTGGCTTTTAACAGCAGGAGTGGTCCTGAGCACAACAGCTCTATTAGCGGCTTGTGGAAAGGCTGATAAAGAAGCAGATGCACCGACAACATTTTCATATGTCTATGCAGTAGATCCTGCGTCTTTGGATTATAGTATAGCGACTCGTACATCTACAACAGATGTCATCGGGAACGTGGTTGATGGATTGATGGAAAATGACCAATACGGAAATGTTATTCCTTCCTTGGCTGAAGATTGGTCTGTCTCAAAAGATGGTTTGACTTATACTTATAAACTTCGTAAAGGAGTTAAATGGTACACTTCAGAAGGTGAAGAATACGCAGAAGTAACAGCCCATGACTTTGTAACAGGATTGAAACACGTAGCTGACGGTAAGTCAGACGGTGTCTCTCTCATCCAAAATTCAATTAAGGGCTTGGATGCCTACATGACTGGTGAGACCAATGATTTCTCTACAGTTGGTGTCAAGGCCTTGGACGATTACACAGTTGAATATACCCTAAACAAACCAGAAAGCTTCTGGAACTCTAAAGTCACCACAGCGACGATGTTGCCTGTAAATGAAGAGTTTTTGAAGGCATCAGGTAAAGATTATGGAGCAGTTACTCCAGCAGGGATTCTCTACAATGGTCCTTATATCCTGAAGACCTTGACGTCTAAATCGTTGATCGAATACGAGAAAAACCCAAACTACTGGGATAAAGAAAAGGTAAAAATCGAGAAGATCAAATTGACTTACTACGATGGTTCTGATCAGGAATCGTTGATTCGTAGTTTCTCTTCTGGTGCCTATACGACAGCCCGTCTCTTCCCAAGTAGCTCAAACTTTGCTTCTACTTTGGAACAATACGGAGATAAAATAACTTATAGCCCACAGGACTCAAGTAGTTATTACTTCACCTTTAACGTAAATCGTCAGTCATACAATAAAACTGCGAAAACAAGTGAAGAGCAAAAGACTTCTACTAAAGAAGCTATGCTGAATAAGGACTTCCGTCAGGCTATCAACTTTGCCTTCAACCGTCATTCATATGCTGCTCAGCTAAATGGTGAAGACGGTGCGGACAAGATTATTCGTAACAGTCTCGTTCCTGACAACTTTGTACAAGCAGGCGGTAAGAATTTTGGTCAAATCGCTCAAGCAGAGTTGGTGAACTATGGTGACCAATGGAAAGGTGTTGAGCTAGTTGACGGTAAGGATTCTATCTACAACCCTGACAAGGCTAAAGCAACCTTCGAAAAAGCTAAGAAAGACTTGGAATCTAAAGGGGTAACTTTCCCAATTCACTTGGATGTCCCAGTTGAACAAACAGATACTATCGCCGTTCAACAAAGTAACTCTTTCAAACAGTCAATCGAATCAACTCTTGGTGCTGAAAATGTTGTCATCGACGTTCTTCAAATGACAGATAATGAAAAGGAAACAATCACTTCACAAGCGCGTGTTCCTTCTCAAAAAGACTATGATTTGAACAGTACAGGATGGGCTCCAAGTTATCAAGACCCAGCCTCTTACTTGAATATCATGGATCCTAAATCAGGGTCTGCCATGAAACACCTTGGTATTACGAAAGGAAAAGATAAGGATGTTGTAGCGAAACTTGGTTTGGACCAATATAAGAAATTATTGGATGATGCCGATTCAGAAACTACAAATCTTGAAGAACGCTATGAAAAATATGCCAAAGCTCAAGCTTGGTTGACAGATAGTTCGTTATTGATGCCAACAGCCTCATCTGGTGGTTCTCCAGTTGTAAGTAATGTCGTGCCATTCTCAAAACCATACTCACAAGTTGGTATTAAGGGTGACCCGTATATCTTTAAAGGAATGAAATTGCAAAAAGATATCGTTACAACCAAAGAATATGAAGAAGCACTGAAAAAATGGCAAAAAGAAAAATTGGAATCAAATGGTAAGTACCAAAAAGAACTAGAAAAACACATTAAATAAAGCAGAAAACTCTATATCAGACTTGGAATGATATAGAGTTTTTTCTTGCTAGTTTTGGGATTTTCTTGTAAAATAGAAAAAGTGAAGAGAGGTATGAAATGAGTAAGAAAGATAAAAAAATTGAAATTCAAGTAGCAGATGCCAAGGTTAATGTAGGAAAAGACAGTTTTGAAGGTTATACATTGACTATCGGTAAAAAAGTTATCGGAGAAATTGCCGAATTAGATGGACAATTTGCCATTATAAAGAATGGGAATGTCGATAGTTTTTATAAAAAATTGGAAAAAGCTGTGGAAATTTTGATTGAAAATTATAATTTAGCAAAATAAGTCTTGTTTTTTTGAAATTTTCATGATATAATGGTCCATGTTGATTGTAGGAGAGATAGCGAAGAGGCTAAACGCGGCGGACTGTAAATCCGCTCCTTCGGGTTCGGGGGTTCGAATCCCTCTCTCTCCATTTCATCAATGGGGTATAGCCAAGCGGTAAGGCAAGGGACTTTGACTCCCTCATGCGTTGGTTCGAATCCAGCTACCCCAGTTCTTAGGTAATGATCAAGATAAAAATCAAAATATCTTAGGGTATTTTATTTTTATAATTGAAAGACGTGAACGATATGAACATGTCCTTGCGGGTGCTTAGGAAAAAAATTATAAGTATGTCAAGTTTAAGAAGAACTTGATTGTTGGAGGATTTTTTAGATGAACGAATTTGAAGATTTGCTAAATAGCGTTAGCCAAGTTGAGACTGGTGATGTTGTTAGTGCTGAAGTATTGACAGTTGATGCGACTCAAGCTAACGTTGCAATCTCTGGAACTGGTGTTGAAGGTGTCTTGACTCTTCGCGAATTGACAAACGATCGCGATGCAGATATCAATGACTTTGTTAAAGTAGGAGAAGTATTGGATGTTCTTGTACTTCGTCAAGTAGTTGGTAAAGATACTGATACAGTTACATACCTTGTATCTAAAAAACGCCTTGAAGCTCGCAAAGCATGGGACAAACTTGTTGGTCGCGAAGAAGAAGTTGTTACTGTTAAAGGAACTCGTGCCGTTAAAGGTGGACTTTCAGTAGAATTTGAAGGTGTTCGTGGATTTATCCCAGCTTCAATGTTGGATACTCGTTTTGTACGTAACACTGAGCGTTTTGTAGGTCAAGAATTTGATGCTAAAATCAAAGAAGTTGACGCTAAAGAAAACCGCTTCATCCTTTCACGTCGTGAAGTTGTTGAAGCAGCTACTGCAGCAGCTCGCGCTGAAGTATTCGGTAAATTGGCTGTTGGTGATGTTGTAACTGGTAAAGTTGCTCGTATCACAAGCTTTGGTGCTTTCATCGATCTTGGTGGTGTTGACGGATTGGTTCACTTGACTGAATTATCACACGAACGTAACGTATCACCAAAATCAGTTGTAACTGTTGGTGAAGAAATTGAAGTGAAAATCCTTGATCTTAACGAAGAAGAAGGACGTGTATCACTTTCACTTAAAGCAACAACACCTGGACCATGGGATGGCGTTGAGCAAAAATTGGCTAAAGGTGATGTAGTTGAAGGAACAGTTAAACGTTTGACTGACTTCGGTGCATTTGTTGAAGTATTGCCAGGTATCGATGGACTTGTTCACGTATCACAAATTTCACACAAACGTATTGAAAATCCTAAAGAAGCTCTTAAAGTTGGTCAAGAAGTTCAAGTTAAAGTTCTTGAAGTTAACGCAGATGCAGAGCGTGTATCACTTTCTATCAAAGCTCTTGAAGAGCGTCCAGCTCAAGAAGAAGGACAAAAAGAAGAAAAACGTGCTCCACGTCCACGTCGTCCAAAACGTCAAGAAAAACGTGATTTCGAACTTCCAGAAACACAAACAGGATTCTCAATGGCTGACTTGTTCGGTGATATCGAACTTTAATCAAATTGAAAATTCACAAAATCCTTTGTTTACTTAACAAGGGATTTTTCTTTTGTCTGTAAGTCTTTTTTGATATAATAGTTCTATGTTAGAATCAGAAAAACAATCACGTTATCAAATGTTAAATGAGGAGCTCTCTTTTTTATTGGATGGTGAAACCAATGTTTTGGCTAATCTTTCCAACGCCAGTGCTCTTCTAAAATCACGCTTTCCTAATACCGTATTTGCAGGCTTTTATCTGTTCGATGGAAAGGAATTGGTTTTAGGTCCTTTCCAAGGAGGTGTTTCCTGCATCCGTATTGCACTGGGAAAAGGTGTTTGTGGGGAGGCAGCTCATTTTCAGGAAACTGTTCTGGTTGGTGATGTAACAACTTATCCCAACTATATTTCTTGTGATAGTCGAGCTAAAAGTGAAATTGTTGTTCCGATGGTTAAGAATGGTCAATTACTTGGAGTTCTGGATCTTGATTCTTCAGAGATTGATGATTATGATGCTATGGATCGAGATTATTTGGAACAATTTGTCGCTATTTTGCTTGAAAAGACAGAATGGGACTTTACAATGTTTGGGGAGAAAGCCTAATGTATCAAGCACTTTATCGAAAATATAGAAGTCAAAACTTCTCCCAGTTGGTTGGACAGGAAGTTGTGGCTAAGACTCTTAAACAAGCAGTGGAGCAAGAGAAAATAAGTCATGCTTATCTTTTTTCTGGTCCACGGGGAACGGGAAAAACCAGTGTAGCCAAGATTTTTGCCAAAGCTATGAACTGTCCAAATCAAGTGGGTGGTGAACCGTGTAATAACTGCTATATTTGTCAAGCAGTGACGGACGGTAGTTTAGAAGATGTCATTGAAATGGATGCTGCTTCTAATAACGGGGTGGATGAAATCCGTGAAATTCGTGATAAATCTACCTATGCGCCTAGCCTTGCTCGTTATAAGGTTTACATCATAGATGAGGTTCACATGCTGTCTACAGGAGCTTTTAATGCCCTCCTAAAGACGCTGGAAGAGCCAACACAGAATGTGGTCTTTATTTTGGCAACTACTGAATTGCACAAGATTCCTGCCACTATTCTATCCCGTGTGCAACGTTTTGAATTTAAATCAATTAAGACACAGGATATTAAGGAACATATCCGCTATATCTTAGAAAAAGAAAATATCAGTTCTGAACCAGAGGCTGTGGAAATCATTGCCAGACGGGCTGAAGGTGGAATGCGAGATGCCTTGTCTATTTTGGATCAAGCCCTGAGTTTGACACAGGGAAATGAGCTGACGACTGCTATCTCTGAAGAAATTACTGGCACCATTAGTCTATCAGCCTTGGATGATTATGTGTCTGCCTTGTCTCAACAGGATGTTCCAAAGTCCCTAGCGTGCTTAAATCTTCTCTTTGACAATGGTAAGAGCATGACTCGTTTTGTGACCGACCTTTTGCACTATTTAAGAGACTTGTTAATTGTCCAAACAGGGGGAAAAAATACTCATCATAGTCCAGTCTTTGTAGAAAATTTGGCACTTCCTCAAGAAAATCTGTTTGAAATGATTCGCTTGGCGACAGTCAGTTTAGCAGATATTAAGTCTAGTTTGCAGCCTAAGATTTATGCTGAGATGATGACCATCCGTTTGGCAGAGATTAAGCCTGAACCAGCTCTTTCAGGAGCGGTTGAACATGAAATTGCTACTCAGAGACAAGAAGTGATACGTCTCAAACAAGAACTCGCCAATGTGGGAACTGTAGCCAAGCCAACTAGTCCAGCACCTAGTCGCCCAGCGGCAGGCAAAACAGTCTATCGTGTTGATCGCAATAAGGTTCAATCGATCCTACAAGAGGCTGTCGAAAATCCTGATTTAGCACGTCAAAATCTGATTCGCTTGCAGAATGCCTGGGGAGAGGTGATTGAAAGTCTTGGAGGTCCTGATAAGGCTCTGCTAGTTGGTTCTCAACCGGTTGCAGCCAATGAACACCATGCTATTCTTGCTTTTGAGTCTAACTTCAATGCTGGTCAAACCATGAAACGGGACAATCTCAACACTATGTTTGGTAACATCCTCAGTCAGGCAGCAGGTTTTTCACCCGAAATTTTAGCCATTTCCATGGAGGAATGGAAAGAAGTCCGCGCAGCCTTTTCAGCCAAAGCCAAATCTTCTCAAACTGAAAAAGAAGCAGAAGAAAGTCTGATTCCAGAAGGATTTGAATTTTTGGCTGATAAAATGAAGGTAGAGGAAGACTAAAGAAAGATTTCATGATACAATAAGTTTATGAATAGACAACAATTTATTATCATTGCGCTGTTTACAGCTGCTGAGACCTATTTTTTCAATGAAGCCTGGATGACTGGTCGCTATATTATGGCAGCCTTTTGGGCCATTTTGCTCTTTAGAAATTTCCGAGTTAGTTACTTGATGGGCAAGATTGTAGATGTCATTGACCAGCATTTAAAAGGAAAAGACTAGTCCTCAGCTTCTAGACAAAATCAAAGCCTTTTAGGCTTTTTTTTGTTATACTATAAAAGTATATTTATTGACCTTTTACCGTATTTTCTAGGGAAATCAAGTATGTTTCCAGTAAGCACTGTAAAGGCCTTGAAAAAGAAAGGAACTATCATGTCAGTATTAGAGATCAAAGATCTTCACGTTGAGATTGAAGGAAAAGAAATTTTAAAAGGGGTTAACCTGACCCTGAAAACAGGAGAAATCGCCGCTATCATGGGACCAAATGGTACTGGTAAATCGACTCTTTCTGCCGCTATCATGGGAAATCCAAACTATGAAGTTACCAAAGGTGAAGTCTTGTTTGATGGCGTAAACATCCTTGAGTTGGAAGTGGACGAGCGTGCGCGTATGGGACTTTTCCTTGCTATGCAATACCCATCAGAAATTCCTGGAATTACCAATGCTGAGTTTCTTCGTGCAGCTATGAATGCTGGTAAAGAAGACGATGAGAAGATTTCAGTTCGTGAGTTTATCACTAAACTCGACGAGAAGATGGAATTGCTCAACATGAAAGAAGAAATGGCTGAGCGTTACCTCAACGAAGGTTTCTCTGGTGGTGAGAAAAAACGTAATGAGATTCTTCAACTTTTGATGTTGGAGCCAACATTTGCCCTTTTGGATGAGATTGACTCTGGTCTTGATATTGACGCTCTTAAAGTTGTTTCTAAGGGTGTTAATGCCATGCGTGGTGAAGGCTTTGGTGCTATGATTATCACTCACTACCAACGTCTTTTGAACTACATCACACCAGACGTGGTACACGTGATGATGGAAGGGCGTGTTGTCCTTTCAGGTGGTCCAGAATTGGCTGCACGTTTGGAACGTGAAGGATACGCAAAACTAGCTGAAGAACTTGGCTACGACTACAAGGAAGAATTGTAATTCCCTCGTATCTTTTAGGAGAAGTAAATGACTAAAGAAAATATTAAACTTTTTTCAGAAATGCACGCTGAACCAAGCTGGTTGGCTGACCTCCGTCAAAAAGCTTTTGATAAGATTGAGACTTTGGAATTACCAGTTATTGAGCGTGTCAAATTCCACCGTTGGAATCTGGGTGATGGAACGATTACAGAAAGTGAGCCATCAGCAAATGTTCCAGATTTCACTGCACTAGATAATCACTTGAAGTTGGTGCAAGTAGGAACTCAAACTGTTTTTGAGCAAATTCCAGTTGAGTTGGCTGAACAGGGTGTCGTCTTTACAGACTTCCACTCAGCTTTAGAAGAAATTCCAGAGCTGATCGAAGAATTCTTCATGTCATCTGTTAAGTATGACGATGACAAGTTGGCAGCCTACCATACAGCTTATTTCAACAGTGGTGCTGTTCTCTACATTCCTGATAATGTTGAGATTAAAGAACCAATCGAAGGAATTTTCTATCAAGACAGCGATAGTGATGTGCCGTTTAACAAGCATATTATGATTATCGCTGGTAAAAATTCTAAGATTAGTTATCTGGAGCGTTTAGAGTCACGCGGTGAGGGAAGTGTCAAAGCAACTGCTAATATCACAGTAGAAGTGATTGCACGTTCTGGTGCGCAAGTGAAGTTTGCTGCTATCGACCGTTTAGGAGAAAACGTCACTGCCTACATTAGCCGTCGTGGTAAATTAGGCAACGATGCAAGCATTGACTGGGCTATTGGTGTCATGAACGAAGGGAATGTCGTTGCGGACTTTGATAGCGACTTGATTGGAAATGGTAGCCATGCTGACCTTAAAGTGGTAGCTCTTTCAAGTGGCCGTCAGGTACAAGGGATTGATACCCGAGTAACTAACTATGGTTGCAACTCAATCGGAAATATCCTTCAACATGGGGTTATTCTTGAAAAAGCAACCTTGACTTTCAATGGTATTGGCCACATTATCAAGGGTGCTAAGGGAGCAGATGCGCAACAAGAGAGCCGTGTTCTTATGCTTTCAGACCAAGCGCGTTCAGATGCCAATCCAATTCTTTTGATTGATGAAAATGACGTTACTGCAGGTCATGCAGCTTCTATCGGTCAGGTAGATCCAGAAGACATGTACTACCTCATGAGCCGTGGTCTGGATAAGGCAACTGCAGAACGCTTGGTTGTTCGTGGTTTCCTTGGATCTGTTATTGTTGAGATACCAGTCAAAGAAGTTCGTGATGAAATGATTGCAACTATCGAAGAAAAATTGTCAAAACGCTAAGGGGTAGCCTATGTTAGATGTAGAAGTGATTCGCAAGGATTTTCCAATTTTAGACCAGATTGTTAATGATGAACCATTAGTCTATTTGGACAATGCTGCGACGACACAAAAACCACTGGCAGTTCTGGAGACGATTAACCGCTACTATGAGAACGACAATGCCAATGTTCATCGTGGGGTCCATACCTTGGCTGAGCGAGCAACAGCTTCTTATGAGGCGGCTCGTGAAACCATTCGTAAGTTTATCAATGCAAGGTCTACAAAGGAAGTTCTCTTTACTAGAGGAACGACAACCAGTCTGAACTGGGTAGCGCGCTTTGCAGAGGAAGCCTTGACTGAGGGAGACCAGGTTTTGATTTCTGTCATGGAACACCATTCCAACATCATTCCTTGGCAGGAAGCCTGCCGTAAAACTGGGGCAGAACTTGTTTATGTCTATCTCAATAATGGAGCTCTGGATATGGATGATTTTCGAACTAAATTGACTGATAAAGTCAAGTTTGTCTCCCTTGCTCACGCCTCAAATGTTCTTGGTGTAGTCAATCCGATCAAAGAAATCACCCAATTAGCCCATCAAGTTGGAGCCATCATGGTGGTGGATGGTGCTCAATCTACGCCTCATATGAAGATTGATGTCCGGGACTTGGATGTGGACTTCTTTGCCTTTTCAGGTCACAAGATGGCTGGTCCAACTGGTATTGGTGTTCTTTATGGTAAAGAAAAGTATCTGGAACAAATGTCACCAGTAGAATTTGGTGGTGAGATGATTGATTTTGTCTATGAGCAATCTGCTAGTTGGAAGGAATTGCCTTGGAAATTTGAGGCTGGAACACCAAATATGGCAGGTGCTATCGGACTGGCAGCAGCAGTGGATTATCTTGAAAAGATTGGTATGGATGCGATTGAAGCCCATGAACAGGAACTGATTGCATACGTCTATCCAAAACTGCAGGCGATTGAAGGATTGACTATTTACGGTTCGCAGGACTTGGCTCATCGTTCAGGTGTTATTGCCTTTAACCTAGGTGACCTTCATCCTCACGACCTTGCGACTGCTCTGGATTATGAAGGAGTGGCAGTTCGTGCGGGTCACCATTGTGCGCAACCTTTGCTCCAGTATTTGGATGTCCCAGCAACAGCTCGCGCAAGTTTTTATATTTACAATACCAAGGCAGATTGCGACAAGCTAGTCGATGCCTTACAAAAGACAAAGGAGTTTTTCAATGGCACTTTCTAAACTAGATAGCCTTTATATGGCAGTGGTAGCAGACCATTCGAAAAATCCACATCACCAAGGGAAGTTGGAAGATGCTGAGCAAATCAGTCTCAACAATCCGACCTGTGGAGATGTCATCAACCTCTCAGTCAAGTTTGATGCAGAGGGCCGTTTGGAAGATATTGCTTTTCTAAACTCAGGTTGTACCATCTCGACTGCCTCTGCAAGCATGATGACAGATGCAGTTTTAGGAAAAACCAAACAAGAAATTTTAGAGCTTGCGACTATTTTTTCTGAAATGGTTCAAGGCCAAAAAGATGACAGACAAGATAGTCTTGGAGACGCAGCCTTCTTATCAGGTGTTGCCAAATTTCCTCAACGTATCAAGTGTGCAACCCTAGCTTGGAACGCCCTGAAGAAAACAATTGAAAATCAAGAAAATCAGTAAGACAAGTTTCTTTTGTCTTATGAATCAGTAGAAATGAAGAATGAAAGAAAGGATATTATGGCTGAAGAAAGAGTAGAACCAAAACCAATTGACCTTGGTGAATATAAATTTGGTTTCCATGATGATGTAGAGCCTGTCCTATCGACAGGAAAAGGATTGAATGAAGATGTCATTCGTGAACTATCAGCTGCTAAGGGAGAACCTGAGTGGATGCTAGAATTCCGTTTGAAGTCTTATGAAACCTTCAAGAAAATGCCCATGCAAACTTGGGGAGCAGACTTGTCAGAGATTGATTTTGATGACTTGATCTACTACCAAAAACCATCTGACAAACCAGCTCGTTCATGGGATGAAGTTCCTGAAAAAATCAAAGAAACCTTTGAACGTATCGGTATTCCAGAAGCTGAACGTGCTTATCTAGCAGGTGCCTCTGCCCAGTATGAGTCAGAAGTGGTTTACCATAACATGAAGGAAGAGTTCCAGAAATTGGGGATTATCTTTACAGATACGGATTCTGCCCTCAAGGAATACCCAGACTTGTTTAAGCAATACTTTGCCAAGTTGGTACCACCGACTGATAACAAGTTGGCAGCTCTTAACTCGGCAGTGTGGTCAGGTGGAACCTTTATCTACGTACCAAAAGGGGTCAAGGTAGATATTCCTCTTCAAACTTACTTCCGTATCAACAACGAAAATACTGGTCAGTTTGAACGTACCTTGATTATCGTTGATGAAGGAGCAAGTGTCCATTATGTAGAAGGATGTACAGCGCCAACTTATTCAAGTAACAGCTTGCATGCTGCCATTGTAGAAATCTTTGCCTTGGATGGAGCTTATATGCGTTATACGACTATCCAAAACTGGTCTGATAACGTCTATAACTTGGTAACGAAACGTGCTAAAGCTCAAAAGGATGCCACTGTTGAGTGGATTGATGGAAACTTGGGTGCAAAAACAACCATGAAATACCCATCTGTTTACCTTGATGGAGAAGGGGCGCGTGGTACCATGCTCTCTATCGCTTTTGCCAATGCAGGGCAACACCAAGATACGGGTGCTAAGATGATCCACAATGCTCCACATACCAGCTCGTCTATTGTGTCTAAATCCATCGCTAAAGGCGGAGGAAAGGTTGACTACCGTGGACAGGTAACCTTTAACAAAAACTCTAAGAAGTCTGTTTCTCACATCGAGTGTGATACCATTATCATGGATGACTTATCAGCATCAGATACTATTCCGTTTAATGAAATTCACAACTCACAAGTCGCTTTGGAACACGAAGCTAAGGTATCTAAGATTTCAGAAGAGCAACTCTATTACCTCATGAGCCGTGGATTGTCAGAATCTGAAGCAACTGAGATGATTGTTATGGGATTTGTAGAACCATTTACAAAAGAGCTTCCAATGGAATATGCTGTTGAGCTGAACCGCTTGATCAGCTATGAAATGGAAGGATCAGTTGGGTAAAATTTGTTTTTATACTCTTCGAAAATCTCTTCAAACCACGTCAGCTTTATCTACAACCTCAAAGCGGTGCTTTGAGCAACCTGCGGCTAGCTTCCTAGTTTGTTCTTTGATTTTTATTGAGTATTAAATTTACTCAAAATCAAGGATTTTGAAGATGAACTTGTAATAAAAAAATCGCGGTTTAAAATCGCGATTTTTTTATAATTTTTCGTTGATGAAGCGGATAAACTGATTCCACCAAACTTTTAAGAAGAAGGCTTTTTCAACTTTCTTTTCTGCTACCATTTCAAAACTAGGACGCTCTGTGGTAATGTAACCTTGACCAATCAAGTCTGAGTCTTCATAAGTCAAATGTCCAACCACTGTTCCGGCTTCAAGTGGTGCTGGAATTGCCTTAGAATCAGGTGTGAATTGAATAGATTGGGAAGCTTGACTCCCAACACGTTCAATTAGAGTGATATCATCTTTGGCAACAGCAGTGACAGTATCTTCTTTTCCATCTTGTACAGGGGCTTTGCTATCTTGATAAGCATCACCTTTCTGAACGATTTTACGAAGTGTGAATGTAGAAGAGATATAATCCATTAGTGAAGATGTAGCTGTGAAGCGAGCGTAAGGATTATTGTCTTGATGATCTGCATTCAAAACAACTGTGATAACCCTCATCCCTTTTTCGACAGTAGTACCAACAAAAGATTCTCCAGCTTTGTCTGTTATTCCTGTCTTAAGGCCATCAAAACCACCGCGATAAGCAGGCATGCCTTCTAACATGTAGTTGGTAGAAGTGATTGTCATCCCAGCAAAAGTAGATGAAGGTTTTTTAGTGATTTCTAAGACTTGTGGGTATTTTTTGATGAGGTTGCGAGCAACGATAGCGACATCATAAGCACTGAGCTTATTTTCATCATCTTTTTTAGAGCCCGGGTAAATGTTATCCCCTAGAGTCTCATTGTTAAGACCTGTTGTATTAACAACAGTGGCATCCTGAATTCCCCATTCCAAGAGTTTTGCCCGCATCATATCGACGAAATCTTTTTCTGAGCCAGCAATTTTCTCAGCTAGGGCGATAGCTGCACTGTTGGCACTAGATACCAGTGTTGCTTCAAGTAGCTGTTCAACGGTATAATTACGAGCCTCCATAGGAACGTTACTCGCTTCAGAATTTGTCGTTAATTTGTATGGATAATCAGAGATATCTACCGGAGTGGATAGTGTAATACTGCCGTTTTCCAAGGCTTCATAGACAAGATAGACCGTAATCAATTTTGTGATTGAAGCGATTTCAACTGGTTGGGTTGCATCTTTCTCATAGAGAATTTTACCAGTATTCGCCTCAACGGCAATTGCATGTTTAGCAGCAATATTAAAATCTTGAGCAGCAACAGTAGATGCTGAGCCAATAACGGAAAGGCTTAGGAGAGTTAAAATTATTTTTTTCATAGTAAGTTTATTCTATCATAAAGAAAAAAATATTCCCAGTTTCATGATATAAGAAAGAAGCTTTTTTGAAAGTGTGGTAAAATAGATGAATGGAGGTACTTCATGTTTCGTAAGAATAAATTATTTTTTTGGACCAGTGAGATTTTACTATTAACCATCATCTTCTATTTATGGAGACAGATGGGAGCGATTATTACACCTTTTGTAAGCGTTGCAAACACTATCATGATTCCCTTTCTTTTAGGTGGTTTTTTATATTATTTGACAAATCCTATTGTAAATTTTTTACAAAAGTATTTCAAAATTAATCGTATCATTGGTATTCTACTAACCTTGTGTGCTTTTGTCTGGGGGCTAGTTATTGGGGTAGTCTATCTCTTACCGATTTTGATTAATCAGTTGACCAGTTTGATAGCAACAAGTCAGACAATTTATAGCCGTTTGCAAGATTTGATTGTGGATTTATCTACTTATCCAGCCTTTCAAAATTTAGATATTCAAGCGACTATTCAACAGTTAAATCTATCCTATGTAGATATTTTACAAAATATCCTAAATAGCGTTACCAATAGTGTCGGAAGTGTTCTATCAGCTCTCTTTAGTACCGTTTTGATTATTATTATGACCCCTGTGTTTTTGGTTTATTTTTTGTTAGATGGTAACAAATTTTTGCCGATGCTTGAGCGCACTGTTTTAAAGAGAGATAAGTTGCATATTGCAGGTCTTTTAAAGAATTTGAATACTACAATTGCTCGATATATTAGTGGAGTTGCTATTGATGCGATTATTATTGGTTGTTTGGCCTTTATCGGATATAGCGTAATCGGTTTGAAATACGCTTTGGTCTTCGCTATCTTTTCAGGATTAGCCAATCTCATTCCTTATGTAGGCCCAAGTATTGGTCTAGTTCCGATGATTATCGCCAATGTCTTTACTGATCCCCATAGAATGCTGATTGCAGTTATTTATATGCTGATTATTCAACAAGTGGATGGAAATATTCTCTACCCTCGTATCGTAGGTGGTGTGATGAAAGTCCATCCAATTACGATTTTAGTATTACTTTTGTTATCAAGTAATATCTATGGTGTCATTGGTATGATTGTCGCAGTACCAACCTATTCTATCTTAAAAGAAATTTCTAAGTTTTTATCACGTTTGTATGAAAATCATAAAATAATGAAAGAAAGAGAAAGACAATTAGCTAAGTAAAAGTCAGGAAATTCCTGCTTTTTCTTTTTCATTAAAGAAGTGATAGGAGTAGAAATGCTGTTTAGATTAGCAGATTAAGAATAATTCACAAAAACTTTGTAAAACACTTGCAATTTAGCTGAAATTTGATAAAATAGTAAGGAAAGTTAGACTGTATTGCCTACTGTCTATCTATAAAATATATTTTATTGGAGGCTTTTACTCAAATGGCAAAAGAAAAATACGATCGTAGTAAACCACACGTTAACATTGGTACTATCGGACACGTTGACCACGGTAAAACTACTTTGACAGCAGCTATCACAACTGTTTTGGCACGTCGCTTGCCTTCAGCTGTTAACCAACCTAAAGACTATGCGTCTATCGATGCTGCTCCAGAAGAACGCGAACGTGGTATCACAATCAACACTGCGCACGTTGAGTACGAAACTGAAAAACGTCACTACGCTCACATCGACGCTCCAGGACACGCGGACTACGTTAAAAACATGATCACTGGTGCCGCTCAAATGGACGGAGCTATCCTTGTAGTAGCTTCAACTGACGGACCAATGCCACAAACTCGTGAGCACATCCTTCTTTCACGTCAGGTTGGTGTTAAACACCTTATCGTCTTCATGAACAAAGTTGACTTGGTTGACGACGAAGAATTGCTTGAATTGGTTGAAATGGAAATCCGTGACCTATTGTCAGAATACGACTTCCCAGGTGATGATCTTCCAGTTATCCAAGGTTCAGCTCTTAAAGCCCTTGAAGGTGACACTAAATACGAAGACATCGTTATGGAATTGATGAACACAGTTGATGAGTACATCCCAGAACCAGAACGTGACACTGACAAACCATTGCTTCTTCCAGTCGAAGACGTATTCTCAATCACTGGACGTGGTACAGTTGCTTCAGGACGTATCGACCGTGGTATCGTTAAAGTCAACGACGAAATCGAAATCGTTGGTATCAAAGAAGAAACTCAAAAAGCAGTTGTTACTGGTGTTGAAATGTTCCGTAAACAACTTGACGAAGGTCTTGCCGGAGATAACGTAGGTGTACTTCTTCGTGGTGTTCAACGTGACGAAATCGAACGTGGACAAGTTATCGCTAAACCAGGTTCAATCAACCCACACACTAAATTCAAAGGTGAAGTTTACATCCTTACTAAAGAAGAAGGTGGACGTCACACTCCATTCTTCAACAACTACCGTCCACAATTCTACTTCCGTACTACTGACGTTACAGGTTCAATCGAACTTCCAGCAGGTACTGAAATGGTAATGCCTGGTGATAACGTGACAATCGACGTTGAGTTGATCCACCCAATCGCCGTAGAACAAGGTACTACATTCTCTATCCGTGAGGGTGGACGTACTGTTGGTTCAGGTATGGTTACAGAAATCGAAGCTTAATTCGATTTAGTTCCCAGAAGAACAATTATTTAAGTCAGACACTAAAAGAATCTTGCTTTGCAAGGTTCTTTTTTTAAAAAAATAAAAAGATAGACCTGATAAAGTCCAGATCCATCTAATAAGTTATTTTCAAGTGACTAGTTCGCTCCAAACACTAACATTCGATATAGTAGAGGTTTCACCAGCTGGAACCCATTTGTTAGTTCCTAAGTATCTAACTTCTAGTTTACGAACATTTACTATGTAAGATGCTTTTAGCCTGATGTAACCATAAGTGTAGGGTGGTACGTTATGGGATACTGAGTGATTTAAACTAAGTCAAAATCCAGACTCAGGAGCAGAAAAGCTAACAGCTGCACTTAAAGTTAGGGTAGCTCCAGCTTTTCCACCATAAGCAGTTGAACTTAGAGATCCTGATGTAGCGCTGCTCTTATAAGAGTGAGAGGAGCTAGTTCTATAGTCTGCAACACCAGTTGCATTAGAACGAGTCTGATACGTAGATTTAGACTCTAAATAGGCGTCTCTAAGTTCAGTCGTATAAAATGACAATAACTCTCCTGTGTTGATATCTTTTACAACACGATTAGATACAATTTCATAATTTGTGCAAGGATAGACATCAGCAAAAACCGTAGATGTTGTGACTAAGAAAAATAGATTTGATAGAACAGAGAAAAACAATAATTTCAATTTAATCATAAAAAAATGACTATTCTTCATGATCAAAAGATTATTTTTTCAATCCTTTGAAAGTCATAATGCAACCCGAAAGGATACTGAGAGTTCCTATAGGTCTCCAATATAGCTGCCAAAAGAATAAATTTATTCTTCCTTTCAGTGTCTCATCGGGTCCAGCATAATAGGGGTTGATGTGAAATAATAAAAAACCAAAACATAAAACTATGATTCCGGTTAAGAATAAAATGTCCTTATTTACTTTCCTCATAAAATCTCCTTTTATTTAATTTTAAGCGTTTTCTATTATTAGTATACGTCAAAAAAATAAAAAAACAAGTCTATTTATTTATTAATTTATATGGTATAATAAAATAGTTGGAGAGTTTTTTTACTACGAATCTTATGTAGTTTTACAAAAAAGAGGCTAGATAAAAACTCAATTTTAGGAGAAAATGAAGTAAAATTTCCCACAATAAAACGCATAATATCAAGGTTCAATACCTGATATTATGCGTTTTTGATTTTAAAGACTTTTTGCCCAGCCTCAATGAGGGCTTTATTTTACATAGAGTTCTTGATTTTTTAGGACAATTTCTCGTACACTTGCAAACTTCTTAAGTTTTTTGATTTCTTCTGGATGAGTGACGAGAGTGATAACGTAACCTTCCTTGCCCATACGACCAGTACGGCCAGCACGGTGAGTGTAGGTTTCGCTATCTCTAGGAACATCAAAGTTTACGACACATTCGAGGCTATCGATATCAATTCCACGAGCCAGAAGGTCTGTTGCGAGAAGTAGGGTTAGTTGCTTGTCTTTAAACTTTTCTAAGATGACTTTTCTGAACTTGACATTGACATCACTAGCGAGGGAAACAGCCAAGATATCCCGATACTGTAGTTTTTCTTCTGCACTTCCAAGGTCTGATAGGCTGTTAAAGAAGACAAGACCTCGGAAATCCTCTACATGAGCCAGTTTTCGTAGCATATCCACTCGGTGACGTTGATCTACCTGCATGTAGAAGTGCTGGATGTTGTCCAATTTTTGGTCAGAGAGATCAATGGTACGTGTGTTAGGCGCAATCTTCTTTTGGTCAAACTTGGTTGTCGCACTCATATAGACAAGTTGGTGGTCACGAGGTGCGTAGTGAGTAATTTTCTCGACAAAGTGTATCTGAGAATCATCTAGCAATTGGTCGAATTCATCCAGGATGATGGTTTCCACATTCATCATCTTGATTTTTTTCAATTTAATCAACTCAAAGATACGGCCAGGTGTTCCAATCAGAATTTCTGGTCCTTTTTTAAGACGTTCAATTTGGCGCTTCTGACTCGAACCTGATAAGAAGAGTTGGGCAGTTAAGCCGATAGCTTCAGCCCATGTTTTACACACTTCAAAAATCTGTCCAGCAAGCTCAGTATTTGGTGCTAGAATCAAGAGTTGTTGGGCTTTTTTCTTTTGTAGTCTGAGAAGACTTGGTAGAAGGTAAGCTAGGGTCTTACCAGTTCCTGTAGGGCTCACTCCTAGGAGGTTTTCTCCAGCAAGAAGGGGCTCAAATAGTTGGGTTTGAATGGGAGTGAATTCTTGGAAATCGAGTTGGTCACTCAGTTCTTGCCATTCAGTCGGTAGTTTGGTTTTCATTTTTCTGCCTCAAATCTAATGCCAGCAGTCTGGCGCATAGTATATAGTAGCTCATGAACTGAACTTGCATCTTCCAGCCAAATTTGGTAGAGATTCAGATCTGGTTGCTGGATCATGTGTGCAAATGCAGCGACTTCCTCAGTCATCGTATGAGGAGTCTGTTGGATAGGGAGTTGGACTTGATTGCCTTGATGGTCGGTAAAAATAGCTGAGCTGACATGTTCGATGGTGTTGAGGGTCAAGGTACCATCTGTCGTATAAATCTCGCAAGGGAGATTGGAAGTGATGTTTTTTCCAGCCTTGATGTGAACTTGAAAGTCTGGGTAGAAGAGGATTCCGTCACCATTTAGGTCAATGCTATTGTCAAGCTGTTGCCCCTGATAGGTTGCGTCCTGAGCCTTTCCAAAGAGACGAACGGCAGCGTAGAGAGGATAAATCCCCAAATCCATAAGCGCTCCACCAGCAAAACGATCTGAAAAGACATTTGGTATCTGTCCAGCCAACAAGTTAGGCATTTTGGAAGAATACTTGGCATAGTTGAAATCTGCCCCTAAAATTTGCTTGTCTGCTAAAAAGTTTTTGATAGTTATAAAAGCTTTTTCATGGTAATTGCGAGCTGCTTCGAATATAAAACAGTGATTTTTCTCAGCTGTATGTCTCAAATCTAGCCATTCTTGTGGCTGAGTGACAGCTGGTTTTTCAAGAATGACGTGTTTACCTGCAGACAAGGCAGCTTTTGCCTGAGCAAAATGTAAGGAATTTGGACTGGCAATATAGACCACATCAAAGGAGCTCTTGAAGAAGTCTTCTAACTGATCAAAGAGTTGGATATTCTGATAGCAAGAAGCAAAGGTAGTCGCAGTTTTTAGTTTTCTAGAATAGACTGCGACCAGCTTGTATTCTCCACTGGAATGGGCTGCTTCTATGAAGTGGTGGCTGATAGCCCCTGTTCCGATGACACCTAATTTAAGCATAGTTACTCCTTTTCCAATTTCAAATCCTTCTTTCATTATAACATAGATAGACAGGACTATCCAACAGAGGGGAAAAAATTTCAAATAAGCTACTAGGTCTTTTCCAAAGAAAGTGGTACAATAATGAGATGAGTAAATGAAATGGGAGGGAAAATGAGGTTATTACCTATAAGAAAAATATCACGTCAGTCTAAGAGGCTAGCGCTTTTTTTGACTTTTTGTGCAGGTTATGTAGATGCCTATACGTTTATTTTGCGAGGGAATACTCTTGTAGCTGGACAAACTGGGAATGTCGTCTTTCTTTCAGTAGAATTAATTCAAAATAATGTTTCAGATGTTAGGGACAAGGTTCTCACCTTGTTAGCTTTTATGATGGGGGTCTTTCTATTAACAATTTATAAGGAAAAATTGAGAATTGTGAAAAAGCCAATTTTGTCATTGCTTCCTTTAGCAATCTTATCAATCATTATTGGTTTTGTGCCGCAGACTGTAGATAATATCTATCTAGTACCTCCCTTGGCCTTCTGTATGGGATTGGTGAC
The DNA here is from genome assembly GCF_024346585.1 of Streptococcus toyakuensis. Classification (NCBI taxonomy): domain Bacteria; kingdom Bacillati; phylum Bacillota; class Bacilli; order Lactobacillales; family Streptococcaceae; genus Streptococcus; species Streptococcus toyakuensis. The sequence continues at coordinate 870,803 of NZ_AP024523.1, forward strand.
AACTGCTTTTGGAGAAGTGTCGGGTATTGCCTATAATAACGCTTTTATGACAGGGAATATCAAGCGGACCATGCTGGCTTTTGGAGATTATTTCCGAACCAAGCACACACCTTTTTTGCGTGAAGGATTCATATTTGTTAGCCTGCTTAGTAGTTTTGTCCTTGGCGTTGTCTTTTCAGCCTATTTGACGATTTTCTATCATGAAAAGACCATCCTTGGTGTTCCTATTATGATGAGTATTTTTTACCTCAGCATGCTTTTTGCATCTTGGCAGAAAAAAGTAAAAGAAAAAGCTTGATTTTAGGTGTTATTACTTGTAAGAAAATAGGAGATATGCTATACTTGAAGAGTTGACTATGCACGATCCTGTGCAACCGCACGAACATCGTTGTTTGATTATTCAAGTTTAAGTGGTTCGTCCCACGATGCTAGGCGAGTCTTCACAAAAAATTCGGGGAAACCCATAAAAATCATAGGAGGTGCATAATGAGCACATACGCAATTATCAAAACTGGCGGAAAACAAGTTAAAGTTGAAGTTGGTCAAGCAGTTTACGTTGAAAAATTGAACGTTGAAGCTGGTCAAGAAGTTACTTTTAACGAAGTTGTTCTTGTTGGTGGTGAAAACACTGTTGTCGGAACTCCACTTGTTGCTGGAGCTACTGTAGTTGGAACTGTTGAAAAACAAGGAAAACAAAAGAAAGTTGTTACTTACAAGTACAAACCTAAAAAAGGTAGCCACCGTAAACAAGGTCACCGTCAACCATATACAAAAGTTGTCATCAACGCAATCAACGCTTAATTTTAAGGAGAACACATGATACAGGCAGTCTTTGAGAGAGCCGAAGATGGCGAGCTGAGGAGTGCGGAAATTACTGGACACGCCGAGAGTGGCGAATACGGCTTTGATGTCGTGTGTGCATCGGTTTCTACGCTTGCCATTAACTTTATCAATTCTATTGAGAAATTTGCAGGCTATGAACCAATCCTAGAATTAAACGAAGATGAAGGTGGCTATCTGATGGTTGAAATACCAAAAGATCTTCCTTCACACCAGAGAGAAATGACCCAGTTATTCTTTGAATCATTTTTCTTAGGTATGGCAAACTTATCGGAGAACTCTTCTGAGTTCGTCCAAACCAGAGTTATCACAGAAAACTAACACGGAGGAAAACATTATGTTAAAAATGACTCTTAACAACTTGCAACTTTTCGCCCACAAAAAAGGTGGAGGTTCTACATCAAACGGACGTGATTCACAAGCGAAACGTCTTGGAGCTAAAGCAGCTGACGGACAAACTGTAACAGGTGGATCAATCCTTTACCGTCAACGTGGTACACACATCTACCCAGGTGTAAACGTTGGACGTGGTGGAGACGATACTTTGTTCGCTAAAGTTGAAGGCGTAGTACGCTTTGAACGTAAAGGACGCGATAAAAAACAAGTTTCTGTTTACCCAATCGCAAAATAAAAAGGTCCAGTGAACCTTTTTATCCCGAGCCTTGAAATATAAAGGCGAGGAAGCTAGAAGTAGCATTAAATAAGGCTTTCCGAGTTTTCGGAGAGCCTGCTTTTTTTGTTTTGGTACCCATATTTTAAAATCCTATATAAGAAGCGAACTTGTCGGCTACTTTGTCTTTTAGATACAATTATAAAATAGTGGAATGTGAGCCTTTTACAGTAATGAATGTTATAAGGGAATAAGATATTGTAAAAATTGCTAAGATTTGATATAATAATTTTATCTTAGTAAGCTAGCAGAAATATGGAAAGGATGTAAACCTGTATGAAAAAAATTATCACTATAATAGTCTGTTCAATCTCTTTTCTTGTTTTATCTGCTTGTGTCAGTAAGAAAAAACTTGTTCTTCCTGAACCTGAAACGATCTCTGTAATTTCCCTGCAGAAAAAAATCTCTGAAGATATTAAAACTATAACCAAGAGAGAAGAAATCTCAAAATTGATTGACGAGATACAGAAGCAGTCCACCTCCACAACTTTAGAAAGTTTAAATGATCAACCGACAAATGTTAAAGATTACATCATTATCAAATTCTCTCATCAGAATGAAGAAAATGATAGTGTAGCCTATCTATATACTATGAAAGAAAAACAATATATTGAACAACCCTATGTTGGGATTTGGGAGGTAAGTCCAGATATAGCGAATAGGGTTGAAGAAGCTTATTCTAGTTGATTTATAGAATAAAAGAAATTTTTAGAGAGTTTTCTTGTATCATGTTTTAAACGGTAAATCAACAAGATTTGCTGTTTTTATTTGTTTGAAATAAAATGAGGACTGAAAAAAGATATCATTCTAATTCTTGTATTGGGGTATTAGAGTATTCGCTTAGACTTGAAAATTTCCAGACTCTTTTCCTTTTTGGAAAACTTCTAAAATATGGTATAATGAAAAGATAAAGAAGTTGGGGGTAGAAGATGAACATTCAACAATTACGCTATGTTGTGGCCATTGCCAATAGTGGTACTTTCCGTGAAGCTGCTGAAAAGATGTATGTTAGTCAGCCGAGTCTGTCTATTTCTGTTCGTGATTTGGAGAAAGAGTTGGGCTTTAAGATTTTCCGTCGGACCAGCTCAGGGACTTTCTTGACCCGTCGTGGTATGGAATTCTATGAAAAAGCGCAAGAATTGGTTAAAGGATTTGATATTTTTCAAAATCAGTATGCCAATCCTGAAGAAGAAAAAGATGAATTTTCCATTGCTAGTCAGCACTATGACTTCTTGCCACCAACCATTACGGCCTTTTCAGAGCGCTATCCTGACTATAAAAACTTCCGTATTTTTGAATCAACTACTGTTCAAATCTTAGATGAAGTAGCGCAAGGGCATAGTGAGATTGGGATTATCTACCTTAACAATCAAAATAAAAAGGGGATTATGCAACGGGTTGAAAAGCTAGGCCTAGAGGTCATTGAATTAATTCCCTTCCATACCCATATTTATCTTCGTGAAGGGCATCCTTTGGCTCAGAAAGAGGAATTGGTCATGGAGGATTTAGCAGATCTACCAACGGTTCGTTTCACTCAAGAGAAAGATGAGTACCTTTATTATTCAGAGAACTTTGTCGATACCAGTGCGAGTTCACAGATGTTTAATGTGACAGACCGTGCTACCTTGAATGGTATTTTAGAGCGGACGGACGCCTATGCAACAGGTTCTGGTTTTTTAGATAGTGACAGTGTTAATGGCATCACAGTTATTCGTCTCAAGGATAACCTAGATAATCGCATGGTCTATGTTAAACGTGAAGAAGTAGAGCTGAGTCAAGCTGGGGCTCTCTTTGTAGAAGTCATGCAAGAATATTTTGATCAAAAGAGGAAATCATGAAAAAAAGAGGAATAGTGGCAGTCATTGTACTGCTTTTGATTGCGCTGGATCAGTTGGTCAAATCCTATATCGTCCAGCAGATTCCACTGGGTGAAGTGCGCTCTTGGATTCCCAATTTCGTTAGCTTGACCTACCTGCAAAATCGAGGGGCAGCCTTTTCTATCTTACAAGACCAGCAGTGGTTATTTGCTATCATTACACTGGTCGTTATGGTAGGTGCCATTTGGTATCTACATAAACACATGGAGGACTCATTCTGGATGGTCTTGGGTTTGACCTTGATAATCGCAGGTGGTCTTGGAAACTTTATTGACAGAGTCAGTCAGGGCTTTGTTGTGGATATGTTCCACCTTGACTTTATTAATTTTGCAATTTTCAATGTTGCAGATAGCTATTTGACTGTTGGAGTGATTATTTTATTAATTGCAATGCTAAAAGAGGAAATAAATGGAAATTAAAATTGAAACTGGTGGCCTGCGTTTGGATAAGGCTTTGTCGGATTTGACAGAATTATCACGCAGTCTCGCGAATGAAAAAATCAAATCAGGACAGGTCTTGGTCAATGGGCAAGTCAAGAAAGCTAAATACACAGTTCAAGAAGGCGATGTCGTCACTTACCATCTGCCAGAACCAGAGGTTTTAGAGTATGTAGCTGAGAATCTTCCGCTAGAAATCATCTACCAAGATGAGGATGTGGCCGTCGTTAACAAACCTCAGGGGATGGTTGTGCATCCGAGTGCTGGTCATACTAGTGGAACTCTGGTAAATGCCCTTATGTATCATATTAAGGACTTGTCGGGTATCAATGGGGTTCTGCGTCCAGGAATTGTTCACCGTATTGATAAGGATACGTCAGGTCTTCTCATGATTGCTAAAAACGATGAGGCGCATCTAGCACTTGCCCAAGAACTTAAGGATAAAAAGTCTCTCCGCAAATATTGGGCGATTGTTCATGGAAATTTGCCTAATGATTGTGGTGTGATTGAAGCGCCGATTGGCCGTAGTGAAAAAGACCGTAAGAAACAGGCTGTGACTGCTAAAGGGAAGCCTGCAGTGACCCGTTTCCACGTTTTGGAACGCTTTGGTGATTATAGCTTAGTGGAGTTGCAACTGGAGACAGGGCGCACTCATCAAATCCGTGTTCACATGGCTTATATCGGCCATCCAGTCGCTGGTGATGAAGTCTATGGTCCTCGCAAGACTTTGAAAGGACATGGACAATTTCTTCATGCCAAGACTCTAGGTTTTACTCATCCGAGAACAGGTGAGACCTTGGAATTTACAGCAGATATCCCAGAGATTTTTAAGAAAACATTGGAGAGATTGAGAAAGTAAGAATGAAAAAGAAATTAACTAGTTTAGCACTTGCAGGCGCTTTTTTAGGTTTGTCATGGTATGGAAATGTTCAAGCTCAAGAAAGTTCAGGAAATAAAATCCACTTTATCAATGTTCAAGAAGGTGGCAGTGATGCAATCATTCTTGAAAGTAATGGACATTTTGCCATGGTGGATACAGGAGAAGATTATGATTTCCCAGATGGAAGTGATTCTCGTTACCCATGGAGAGAAGGAATTGAAACGTCTTATAAGCATGTTCTGACAGACCGTGTCTTTCGTCGTTTGAAGGAATTGGGTGTCCAAAAACTTGATTTTATTTTAGTGACCCATACCCACAGTGATCATATTGGAAATGTTGATGAATTACTTTCTACCTACCCAGTTGACCGAGTCTATCTTAAAAAATATAGTGATAATCGTATTACTAATTCTGAACGTCTATGGGATAATCTGTATGGCTATGATAAGGTTTTACAGACTGCCGCTGAAAAAGGTGTTTCAGTTATTCAAAATATCACACAAGGGGATGCTCATTTTCAGTTTGGAGACATGGATATTCAACTCTATAACTATGAAAATGAAACTGATTCATCAGGTGAATTAAAGAAAATTTGGGATGACAATTCCAATTCCTTGATTAGCGTGGTGAAAGTCAATGGTAAGAAAATTTACCTTGGGGGCGACTTAGATAATGTTCATGGAGCAGAAGACAAGTATGGTCCTCTCATTGGAAAAGTTGATTTGATGAAGTTTAACCATCACCGTGATACCAATAAATCAAACACCAAGGATTTCATTAAACATTTGAGTCCGAGTTTGATTGTTCAAACCTCGGATAGTTTACCTTGGAAAAATGGTGTTGATAGTGAGTATGTTAATTGGCTCAAAGAACGAGGAATTGAGAGAATCAACGCAGCCAGCAAAGACTATGATGCAACAGTTTTTGATATTCGACAAGATGGTTTAGTAAACATTTCAACTTCCTACAAGCCGATTCCAAGTTTTCAAGATGGTTGGCATAAGAGTGCATATGGGAATTGGTGGTATCAAGCACCTGATTCTACAGGAGAGTATGCAGTAGGTTGGAATGAAATCGAAGGTGAATGGTATTACTTTAACCAAACGGGTATCTTGTTACAGAATCAATGGAAAAAATGGAACAATCATTGGTTCTATTTGACAGACTCTGGTGCTTCTGCTAAAAATTGGAAGAAAATTGATGGAATCTGGTATTATTTCAACAAAGAAAATCAGATGGAAATTGGTTGGGTAAATACTGGAAGTCAGAACTATTATTTATCAAACGATGGCTCTATGAAGACAGGTTGGCTTCAATATAAGGGGCAATGGTATTACTTTGCTCAATCAGGAGAAATGAAAACGGGTTGGGTAAAAGATAAAGAAACCTGGTACTATATGGATTCTACTGGTATCATGAAGACAGGCGAGATAGAAGTTGCTGGTCATCATTACTATCTAGAAGATTCAGGAGCTATGAAGCAAGGTTGGCTTAAAAAGGCAAATGCTTGGTATTTCTACAAGGAAGATGGTTCACGAGCTGTTGGTTGGATTAAAAACAAGGATAAATGGTACTTCTTGAAAGAAAATGGTCAATTGCTTGTGAACGGTAAGACACCAGAAGGCTATACTGTTGATTCAAGTGGTGCCTGGTTAGTGGATGTTCCGGTCGAGAAATCTGTTACAACTAAAGTCACAAGTCATTCAGAAATAAAAGAATCCAAAGAAGTAGTGAAAAAAGATCTTGAAAGTAAAGAAATTAGACAGAATGAAGGTGTTACAAGCGCTTCAACTAGTCAAGATTTGACTTCTTCAACTTCACAAAGCTCTGAGACGAGTACAAATAAATCGGAATCAGAACAGTAGTAAAAAAGAAGGTTTTAGGGCCTTCTTTTTCCTATCAACTCTTTTCTATTTTATGCTATTCATGTTATAATGGATAAATATGAAGAATCGGAGTGAGACTATGAAATACAAACGGATCGTCTTTAAGGTGGGGACTTCTTCTCTGACAAATGAGGATGGAAGTTTATCACGTAGTAAGGTAAAGGCTATTACCCAGCAGTTGGCTATGTTGCACGAGGCGGGTCATGAGTTGATTTTGGTGTCGTCGGGAGCCATTGCTGCCGGTTTTGGAGCCTTAGGATTTAAAAAGCGTCCGACTAAGATTGCTGATAAACAGGCTTCAGCAGCGGTAGGGCAAGGGCTTTTGTTGGAAGAATACACGACCAATCTTCTCTTGCGCCAAATCGTTTCTGCACAAATTTTGCTGACCCAGGATGACTTTGTGGATAAGCGCCGTTATAAAAATGCCCATCAGGCTTTGTCGGTTCTACTTAGCCGTGGAGCGATTCCTATCATAAACGAGAATGACAGTGTCGTCATTGATGAGCTCAAGGTCGGGGACAATGACACTCTAAGTGCCCAGGTAGCGGCCATGGTCCAAGCAGACCTTTTGGTCCTCTTGACAGATGTAGACGGTCTCTATACAGGAAATCCTAATTCAGATCCAACAGCCAAACGCTTGGAGAGAATTGAGACCATCAATCGTGAGATTATTGATATGGCCGGTGGAGCAGGTTCTTCAAACGGAACTGGGGGCATGTTAACCAAAATCAAAGCTGCAACTATCGCGACAGAATCAGGAGTTCCTGTTTATATCTGCTCATCCTTGAAGTCAGATGCCATGATTGAGGCAGCTGAGGAGACCAAGGATGGTTCCTACTTTGTTGCTCAAGAGAAGGGACTTCGTACCCAGAAACAATGGCTGGCCTTTTATGCTCAGAGTCAAGGTTCTATTTGGGTCGATAGAGGGGCTGCAGAAGCTCTCTCCCAACATGGAAAGAGTCTTCTTTTATCTGGTATTGTTGACGCAGAAGGAGCCTTTTCTTACGGTGATATCGTGACAGTATTTGACAAGGAAAGTGGAAAATCACTTGGAAAAGGACGCGTGCAATTTGGAGCATCTGCTTTGGAGGATATGTTGCGTTCTCAAAAAGCCAAGGGTATCTTGATTCACCGTGATGACTGGATTTCCATTACTCCTGAAATCCAACTACTCTTTACAGAATTTTAGAGGTAAACTATGGTAAGTACACAAGAACAATTTGAACAGGTACAGGCTGTTAAAAAATCAATCAACACAGCTAGTGAAGAGGTGAAAAACCAAGCCTTGCTAGCCATGGTTGATCACTTAGTGGCTGCTACAGAGGAAATTTTAGCAGCCAATGCCCTTGATATGGAAGCTGCTAAGGGTAAAATCTCAGATGTGATGCTGGATCGTCTTTATTTGGATGCAAGTCGTATAGAAACGATGGCAAGAGGGATTCGTGAAGTGGTTGCTTTACCAGATCCAATAGGTGAAGTCTTAGAAACCAATCAGCTTGAAAATGGCTTGGTTATCACCAAGAAACGGGTGGCTATGGGGGTTATTGGTATTATCTATGAAAGTCGTCCAAATGTGACGTCTGACGCGGCTGCTCTGGCTCTCAAGAGTGGAAATGCAGTTGTTCTTCGTAGTGGGAAGGATGCCTATCAAACAGCTCATGCTATTGTCACAGCCTTGAAAAAGGGCTTGGAGACGACTACTATTCATCCAGATGTGATTCAACTGGTGGAAGATACTAGCCGAGAAAGCAGCTATGCTATGATGAAGGCAAAGGGCTATCTAGATCTTCTCATTCCTCGTGGGGGAGCTGGTTTGATCAATGCAGTGGTTGAGAATGCTATCGTACCTGTTATCGAGACCGGGACTGGGATTGTCCATATCTATGTGGACAAGGATACAGACAAAGATAAGGCTCTGTCTATCATCAACAATGCCAAAACTAGTCGTCCTTCTGTCTGCAATGCCATGGAGGTTTTACTTGTTCATGAAGACAAGGCAGCAAGCTTCCTTCCTCGCTTGGAGCAAGTTCTAGTTGCAGAGCGTAAAGAAGCTGGGTTGGGACCAATTGAATTTCGACTTGATAGCAAAGCAAGCCAGTTTGTTTCAGGTCACGCAGCTGAAGCACAAGACTTTGACACCGAGTTTTTAGACTATGTATTAGCTGTTAAGGTTGTGAGCAGTTTAGAAGAAGCTGTTGCCCATATTGAGGCTCACAGTACCCATCATTCGGATGCAATTGTAACTGAAAATGCTGAAGCTGCAGCTTACTTTACAGATCAAGTGGACTCTGCAGCTGTCTATGTCAATGCCTCAACTCGTTTCACAGATGGAGGCCAATTTGGTCTTGGATGTGAAATGGGGATTTCAACTCAGAAACTGCACGCGCGTGGTCCAATGGGATTAAAAGAGTTGACTAGCTACAAGTATGTGGTTATGGGTGATGGTCAGATAAGGGAGTAAGAGATGAAAATTGGATTTATCGGTTTGGGGAATATGGGAGCTAGCTTGGCTAAGGCTGTTTTGCAGGCCAAGACGGGCGATGACATTCTTCTTGCCAATCGTAGCCAAGCCAAGGTGGATGCTTTCATTGCAGACTTTGGTGGTCAGGCTTCCAGCAATGAAAAAATATTCGCAGAAGCAGATGTGATTTTTCTAGGAGTGAAGCCTGCTCAGTTTTCTGAACTGCTTTCTCAATATCAGACCATCCTTGAAAAACGAGAAAGTCTTCTTTTGATTTCGATGGCAGCTGGATTAACTTTAGAAAAACTAGCAAGTCTTATACCAAGTCACCACAGAATTATTCGTATGATGCCAAATACCCCTGCTTCTATCGGACAAGGAGTGATTAGTTATGCCTTGTCTTCTAATTGCAGGACTGAGGACAGTGAGCTCTTTTGTCAGCTGTTAACCAAGGCTGGCCTCTTGGTTGAACTGGGAGAAGGCTTAATCGACGCGGCGACAGGTCTTGCAGGCTGTGGGCCGGCCTTTGTCTATCTTTTTATTGAGGCTTTGGCGGATGCGGGGGTTCAGACGGGATTACCACGAGAAACAGCATTGAAAATGGCAGCCCAAACTGTGGTAGGAGCTGGACAATTGGTCTTAGAAAGCCAAGAGCATCCTGGGGTCTTAAAAGACCAAGTTTGCAGCCCAGGCGGTTCGACTATCGCTGGTGTAGCAAGCCTAGAAGCGCATGCTTTTCGAGGAACGGTCATGGAGGCAGTCACTAAAGCCTACAAACGAACTAAAAAACTTGGTAAATAAGAGGTGGATTTGTCTGCCTCTTTTATGGTGGTTGATACTCTTTGAAAATCTCTTCAAACTGCGTCAGCTTCCATCTGCAACCTCAAAACAGTGTTTTTAGCAACCTGCGGCTAGCTTCCTAGTTTGCTCTTTGATTTTCATTGAGTATGAAATGAGAAGCAAAAAGATTGTCACAAACCCCTATTTTTTTGATAGAATAGAAGTAGTAAAAAAGAAATGAGTTAGACATGTCAAAAGGATTTTTAGTCTCTCTTGAGGGACCAGAGGGAGCAGGCAAGACCAGTGTTTTAGAGGCTCTGCTCCCAATTTTCGAGGAAAAAGGAGTAGAGGTGCTGACGACCCGTGAACCTGGCGGAGTCTTGATTGGGGAGAAGATTCGGGAAGTGATTCTGGATCCAAGTCATACTCAGATGGATGCGAAGACAGAGTTGCTTCTTTATATTGCTAGTCGCAGACAGCACTTGGTGGAAAAAGTTCTTCCAGCACTTGAAGCTGGCAAGTTGGTCATTATGGACCGCTTCATCGATAGTTCCGTTGCATATCAGGGATTTGGTCGTGGCTTGGATATTGACGCCATTGATTGGCTCAATCACTTTGCGACAGATGGACTCAAACCTGATTTGACACTCTATTTTGACATCGAGGTCGAAGAAGGACTGGCTCGTATTGCTGCTAATAGTGACCGCGAGGTTAATCGTTTGGATTTGGAAGGGTTGGACTTGCATAAAAAAGTTCGTAAAGGTTATCTTTCTCTCTTGGAAAAAGAAGGAAATCGTATTGTCAAGATTGATGCTAGTCTTCCATTGGAGCAGGTTGTGGAAACTACCAAGGCTGTCTTGTTTGACAGAATGGGCTTGGCCAAATGAAACAAGATCAACTAAAGGCTTGGCAACCAGCCCAGTTTGACCGCTTTGTCCGTATTCTAGAACAAAACCAGCTCAATCACGCCTATCTCTTTTCAGGTTTCTTTGGAAGCTTGGAAATGGCGCAATTTTTGGCTAAGAGCCTCTTTTGTACGGATAAAGTAGGCGTTTTACCATGTGAAAACTGCCGAAATTGTAAGCTGATTGAACAGGGAGAATTTCCTGATGTCACCTTGATTAAGCCAGTTAATCAGGTCATCAAGACAGAACGGATTCGAGAATTGGTGGGGCAGTTTTCTCAAGCAGGGATTGAAAGCCAACAACAGGTCTTTATTATCGAGCAAGCTGAGAAAATGCATCCTAACGCAGCCAATTCTCTGCTCAAGGTCATCGAAGAACCCCAGAGTGAGGTTTACATTTTCTTCTTGACCAGCGATGAGGAAAAGATCTTACCTACAATCCGAAGTCGGACGCAAATTTTTCACTTTAAAAAGCAGGAAGAGAAGCTCATCTTACTCTTAGAACAAATGGGGTTGGTTAAGAAAAAAGCGACTCTCCTAGCCCAGTTTAGTCAATCGCGAGCTGAAGCGGAAAAGTTGGCTAATCAGGCAAGTTTTTGGACCTTAGTCGATGAAAGTGAACGCCTGCTGATTTGGTTAGTGGCTAAGAAAAAAGAAAGTTATTTGCAGGTTGCTAAATTAGCGAACTTGGCAGATGACAAGGAAAAACAAGATCAGGTTTTACGGATTCTTGAAGTTCTATGTGGACAAGATATCCTACAAGCAAGAGTTAGAGTGATTCTACAAGATTTGCTAGAAGCTAGAAAAATGTGGCAAGCTAATGTCAGCTTTCAAAATGCCATGGAATATTTGATCTTGAAAGAAATATAAACTCAAAAATGAATGATAAAGAAAGGAAAGGGCTGTTTTATGGACAAAAAAGAATTATTTGACGCGCTAGATGATTTTTCCCAACAGTTATTGGTAACCTTGGCCGATGTGGAAGCCATCAAGAAAAATCTCAAGAGCCTAGTAGAAGAAAATACAGCTCTTCGCTTGGAAAATAGTAAGTTGCGCGAACGCTTGGGTGAGGTGGAAGCAGACGCTCCCGTCAAGGCTAAACATGTTCGCGAAAGTGTCCGTCGCATTTACCGTGATGGATTTCACGTATGTAATGATTTTTATGGACAACGTCGAGAGCAGGACGAGGAATGTATGTTCTGTGATGAGTTGTTATACAGGGAGTAGGCATGCAAATTCAAAAAAGTTTTAAGGGGCAGTCTCCCTACGGCAAGCTGTACCTAGTGGCAACGCCGATTGGCAATCTAGATGATATGACCTTTCGAGCTATTCAGACCTTGAAAGAGGTGGCCTGGATTGCTGCTGAGGACACGCGTAATACAGGACTTCTGCTCAAGCATTTTGACATTTCTACAAAGCAGATCAGTTTTCATGAGCACAATGCCAAGGAAAAGATTCCTGATTTGATTAGTTTCCTGAAAGCAGGGCAAAGTATTGCTCAAATATCGGATGCAGGTTTGCCAAGCATCTCAGACCCTGGTCATGATTTGGTTAAGGCAGCTATTGAGGAAGATATTGCTGTTGTCACAGTTCCAGGTGCCTCTGCAGGAATTTCTGCCTTGATCGCTAGTGGTTTAGCGCCACAGCCACATATCTTTTACGGCTTTTTACCGAGAAAATCAGGTCAGCAAAAGCAATTTTTCGACTCGAAAAAAGACTATCCTGAAACTCAAATTTTCTATGAATCTCCCCATCGTGTGTCAGATACGTTAGAAAATATGCTAGAAGTCTACGGTGACCGCTCGGTCGTCTTGGTCAGGGAATTGACCAAAATCTATGAAGAATACCAAAGAGGTACCATTTCTGAATTGCTGGAAAGCATCGCTGAAACGCCACTTAAGGGAGAATGCCTTCTCATTGTTGAAGGTGCCAGTCAGGATGTGGAGGAAAAAGACGAGGAAGACTTGTTCTTAGAAATCCAAGCCCGCATCCAACATGGTATGAAGAAAAATCAAGCTATCAAGGAAGTCGCTAAGATTTACCAGTGGAATAAAAGTCAACTCTACGCTGCCTATCACGACTGGGAAGAAAACCAAGAAAATGACTAAACAGGGAAGTTTGCCTTCTTCCCTTTTTTTGTTATACTAGTAGAAGAAAAAATAGAAAGATTTGTGGGAGTGAAAAAGTCCGGGGACTTTTTCAGCCTGATCCAAGAAATTCGAAAACTCTTAAGTTTGATTGGCTTTTTCAATGTGAACCTTGTCTTCACACTCCCAAAGAGGTATTAGTGTCGTGTCTCAATCTTATATCAATGTTATCGGAGCAGGTTTGGCAGGGTCTGAAGCTGCTTACCAAATCGCAGAACGTGGTATTCCAGTTAAACTCTATGAAATGCGTGGTGTCAAGTCAACACCTCAGCACAAAACAGACAATTTTGCAGAGTTAGTTTGTTCCAATTCTCTTCGTGGAGATGCTCTGACAAATGCTGTTGGGCTTCTCAAGGAAGAAATGCGTCGCTTGGGTTCTGTTATCTTGGAATCTGCTGAAGCTACACGTGTTCCTGCAGGTGGAGCCCTTGCGGTGGACCGCGATGGTTTCTCTCAAATGGTGACCGAAAAAGTGGCCAATCATCCCTTGATTGAAGTGGTTCGTGATGAAATTACAGAATTGCCGACGGATGTTATTACGGTTGTCGCTACTGGTCCTTTGACCAGCGATGCCCTAGCTGAAAAAATTCATGACCTTAATGACGGCGATGGCTTCTATTTCTATGACGCGGCAGCACCGATTATCGATGTCAACACCATCGATATGAGCAAGGTTTATCTCAAGTCTCGTTATGACAAGGGAGAGGCGGCCTATCTCAATGCGCCCATGACCAAGCAAGAATTTATGGATTTTCATGAAGCCTTGGTCAATGCTGAAGAAGCACCGCTGAATTCTTTTGAAAAAGAAAAGTACTTTGAAGGATGTATGCCAATCGAAGTCATGGCCAAGCGTGGCATTAAAACCATGCTTTATGGTCCCATGAAACCAGTTGGTCTGGAGTATCCAGATGACTACACAGGCCCTCGTGATGGAGATTTCAAAACTCCATATGCGGTTGTCCAGCTCCGTCAGGATAATGCGGCTGGTAGTCTCTATAATATCGTTGGATTCCAGACCCACCTCAAATGGGGAGAACAAAAGCGTGTCTTCCAAATGATTCCAGGTCTTGAAAATGCGGAGTTTGTTCGCTATGGGGTCATGCATCGCAATTCTTATATGGATTCACCGAACTTGCTAGAACAAACCTATCGTTCTAAGAAACAACCAAACCTTTTCTTTGCTGGTCAAATGACGGGTGTGGAAGGCTATGTTGAGTCAGCAGCTTCAGGCTTGGTTGCAGGTATTAACGCAGCTCGTCTCTTTAAGGGTGAAAGTGAAGCTATCTTCCCAGAGACCACAGCGATTGGAAGTCTAGCTCATTACATCACTCATGCGGACAGCAAACATTTCCAACCAATGAATGTCAATTTTGGGATTATCAAGGAATTGGAAGGCGAGCGTATCCGTGATAAAAAAGCTCGTTATGAAAAAATTGCAGAGCGTGCTCTTACCGACTTAGAGGAATTTTTAACGGTTTAATTTTTTTGAAAGAATTGCTCATGATACTATAAAAATCTTAGAAATTGTGATAAAATAGGTAGGATAAAAAAAGGAGAGTAAAAATGGCGAACCCCAAGTATAAACGTATTTTAATCAAGTTATCAGGTGAAGCCCTTGCCGGTGAACGTGGCGTAGGGATTGATATCCAGACAGTTCAAACAATCGCAAAAGAGATTCAAGAAGTTCATAGCTTAGGTATCGAAATTGCCCTTGTTATTGGTGGAGGAAATCTCTGGCGTGGAGAACCTGCTGCAGAAGCAGGAATGGACCGCGTTCAGGCCGATTACACTGGAATGCTTGGGACCGTGATGAATGCTCTTGTGATGGCAGATTCATTGCAGCAAGTTGGTGTCGATACGCGTGTGCAAACTGCCATTGCCATGCAACAAGTGGCAGAGCCGTACGTACGTGGACGTGCCCTTCGTCATCTTGAAAAAGGCCGCATCGTTATCTTTGGTGCTGGGATTGGTTCACCTTACTTCTCAACAGATACAACAGCTGCCCTTCGTGCAGCTGAAATCGAAGCGGATGCCATCCTTATGGCTAAAAATGGGGTAGACGGTGTTTACAATGCCGATCCTAAGAAAGACAAAACTGCCGTTAAGTTTGAAGAATTGACCCACCGTGACGTTATCAATAAAGGTCTTCGTATCATGGACTCAACTGCTTCAACCCTCTCTATGGACAACGACATTGACTTGGTTGTCTTCAATATGAACCAACCAGGCAACATCAAACGTGTCGTATTTGGTGAAAATATTGGAACAACAGTTTCAAACAATATCGAAGAAAAGGAATAAGAAAATTATGGCTAATGCAATTGTAGAAAAAGCTAAAGAGAGAATGACCCAGTCTCACCAATCACTTGCTCGTGAATTTGGTGGTATCCGTGCCGGTCGTGCCAACGCAAGCTTGCTAGACCGTATCCACGTAGAATACTACGGAGTCGAAACTCCTCTTAACCAAATCGCTTCAATTACTATTCCAGAAGCGCGTGTCTTGTTGGTAACACCATTTGACAAGTCTTCATTGAAAGACATCGAACGTGCCTTGAACGCTTCTGATCTTGGTATTACACCAGCTAATGACGGTTCTGTGATCCGCTTGGTTATCCCTGCTCTTACAGAAGAGACTCGTCGTGACCTTGCCAAAGAAGTGAAGAAGGTCGGTGAGAATGCTAAAGTGGCTGTCCGCAATATCCGTCGTGATGCTATGGACGAAGCTAAAAAGCAAGAAAAAGCAAAAGAAATCACTGAAGACGAATTGAAGACTCTTGAAAAAGATATTCAAAAAGTAACAGACGACGCTGTGAAACACATCGACGACATGACAGCCAATAAAGAAAAAGAAATCTTGGAAGTCTAAAAATAAACAGAAAAACTCAGTTGGCATTGCTGGCTGAGTTTTATTCGAAAGAAGGAAATATGAATACAAATCTTGCAAGTTTTATCGTTGGACTCATCATCGATGAAAATGACCGTTTTTACTTTGTGCAAAAGGATGGTCAGACCTATGCTCTTGCTAAGGAAGAAGGTCAACATACAGTAGGGGATACGGTCAAAGGTTTCGCCTACACGGATATGAATCAAAAACTCCGCCTGACAACCTTAGAAGTGACTGCCACTCAGGACCAATTTGGTTGGGGAACCGTAACAGAAGTTCGTAAGGATTTGGGTGTCTTTGTCGATACTGGTCTACCTGACAAGGAAATCGTTGTGTCACTCGATATCCTCCCTGAGTTCAAGGAACTCTGGCCTAAGAAGGGTGACAAACTCTACATCCGCCTTGAAGTGGACAAGAAAGACCGAATCTGGGGACTCTTGGCTTATCAAGAAGACTTCCAACGTCTGGCTCGTCCTGCCTACAACAATATGCAGAACCAAAACTGGCCAGCCATTGTTTACCGCCTCAAGCTGTCAGGGACCTTTGTCTATCTGCCAGAGAATAACATGCTTGGTTTCATTCACCCAAGTGAGCGCTATGCAGAGCCACGTTTAGGGCAAGTGTTAGATGCGCGTGTCATTGGTTTCCGAGAGGTTGACCGCACTCTTAATCTTTCTCTCAAACCGCGTTCTTTTGAGATGTTGGAAAATGATGCACAAATGATTCTGACTTACTTGGAAAGCAATGGCGGTTTCATGACTTTAAATGATAAGTCATCTCCTGATGATATCAAAGCAACCTTTGGTATTTCTAAAGGTCAGTTCAAGAAAGCACTCGGTGGCTTGATGAAGGCTGGCAAAATCAAGCAAGATCAGTTTGGGACAGAGTTGATTTAGGCCTTATAGACATGATAAAGAAACTTGAAGAAATGAGTTTAGAGGAACTCTGGCAACTTTTTCCGATTTTTTTAGTAGAGCACAAGCCAGAGTGGAAATACTGGTATGAATCGGAAAAAGCAAATCTGAAAAAAATATTGGGTGCAAATGTTATTAAAAGAATAGAACATATCGGTAGCACTGCTATCCCTAATATTTGGGCCAAAAATATCGTTGATATTCTGTTAGAAGTAGGTAAAATAGAGGATTTAGCAAGAGTTAGGGATTTATTGGTGAAGAATGGGTGGCTAGTGATGTCGGAGAGTCCTAACAGGATTTCGCTAAATAAAGGATATACAGAGCAGGGATTTGCTGAGAAAGTTTTTCATTTACATTTGCGAATGACGGGAGATCATGACGAGATTTATTTTAGAGATTATCTCTGCCAGCATCCAGATATTGCCCAAGCGTATCAGGAATTAAAACTAAGTTTGTGGAAAAAATTTGAACACAATCGAGACGCCTATACAGATGCTAAAACAGATTTTATAAACCACTACGTTTCAGAGGCTAAGTCCAGTAATTTTCAAGAATCAGAAAAGTGTCATTAAAAAACTCTTGATAGGAGAAAGAATTGAGAAAATCATTTTACACTTGGCTCATGACCGAGCGCAATCCTAAAAGTAATAGCCCTAAAGCCATCTTGGCAGACCTCGCTTTTGAAGAGTCAGCTTTTCCAAAACATACAGATGATTTTGATGAGGTGAGTCGCTTTCTGGAGGAGCATGCCAGTTTCTCTTTTAACCTAGGTGACTTTGACGCTATCTGGCAAGAATACTTAGAACACTAGAGACAATGAGATGAGGCTAGTATTTTATTGTTCTCTTTGCTATAATATAAAGAAATAAACGGATTAGAGAGGTTCTTTATTTGAAGGAACATTCAATAGACATTCAACTAAGTCACCCAGATGACTTGTTCCATCTTTTTGGTTCCAATGAGCGCCATCTTCGTTTGATGGAAGAAGAGCTCGATGTGGTGATTCATGCCCGTACGGAGATTGTGCAGGTTTTGGGAGAAGAAGCTGCCTGTGAGGAAGCCCGTCAGGTTATTCAGGCTTTGATGGTCTTGGTAAATCGTGGAATGACCGTTGGCACGCCAGATGTGGTGACTGCGATTAGCATGGTCAAAAACGATGAAATTGACAAGTTTGTCGCCCTTTACGAAGAAGAAATTATCAAGGATAATACTGGGAAGCCTATCCGTGTCAAAACCTTGGGTCAAAAGCTTTATGTGGACAGTGTCAAACAGCATGATGTGACCTTTGGAATCGGACCTGCAGGGACAGGGAAGACCTTTCTTGCAGTGACTTTGGCAGTAACTGCCCTTAAACGTGGGCAAGTCAAGCGGATTATCCTTACTCGTCCGGCAGTGGAAGCAGGCGAGAGTCTAGGATTTCTTCCGGGTGATCTTAAGGAGAAGGTCGATCCTTATCTTCGACCAGTTTATGATGCCTTGTATCAGATTCTCGGGAAAGACCAAACGACCCGTCTCATGGAGCGTGAAATTATCGAAATCGCGCCCCTCGCCTACATGCGTGGACGGACCTTGGATGATGCCTTTGTCATTCTCGATGAGGCGCAAAATACGACTATCATGCAGATGAAGATGTTCTTGACTCGTTTAGGCTTTAATTCGAAGATGATTGTCAATGGGGATATCAGTCAGATTGACCTGCCACGTAATGTTAAGTCCGGTTTGATTGATGCTCAAGAAAAGCTCAAGAACATTCACCAAATCGACTTTGTTCATTTTTCAGCTAAGGATGTGGTTCGCCATCCGGTTGTCGCTCAGATTATTCGAGCTTATGAACCCGCTCCAGTTAAGGTTGAAGAAAAGAACCAAGAGACAGAATAGCAAAAAAGAGCAGTTCAGATGCGAACTGCTTTTAAGTTGCCCTGTATAAAAAGTTGTATGGCTAATTTATTATATACAGAATAATGATGATTCTAATCTGATGTTGGTAAAATTCTAGAAATATTAGTGCTGAAACCTCCACATTTAAGTTAACTTATTATAAATTTTATTTTTTCTTAATTTCCTTAGCAATTAATAGGAAAAATTACGATAAATTTTATTGAAATAAAGATTTCAAAATGATAAAATGATATTTGGGTTAGAGTGGGCTTATGTCCAAAATTTGAAAGTACCTAACTCGCTTTCACATCTTAATAGAAAGGAGATATTATGAAAAAAGACAAGTGGTGGCTTCCATTTTTAGCAGTAGGAGTCATCATAGCTTTAGCGGTGGGTTTAATTTATTTCACTAGACCCACTAAGGATGGAGATATAGGAACGTCTTCAGTTTCGCAATCGACTTCAAGCGATGAGAACAATTCAGCTTTGAGTTTAAAAGGTCAACAACTTCCAGAATTTAAAATGACCTCTCAAGATGGAAAATTGATTGCTATCTCGGAACTGTATGATAAACCTATATTAGTTGTCGAATGGGCTAGTTGGTGTCCGCATTGCCAGAAACAACTACCCATTGTTCAGCAGATGTATGAAAAGTATGGAGATCAAATTCATTTTGTTCTTCTGAATATGAACGAACCAGGAAAAGAAACAAAGGAAACTGCTGATCAGTATATCAAAGAAAAAGGATATACTTTCCCGTATTATTATGACGAAGATCAGTTCGCAGCCGATCTTTTACAGGTTCAAACCATACCAAGTATGTATCTTGTGACAAAACAGCAACAGGTAAAGAATGTATTAGTAAATCATACCACTGCTGAAAATTTCTCGAAAGAGTTACAAGAACTGCTAAACTAACATACATTCATTTCGGAAAAAGGAGGAAGAAGAAATCGCAATAGGATTTCAGAGAAAATTATGAGAGATTTCATTAAAAAAGGTCTCCATTCTGTTTACGATTCTGTTTCTCTCTGTGCCATTAGGATTAGCTAGTTTACGTTTCGGTCGTGGTGCGGCTGATGAAACTGAGGTAATTCGAGTAGGAGATAATACGGAAATTATCCAGAATGGATGTTATCGTAAGATAAAGAAATCGGACAAAACAAAGTGGACAGTTCCACGTAAACCGGTCGACTTAGTTATTCTTCAGGATGCGAGTGGATCGTTCAAGAACACCATTCCTAATGTCCAAAATGCCTTAAAAACATTGACAACATTTGTCAGTGAAGAAAATTATGATGAGAATAATCCACGTTTGGTTAAGACTGATAACCCGGATACATCAGACCGAGTTATGATGGCAACCTTCCAAGGTGCAGATGGATACAACTATTACTACAATAATGATTTTACAGGTCGTAAAGATACTTATGGTAGTTGGGGACCTGATTATGATTACAAATACAAGTCTAGCAACTTGTCTTCAGATCAAAATGATATCCATCAATTCATTGATAATATTAAGGTGGCAGGAGGAACCCCTACAGTACCAGCTATTGACGATGTCATTGCTCAATATAATCAAAGAAAAGGGAATATGGCTAACGGTCGTAAGACCATCTTCCTTTTGATTACGGATGGAGTTGCCAACGGGAAACGTGACCCGGATGGTAAGGTTCGTCTAGAGTACAGCGACTATCGCAACAATATTCTTACACGTGCTTGGAATTTTGATGAGCTAACTGAAGCATCTCAAAACGTTTTAGGGCGAGTGAAAGAGGTTAAGGAAGCATCTACAAGACTTCAAAATGTTGTTGGTTCCGAAGGAACTGTAGTAGTAGGTTTCTGGGAAGACGTATCAATCTTTGCAAACTCTAAAGCTCAGTATTATGACACATATAAAGAAGGTTATTCAAAATACTTTGATATCGGTGACAACCGTTCAGTTCAAGATATCTTCCATGAAGCATTAGAGGGGATGGCTTCTCCAGCAAAAAATATTAATGGTAAGAACGTTTCTTTCTATGTTAATGAACAAAGTGATATCAATAAGTTCTCAAGTCGAGTTCTAGAATCTGTTGGAGCTGCGTTGATTAAGGAAGACATCAAGGGTGAGTTCACTGTTACACCTGGATATAAGGTTGATGCTGTTCGAATCAATGGTAAAACAGTTGTTGAAAAAGTCACAGATCCATCAAAACAAATTCGTGGTCGAATCAATCAAGAAGGTGACAATGTCACAATCTATGTACCCGATAGTGTCTTCAATCCAGGTAATAACAATTTCGACTATGATTTGAGTAAGGAAGCTCGTGCTCCTGAAACGAATGAAGAGGATGAAGTTGATCCGCCAGCTGATTATAAACCTGTAAACGAAGAAGTTACAGTTCCTGAATTGACGGGTGTCTTCAAGACAGGTGAATTTTCAACTCAAAAAATCGGTGGTCGTAATGAAAAAGTTGAAGTTCAAAAACTCGAGTACTGTTACCCAAGTGTCACTAAGAAAATTACCGACGCAGATAAGAGTAATGACTTGGGAGAAATTGATGACCCGCTTGGTTTGACAAAGAAAAAAGCCTATTCTGCACAATTGTCAGACAAGGCAGAGGAGTTCACCTATACTCTTGATTACAACTTCAATAACGTAGCCTACGAATTTGAAAAGAACGTCATGTTGACAGACCCACTTGACTACCGTTTGGAAGTGGTTGAAAGTTCAGCTACTGGACCAAATGGAGAAAAATGGACCACTCGTGTAGTTAGTCAAGATGATTCAGAAGGCAACCCTCAAAGTGTCGTGGTTGCGGATGTTCCTGCTAAAGGATCCAACTACAATTACTTGGTATTGAAAAAAGCTCAAATGACCATTAAGGTTCGTTTGAAAGAACAATACCGCAATAATCAATCAAGTAAAGAATTCATGGCTCTCCTTCAGGAAAGTAATGGATTTGGTCTCCTAAACCAAGGGAACATCATGTGGAATGGTGATGACAATCAACCAAACCAAGATGCGCATGCCAAGACAGATACCAAACCAAGTACCATTCGCCGTTCAAATCCAGTTTACGTGAAACCTCCAGTTGTAACAGAGATTACGAAGAAGGTTAATGACAAAGAACATGAAGATTTGAAGGCAGAAGAGGAACTCTTTGAGTACAAGGTGACTGCTCCATGGCCAGGTATTGCGGACAACTTTACGCTGACAGATACAGTTGTTCCAGAGTTAGAAGTTCAAGCAGATAGTTTGAATGTAAAACTCGGTGGAAAAGATAACGCTGATTTGAAAGGTGCGACAACTGTTTCAGGTCAAACCGTTTCGTTGACACTAGACAAAACTAATCTTGAAAAAATCACTCGTAAAGTGAATCGCCGTAAGGTGAAAGACATTCAATATGTAGAATTAACCTTTAAGGCGAAAATCCGTAAAGGTGCTGATCTTTCTAAATACAAGAAAGATGGTCAAGTAAAAGTACCAAATACAGCGGATGTGATCTTGAACGATGTGAAACAAACCTCTAACGAAGTAACGGTTACCCCACCAAAACCAAAAGAACCAACGATTGATAAGAAAATCAATGAAAACTTGGATAGCTTCCAAACGTTTGATGGGCAACCATACAACTACAACATTACAACAGCAGTACCAAGTGATGTTGCTAATTACAAGAAATTTGTGATTCGTGATACACTGGATGCTAATTTGGAACTTGCAGGAGACGTAAGTATTAAAGGTTCTGCAGCGGCCCTCTTTGATATCCACACCAATGGCCAAGAGATTACGGCAACGGTGAAGGATGGTCAGTTTGGTGAACTTGCAAAATACTCAACTGTTGAACTAGTCATTCCTGCAAAAGTTAAAAATGGTGTGACAGGTACAACCATTGAAAACAAGGCTTCTATTTCCTTTACAAATGAGAATAATGTAGAGAAAGAAGTTGAATCGAAACCTGTCACCGTAACGCCACCTCCTGTAACGAAGAAGATCAATGAAACTCTTGATCACTTAGATATCGCGACAGGTCAAGCGTATAACTACAACATTAAGACAAAACTTCCAACCGATATTACAGATTACAAGAAATTTGTGATTACAGATACACTTGAAGGAGATTTGTCAGTTATCAATGAAACTTCAAGCAAACCAGTTATCAAAGGAGCAGCTGCAGCCTTCTTCGATGTAACAGTTGAGGGTCAAACCGTGACTGCAACGATGAAGGAGTTTGCGAACGCTACAGACCTTGCTGGTCAAGAAGTGGAATTGATTATTCCGGCTAAGATCAATGATGGAGTGACTCGTATCAACATTCCAAATACTGCGAAGTTCAGCTTCACAGATAAGAACGATCATAGCGGAGAAAAAGAAACGAAACCTGTCACCGTAACCCCTCCATCAGAACCAGGTGTTGATAAGAAAATCAACGAAACACTGACAGAGGCAACAATCGGTGCGGAAACCGACTTTGCTTATAATATCAAAGCGAAATTGCCAAATGATATTACAACGTACAAGTCCTTCGTTGTAACGGATACCTTGGATGAGAACTTGACTCCAGGTCAAGCTGAAATCAAGGGAGCGGCAGCGAAATTCTTCGATGTAACAGTTCAAGGTCAAACCGTGACTGCAACGATGAAAGATTTTGCGAATGCGGGTGACTACGGTAACCAAGAAGTAGAGCTCGTGATTCATGCCAAAGTGAAGAAAGGCTCAACTGTTCCATCTATTGAGAACAAAGCTAAGATTACTTACACCAACAAGAATGACCAACAAGGTGAGAAAGAAACCAAGCCAGTCACTGTTACACCACCACCAATCACGAAGAAGGTGAATGGTCAGGAACACGCAGATCTTGGTAAGTTATCAGAAATCTTTACTTATACGATTGACTCAACGGTTCCACATGTGGCAGATAGCTTCACCATTTCAGATGATATCGTCAAAGAATTGGCATTTGAAGGAGAAGCAACGGTCACTGTTGATGGCCAAGCTGTTCAAGACCTCACTGTAACAACAGAAGGTCAACGTTTGACGGTCACATTTGGTAAAGAGCAAGTGAAACAATATGCTGGTAAAGCTGTACAAGTTTCATTTAAGGCTAAGGTGAAGGAAGGCATTACCTTTGATGCACTCTTAGCAGCTTATCCAAATGAATCAAAAGACAAGCCGGTAGTACCAAATACTGCTAGCTACATCATTAATGATAATCCTGATTCTAAGAAAGAATCAAAACCAGTTACCGTTACACCACCACCAACCACTACTCCAGAGCTTAAGAAGGAAGTAAACGGAGCAGAACGTTATGATCTTGCAAAACGTAATGAAGAGTTTACTTATACTTTGAAAACAACAATGCCTGCCAGCGCAACTGTGTTTGAGATGACAGACGAGTTGAAAGAAGTTCTAGAATTTGTTGGTGAGAATGCTTCAGCCACTGTTAAACTTGATGGTGAGGATGCAGGATCGAAGGCGACAGTGACACTTTCTGGTCAAGTCATCAAAGTTGCCTTTACAGAAGCTTCTGTAAAAGCAGATGCAGGTAAGTCCATTGAAGTGAATTTCAAGGCTAAGATTAGAGTTAATGCCAACTTATCAGCTTATGTGAATAAAGATGGTAAGACAGAGATTCCGAATAAGGCTTCTTATGATATTGATCACAATCCGAAATATCACAAGGACTCTAACGAAGTCCCAGTAACGCCACCAACACCAGAAGAGCCAGAAATCAAGAAAGATGTGAACGGCAAGGCAGAAGAAACCCTCGCGAAACGTGATGAAGTCTTCACCTATAATGTGAAAACAAGTGTAGCGCAAGATGCGACAGCCTTTGCGGTAACGGATACCCTAGTGGACGTTCTTGAATTCGCAGGAACTTCAAGTGCTAAATTGAATGGTCAAGCTCTTGATGCCAGTCAAATCAAGGTAGAAGGACAAACGATTACCTTGACGCTTACAGAGGAACAAGTGAAAGCCAATGGTGGTCAAGCAGTTGAATTAACATTCGACGCGAAGATCAAAGCCGGTGCGAACTTGTCTGCTTACCTATCAGAAGATAAGACTGTGAAAGTTCCTAACAAGGCAGCTTACAAGGCAGATCTACCAAACAAACCAGGCTTTACGAAAGACTCTAACGAAGTTCCAGTAACGCCACCAACACCAGCAGAGCCAGAGATCAAGAAAGATGTGAACGGCAAAGAATCTGAAACTCTTGACAAACGCGACCAAGTCTTCACTTACAACGTGAAAACAAGTGTAGCTCAAGATGCGACAGCCTTCTCAGTCACAGATACCCTAGTGGACGTTCTTGAATTCGCAGGAACTTCAAGTGCTAAATTGAATGGTCAAGCTCTTGATGCTAGCCAAATCAAGGTAGAAGGTCAAACCATTACCTTGACGCTTACAGAAGAACAAGTGAAAGCCAATGGCGGTCAAGCAGTTGAATTAACATTCGACGCGAAGATCAAAGCTGGCGCGAACTTGTCTGCTTACCTATCAGAAGATAAGACTGTGAAAGTTCCTAACAAGGCAGCTTACAAGGCAGATCTACCAAACAAACCAGGCTTTACGAAAGACTCTAACGAAGTTCCAGTAACGCCACCAACACCAGCAGAGCCAGAGATCAAGAAAGATGTGAACGGCAAAGAATCTGAAACTCTTGACAAACGCGACCAAGTCTTCACTTACAACGTGAAAACAAGTGTAGCGCAAGATGCGACAGCTTTCTCAGTCACAGATACCCTAGTGGACGTTCTTGAATTCGCAGGAACTTCAAGTGCTAAATTGAATGGTCAAGCTCTTGATGCCAGTCAAATCAAGGTAGAAGGACAAACGATTACCTTGACTCTTACAGAAGAACAAGTGAAAGCCAATGGCGGTCAAGCAGTTGAATTAACATTCGACGCGAAGATCAAAGCCGGCGCGAACTTGTCTGCTTACCTATCAGAAGATAAGACTGTGAAAGTTCCTAACAAGGCAGCTTACAAGGCAGATCTACCAAACAAACCAGGCTTTACGAAAGACTCTAACGAAGTTCCAGTAACGCCACCAACACCAGAAGAACCAGAGATCAAGAAAGATGTGAACGGCAAAGAATCTGAAACTCTTGACAAACGCGACCAAGTCTTCACTTACAACGTGAAAACAAGTGTAGCTCAAGATGCGACAGCCTTCTCAGTCACAGATACCCTAGTGGACGTTCTTGAATTCGCAGGAACTTCAAGTGCTAAATTGAATGGTCAAGCTCTTGATGCTAGCCAAATCAAGGTAGAAGGTCAAACGATTACCTTGACGCTTACAGAAGACCAAGTGAAAGCCAATGGCGGTCAAGTCGTTGAATTAACATTCGACGCCAAGATCAAAGCTGGTGCGAACTTGTCTGCACATGTGAAGGAAGACGGTCGTATACGGATTCCGAATAAGGCGACTTACAAGGTAGATCTTCCAAATAAACCAGGCTTTACGAAAGACTCCAATGAAGTCCCAGTAACGCCACCGACACCAGATGAACCAGAGATCAAGAAAGATGTCAATACTAAGGCTGAGGAAACGCTTGCTGATCGTGACCAAATTTTCACATACAACGTGAAAACAAGTGTCCCAACAGATGTATCATCCTTCAGTGTAAGTGATACACTTGAGTCTGTTCTTTATTATGCAGGTTCAGCAAGTGCAATCTTGAATGGTCAAGCTCTTGATGCCAGTCAAATCAAGGTAGAAGGTCAAACCATTACCTTGACCCTTACAGAAGAACAAGTGAAAGCCAATGGCGGTCAAGCAGTTGAATTGAGCTTCACTGCTAAGATTAAAGCGGGAGCTGATTTGACTCCATATCTAACAGATCGTGGATTCACTGTTCCAAATACGGCTTCTTATGATGCAAACATTCCAAATAGACCAGGGCTACACAAAGATTCGAATAAAGTTCCGGTTATCGTTCCAAAAGAACCAGAACCAGAAATTACGAAGAAAATCAACCGTACCTTGGACCACTTGGATGTCGAATACGATGCACCTTACATGTACAATGTCAATACAGCTTTACCAAAAGATATTGATAAGTACAAAGAGTTCACCGTAACAGATACACTTGAATCTGTTTTGGCAATCCCTGATACGCCAGTAGCCTATGTGGACGGTCGTGATGCAAATGGAGCTCTTGAAACAAGTGTTGAAGGAAACACTGTCACTGTAAAAGTGAAAGATTTCGCTCGACTAAAAGGCTTCAAAGAGATTCAATTGTACATCCCAGCTAAACTCAAAGCGAATAGCGATTTGACTCCTTATAAGGATCAATTGGTACCAAACAAAGCAAGTGTTAACTTCAAGGATGCCAATGGTCAATCTGGCAGCAAGGAATCAAAACCGGTAACGGTGAAACCACGTGACCCAGAAAAACCAACTGAACCAAAACCAAATGAACCTTCTAAGACTGTTGGACCAGAAGATGGATCAAATCCAACTGGTGGTTACAGATTGAAAGAAGCAGATGAAACATTCCGCTTCGACATTTCAACGCTCGTTCCTGCAGATCCTAAGGATGAAAATGGAAATGCCTTGAAAGATGAGTACGGTCGCATCAAGAAGACGGAATTGACGAACTTCACAATCAGTGATAAAATCAATCAAGTCCTCAAAGTGAACCTTGACCGCATCGCCCTCAAAGTTGAAAACGCTCAATTTGACAAGATCAAAGCAACTCTTCAAGCCCAACTTGAACAGTCTGAGAAAGAACTCAAAGCTTTGACAGGTAAGTCAACTGATGAGACTTCAACAGAGGCTAACAAGAAGGAAGATTTGAAAGTGGCGGAAGCGAAAGTGGCTGAATTGAAAGCGAAGTTGGAAGCAGCTAAGGCAGCGCAGCCAGCTAAACCAGCTGAAACTACAACACCAGCTACAGCTGAAACTACAACACCAGCTACATCTGATTCTTCTGCAACAGAAGATAAGAAACCTGCAACTAGCGAGCCAAGTCAAGATCTTGTAAGCTTGGAAGCAGAGTTGAAAGCAGCTGAAGAAAACTTGGCTAAACTTCAAGCACCAGCTGAGAAAGAAGCAGAATTGGCACCAGCTGATAAGAAACAACAACAAGAGAAACTCGAAAATGAAATCAAGAAACTAAAAGAAGCTCAAACCAAGCTTCAAGCAGCTATTGATA
Organism: Streptococcus toyakuensis; assembly: GCF_024346585.1. Lineage (NCBI taxonomy): Bacteria > Bacillati > Bacillota > Bacilli > Lactobacillales > Streptococcaceae > Streptococcus > Streptococcus toyakuensis. The sequence goes on from NZ_AP024523.1 coordinate 898,510, forward strand.
AATTGAGTAAGTCTTCAAATGATCGTGGTGAATTAGTAGGTAAAGATTTAGAAGCAATTGCTATTGTTACTTACGATGAAACTAGCAATGTTGTGACTTTTGAAATCAGCGACAAGGATGTTCTTGAAGCCTTGAAGGGAAGTACCGTACGTCTTGTACTTTACACTAACTTCAAAGAAGGAACAGATTTTACACAATTCGCTGCTGGTGTTCCTAATAAAGCTAAAGTAAGCTTTAACCATAATCCACAGCCTACCAATACAGTTATGGTGTTCCCACCTAAACCGGAGGAGCCAACAAAACCAACTCCTGTTGGGAATGTTCCACCAAAAGATCCAGGCAAAAACTTGCCAAATACAGGTTCTGAAGCATCTTCAATCTTTGGAGTACTTGCTGCCCTAGCTCTAGGACTTGCTGGACTTCTAGTTTGGAAGCGTAAAGCTGAACGTTAGTATCATATAGTAAGAGGAGAGTAGAAATATTTCCTCTCTTCCTTACTATATATTAAATGAATTAAGGGAAAAAGAATGAGTAGAAAAAAATTATTAAAGTTAGGGATTTCAATACTTGCTTTAAACGCTCTTGGAGTAGCAACGTATCATGTAGCTCCAGATCTATATCAAATTCCAACAGTGCATGCAGAAGAAACACCGGCGGAAGATGAAGAAATTCCAGATGGAGCAGAGCGAAACATTGCGCTTAAATTCAAAAGAATGCTTGATGATGTAGAGGCTTTCATCGCTGACTATAAAGCTAATCCTAATGATGAAGACAACAAAACTGGATTAGAAGATAGTTTGGCGGAAGCTACTAACTACCTTCCTACCGCAAAGAAGGCAATGAAGAGTCCAGAAGGTCAAAAAGGTTTTGTGGCATATGAAGCTCGCTACAATGAGTTGAAAGCCAAGGTTGAAGCTTTGTTGGCTGGTAAGACAGAACAACCAGCGGAACCAAAAGTTGAGCATCAAGAAATCACTACAACAGAAGAGATTCCTTATGCATCTCGTACCGAAAACAATGCTGATCTTGCAGAAGGTACTCGCAATGTGAAACAAGCGGGTGTTAAAGGTACTAAGACCATTACTTGGGATATCACACTGACAGATGGTAAAGAAACAGCTCGTACTAAGAAAAGCGAGAAAGTTACCAAAGAACCAGTAGAAGAAATCATCGAAGTTGGAACTAAGAAAACAGGTGTAGAAACCAAAGAAACAGTGACTGTAGAGGAAAAAGTTGCTTTCAAAGAAGAAACGAGAGTAGACCCAGTACTGGATAAAGGTCAAACGCGTGTTGAAGAAGGTGAAGAAGGTATCGATGAAGTCACTTATGAAGTGACAAAAGTGGATGGTGTTGAAAAATCTCGTAAAGAAGTTTCACGCAAGACCAAGAAAGCAGCCAAAAACAAGATTACTTATACCGGTTCAAAAGCTGTTGTAACGACTAAGGAAGTAACCAAAACTGAAGAAGTTGCCTTCCAGACTCGTGAGGTTGAAAATACACTCTTAGCTGAAGGTGTTCGCCGAGTGAAGACAGCTGGTAAGAAAGGTGTTCGTACGATTGTTGAAACTGTCACTTACACAGACGGAAAAGAGACAGGTCGTGAGGTGAAATCAAACACAATCACTACTCCAGCAGTAGACGAAGTTGTCGAAGTTGGAACTAAGAAAGTAGTAGCCCCAGTTGTAACGACTAAGGAAGAAACGAAGACAGAAGATGTTGCTTTCCAAGTCAAAGAAGTGAAGAACGCAGACCTTCCAGAAGGAAGTCGTCAAGTGAAAGCTGCTGGTAAGAAGGGTGTTCGCACCATTGTTTATACAGTGACATACACAGACGGCGTTGAAACAGGTCGCGAAGTGAAATCAAACACAATCACCACTCCAGCAGTAGATGAGATTGTTGAAGTTGGAACTAAGAAAGTAGTAGCGCCAGTTGTAACGACTAAGGAAGAGACCAAGACAGAAGAAGTTGCTTTCCAAGTCAAAGAAGTGCAGAACGCAGACCTTCCAGAAGGAAGTCGTCAAGTGAAGACAGCTGGTAAGAAGGGTGTTCGCACCATTGTTTATACAGTGACTTACACAGATGGCGTTGAAACAGGTCGTGTTGAGAAATCAAACACAATCACTACTCCAGCAGTAGACGAAGTTGTCGAAGTTGGAACTAAGAAAGTAGCTTCTACAACAACCAACGGTGATAAGAAAGATACTGCAACAACAGGGAACCAAGCTGAAAACACTAAGAAAGAAGAAACTGTAAGCCAAGATCAGAAAGCTCTACCAAGCACAGGTACAGCTTCTACCAGTCTTCTTTCAATGATTGGTTTATTTATCGCCGGTCTAGTCGGCTTTGTCGTTCGTAAGAAGGACTAAGGCTCTCTAATTGTACAAAAGCATCTTTTGTACCAGAAATACTAAAAAGAACCCAGAATTTATTCTTGGGTTCTTTCTTTATAAATTAAAACGAATTACTATGGATAAGTTGTTAGAAACGATATCATGTTATGGAGTTTGTAGAGTAGTATGAGTCTATTCTAGCTTGAAAGAATGGTCAACCATTTTTAAACCAATTCATTGATAGAAGTAAAATCTCTACCCAGGCCTTGGGCGACTGGGAGGCTGGTCAAGTAACCTTGATAAGTGGTCACACCTTGACGCAAGCCTTCATCTTCAGCAATTGCTTGTGCGAATCCTTTGCCAGCCAGAGCTTCGATATAAGGAAGAGTGACATTGGTTAGGGCGATAGTAGAAGTACGGGCAACCGCACCAGGGATATTGGCAACGGCATAGTGGAGAACACCGTATTTTTCATAGACAGGTTCATCGTGCGTTGTCACACGGTCAGCTGTCTCGATAACGCCACCTTGGTCAACGGCAACGTCAACAATGACAGAGCCTGGACGCATTTGTTTGACCATCTCATCTGTCACCAATTTCGGTGCTTTGGCACCAGGGATGAGAACTGCACCAATCACCACATCAGCATCTCTCACACTTGCTTCGATGTTGAATGAATTAGACATAAGAGTTTGGATTTGGTTTCCAAAGACTTCTTCTAGAACTGAGAGACGCTTCGCACTGATATCTAAAATAGTCACTTGAGCACCAAGACCAAGGGCGATGCGGGCAGCATGTGTACCGACGACACCACCACCGATGATGGTTACTTTTCCTTTTGGAACACCTGGTACACCACCTAGTAGGACACCAGAACCACCAGCTTGCTTAGTAAGGAAGTGAGCTCCGATTTGAACAGCCATACGACCTGCAACCTCACTCATAGGAACGAGGAGTGGTAGTTGTCCTTGATTGTCACGAACAGTTTCATAGGCAATTCCTGTTGTTTTGGCTGCTAACATAGCACCTGTTAATTCTGGAGCAGCGGCCATGTGCAAGTAGGTGAAGAGGAGAAGATCGTCGCGCAAATAACCATATTCAGAAGCTAGTGGTTCTTTTACTTTCACGACCAACTCGGCAGCCCAGGCTTCAGCAGCAGTTGCGACAATCTCAGCTCCTTGCTTTTGATAGTCTGCATCAGTAAATCCTGAACCGAGACCAGCATTTGTTTCGATGAGAACACGATGTCCACGACTGATTAAACTATGGACGCCAGCAGGAGTGAGGGCAACACGGTTTTCGTTATTTTTAATTTCTTTTGGGATTCCGATTAACATAGAGATAACCTACCTTTCAATTGTTAGATTGTTTTAGTTGTCACATTCCATTCCATAAATCAAAAATGTGATGGTTTTATTGTATATGAAACCGCTTCAAAAATCAAGAAAAACTTGTCATCCAAATTTATTTATGCTAGACTAGTGAGAATCAAGCTCTAATGGAGGGAAAAGTATGGAATCAATATTTGTGAAATTTGCCCAGTATCCATCTATAGAAACGGAGCGTTTATTGCTCCGACCTGTAACCTTGGACGATGCAGAAGCTATGTTTGAGTATGCCTCAGACAGAGAAAATACACGCTACACTTTTCCAACAAATCAAAGCCTAGAAGAGACCAAGAACAACATCTCTCAGTTATACTTGGCTAATCCCTTGGGACGGTGGGGAATTGAACTAAAAAGCACTGGTCAGTTTATCGGAACCATTGACTTGCACAAGATTGATCCTGTTCTTAAGAAGGCAGCTATTGGTTACATTATCAACCAAAAGTATTGGAATCAAGGATTGACGACAGAAGCCAATCGTTCCGTGATTGAGCTGGCTTTTGAGAAGATTGGAATGAACAAGTTGACCGCTCTTCACGATAAAGACAATCCCGCATCAGGAAAGGTCATGGAGAAATCAGGTATGCGTTTTTCCCACGAAGAACCCTATGCCAAAATGGATAATAAAGAACCAGGTCGAATGATCACAAGAGTTCATTATGTCTTGACTAAGGAAGACTATTTTGAAAATAAATAAGCAGTTGAAAAGATTTTTCAGCTGTTTTTTTCTTTCACTTACGAATAACTTAAGAGAGGAGAAAATATGGAAGTCATTATCGAAAAAATCAAAGAGTATAAAATCATTGTCATCTGTGCTGGTTTGGGTTTAGCCTTAGGCGGATTTTTCCTGTTAAAACCAACTTCACAAACATCTGTGAAAGAAACAAATTTGCAGGCTGAAGTCGCAGCTGTTTCAAAGGATTCATCGTCTGAAAAAGAAGTGAACAAGGAAGAGAAGGAAGAATCTCCTGAACAAGATCTGATAACAGTAGATGTCAAAGGTGCTGTTAAATCGCCAGGGATTTATGACTTGCCAGTAGGTAGTCGTGTCAATGATGCTGTTCAAAAGGCGGGTGGCTTGACAGAGCAAGCAGACAGCAAATCGCTCAATCTAGCTCAGAAAGTTAGTGATGAAGCTCTGGTTTACGTTCCAACTAAGGGAGAAGAAGTAGCTAGTCAACAGACTGCTTCTGGGACGGCCTCTTCGACGAGCAAGGAAAAGAAGGTCAATCTCAACAAGGCCAGTCTGGAAGAACTCAAGCAGGTCAAAGGACTTGGTGGCAAACGAGCCCAGGATATTATCGACCATCGTGAGGCAAATGGCAAGTTCAAGTCGGTTGATGAATTAAAGAAGGTTTCTGGTATTGGCGCTAAGACCATAGAAAAGCTAAAAGACTATGTTACAGTGGATTAAGAATTTCCCTATCCCCCTAATCTATCTGAGTTTCCTGTTGCTCTGGCTTTACTATGCCATTTTTGGAGTGTCCTATCTCGCACTGCTAGGTTTTGTTTTTTTGCTTGTCTGTCTCTTTTTCCAATTTCCTTGGAAATCGGCCGGTAAAGTTCTAGCGTTTTGTGGAGTTTTTGGTTTTTGGTTTTTGTTTCAAACTTGGCAACAGAGTCGAGCGAGTCAAAATTTGGCGGATTCTGTTGAAAGGGTACGGATTTTGCCTGACACTGTTAAGATCAATGGTGATAGTCTGTCCTTTCGTGGCAAGTCTGATAGACGCATTTTTCAAGTCTATTATAAACTCCAGTCCGAGGAGGAGAAAGAAGCCTTTCAAGCTTTAACCGACCTTCATGAGATAGGACTAGAAGGGAAGCTTTCGGAGCCAGAAGGGCAGAGAAATTTTGGTGGCTTTGACTACCAAGCCTATCTGAAGACTCAGGGAATTTACCAGATTCTCAATATCAAAAAAATCCAGTCACTTCAAAAGGTTGGCAGTTGGGATATAGGTGAAAACCTGTCCAGTTTACGTCGAAAGGCTGTAGTTTGGATTAAGACACATTTTCCAGTTCCTATGCGCAATTACATGACGGGGCTCTTGTTAGGGCATCTGGATACAGATTTTGAGGAGATGAATGAGCTTTATTCTAGTTTAGGAATTATCCACCTCTTTGCCTTATCGGGGATGCAGGTAGGTTTTTTCATGGATGGATTTAAGAAACTACTCTTGCGATTGGGCTTGACCCAAGAAAAGTTGAAGTGGCTGACTTATCCCTTTTCCCTTCTCTATGCTGGTCTGACAGGATTTTCAGCATCGGTTATTCGCAGTCTCTTGCAGAAGCTACTGGCTCAACATGGTGTTAAGGGCTTGGATAATTTTGCCTTGACGGTGCTTGTCCTCTTTATTGTCATGCCTAACTTTTTCCTGACTGCAGGAGGAGTCTTGTCCTGCGCTTATGCTTTTATCTTGACCATGACCAGCAAAGAAGGAGAGGGACTCAAGGCTGTTGCCAGAGAAAGTTTAGTCATCTCCTTAGGAATATTGCCTATTTTATCCTTCTATTTCGCGGAATTTCAGCCTTGGTCCATCCTTTTGACCTTTGTCTTTTCCTTTCTTTTTGACTTGGTCTTCTTACCGCTCTTGTCTATCTTATTTGTCTTTTCCTTTCTCTATCCAGTCATTCAGCTAAATTTTATTTTTGAATGGTTGGAAGGGATGATTCGCTTGGTGTCACAGGTGGCGAGTAGACCTCTAGTCTTTGGACAACCCAATGCATGGCTTTTAATCTTATTATTAATTTCCCTGGCTTTGGTCTATGATTTGAGGAAAAACATTAAAAGACTAACGGTATTGAGCTTATTGATTACAAGTCTCTTTCTCCTGACCAAGCATCCACTGGAAAATGAAATTACCATGCTGGATGTTGGGCAAGGGGAAAGTATTTTCCTAAGGGATGTAACTGGGAAGACCATTCTCATAGATGTAGGTGGCAAGGCAGAATCTGATAAGAAAATCGAAAAATGGCAAGAAAAGGCGACGACCAGCAATGCACAGCGAACCTTGATTCCCTATCTCAAAAGTCGAGGAGTAGCCAAGATTGACCAGCTAATTTTGACCAATACAGATAAGGAGCATGTTGGAGATTTGTTGGAGATGACCAAGGCTTTCCATGTAGGCGAAATTTTAGTGTCCAAAGGCAGTTTGAAACAGAAGGAATTTGTAGCAGAACTACAGGCAACTCAAACCAAGGTGCGCAGTGTGACAACAGGAGAGAACCTTCCAATTTTTGGAAGTCAGTTAGAAGTCTTATCTCCAAGGAAAATTGGAGATGGAGGTCATGAAGATTCTCTAGTTCTGTATGGAAAACTCTTGGATAAGCACTTTCTTTTCACAGGAAATTTGGAGGAGAAAGGAGAGAAGGATCTTCTAAAGCAATATCCTGACCTAGAGGTGGATGTTTTGAAAGTTGGCCAACATGGATCTAAAAAATTATCAAGTTCAGCCTTTTTAGAACAGCTCAAACCAGAGATGACTCTCATCTCAGTTGGAAAGAACAATCGAACCAAACTACCCCATCAGGAAACCTTGACACGACTGGAAGGTATCAATAGCAAAGTTTATAGAACTGACCATCAAGGAGCTATACGCTTTAAGGGGTTAGATAGTTGGAAAATCGAAACGGTTGGTTAATGAGCAGAAACTTTTCAAAAAAATAACTTTTTATCTTGACAAGGGCTAGAAAACTTGGTATCATATAAAAGTTGAGAAAAGCAGAAGTGAGAGCTTCTCGCCTTGTGACATTAAGTTGCCTGGCCCTACGGATGAAAAGTTTCTAAGAAACGCTATCATAACGTGCGGGCTTGTATATTTACGAGTCCGCTATTGTTTTTCTCTAATAAAACAAAAGAGGTGAAAACCATAGCAAAGCAAGACTTATTCATCAATGATGAGATTCGTGTACGTGAAGTTCGCTTGATTGGTCTTGAAGGAGAACAGCTAGGCATCAAGCCACTCAGTGAAGCGCAAGCTTTGGCTGATAACGCTAATGTTGACCTAGTATTGATTCAACCCCAAGCCAAACCGCCTGTTGCAAAAATTATGGACTACGGTAAGTTCAAATTTGAGTACCAGAAGAAGCAAAAAGAACAACGTAAAAAACAAAGTGTTGTTACTGTAAAAGAAGTTCGTCTAAGTCCAACTATTGACAAGGGTGACTTTGATACAAAACTTCGCAATGCACGCAAATTCCTTGAAAAAGGAAATAAAGTTAAGGTATCTATTCGCTTTAAGGGTCGTATGATTACCCATAAAGAGATTGGTGCAAAAGTTTTAGCCGAGTTTGCTGAAGCAACTCAAGATATTGCCATCATCGAACAACGTGCTAAAATGGATGGACGTCAAATGTTCATGCAATTGGCGCCAGCGACTGACAAAAAATAATTGTCAGAAAGTTAAATAAAGGAGAAAAAATCATGCCAAAACAAAAAACACACCGCGCATCAGCTAAACGTTTCAAACGTACAGGTTCTGGTGGACTTAAACGTTTCCGTGCTTACACTTCTCACCGTTTCCACGGAAAAACTAAGAAACAACGTCGTCATCTTCGTAAAGCATCTATGGTGCATTCAGGAGATTACAAACGTATCAAAGCAATGCTTACTCGCTTGAAATAATAGCTTGACTGTAAGTAAACAATTCTAGGAAATATTTGGAGGAAATAAAACATGGCACGTGTTAAAGGTGGCGTTGTATCACGTAAACGTCGTAAACGTATTCTTAAATTAGCAAAAGGTTACTATGGAGCTAAACACATCTTGTTCCGTACTGCAAAAGAACAAGTAATGAACTCTTACTACTATGCATACCGTGACCGTCGTCAGAAAAAACGTGACTTCCGCAAATTGTGGATCACTCGTATCAACGCGGCAGCTCGTATGAACGGACTTTCATACTCACAATTGATGCATGGTTTGAAATTGGCTGAGATCGAAGTTAACCGTAAAATGCTTGCTGACTTGGCTGTTAACGATGCAGCAGCTTTCACAGCTCTTGCAGATGCAGCTAAAGCAAAACTTGGTAAATAATAACAGATAAGACTGGAACAGGATTGTCCCAGTCTTTTTAAAAATAAAGGAGGAAAATATGGCTTCAAAAATGCTACACACTTGCTTGCGCGTAGAAAATCTTGAAAAATCAATCGCATTTTATCAAGATGCTTTTGGATTTAAAGAATTGCGTCGCAGAGATTTTCCAGACCATGCCTTCACGATTGTCTATCTAGGTCTTGAGGGTGATGACTATGAGTTGGAGTTGACTTATAACTACGATCATGGTCCTTATGTGGTTGGAGATGGCTTTGCCCATATCGCCCTCAGTACACCTGATCTTGAGGCGCTTCATCAAGAGCATAGTGCCAAAGGTTATGAAGTTACTGAGCCAAATGGTCTACCAGGAACTGCGCCTAACTATTACTTTGTCAAAGACCCTGATGGCTACAAGGTCGAAGTCATCCGTGAAAAATAATCTCGTGAGGTCAAGTAGAATGTTCGTTTTCTACTTGACTTTTTTTAGCTGAAAGAGTATACTAGTAAAAATTTAACCTTTAAGGGGAGTCCAGAGAGACTCACAAGGTGTCAGATAAAAGAATAGTACAATTTTCTAGAGGAGACTTTTTGAGTGTGCTCTCTTGTGTTGTACGATTTTAACTGAGGCCTTGCACTAGCAAGGTCTTTTCTTTGTCTGATCCCCTTAAAATTTAAGGAGGAAAAGTCATGAATCCCACATGTAAGAAACGTTTGGGTGCCATTCGTTTGGAAACCATGAAGGTGGTTGCACAGGAGGAAATCGCGCCAGCAATCTTTGAATTAGTCCTAGAGGGGGAAATGGTTGAAGCCATGCGAGCAGGCCAATTTCTTCATCTGCGTGTGCCTGATGATGCCCATCTCTTGCGTCGCCCTATTTCAATTTCGTCTATTGATAAGATTAACAAGCAGTGTCACCTCATTTATCGGATTGAAGGTGCTGGTACAGCTATTTTTTCAACCTTAAGTCAGGGAGATACTCTTGATGTGATGGGACCTCAGGGGAATGGCTTTGACTTGTCTGATCTTGATGAGCAGAGTCAGGTTCTCCTTGTTGGTGGGGGGATTGGTGTTCCGCCCTTGCTTGAGGTGGCCAAGGAATTGCATGCGCGTGGAGTAAAAGTAGTGACTGTTCTTGGTTTTGCGACTAAGGATGCTGTTATTTTAGAGACGGAATTAGCTCAATATGGTCAAGTCTTTGTAACGACAGATGATGGTTCTTATGGTATCAAGGGAAATGTGTCAGTTGTTATCAAGGATTTAGACAATCAATTTGATGCTGTTTACTCATGTGGGGCACCTGGAATGATGAAGTATATCAATCAAACCTTCTATAACCATCCAAGAGCCTATCTATCTTTGGAATCTCGTATGGCTTGTGGGATGGGTGCCTGCTATGCCTGCGTCCTAAAAGTGCCAGAAAGCGAGACGGTCAGCCAACGTGTCTGTGAAGATGGCCCTGTTTTCCGCACAGGAACAGTTGTATTATAAGGAGAAAATTATGACTACAAATCGTTTACAAGTTTCTCTACCAGGCTTGGATTTGAAAAATCCGATTATTCCAGCATCAGGTTGTTTTGGCTTTGGACAAGAGTATGCTAAGTACTATGATTTAGACCTTTTAGGTTCTATTATGATCAAGGCGACAACCCTTGAACCACGCTTTGGCAATCCAACTCCAAGGGTGGCAGAGACACCTGCTGGTATGCTCAATGCAATTGGCTTGCAAAATCCTGGTTTGGAAGTTGTTTTGGCTGAAAAGTTACCTTGGCTGGAAAGAGAATATCCAAATCTTCCTATTATTGCCAATGTGGCTGGTTTTTCAAAACAAGAGTATGCGGCCGTTTCTAGTGGTATTTCCAAGGCAGCTAATGTAAAGGCTATCGAGCTCAATATTTCTTGTCCCAATGTTGACCACTGTAATCACGGACTTTTGATTGGTCAAGATCCAGATTTAGCTTATGATGTGGTGAAAGCAGCTGTAGAAGCGTCTGATGTGCCAGTTTATGTCAAATTAACCCCGAGTGTGACCGATATCGTTACTGTCGCAAAAGCTGCAGAAGATGCGGGGGCATGTGGATTAACCATGATCAATACTCTAGTTGGAATGCGCTTTGACCTCAAAACTAGAAAACCAATATTGGCCAATGGAACAGGTGGAATGTCTGGTCCAGCAGTTTTTCCAGTAGCCCTCAAACTCATCCGCCAAGTCGCCCAAACAACAGACCTGCCTATCATTGGAATGGGAGGAGTGGATTCGGCTGAAGCTGCCCTAGAAATGTATCTGGCTGGAGCATCTGCTATTGGAGTTGGAACAGCCAACTTTACCAATCCTTACGCCTGTCCTGACATCATCGAAAATTTACCAAAGGTTATGGATAAATATAGTATCAGCAGTCTAGAAAATCTTCGCAAGGAAGTAAAAGAGTCTCTGAGGTAAACTGCAATCAATCTGTTCTTGATTTTTTATGAGTTTGTAATGTTGATTATAGAGAATTTTGATATAATGAAATGAGTAAGAACAGAGGAAGAAGGTTAATGAAGAAAGTAAGATTTATTTTTTTAGCCCTGCTATTTTTCTTAGCTAGTCCAGAGGGTGTAATGGCCAGTGATGGTACTTGGCAAGGAAAACAATACCTGAAAGCAGATGGCAGTCAAGCATCCAATGAGTGGGTCTTTGATGCTCATTATCAATCTTGGTTTTATATAAAAGCAGATGCCAACTATGCTGAAAATGAATGGCTGAAACAAGGTGACGACTATTTTTACCTCAAATCTGGTGGCTATATGGCCAAGTCAGAATGGATAGAAGACAAGGGAGCATTCTATTATCTTGACCAAAATGGAAAGCTGAAAAGAAATGCTTGGGTAGGAACTTCCTATGTTGGTGCAACAGGTGCCAAGGTAATAGAAAATTGGGTCTATGATTCTCAATACGACGCTTGGTTTTATATCAAAGCAGATGGACAACACGCAGAGAAAGAATGGCTCCAAATTAAGGGCAAGGACTATTATTTCAAATCCGGTGGTTATTTACTGACAAGTCAGTGGATTGAACAGGCTTATGTGAGTGCTAGCGGTGCTAAAGTACAGCAAGGTTGGCTTTTTGACAAACAATACCAATCTTGGTTTTATATCAAAGAAAATGGAAATCATGCTGATAAAGAATGGATTTTCGAAAATGGTCACTATTATTATCTAAAATCCGGTGGCTATATGGCAGTTAATGAATGGATTTTGGATAAGGAGTCATGGTTTTATCTCAAGTCTGATGGCAAAATGGCTGAGAAAGAATGGGTATACGATTCTAAAAGTCAAGCCTGGTACTACTTCAAATCCGGTGGCTACATGGCAAAAAATGAGACTATTGATGGTCATCAGCTTGGAAGCGACGGTAAATGGCTTGGAGAAAAAGCTACAAATGAAAATGCTGCTTATTATCAAGTAGTACCTGTCACAGCAAATGTCTATAATGCAGATGGTGAAAAGCTCTCCTATATATCGCAAGGTAGTGTTGTTTGGCTAGATAAGGATAGAAAAAGTGATGACAAGCGCCTGGCTATTACTATTTCTGGTTTGTCAGGCTATATGAAAACAGAAGATTTACAAGCACTAGATGCTAGCAAGGATTTTATCCCTTATTATGAGAGTGATGGACATCGTTTTTATCACTATGTGGCTCAGAATGCTAGTATCCCAGTAGCTGCTCATCTTTCTTATATGGAAGTAGGCAAGAAATATTATTCGGCAGATGGCCTGCATTTTGATGGTTTTAAGCTTGAGAATCCCTTCCTTTTCAAAGACTTGACAGAGGTTACAAACTATAGTGCTGAAGACTTGGATAAGGTATTTAGTCTGCTAAATATTAATAATAGTCTCTTGGAGAACAAGGGAGCTACCTTTAAGGAAGCCGAAGAACATTACCATATCAATGCCCTTTACCTTCTTGCCCATAGTGCCTTAGAAAGCGACTGGGGACGTAGCAAGATTGCCAAAGATAAGAATAATTTCTTTGGAATTACAGCCTATGATACGACTCCTTACCTTTCTGCCAAGACATTTGATGATGTGGATAAGGGAATTTTAGGTGCAAGCAAGTGGATTAAGGAAAATTATATCGATAGGGGCAGAACTTTCCTTGGAAACAAGGCGTCTGGTATGAATGTTGAATATGCCTCAGACCCTTATTGGGGTGAAAAAATTGCTAGTGTGATGATGAAAATCAATGAGAAACTAGGTGGCAAAGATTAGTCCTATAATTGGATATGATTTGAGTGAATAGTAAGTTAAAAATCCTGATTTCAAGTAAAATCAGGATTTTTTCATGGATGCGATTTTTTCTGGATCTGGTGTGACACGGAGGGTCTTTTGCCCTGTGTAAGTGACAAAGCCGGGTTTTCCACCAGTTGGTTTGTTGAGTTTTTTGACTTCGATCATATCCACCTGCACCAGATTCGACAGGCGACCTTGAGAGAAGTAGGCGGCTAGTTCTGCCGCGTCTGTCTTGACTTCATCGGAAGGATCAAGATTGCCTGAGATGACAACGTGGCTTCCAGGGATATTCTTGGCATGGAACCAAAGTTCCTCCTTGCGGGCCATTTTAAAGGTTAACTCCTCGTTTTGTAGGTTGTTTCGGCCGACATAGATGATGGTTTTGCCATCGCTTGCTAGATATTGTTCTGGCTTTTTGCGTTTCTGGATTTTCTCCCGTTGTCTTCTGCGGATAAAGCCAGTTTGAATCAATTCTTCACGGATTTCAGTGATTTCTTCCAGTCCAGCTTGGTTAAGGACGGTTTCTACACTTTCCAGATAGAGAATGGTTGCCTTGGTTTCCTCAATCAGATCAGTCAAGTATTTGACAGCTTCTTTGAGTTTCTGATACCGTTTAAAATAGCGTTGGGCATTCTGGTTGGGAGTCAAGGCCTTATCAAGCGCAATCGTGATAGGTTGGTTGGTGTAGTAGTTGTCTAGGATAACCTGGTCTTGGTCGTTTGGCACTTGATGAAGGAAGGTTGTCAGCAATTCTCCTTTTTGACGAAATTCTTCAGCATTGTCTGTCGCCAGTAACTCTTTTTCTTGTTTTTTCAGCTTATGACGATTTTTTTGAAGTTCATTTTCAACACGACGAATGAGTTCACTAGCTTGCTGTTTGACGCGGTCGCGCTCAGCCTTATCCTTATAGTAGGTGTCCAACAAATCAGAAAGACTGGAAAAAGGCTCTCCCACCTGATTTGCAAAAGGAACTGGGCTGAAGGAAGTCTCAGTCAAGCATGGTTTGGTTTCTTGATTGAAAAAGTTTCGGAAAGTAGATAGTTTATCAATAATCAGAATGTTTTCCAATTCATTTGCCGTATCGCGTCCCAGACCTTGAAAGAGGCTTTGAAGGTTTTTAGCTGTCGTTTCCTGTGTTTGTAGGATTTCAAAGAGTTTCTCGTCCTTGATTGTAAAAGGATTGAGAGATTCCGTACTTGGCGGAGCGATGTAGGTCGACCCAGGAAGCAAGGTACGGTAGCTATTTTGTGAAAAACCAACATGTTTGATGACTTCGAGGATTTTGTGGCTACTTTTATCAACCAGTAGAATATTACTGTGTTTACCCATAATCTCAATAATCAAGGTAGCCTGGATATGGTCTCCAATCTCGTTTTTATTGGAAACTGTCATTTCCACAATACGGTCATTTTCCACTTGCTCAATCGACTCAATCAGGGCACCCTGCAAATATTTTCTCAAAACCATGATAAAGGTGGAAGGTTGAGCTGGATTTTCAAAAGTCGTTTGGGTCAGCTGAATGCGTCCAAAAACTGGATGGGCAGAAAGGAGCAGGCGATGACTTTGGCGATTGCTACGGATTTGCAAGACCAACTCTTGTTCAAAAGGTTGATTGATTTTCTGAATGCGACCGTTCACTAATTCTCTTCGCAATTCCTCAACCATGTGGTGTAAAAAAAATCCGTCAAATGACATCGTTCTCTCCTTGTGATTGTATTCCATAGTATTATATCAAAAAGGTAGAATAAAATCATGGAAATATGGTATAATAAAGCCAAGTAAAGAGAAACGAGAAGCACATGTATATTGAAATGGTAGATGAAACTGGTCAAGTTTCAAAAGAAATGTTGCAACAAACCCAAGAAATTTTGGAATTTGCAGCCCAAAAATTAGGAAAAGAAGACAAGGAGATGGCAGTCACTTTTGTGACCAATGAGCGTAGTCATGAACTTAATCTGGAGTACCGTGACACAGACCGTCCGACAGATGTCATCAGCCTTGAATATAAGCCAGAGTTGGAAATTGCCTTTGACGAAGAGGATTTACTTGAAAATCCAGAATTGGCAGAGATGATGTCTGAGTTTGATGCCTATATTGGGGAACTGTTCATCTCTATCGATAAGGCTCATGAGCAGGCTGAGGAATATGGCCACAGCTTTGAGCGTGAGATGGGCTTCTTGGCAGTGCACGGCTTTTTACATATCAACGGCTATGATCACTACACTCCGGAAGAAGAAGCGGAGATGTTCGGTTTACAAGAAGAAATTTTGACAGCCTATGGACTCACAAGACAATAAACGAAAATGGAAAAATCGTGACCTGATATCCAGTTTAGAATTTGCTTTGACAGGTATTTTTACTGCTATCAAGGAAGAACGCAATATGCGAAAACATGCAGTGACGGCTCTAGTGGTCATCCTTGCAGGTTTTATTTTTCAGGTGTCACGAATCGAATGGCTCTTTCTCCTATTGAGCATTTTCTTGGTAGTAGCCTTTGAAATTATCAATTCTGCTATTGAAAATGTGGTGGATTTGGCCAGTCACTATCACTTTTCCATGCTGGCTAAAAATGCCAAGGATATGGCGGCTGGCGCGGTATTAGTGGTCTCTCTTTTCGCGGCCTTAACAGGCGCATTGATTTTTCTCCCACGAATCTGGGATTTATTATTTTAAACAGTAAGAGGAAATTATGACTTTTAAATCAGGCTTTGTAGCCATTTTAGGACGTCCCAACGTTGGGAAGTCAACTTTTTTGAATCACGTTATGGGGCAAAAAATCGCCATCATGAGTGACAAGGCGCAGACAACGCGCAACAAAATCATGGGAATTTACACGACTGATAAGGAACAAATCGTCTTTATCGATACGCCAGGGATTCACAAGCCTAAAACAGCTCTCGGAGATTTCATGGTTGAGTCTGCCTACAGTACCCTTCGCGAAGTGGACACCGTTCTTTTCATGGTACCTGCGGATGAGGCGCGTGGTAAGGGCGACGACATGATTATCGAGCGTCTTAAGGCTGCTAAGATTCCTGTTATTCTGGTGGTGAACAAGATTGATAAGGTCCACCCAGACCAGCTTTTGTCTCAGATTGATGACTTCCGTAATCAAATGGACTTTAAGGAAATCATTCCAATCTCAGCTCTTCAAGGGAATAACGTCTCTCGTCTAGTGGATATTTTGAGTGAAAATCTGGACGAAGGTTTCCAATATTTTCCGTCTGATCAAATCACAGATCATCCAGAACGATTCTTGGTTTCTGAAATGGTTCGCGAGAAAGTCTTGCACCTAACTCGTGAAGAAATTCCGCATTCTGTTGCAGTAGTAGTGGATTCTATGAAACGAGATGAAGAGACAGACAAGGTTCACATCCGTGCAACCATCATGGTCGAGCGTGATAGTCAAAAAGGGATTATCATCGGTAAAGGTGGTGTTATGCTTAAGAAAATTGGTAGTATGGCCCGTCGTGATATCGAACTCATGCTAGGAGACAAGGTCTTCCTAGAAACTTGGGTCAAGGTCAAGAAAAACTGGCGTGATAAAAAGCTAGATTTGGCTGACTTTGGCTATAATGAAAAAGAATACTAAGTAGAGGTGGGCTCATGCCTGCTTCTTGTTTTTACAGAAGGAGGACTTATGCCTGAATTACCTGAGGTTGAAACCGTTCGTCGTGGCTTGGAAAAATTGATTTTGGGTAAGAAGATTTCGAGTGTAGAAATTCGTTATCCCAAGATGATTAAGATGGATTTGGACGAGTTTCGAAAGGAAGTGTCTGGTCAAGTTGTTGAGTCAATGGGACGTCGTGGTAAATATTTGCTTTTTTATCTGACAGACAAGGTCTTGATTTCGCATCTGCGGATGGAGGGCAAGTATTTTTACTATCCAGACCAAGTACCTGAACGCAAGCATGCCCATGTTTTCTTTCAGTTTGAGGACGGTGGAACGCTTGTTTATGAGGATGTACGCAAGTTTGGTACTATGGAACTCTTGTCTCCTGACCTTTTGGACACCTATTTTATTTCTAAAAAAATAGGTCCTGAACCAAGCGAGCAAGACTTTGATGTGCAGGTCTTTCAAGCTGCTCTAACTAAATCTAAAAAGCCTATCAAATCCCATCTTTTAGACCAGACTTTGGTAGCTGGACTTGGCAATATCTATGTGGATGAGGTTCTCTGGCGAGCTCAGGTTCATCCGGCTAGACCTTCCCAGACTTTGACAGCAGTAGAAGTGACAGCTATTCATGACCAGACCATTGCTGTATTAGGACAGGCTGTTGAAAAAGGTGGTTCCACCATTCGGACCTATACCAATGCCTTTGGGGAAGATGGAACCATGCAGGATTTTCATCAGGTCTATGACAAGGCTGGTCAAGAATGTTCACGTTGTGCCACCATCATTGAGAAAATCCAACTAGGCGGACGAGGCACCCACTTTTGTCCAAACTGTCAAAGGAGAGACTGATGGGAAAAATCATTGGAATCACAGGAGGAATTGCCTCTGGTAAGTCAACCGTGACAAATTTTCTAAGAAAGCAAGGCTTTCAAGTAGTGGATGCCGACGCAGTCGTTCACCAACTACAGAAACCTGGTGGTCGTCTGTTTCAGGCTCTAGTCCAGCACTTTGGGCAAGAAATCATCCTTGAAAACGGAGAACTTAATCGCCCTCTCCTAGCTAGTCTTATCTTTTCAAATCCTGAAGAACGAGAATGGTCTAAGCAAATCCAAGGAGAGATTATCCGTGAGGAACTAGCTACATTAAGAGACCAATTGGCTCAGACAGAAGAGATTTTTTTCATGGATATTCCCCTGCTTTTTGAGCAGGACTACAGCGCTTGGTTTGATGAGACATGGTTGGTCTATGTGGAACGAGATGTCCAAGTAGAACGCTTAATGAAAAGGGACCAGTTGTCCAAAGATGAAGCTGAGTCTCGTCTGGCAGCCCAGTGGCCTTTAGAGAAAAAGAAAGATTTGGCCAGCCATGTTTTAAACAACAATGGAAATCAAGACCAGCTTCTTACTCAGGTGTTCTCCCTGCTTGAGGGAGGTAAGCAAGATGACAGAGATTAACTGGAAGGATAATCTGCGCATTGCCTGGTTTGGTAATTTTCTGACAGGAGCCAGTATTTCCTTAGTTGTGCCTTTTATGCCCATCTTTGTGGAAAATCTAGGTGTAGGGAGTGATCAAGCTGCTTTTTATGCAGGATTAGCTATTTCTGTCTCTGCCATTTCTGCAGCACTTTTCTCTCCTATCTGGGGCATTCTTGCTGACAAATACGGTCGAAAGCCCATGATGATTCGAGCTGGGCTTGCCATGACCATTACTATGGGAGGCTTAGCCTTTGTACCAAATATCTATTGGTTAATCTTTCTTCGTTTACTGAATGGTGTATTTGCGGGTTTTGTTCCCAATGCAACAGCCCTGATAGCCAGTCAGGTTCCCAAGGAGAAATCAGGCTCTGCCTTAGGTACTTTGTCTACAGGCGTAGTTGCAGGTACTCTAACGGGTCCCTTTATCGGTGGCTTTATTGCAGAATTATTTGGCATTCGTACTGTCTTTTTACTGGTTGGTAGCTTTCTATTTTTAGCTGCTGTTTTGACTATTTGCTTTATCAAGGAAGATTTTCAACCAGTAGCCAAGGAAAAGGTCATCCCAACCAAGGAATTATTTACATCAGTTAAATATCCCTATCTTTTGGTCAACCTCTTTCTGACCAGTTTTGTCATCCAATTTTCAGCTCAATCGATTGGCCCTATTTTGGCTCTTTATGTACGCGACTTAGGGCAGACAGAGAATCTTCTTTTTGTCTCTGGTTTGATTGTATCCAGTATGGGCTTTTCCAGTATGATGAGTGCAGGAGTCATGGGCAAGCTAGGTGACAAGGTGGGCAACCATCGCCTCTTAGTTGTAGCCCAGTTTTATTCAGTCATCATCTATCTCCTCTGTGCCAATGCCTCTAGCCCTCTTCAACTAGGACTTTATCGTTTCCTCTTTGGATTGGGAACCGGTGCCTTGATTCCCGGAGTCAATGCCCTTCTCAGCAAGATGACTCCCAAAGCCGGTATTTCAAGGGTCTTTGCCTTCAATCAGGTATTCTTTTATCTGGGAGGTGTCGTTGGGCCTATGGCAGGTTCTGCAGTAGCAGGTCAATTTGGCTACCATGCTGTCTTTTATGCGACAAGCCTTTGTGTTGCCTTTAGTTGTCTCTTTAACCTGCTTCAATTTCGAACATTATTAAAAGTAAAGGAAATCTAGTGCGAGTAAAAATCAATCTCAAATGCTCCTCTTGTGGCAGTATCAATTACCTAACCAGTAAAAATTCAAAAACCCATCCAGACAAGATTGAGGTTTTAAAGTATTGTCCCAAGGAAAGAAAAGTAACCCTACATCTTGAATCTAAGTAGATTTTATGGTAAAATAATAGGGATTTTAAGGAGTTTGATATGTATAACCTATTATTAACCATTTTATTAGTATTATCTGTTGTGATTGTGATTGCGATTTTCATGCAACCAACCAAAAACCAATCCAGCAATGTATTTGATGCCAGCTCAGGTGATTTGTTTGAACGCAGTAAAGCACGCGGTTTTGAAGCTGTAATGCAGCGTTTGACAGGGATTTTAGTCTTTTTCTGGCTAGCCATTGCCTTAGCATTGACGGTATTATCAAGTAGATAAGAAAATAATGGGCAGGACTAGGTCTTTGCCTATTTTTATTTCTAAATGATATTTGAGAAGGTTTTACAGTAAAAGAAAATTAAAAAATCTAGAAAGAAAATATGAAAGACAGAATAAAAGAATATTTACAAGATAAGGGAAAGGTAACTGTCAATGACTTGGCTCAGGCTTTGGGAAAAGACGGTTCCAAGGATTTTCGTGAGTTGATTAAAACCTTGTCCTTAATGGAAAGAAAGCACCAGATACGCTTTGAAGAAGATGGAAGTCTGACCTTGGAAGTCAAGAAAAAACATGAGATTACTCTCAAGGGGATTTTTCATGCTCATAAAAATGGCTTTGGCTTTGTTAGTCTGGAAGGCGAGGAGGACGACCTTTTTGTAGGAAAAAACGATGTCAACTATGCTATTGATGGTGATACCGTTGAGGTCGTCATCAAGAAAGTCGCTGACCGCAATAAGGGAACAGCAGCGGAAGCAAAAATTATCGATATCTTAGAACACAGTCTGACAACCGTAGTCGGTCAAATCGTTCTGGATCAGGAAAAGCCTAAGTATGCTGGCTACATCCGTTCGAAAAACCAGAAAATCAGCCAACCCATCTATGTTAAGAAACCAGCCCTTAAACTCGAGGGAACCGAAGTTCTCAAGGTCTTTATCGATAAATACCCAAGCAAGAAACACGATTTCTTTGTCGCGAGTGTTCTAGATGTGGTGGGGTATTCAACGGATGTCGGAATTGATGTTCTTGAGGTTTTGGAGTCTATGGACATTGTATCCGAGTTTCCAGAAGCTGTTATCAAGGAAGCAGAAAGTGTGCCTGATGCTCCGTCTCAAAAGGATATGGAAGGCCGTCTGGATTTGAGAGATGAGATTACCTTTACCATTGACGGTGCGGATGCCAAGGATTTGGACGATGCCGTGCATATCAAAGCATTGAAAAATGGAAATCTGGAGCTTGGAGTTCACATAGCAGATGTTTCCTACTATGTGACTGAGGGTTCGGCTCTTGATAAGGAAGCCCTTAATCGCGCGACTTCTGTCTATGTGACAGACCGTGTGGTCCCAATGCTTCCAGAACGACTGTCAAATGGTATCTGCTCCCTCAATCCTCAAGTTGACCGCCTGACCCAGTCTGCCATTATGGAGATTGATAAACATGGTCGTGTGGTCAACTATACCATTACACAAACAGTTATCAAGACCAGTTTCCGTATGACTTATAGCGATGTCAATGATATCCTAGCTGGCGACGAGGAAAAGCGACAAGAATATCAGAAAATTGTTCTTAGTATCGAACTCATGGCCAAACTTCATGAAACTTTAGAAAACATGCGTGTGAAACGTGGAGCCCTCAATTTCGATACCAATGAAGCCAAGATTTTAGTGGATAAACAAGGTAAGCCTGTTGATATCGTTCTTCGTCAGCGTGGTGTTGCCGAGCGGATGATTGAGTCTTTTATGTTGATGGCCAACGAAACAGTTGCCGAGCATTTCAGCAAGTTGGATTTGCCTTTTATCTATCGGATTCACGAGGAGCCTAAGGCTGAAAAGGTTCAGAAGTTTATTGATTATGCTTCGAGTTTTGGCTTGCGCATTTATGGGACTGCCAGTGAGATTAGCCAGGAGGCTCTCCAAGACATCATGCGTGCTGTTGAGGGAGAACTTTATGCAGATGTCTTGTCCATGATGCTTCTTCGATCCATGCAGCAGGCTCGCTATTCAGAGCACAATCACGGTCACTATGGATTAGCGGCTGATTATTATACTCACTTTACTAGTCCGATTCGTCGTTATCCGGACCTCCTTGTTCACCGTATGATTCGGGACTACGGCCGTTCTAAGGAAATAGCCGAGCATTTTGAACAAGTAATTCCAGAGATTGCGACCCAGTCTTCCAACCGTGAGCGTCGTGCTATTGAGGCTGAGCGTGAAGTCGAAGCCATGAAAAAGGCTGAGTACATGGAAGAATACGTGGGCGAAGAGTACGATGCGGTTGTGTCTAGCATCGTTAAATTCGGTCTCTTTGTTGAATTGCCAAACACAGTTGAAGGCTTGATTCACATCACTAATCTACCTGAATTTTATCATTTCAATGAGCGTGATTTGACTCTTCGTGGAGAGAAATCAGGTATTACCTTCCGTGTAGGACAACAGATTCGTATTCGAGTTGAAAGAGCGGATAAGATGACTGGTGAAATTGACTTCTCTTATATTCCAAGTGAGTTTGATGTGATTGAAAAAGGCTTGAAACAGTCTAATCGTAATGATAGAGGGCGTGGTTCAAGTCGTCGTTCAGATAAGAAGGAAGATAAGAGAAAATCAGGACGCTCAAATGATAAGCGCAAGCATTCACAAAAAGACAAGAAGAAAAAAGGAAAGAAACCCTTTTACAAGGAAGTAGCTAAGAAAGGAGCCAAGCATGGCAAAGGGCGAGGGAAAGGTCGTCGCACAAAATAAAAAGGCGCGCCACGACTATACAATCGTAGATACGCTAGAGGCAGGGATGGTCCTGACTGGAACTGAAATCAAGAGTGTACGAGCAGCTCGAATCAATCTCAAGGATGGCTTTGCCCAAGTAAAAAATGGGGAGGTATGGCTGAGCAATGTTCATATCGCTCCTTACGAAGAGGGCAATATCTGGAACCAAGAACCAGAACGTCGTCGAAAACTCTTACTCCATAAAAAGCAAATTCAAAAATTGGAACAAGAGACTAAAGGAACAGGAATGACCCTGGTTCCCCTTAAAGTCTATATCAAAGATGGCTATGCCAAGCTCCTTTTAGGCCTAGCTAAAGGGAAGCATGACTACGATAAACGGGAGTCTATCAAACGACGTGAGCAAAACCGCGACATCGCGCGTGTTATGAAAGCTGTTAATCAGCGATAAAAAGAGGAATGAAGATGGAAAAACTAGTTGCCTATAAACGCATGCCTTTGTGGACTAAAGAAACCATGCCAGAGGCTGTTCAGCAAAAGCACAATACCAAGGTTGGGACTTGGGGCAAGATTACTGTTTTAAAAGGAACTCTCAAGTTTATTGAATTGACAGAGGATGGTGAGGTTCTAGCTGAACACCTATTTGAAGCAGGGGCTGACAATCCAATGGCGCAACCACAAGCCTGGCACCGAGTGGAGGCTGTAACAGACGATGTAGAATGGTACTTGGAATTTTATTGTAAACCTGAGGATTATTTTCCTAAGAAATACAATACCAATCCTGTTCATTCAGAGGTCCTAGAGGCAATGCAGACAGTAAAACCAGGGAAAGCCTTGGATTTGGGCTGTGGTCAGGGCCGTAACTCTCTCTTTCTTGCACAGAATGGTTTTGATGTGACAGCTGTAGATCAAAATGAATTATCTCTTGAAATCTTGCAAAGCATTGTTGAGCAGGAAGACCTAGATATGCCTGTTGGTCTTTACGATATCAATTCAGCCAGTATTGGGAAAGAATATGATTTTATCGTTTCAACAGTTGTTCTCATGTTTCTACAAGCGGACCGCATTCCAGCTATTATTCAAAATAAGCAGGAGAAAACCAGTGTTGGTGGTTACAATCTTATCGTTTGTGCTATGGACACGGAGGATTATCCTTGCTCTGTGAACTTCCCATTCACCTTTAAAGAAGGAGAATTGGCAGACTATTACAAGGACTGGGAATTGGTTAAGTACAATGAAAATCCTGGCCATCTTCACCGTCGCGATGAGAATGGCAATCGTATTCAACTACGCTTTGCGACCATGCTAGCTAAGAAAATCAAATAAACATGAATGAAGATTAGGAATTTTCCTGATCTTTTTTCTTTTTTACGAATAATATAGAAAAGGAGGGAAATCATGTTTGTTGCGAGAGATTCTAGGGGAGAATTGGTAAATGTGTTAGAGGATAAGCTTGAGAAGCAAGCATACACCTGCCCAGCTTGTGGAGGTCAGCTCCGTTTGCGTCAAGGACCAAGTGTCCGGATCCATTTTGCCCACAAAACCTTAAAAGACTGTGATTTTTCCTCTGAAAATGAAAGTCCAGAACATCTGGAAAATAAGGAAGTCCTTTATCACTGGTTGAAAAAAGAGGCCGAGGTGCAATTAGAATACCTGCTTCCAGAGCTTAAACAGATTGCGGATGTATTTGTAAATGGCAATCTAGCTTTAGAGGTTCAATGTAGTCCCTTGCCTCAAAAAGTTCTTAAAGAGCGTAGCGAGGGCTATCGTAGTCAGGGTTACCAAGTACTGTGGTTGCTGGGAAAAAAACTGTGGCTCAAGGAGCGTTTGACTCGTCTACAACAAGGTTTTCTCTATTTCAGTCACAACATGGGCTTTTATGTTTGGGAATTAGACAGTGAAAAACAAGTTTTAAGACTCAAATACCTGATTCACCAAGATCTCCGAGGTAAACTCCATTATCAGATTAAGGAATTTCCCTATGGTCACGGTAGTTTACTGGAGATATTACGTTTTCCCTATAAGAAACAAAAAATATCTCATTTTACAGTTTCTCAGGACAAGGACATCTGTCGCTATATCCGGCAACAACTCTATTATCAAAATCCTATTTGGATGAAAGAACAAGCAGAAGCCTACCAGAAGGGGGAAAATCTCCTGACTTACGGGCTAAAAGAATGGTATCCACAAATTCGACCATTAGTAGGTAATTTTTGCCAAATTGAGAAAGATTTGACTCGCTATTATCAGTATTTTCAAACCTATTATCAAGAAAATCCTCAAAATGATTGGCAAAAGCTCTATCCACCAGCCTTTTATCAGCAATATTTCTTAAAAAATATGGTAGAATAGAAAGGATGGAGGAATCTAATGGTATTACAAAGACATGAAATAAATGAAAAAGATACATGGGATCTATCAACGATCTACCCAACTGACCAGGCTTGGGAAGAAGCCTTAAAAGATTTAACAGAACAACTGGAGAAAGTAAGCCAGTATGAAGGTCATCTCTTGGATAGCGCGGATAGCCTACTAGAAATTACTGAATTTTCTCTTGAAATGGAACGCCAGATGGAGAAGCTTTACGTCTATGCTCATATGAAGAATGATCAGGATACACGTGAAGCCAAGTACCAAGAGTACTATGCCAAGGCAATGACACTCTACAGCCAGCTAGACCAAGCCTTTTCATTCTATGAGCCTGAATTTATGGAGATTAGTGAAGAGCAGTATGCTGACTTTTTAGAGGCTCAACCAAAATTGCAGGTTTATCAACACTATTTTGACAAGCTTTTACAAGGCAAGGAACACGTTCTATCACAACGTGAAGAAGAATTATTGGCTGGAGCTGGAGAAATCTTTGGTTCGGCAAGTGAAACCTTCGCTATCTTGGACAATGCGGATATTGTATTCCCTTATGTCCTTGACGATGATGGTAAGGAAGTTCAGCTATCTCATGGGACTTACACACGTTTGATGGAGTCTAAAAATCGTGAGGTGCGTCGTGGTGCCTATCAAGCACTTTATGCGACTTATGAACAATTCCAACATACCTATGCCAAAACCTTGCAAACCAATGTTAAGGTGCAAAACTACCGTGCCAAAGTTCGCAACTATAAGAGTGCTCGTCATGCAGCCCTAGCAGCGAATTTTGTTCCAGAAAGTGTTTATGACAATTTGGTAGCAGCAGTTCGCAAGCATTTGCCACTCTTACATCGTTACCTGGAGTTGCGTTCAAAGATTTTGGGGATTTCAGACCTCAAGATGTATGATGTTTACACTCCGCTTTCGTCTGTCGAATATAGTTTTACCTACCAAGAAGCCTTGAAAAAAGCAGAAGAAGCCTTGGCAGTCTTGGGTGAGGATTACTTGAGCCGTGTTAAACGTGCCTTCAGCGAGCGTTGGATTGATGTTTACGAAAATCAAGGCAAGCGTTCAGGAGCCTACTCTGGTGGTTCTTACGATACCAATGCTTTTATGCTTCTCAACTGGCAGGACAATCTAGACAATCTTTTTACTCTTGTTCATGAAACAGGTCACAGTATGCATTCCAGCTATACTCGCGAAACTCAGCCTTATGTTTACGGAGATTATTCTATCTTCTTGGCTGAGATTGCATCAACTACCAATGAAAATATCTTAACGGAGAAATTATTGGAAGAAGTGGAAGATGATGCAACGCGCTTTGCGATTCTCAATAACTTCCTAGATGGTTTCCGTGGAACAGTTTTCCGCCAAACTCAATTTGCTGAGTTTGAACACGCTATTCACCAAGCGGATCAAAATGGTGAAGTCTTGACAAGCGATTTCCTAAATAAACTCTATGCAGACTTGAACCAAGTGTATTATGGTCTGAGTAAGGAAGACAATCCTGAAATCCAATACGAGTGGGCACGTATTCCACACTTCTACTATAACTACTATGTATACCAATATTCAACAGGTTTTGCAGCAGCCTCAGCCCTGGCTGAAAAGATTGTTCATGGTAGTCAAGAAGACCGTGACCGTTATATCGACTACCTCAAGGCAGGTAAATCTGACTATCCACTTAATGTCATGAGAAAAGCTGGTGTTGATATGGAGAAGGAAGACTATCTCAACGATGCCTTTGCAGTCTTTGAACGTCGTTTAAATGAGTTTGAAGCACTTGTTGAAAAATTGGGATTGGCATAAGATGGTTGAATCGTATAGTAAAAATGCCAATCATAACATGCGTCGTCCTGTTGTCAAGGAAGAAATTGTAGACTTGATGCGTCAGCGTCAAAAGCAAGTTACAGGTTCTTTGAAAGAATTGGAAGACTTTGCCCGCAAGGAAAATATTCCCATTATTCCCTATGAAACGGTTGCTTATTTCCGTTTTCTCATGGAAACCATGCAGCCTAAAAATATTCTGGAAATTGGGACTGCAATCGGTTTTTCAGCCCTCTTGATGGCTGAACACGCACCAAATGCTAAGATTACAACCATTGACCGCAATCCAGAAATGATTGGTTTTGCCAAGGAAAATTTCGCCCAGTTTGACAGTCGCAAGCAAATTACGCTCCTAGAAGGAGATGCGGTAGATGTCTTATCTACCTTGACAGAGTCCTATGATTTCGTCTTTATGGATTCAGCTAAGTCTAAATACATCGTCTTTCTGCCAGAAATCCTCAAACATTTGGAAGTCGGTGGTGTGGTTGTTTTGGATGATATTTTCCAAGGTGGTGATGTTGCTAAGGATATTATGGAAGTCCGTCGTGGTCAGCGAACTATTTACAGAGGACTTCAAAGACTATTTGATGCAACCTTAGACAATCCAGGACTCACCGCAACATTAGTACCTCTGGGGGACGGTATTCTCATGCTTCGTAAAAATGTAGCAGATGTTCAATTGCCTGACAGCGAATGATTTTCAGAAAAATTTAAGAAAATATAGTAAAATAGATAGGGTAACACTTATCTCAAAGGAGTAGACATGAAGAAAAAACTATTGGCAGGTGCCATTACACTATTATCAGTAGCAACTTTAGCAGCTTGTTCGAAAGGTTCAGAAGGGGCAGATCTTATCAGCATGAAAGGGGATGTCATCACAGAACATCAATTTTATGAGCAAGTGAAAAGCAATCCTTCAGCTCAACAAGTATTGTTGAACATGACCATCCAAAAAGTATTTGAGAAGCAATATGGCTCAGAAGTAGATGACAAAGAAGTCAACGATACTATTGCCGAAGAAGAGAAACAATATGGTGAGAACTACCAACGTGTCTTATCGCAAGCAGGAATGACTCTTGAAACACGTAAAGCTCAAATTCGTACAAGTAAATTGGTTGAGTTGGCAGTTAAGAAAGCAGCAGAAGCTGAATTGACAGATGATGCTTACAAGAAGGCCTTTGACGAATACACTCCTGATGTGACTGCTCAAATTATCCGTTTGGACAATGAAGACAAAGCTAAAGAAATTCTTGAAAAAGCTAAAGCTAGTGATGCAGACTTTGCTCAATTAGCCAAAGATAATTCAACAGATGAGAAAACTAAAGCGAATGGTGGAGAAATCACTTTTGATTCTGCTTCAACAGAAGTACCAGAACAAGTTAAAAAAGCTGCTTTTGCTTTAGATGTAAACGGTGTTTCTGATGTGATTAGCGTTACTGGAACACAAGCCTACAGCAGTCAATATTACATTGTTAAACTGATTAAGAAAACAGAAAAATCATCTAATATTGACGATTACAAAGAAAAATTAAAAACTGTTATCTTAACTCAAAAACAAAACGACGCATCATTTGTTCAAAGTATTATCGGAAAAGAATTGCAAGCAGCCAATATCAAGGTTAAAGATCAAGCCTTCCAAAATATCTTCACTCAATACATCGGTGGTGGAGATTCAAGCTCAAGCAGTTCTTCAAAAGAATAAAACAGAAAAGAGCCAAGTGCTCTTTTTCTTATGAGAAAATCTTCTATCTTAAGGGTAAGAGTTTTTTTCTTTCGGAAAAAATGGTATAATAGCAATCAAAACTAGAAAATAAACGGAATTTGGGAATAATTTCTTTTGTTCTCATTAGATTGGTGATACTATGAAGATTAGTAAGAGGCACCTGTTAAACTATTCTATTCTAGTTCCTTACTTACTTTTATCTATTTTGGGTTTGATTGTAGTCTATTCTACAACCAGTGCCATTCTTATCGAAGAAGGTAAAAGTGCCCTCCAATTGGTTCGAAGTCAGGGAATGTTTTGGATATTTAGTTTAATATTGATTGTCTTGATATATAAGCTGAAACTGAATTTTTTAAGAAAAGAACGACTTTTATTTATTGTTATGTTTGTTGAGCTGATTCTCTTAGCTCTGGCTCGCTTAATTGGTACGCCAGTCAATGGAGCCTATGGTTGGATTTCAGTAGGACCTTTGACCATTCAGCCAGCGGAGTATTTGAAGATTATCATCGTCTGGTACTTGGCCCAACGTTTTTCAAAACAACAAGATGAAATTGGTATTTACGATTTCCAAGTTTTAACTCAAAATCAATGGATTCCTCGTGCTTTTAATGATTGGCGCTTTGTCCTCTTGGTAATGATAGGAAGTTTGGCTATCTTCCCAGATCTGGGGAATGCGACTATCCTAGCTCTGGTTGCCTTGATTATGTATACAGTTAGTGGGATTGCTCATCGTTGGTTTATAGCCTTTATCGGTGTATTGGTAGGAGTTTCAGCCCTATCCTTATCAGCTATTTCTATGATTGGGGTTGATAAGTTTTCAAAAGTTCCAGTATTTGGTTACGTTGCTAAGCGTTTCAGTGCCTACTTTAATCCCTTTGCTGATTTGGCAGGAGCAGGCCACCAACTTGCAAATTCCTACTTTGCCATGGTAAATGGTGGTTGGTTTGGTCTAGGATTAGGAAATTCAATCGAAAAACGTGGTTATTTACCAGAGGCCCATACAGACTTTGTATTTTCAATTGTCATTGAAGAGTTTGGATTTGTGGGAGCCAGCTTGATTTTAGCACTTGTCTTTTTCCTGATTTTACGAATTATTCTAGTCGGTATTCGTGCTAAGAATCCCTTTAATTCCATGATGGCGATTGGAGTTGGGGGGATGATGCTGGTACAGGTCTTTGTCAATATCGGTGGAATTTCTGGCATTATTCCTTCGACAGGAGTAACCTTCCCCTTCCTATCACAAGGAGGGAACAGTCTCCTAGTCTTGTCTGTAGCCATCGCCTTTGTCTTAAATATTGATGCAAGTGAAAAACGTGCCCAATTATATGAGGAGTTAGAAGCTCACTCATCAAACTATATGTAGAGTTGATAGTGGAAAGGATGACCTATGTCTCTTCAAAAATTAGAAAACTATAGTAATAAAGCTGTCGTGCAAGAAGAAGTATTGATTTTAACAGAATTGTTAGAAGATATCACTAAAAATATGCTTGCCCCAGAGACTTTTGCAAAAATCATGGAGTTGAAAGAATTATCAACTCAAGAAGATTATCAGGGCTTGAACCAACTGGTTACTAGTCTGTCAAATGATGAAATGGCTTATATTTCACGCTATTTCTCTATCTTGCCCCTCTTGATTAATATTTCAGAAGACGTGGATTTGGCTTATGAAATCAACCACCAAAATAATATCGATCAAGATTATCTTGGGAAATTATCAGCAACAATCAAAATGGTTGCTGAAAAAGAAAATGCGGTTGAAATTCTTGAACACTTGAATGTTGTCCCTGTTTTGACAGCCCATCCAACACAAGTGCAACGTAAGAGTATGTTGGATTTGACCAACCATATCCACACCCTCTTGCGTAAGTATCGTGATGTGAAATTAGGCTTGATTAATAAGGAAAAATGGCATAATGATCTCCGTCGTTACATTGAGATTATCATGCAGACAGACATGATTCGTGAAAAAAAATTGAAAGTAACCAATGAAATCACGAATGTTATGGAATACTACAATAGTTCATTTCTGAAGGCAGTTCCTCATTTGACTGCTGAGTACAAGCGTCTCGCTAAAAAACACGGTTTGGAGTTGAAACATCCTAAACCAATTACCATGGGAATGTGGATTGGTGGAGACCGTGATGGTAATCCTTTTGTTACAGCAGATACCTTGAAACAATCTGCTATGACTCAGTGTGAAGTCATCATGAACTACTATGATGAAAAGATTTACCAACTTTATCGTGAATTCTCTCTCTCAACCAGTATTGTCAATGTGAGCAAGCAAGTCAGAGAAATGGCTCGTCAATCCAAGGATAATTCAATTTATCGTGAAAAAGAACTTTACCGCCGTGCCTTATTTGATATTCAATCAAAAATCCAAGCAACAAAAACCTATCTAATTGAAGATAAGGAAGTTGGAGCGCGCTATGAAACAGCCAATGATTTTTATAAGGATTTAATTACTATTCGTGATTCTCTCTTGGAAAATAAGGGTGAAGCACTGATTTCTGGTGATTTTGTTGAGCTGATTCAGGCAGTTGAAATTTTTGGTTTCTATTTGGCATCTATTGACATGCGTCAAGATTCTAGTGTTCACGAAGCCTGTGTAGCTGAACTCTTGAAATCAGCGGGTATTCATTCTCATTATAGCGAACTCAGTGAAGAAGAAAAATGCCAGCTTCTTCTGAAAGAATTAGAGGAAGATCCACGTATTCTTTCTGCCACTCACGTTGAAAAATCAGAGTTACTTGAAAAAGAATTAGCAATCTTTAAGGCTGCTCGTAAGTTGAAAGATAAGTTGGGAGATGATGTCATTCGTCAGACTATCATTTCACATGCAACCAGCGTATCAGACATGTTGGAATTGGCTATCTTGCTAAAAGAAGTAGGGTTAGTTGATAAAGAAAGAGCCCGTGTCCAAATTGTTCCTCTCTTTGAAACAATTGAGGACTTGGACCACTCAGAAGAAACTATGAGAGAATACCTTTCTCTTCCTCTTGCTAAGAAATGGATTGCTTCACGTAATAACTACCAAGAAATCATGCTTGGTTACTCTGATAGTAATAAAGATGGTGGTTACCTTTCATCATGTTGGACCCTCTACAAGGCTCAACAACAATTGACTGCTATTGGAGATGAATTTGGCGTTAAGGTTACCTTCTTCCACGGCCGTGGTGGGACTGTCGGTCGTGGTGGTGGACCAACCTATGAAGCCATCACCTCTCAACCTCTCAAGTCCATTAAGGATCGTATCCGCTTGACGGAGCAGGGTGAAGTAATTGGCAATAAATATGGTAACAAAGACGCAGCTTACTATAACCTTGAAATGTTGGTTTCGGCGGCCATTAACCGTATGATTACTCAGAAGAAGAGCGATACCAACACCTCAAATCGTTACGAAGCTATTATGGACCAAGTGGTGGACCGTAGTTACGATATCTACCGTGATTTGGTCTTTGGTAATGATCATTTCTATGATTATTTCTTCGAGTCAAGTCCAATCAAGGCTATTTCAAGCTTTAATATTGGTTCTCGTCCAGCCGCTCGTAAGACTATTACTGAAATCGGTGGTTTGCGAGCTATCCCTTGGGTATTCTCATGGTCGCAAAGTCGCGTCATGTTCCCTGGATGGTATGGAGTTGGTTCAAGCTTCAAGGAATTTATCGATAAAAATCCAGAGAATATTGCTATCTTACGAGATATGTACCAAAATTGGCCTTTCTTCCAATCGCTTCTTTCAAATGTCGACATGGTCTTGTCAAAATCAAATATGAATATTGCTTTTGAATATGCCAAACTGTGTGAGGATGAAGAAGTAAAAGCAATCTATGAGACTATTCTAAATGAATGGCAAGTCACCAAGGAAGTCATCTTGGCTATCGAAGGTTACGATGAACTCTTGGCTGAAAATCCATATCTAAAAGCAAGTTTGGATTATCGTATGCCTTACTTTAATATTCTCAACTATATCCAGTTGGAGTTGATTAAACGTCAACGCCGAGGAGAATTATCAAGCGATCAAGAAAAATTAATCCATACAACCATCAACGGAATTGCGACAGGATTGCGTAATTCGGGCTGATGTCTTTCAAACTTCCTCTTTTCTATAGGGGAAGTTTTTGAATCTTTCAAAAAAATGCTAAAAGAGTCTTGACAAGTAGTTGAAAAATGATATAATTTAACCATTCAGAAAAGTAATCATTCAAACTTTTTAGAGAGTCTGTGGTAGCTGAAAACAGATAAGTGATGATGATGAAAATTGGGCTGAATGGTATTTAGAATTTGAAATCATAAAAATTCGGTGAGCACACCTTACAGTGCATCTCGTTATTGCGAGACAGAGCGATAGGGAAATTCCCTATAAATGAGGTGGTACCGCGCATCGACGTCCTCACACAAGTTTTTTGTGTGAGGACTTTTTTGATGGAGGTTAGTATGGAAAGAAAACGATGGCGTCGCTTGTTTATACTCAATGAAAATCAAAAAGCAAACTAGGAAGCTAGCCGCAAGCTGTACTTGAGTACGGTAAGGCGACGCTGACGTGGTTTGAAGAGATTTTCGAAGAGTATTAGATAAGTGAAGTATTTTAAAGGAATAAAAGGAGAAATAGAATGAAAAATAAACGTTTAATTGGAATTATCGCTGCATTAGCAGTCTTAGTAGCAGGAAGCTTGATTTACTCTTCAATGAATAAACCAGAAGCTAAGAATGAAAAGAAAGTTGCCAAAGTTGGTGTCCTTCAGTTTGTGAGCCATCCCTCTCTTGACTTGATTTATAAAGGGATTCAAGATGGACTTGCAGAAGAAGGCTATAAAGATGATCAAGTTAAAATCGACTTTATGAACTCAGAAGGCGACCAAAGTAAGGTTGCGACAATGAGTAAACAATTGGTTGCAAATGGGAATGACCTTGTAGTAGGGATTGCAACACCAGCTGCTCAAGGCTTGGCTAGTGCCACAAAAGATCTACCGGTTATCATGGCTGCTATTACAGACCCAATCGGTGCGAACTTGGTTAAAGATTTGAAAAAACCAGGTGGCAACATTACAGGGGTATCTGACCACAATCCCGCTCAACAACAAGTTGAACTCATCAAAGCTTTGACACCGAATGTGAAAACAATCGGAGCTCTTTACTCAAGTAGCGAAGATAATTCCAAAACTCAGGTAGAAGAATTTAAGGCTTATGCTGAAAAAGCAGGTTTGACAGTGGAAACATTTGCAGTTCCTTCAACAAATGAAATTGCTTCAACAGTTAATGTTATGACTAGCAAGGTCGATGCTATCTGGGTTCCAATTGATAACACCATTGCATCAGCTTTTTCAACAGTTGTATCAAGCAACCAATCCGCTAAAAAACCAATCTACCCAAGTGCGACTGCCATGGTAGAAGCTGGTGGTTTAGCATCAGTTGTAGTTGACCAACATGACCTTGGTGTGGCAACAGGTAAAATGATTGCTCAAGTTTTGAAAGGTGCTAAACCAGCTGATACTCCAGTCAATGTCTTTTCAACTGGTAAATCAGTTATCAATAAAAAATTGGCACAAGAGCTAGGTATTACGATTCCTGAATCTGTTCTAAAAGAAGCAGGACAAGTGATTGAATAATCTACAATGGAGGAGTTGGGGACATCTCCTCCAATTTTTTACAATAGAAATCGTATAGAAAAGGTTAAGAAACAGATGATACTATCTATTATTTCTCAAGGATTTGTCTGGGCTATTTTAGGTCTGGGGATCTTTATGACATTTAGGATTTTAAACTTTCCAGATATGACGACAGAAGGTTCCTTCCCTCTTGGGGGAGCTGTTGCTGTCACTTTGATAACCAAAGGTGTGAATCCCTTTTTAGCGACACTTGTTGCTGTTGGAGCTGGTTGTTTGGCTGGAGTGGCAGCGGGCCTTCTTTATACAAAAGGGAAGATCCCAACCTTGCTCTCAGGGATTTTGGTGATGACTTCCTGTCACTCTATCATGCTCTTGATTATGGGGCGTGCAAATTTAGGATTGCTTGGAACCAAGCAAATACAGGATGTTTTGCCTTTTGATTCAGATTTGAATCAACTTTTGACTGGTCTTATCTTTGTCAGTCTTGTTATTGCTCTCATGCTCTTTTTCTTGGATACCAAACTCGGACAGGCCTATATTGCTACAGGTGACAATCCTGATATGGCTAGAAGTTTCGGGATTCATACTGGTCGCATGGAGCTTATGGGCTTGGTCTTATCAAATGGTGTGATTGCCCTTGCAGGTGCTCTTATTGCCCAGCAAGAAGGTTATGCCGATGTATCTCGAGGAATCGGGGTTATCGTTGTAGGTCTTGCAAGTTTGATTATTGGGGAAGTTATTTTCAAGAGTTTGAGCTTGGCAGAGCGTCTGGTTGCCATCGTTGTGGGTTCTATCGCCTATCAATTCTTAGTGTGGGCAGTTATTGCTCTTGGCTTTAATACAAGTTACCTTCGTTTATACAGTGCCTTGATTTTGGCAGTCTGCCTCATGATTCCAACATTTAAGCAAACAATCTTGAAAGGAGCCAAGTTAAGCAAATGACAGCAATTGTAGAATTAAAAAATGCAACCAAAGTCGTTAAAAATGGCTTTGATGAAGAAAAGATTATTTTAAATGATGTTTCCTTAGAAATTTTTGAACAGGACTTTATCACGATTTTAGGTGGAAATGGTGCTGGGAAATCGACTCTCTTTAACACTATTGCAGGAACCTTATCACTAACCAGTGGAACTATCCGTATTTTAGGTGAGGATGTTACCAAGTTTTCACCAGAGAAGCGAGCTAAGTATCTGTCTCGTGTCTTCCAAGATCCAAAGATGGGAACAGCTCCTCGTATGACAGTGGCAGAGAATCTCTTGATTGCCAAGTTTCGTGGTGAAAAGCGTGGATTGTTACCACGACGCTTGACAAGTTATAAGGATGAATTTCAGGCAACTATTGAAAAAGTAGGAAATGGTCTTGAGAAACACTTGAATACACCGATTGAGTTCTTATCAGGTGGGCAAAGACAGGCCTTGAGTCTCTTGATGGCAACCTTGAAGCGACCTGAATTACTCTTGTTAGACGAGCATACTGCAGCTCTTGATCCAAAGACCAGTGTAGCCTTGATGGAGTTGACAGATGAATTTGTCAAGAAAGATCAGCTGACAGCTCTTATGATTACCCACCATATGGAAGATGCTCTCAAATATGGCAATCGTCTGATTGTCATGAAAGAAGGTCGTATAATTCAAGACCTTAATAATGAAGAAAAATCTAAGATGAAAATCTCAGACTACTATCAATTATTTGAATAGATAAACTTTATTTTCATCAAAAAATAGAGAAGACAAACTTAGAAGCATTAAAGTGTTTCTGAGTTTTTTAACTTTCTTTTCTATTTAGAAAAATAAGGCAAAGATAATTACGGAAAGCGTATGAAATGGTTTACTTTTTTTCAGAAATAAGCTATACTAGTTTACGTGATACTATGATAAGATGGAGGTATTGTGTATGGTTGACAAACAAGTCATTGAAGAAATCAAAAACAATGCCAACATTGTGGAAGTCATAGGAGATGTGATTTCTTTACAAAAGGCAGGACGGAACTATCTAGGGCTCTGTCCTTTTCATGGTGAAAAAACACCTTCTTTCAACGTTGTAGAAGACAAGCAGTTTTACCACTGTTTTGGTTGTGGTCGCTCAGGTGATGTTTTTAAGTTCATTGAGGAGTACCAAGGTGTTCCCTTTATGGAGGCTGTCCAAATCTTAGGTCAGCGAGTTGGGATTGAGGTTGAAAAACCGCTTTATAGTGAACAAAGGCCAGTTTTGCCTCACCAAGCTCTTTATGATATGCACGAAGATGCAGCCAAATTTTATCATGCTATTCTCATGACAACGACTATGGGAGAAGAGGCCAGAAATTACCTTTATCAGCGTGGCTTGACAGATGAGGTGCTCAAGCATTTTCGGATTGGTTTGGCACCTCCAGAACGTAACTATCTCTATCAACGTTTGTCTGGTCAGTATAGTGATGAGGATTTTCTAGATTCAGGATTGTTTTACCTCTCGGATGCTAATCAATTTGTAGACACCTTTCACAATCGGATTATGTTTCCCCTGACAAATGACCAAGGAAAGGTTATTGCCTTTTCAGGTCGTATCTGGCAGAAAACGGATTCACAAACTTCTAAGTATAAAAATAGCCGATCTACTGCAATTTTTAACAAAAGTTACGAATTATATCATATGGATAGGGCAAAAAAATCTTCTGGTAAAACCAGTGAGATTTACCTCATGGAAGGATTCATGGATGTCATTGCAGCTTATCGGGCTGGAATCGAAAATGCTGTAGCGTCCATGGGAACAGCCTTGAGTCGAGAGCATGTTGAGCATCTAAAAAGGTTAACCAAGAAGTTGATTCTTGTATACGATGGTGATAAGGCTGGGCAAGCTGCGACATTGAAAGCGCTGGATGAAATTGGTGATATGCCTGTGCAAATTGTCAGCATGCCTGATAACTTGGATCCAGATGAGTATCTAAAAAAAAATGGTCCAGAAGACTTGGCCTATCTATTAACGAAAACTCGTATTAGTCCGATTGAGTTCTACATTCACCAGTACAAACCTGAAAATAGTGAAAATCTGCAGGCTCAAATTGAGTTTATTGAAAAAATAGCTCCCTTGATTGTTCAAGAAAAGTCTATCACTGCTCAAAACAGCTATATTCATATTTTAGCTGACAGTCTGGCGTCCTTTGATTATGCCCAGATTGAGCAGATTGTGAATGAGAGTCGTCAGGCGCAAAGACAGAATCGCATGGAAGGAATTTCCAGACCGACGCAAATCACCATCCCTGTCACCAAGCAGTTATCAGCTATTATGAGGGCTGAAGCCCATCTACTTTATCGAATGATGGAGTCCCCTCTTGTTTTGAATGATTATCGTTTGCGAGAAGACTTTGCATTTGCCACACCTGAATTTCAGGTCTTATATGACTTGCTTGGCCAGTATGGAAATCTTCCTCCAGAAGTTTTAGCAGAACAGACAGAGGAAGTTGAAAGAGCTTGGTACCAAGTTTTAGCTCAGGATTTACCTGCTGAGATGTCACCTCAGGAACTTAGTGAAGTAGAAATGACTCGAAACAAGGCTCTCTTGAATCAGGATAATATGAGAATCAAAAAGAAGGTGCAGGAAGCTAGCCATGTAGGAGATATCGACACAGCCTTAGAAGAATTGGAACGTTTAATTTCCCAAAAGAGAAGAATGGAGTAATAATGGCAACAAAACAAAAAGAAGTAACAACATTTGACGTACAAGTAGCAGAATTTATCCGTAATCATAAGCAAAAAGGGACAGCAACAGATGATGAAATCAATGCTAGTCTAGTCATTCCTTTTACCTTGGATGCTGATGGGATTGAAGACCTTTTGCAACGAATTCAGGATGCAGGGATTTCAATCACAGATAACGAAGGAAATCCAAGTGCGCGTGTTCTTAGCACTGAAGAAGAGCCAGAACTCAGCGATGAGGACTTGATTGGATCAACTTCGGCTAAGGTTAATGACCCTGTTCGTATGTACTTGAAAGAAATCGGGGTCGTACCTCTCTTGACCAATGAAGAGGAAAAAGAATTGGCACTGGCTGTTGAAGCCGGCGATATCGAAGCCAAACAACGTCTTGCGGAAGCTAACCTTCGTTTGGTTGTTTCTATTGCCAAGCGCTATGTTGGTCGTGGTATGCAGTTCCTTGATTTGATTCAAGAAGGGAACATGGGCTTGATGAAGGCGGTTGACAAGTTTGACTATTCTAAAGGATTCAAGTTCTCAACTTACGCAACTTGGTGGATTCGTCAAGCCATCACTCGTGCCATTGCGGATCAAGCTCGTACCATCCGTATCCCAGTTCATATGGTTGAAACCATCAATAAATTGGTTCGTGAGCAGCGTAACCTCCTTCAAGAATTAGGACAAGATCCAACACCTGAGCAAATCGCTGAACGTATGGATATGACACCTGATAAGGTTCGTGAAATCTTGAAGATTGCCCAAGAACCGGTATCCCTTGAAACTCCTATCGGTGAAGAGGATGATAGCCACCTTGGGGACTTTATCGAAGATGAAGTGATTGAAAATCCAGTGGACTATACAACTCGTATCGTCTTGCGTGAGCAGTTGGATGAGGTTTTGGATACTCTTACAGACCGTGAAGAAAATGTTCTGCGTCTCCGTTTTGGTCTAGATGATGGAAAAATGCGCACCCTTGAAGATGTGGGTAAAGTCTTTAACGTAACCCGTGAGCGTATTCGTCAGATTGAAGCCAAGGCTTTAAGAAAACTACGTCAACCAAGTCGTAGCAAACCGCTTCGTGATTTTATTGAAGACTAAGAGTGAGGATGAATATGGCTTATACAGAAGAGCAAATTGAAAACATCAAAACACGAATTTTATCAGCCTTGGAAGAAGTTATTGACCCTGAGTTGGGAATCGATATTGTCAATCTTGGTTTGATCTATGAAATTCGTTTTGACGGTGACACAGGACAAACAGAGATTGATATGACTTTGACAACCATGGGTTGTCCTCTAGCAGACCTTTTGACAGACCAGATTTATGATGCTATGACAGAGGTTCCAGAAGTAACGGATACTGAGGTCAAATTAGTTTGGTATCCAGCCTGGACTGTTGAAAAAATGAGTCGCTATGCACGTATTGCCCTAGGCATTAAGTAAACAAATAAAAACATGTGAGAGATTATTGGAAAAGCGAGGAAATTTCCCCCTCTTTTCCTCTAGTCTCTCCTTTCTTTTGCTGATTTTATTCAAAGAAAATGATATAATAGTAGTTATGGAAAAAAAGAAATTACGCATCAATATGTTGAGTTCAAGTGAGAAAGTAGCAGGACAAGGAGTTTCAGGTGCTTACCGTGAATTAGTTCGTCTTCTTCACCGTGATGCCAAGGACCAATTGATTGTTACAGAAAATCTTCCAATAGAGGCAGATGTGACTCACTTTCATACAATTGATCTCCCCTATTATTTATCAACATTCCAGAAGAAACGATCAGGAAGGAAAATTGGCTATGTGCATTTCTTACCTGATACACTCGAGGGGAGTTTGAAAATTCCATTTTTCATAAAGGGAATTGTGAAACGCTATGTATTTTCTTTTTACAACCGGATGGAGCACTTGGTGGTGGTCAATCCTATGTTTATTGAGGATTTAGTGGCAGCTGGTATTCCACGTGAAAAAGTGACCTATATCCCTAACTTTGTCAACAAGGAAAAATGGCATCCGCTTCCACAGGAAGAGGTAGCGAGACTGCGTACAGAGCTAGGTCTTAGTGACAATCAGTTTATCGTAGTAGGTGCTGGTCAAGTTCAGAAACGCAAAGGGATTGACGATTTTATCCGTCTGGCTGAGGAATTGCCGCAAATTACCTTTATCTGGGCAGGTGGTTTCTCTTTTGGTGGTATGACAGATGGTTATGAACGCTACAAGAAAATCATGGAAAATCCCCCTAAAAATTTGATTTTTCCAGGTATTGTATCGCCAGAGCGGATGCGCGAATTGTATGCCCTAGCGGATCTTTTCTTGCTTCCTAGTTACAATGAACTCTTTCCTATGACTATCCTAGAAGCTGCCAGTTGTGAAGCTCCGATTATGTTGCGTGATTTAGATCTTTATAAGGTAATTTTGGAGGGCAATTATCGGGCGACAGCAGATAGAGAAGAGATGAAAGAAGCTATTCTGGAATATCAAGCGAATCCTGATGCTTTAAAAGATTTGAAAGAAAAAGCTAAGAATATTTCTAGAGAGTATTCTGAAGAGCATCTGTTACAAATCTGGTTGGACTTTTATGAGAAACAAGCCGCTTTAGGGAGAAAGTAAAAAGTGAGGTAATCTATGCGAATTGGTTTATTTACAGATACCTATTTTCCTCAGGTTTCAGGTGTTGCGACCAGTATTCGAACCTTGAAAACCGAACTTGAAAAGCAGGGACATGCTGTTTTTATATTTACAACGACAGATAAGGATGTCAATCGTTATGAAGATTGGCAAATTATCCGCATTCCAAGTGTTCCTTTCTTTGCTTTTAAGGATCGCCGCTTTGCCTATCGAGGATTCAGCAAGGCGCTTGAAATTGCTAAACAATATCAACTGGATATTATCCATACTCAGACAGAATTTTCTCTTGGCTTGTTGGGAATTTGGATTGCGCGTGAATTGAAGATTCCAGTCATCCATACCTATCACACCCAATACGAAGACTACGTGCATTATATTGCTAAGGGGATGTTGATTCGTCCTAGTATGGTCAAGTACTTAGTAAGAGGTTTCCTGCATGATGTGGATGGGGTTATTTGCCCGAGTGAGATTGTCCGTGACTTGCTATCTGACTATAAGGTCAAGGTTGAAAAAAGGGTCATTCCAACTGGGATTGAATTAGCCAAGTTTGAGCGTCCAGAAATCAAGCAAGAAAATCTAAAAGAACTGCGTAGTAAATTAGGGATTCAAGAGGACGAACAGATGTTGCTTAGTCTTTCCAGAATTTCCTATGAAAAAAATATTCAAGCAGTACTAGCAGCCTTTGCAGAAGTTCTGAAAGAAGAAGACAAGGTCAAACTGGTGGTAGCTGGGGATGGTCCTTATCTGGATGACCTCAAAGAGCAAGCCAAGAAACTAGAGATTCAAGACTACGTCATCTTTACAGGCATGATTGCTCCTAGTGAGACGGCTCTTTACTATAAGGCGGCGGATTTCTTCATCTCGGCATCGACAAGTGAAACGCAAGGTTTGACATACTTGGAAAGCTTAGCCAGTGGAACACCTGTCATTGCACATGGAAATCCTTATCTGGACAACCTGATCAGTGATAAAATGTTTGGAACCTTGTATTACGGTGAACATGATTTGGCTGGTGCTATTTTAGAGGCCCTGATTGCAACACCAGACATGAATGAGCATACTTTATCAGAGAAGTTGTATGAGATTTCAGCTGAAAACTTTGGGAAACGAGTACATGAGTTTTATCTGGATTCCATCATTTCAAATAACTTCCAGAAAGATTTAGCCAAAGATGATACGGTCAGCCAGCGTATCTTTAAGACGGTTTTGTATCTTCCGCAAAAGGTGGTCGCTGTACCGGTAAAAGGCTCTAGACGCATGCTGAGGGCTTCAAAAACACAGTTAATCAGCATCAGAGATTATTGGAAAGACCATGAAGAATAGAAAGAGGAATAGCTATGAAAAAACAATTGATGAGAAGTGGTAGTGATCAAAAAATTGCTGGAGTATGTGCTGGGGTCGCAAATTATTTTGATATTGATCCGACTATTGTTCGTGTAATATGGGGTGTTCTTGCATTTTGTTATGGGGCAGGAATTGTAGCTTATATCATTTTATGGATTATTGCACCAGTATCAAGTGACTATTGAAAACTAGCTGAATTCATGCTAAGATAATAGAAAATAGAATGTAACGAAGGAGATAAAAATGGCATTTGGAGATAATGGAAAACGTAAAAAAACGATGTTTGAGAAATTAACCTTGCTTATCGTGCTTATCATGTTAGTAGCAAGTTTATTGGGAATTTTTGCAACTGCAATTGGTGCCCTCAGTAATCTATAAAATAGATTCAAGAAAATTTAGTGACTGGGATTTCCCAGCCCTTTTTTAAAGTGAGAAGAAAAATGAGTATGTTTTTAGATACGGCCAAGATTAAGGTTAAGGCTGGTAATGGTGGTGATGGCATGGTTGCCTTTCGCCGTGAAAAATATGTCCCTAATGGCGGTCCTTGGGGTGGTGACGGTGGTCGTGGAGGAAATGTGGTCTTCGTTGTAGACGAAGGGTTACGGACTTTGATGGATTTCCGCTACAATCGTCATTTCAAGGCTGAATCTGGTGAAAAAGGGATGACCAAAGGAATGCATGGTCG
This sequence comes from Streptococcus toyakuensis, assembly GCF_024346585.1. Lineage (NCBI taxonomy): Bacteria > Bacillati > Bacillota > Bacilli > Lactobacillales > Streptococcaceae > Streptococcus > Streptococcus toyakuensis. The sequence continues at coordinate 940,475 of NZ_AP024523.1, forward strand.
TGGTGCTGAGGACCTTAGAGTTCGAGTACCACAAGGTACGACGGTGCGTGATGCAGAGACTGGCAAGGTCTTGACAGATTTGATTGAGCACGGTCAAGAATTTATTGTAGCTCACGGTGGTCGCGGTGGACGTGGAAATATTCGATTTGCGACACCAAAAAATCCTGCACCGGAAATCTCTGAAAATGGAGAACCAGGTCAGGAACGTGAGTTGCAATTGGAACTAAAAATCCTTGCGGATGTTGGTTTAGTAGGCTTCCCATCTGTAGGGAAATCAACACTTTTAAGTGTTATCACATCTGCTAAACCAAAAATCGGTGCCTACCACTTTACCACTATTGTGCCAAATCTAGGTATGGTTCGTACCCAATCAGGAGAATCCTTTGCAGTAGCAGATTTACCAGGTTTGATTGAAGGGGCTAGTCAAGGTGTTGGTTTGGGAACCCAGTTCCTCCGTCACATTGAGCGTACACGTGTTATCCTTCATATTATTGATATGTCAGCTAGTGAAGGACGTGATCCATATGAGGATTATCTTGCAATCAATAAAGAATTAGAGTCATATAATCTTCGTCTCATGGAGCGTCCACAGATTATTGTAGCTAATAAGATGGACATGCCTGAGAGTCAGGAAAATCTTGTAGAATTCAAGAAAAAATTGGCTGAAAACTACGATGAATTTGAAGAGTTACCAGCTATTTTCCCAATATCTGGTTTAACTAAGCAAGGTTTGGCAACGCTTTTGGATGCGACAGCTGAATTGTTAGATAAGACACCAGAATTCTTGCTCTACGACGAGTCAGATATGGAAGAAGAAGCTTACTATGGATTTGACGAGGAAGAAAAATCCTTTGAAATTAGCCGTGATGACGATGCTACATGGGTACTTTCTGGTGAAAAACTCATGAAACTCTTTAATATGACCAACTTTGATCGTGACGAGTCTGTCATGAAATTTGCCCGCCAGCTTCGTGGTATGGGGGTTGATGAAGCCCTTCGTGCTCGTGGTGCTAAAGATGGGGACTTGGTCCGCATTGGTAAATTTGAGTTTGAATTTGTAGACTAGGAGACTGGTATGGGAGATAAACCGATATCTTTCCGAGACGCGGATGGCAATTTTGTTTCAGCCGCAGATGTTTGGAATGAAAAGAAATTGGAAGAACTGTTTAATCGTCTCAATCCAAATCGTGCTCTGAGATTGGCACGAACTAAAAAAGACAATCCATCTCAGTAAAATAGATAAAAAGATTCCGTGCCTAATCAGACACGGAATTTTCTTATTCTTCAAAGAAAAATGGTGGAGCGAATTTTTTCAGTTCTTCAAAGCATTTTTGAGCAGCTTCTGCATCTTCACAGATGACAAGGCAGACATCATCACCACAGAGAGTAGCGATAGCGTCAGAGAAACTTAATGCATCAATGATAGAACCAAAGGATTGCGCAAGTCCAGGAAGGGTTTTTAGTAGGACTTGGTGTTGAACTGGACGCATCAAGACAAGAGCATCTTCCATGTAGATTTCGAGACGTTTCTCCCATTTTGAGATAGAGCCTGTATTGAGCACGTAGTAAGAGTTGTCTTCTTCACGTACTTTTGAGAGGTTCATGCTTTTAATATCTCTCGAAAGTGTAGCTTGTGTAACTTGAATATCATTATCAGCAAGAAGAGCTTGTAGCTCAGCTTGAGTATGAATCTTGTTTTTCGTTACAAGAGCTCGTATGAGTTGGTGCCGGTGTTCAGATTTATTCATAAAATGTTACTCCTTGTACTGGGTACAGAAAGCGTGGACGGAACGAAATCGTCAGTCGGGTGGTAAGCGGTATTGTCACGTATGATGATTTCAAAGTCAGTAGTATAGGACTAAATGGAGAAAATCCCACTCTTTTAACTTGTCACTAGTTGAGTGTAGATGAATTGGGTATCTATCCGTTTATCTACATTGGTGTCCTCTACTAACAGTAAATCATTCAATTAGGGTAGCCTTTTGTCACGACTTATTGTGAATTTATGATTAATGTTAATTCACAAAGATTTTTCAACATGTGGTGTGGTAGCGAGTATTATTAATGAGTACACATGTTGGTTAGGGTTTTAGTATCTTTTGTCAAAGCTTCCGTGTAGACCTATCATAAGCCTATATCGGGATTGCATTTGATACCAAGTGTATGTTTGTTTCAACTGTTCAAGTGGAAATCTTCCATATAGAAAGTCTGATATATTATGCCTTTTGACAAGGTAGGATAAGAGTAGACTGTTCAAGATCAACAGTCAGGTGGTAAGCGGTGTTATCACGGATTGTGATTTCAAAGTCAGTAGTATAGAGTACTAAACGAAGAGTATCTCCTTCTTTTAACTTGTAAATAGTCGGTTGCAGTTCAAACTGGATATCCATCCATTCATCTGCCTTAATATCCTCTACTAACAGTAAATCATTTCTATTTTGTAAATTGAGGTAGCCTTTTGTCACGACTCGTTGTGTATTTTCACGAAAAGGCAATTCGTTGAGATTTTCCAACATATGGTAGCGACCGTTGTCAATGGTTCTAGCACTTAAAACAGCTGGATAAGGTTGCAGGTATTTCTTCTGTCCAAATTCTAGCAGTTGGGCAGATAAGAGCCCCTTATTTATACTGGATTTGATACGAAGATTGAGTTGGGCACGACCGTTCAAGTGAAGATCTTTGGTTACAGGAAGGTCAATAGTAATCTGATTGGTTTTTCCTTGATAGAGTTCTGTATTGAAGGTCTGGTAGGTCTTACCATAGCGCTCAAAATCCTTATCTGGGTACTGGTTTTGAATGACTTTCTCTTCTTGACCAAGTGAGAAGGTTTCAAAGTTTTCTTGCCCACCGAAGGTATCAAGTGATAGCCAAGTCTGAGGGGCTGTATTGTCCTGCCAAATGACAGTAGGAAGTTGGAAATCTGTATCTTGTCCCAGTAATTTCTTTGTCAATAAGGCGTTCATGGACTCACGGAAGTCAATGGACTGCCAGTTGTTCATGTACACATGGGCGCCATTATGGAAAAAGAGGTGCTTATTTATATGAGTAGGAAGAGCATGGAACATCTGGTAAACATGAAGTGGTTTGACATTCCAATCCTGTGAACCATGGGTAAAGACAACCTCTGCCTTTACTTTATCAGCATTGAGCAGATAGTTGCGGTCATGCCAAAATTGATTGTAGTCACCAGATTTGCGATCTAACTGCTCTTTTACTTTTTCTAAGTCAGCTTGGTGAGCCTCATTACCACGGATATAGTCGCCGGCCAAGAGATTGCGAGAGTAGGTCAGTTCAGCAAGGGAATCAAAGTCCTCACCTGGGTAACCACCTGGGCTAGTTACCAGACCGTTTTCACGGTAGTAGTTGTACCAAGAAGAAATACCAGCCTCGGCAATGATAACCTCTAAACCATCTACACCTGTAGTCGAAAGACCATTGGACATGGTACCTAGATAAGAAAGTCCAGTTGTGGCTACTTTTCCGTTTGACCAGTCAGCCTTTACTTGACGCTGGCGCGTATGGTCGGTAAAGGCGCGGCAACGACCATTGAGCCAATCGATGACATTCTTATAAGCCTCGATTTGCTGGTAGTCTCCATTAGTCATGAAACCAGTAGAGTCTTTAGTACCAACACCTGACACATAGAGATTAGCAAAACCTCGTGGAAGGAAGTAGTCGTTGAGTGTATAGCTAGCGTTGATGTGAGTTAGCCTTTCCTCAGCTTCTGACACAAGCTCAGCTTGGCCTTGAGGTTGGACAAGATTGACTTGAGGTTCTTCTAGCTCAATCTTATGAGCAGGCTTAACCTCGAGCTCGCCCTCCATCTTGTAGAGAGCCTTGTCGCTAGCCTTGTCATTTGTTCCCTGATGGTAGGGACTAGCTGTCATGATAGCAGGGATTTGTCCATCAAAACGAGGTCGAATGATGCTGACCTTGACTAAGTCAGGTAAACCCTTTTGGTCAGTATCGACACGAGACTCAACGTAAACGACTTCTCGAATGACATCATGGCTAGAAAAAGTAGCCAAACTCTTGCCGTTAAAGTAGTGGTAGTCATTATCCTCCGGAATAAGACCGTCACTAACAAGTTGGTCGATAAGAGTAATTCCCTTTTTGGTGCGAGTATTGAGTAACTGATAGAGATTTTCAATCAAGTCACCATATACAATGGGAAATCCAGTCTCTTTACGGAAAACTTCACTTTCTTCGAAGTCAACCAAATAAGAAAAGCCTAAAAGTTGAAAGGCTACAGTGTAGAAAATATCTGCAGTCAACTCTTTGTTTGACTGAAAAAAAGTCAGTAAGTCAGTTTCTTTATCAACTGCCAAACTGGATAGAGGATAGGCACTATCTTTATAATTAAAAAAGAAACGAATAAGAAACGCTTCAAGCATTTTTTTATTTGTAATATTGACTGGTAAATCAAACCCATACTTTTTTAATTCAAAGATAATTGTATCTCTAGGTAGCGCTAAATAGCTGAATTGATTAAAACGCATATAACCTCCGATAAAATTAAACTTAAGATTATTATATCAAAAAAAGAGTGAAAAATAAATATAAAAACAAAAATAAAATAACATAAAAAGATATTTAGTATCGCAATTAATATAAAAGTAAAAATTACTTAAATATAAGTCGAAAAAAACTAAAAAATAAAAGCATGAAACTATTGAATTTGTTGACTAAATCGGGGGGGGGGTGGTATAATTTAAGTAGGTAATTGCACACATGGTTACAAATCTAAAAAAAAAGAAAGTGATTAAAATGTATAAATCAAAAAGACAAAAAAATAAATCTTTTGATTGGTATGGTTTGAGTCAACGCTTCTCTATCCGTAAGTATCATTTTGGTGTTGCGAGTGTGCTGTTGGGGACAGCCTTGATTTTGGGTGCTGCCCAAACGACTGCCAAAGCAGAAGAAACAGCTACTGAAAATAAAACAGAAGCTGTGGCATCTGCTCCAAAAGATGATAAGGTAAGTGAGAATGTCGCAACTGTGACGACACCAGCTCTCTCTGCTACGACAGAAGCGGCTGTAGTAGAAAAGCCGGCCTTGAGTGATGAGGAAGTTGCAAAATTAGCTGCTGAAGTATCTAAGAAAGATGATAAAGCATCTGAAACAGCTACAACTGAAAAAACAGAAGCAGCTGACAAAGAAAAAGCAACACTGACTGCTCCTTTAACTGACAAAAAAGCTGATAAAGCAGTTGATGAAAAAGCTGATAAAAAGGACGAAAAGAAAGCAGAAAACCCAATTACTGCTACTAAAACTGTTCTTGAGCAGCTGACATCTGAAGCAGAAGTATTGAACACAACTGCCTCAAACTTTGCGGATAAAAAGGCAGAAGATAAAGCTGGAAAAGAAGCAATCGCAACCGCAGTAGCTTCAGCAAAAGTTCAAATCGAAGCTTCTAAGAAAGCTCTTGCTGCCGGAGAAATCACTAAGGAAGAATTGGATGCCCAACTTCAACGTATTTCATCTGCTATCGAAGCTGTCTATGCTGAGATGAAACGTGCAGGACACGTAGGTAAGGTTGAAGCAGTGTTGGCGGATGGAACTACTACCAATACAGCAATCGTAGCTCCTACAACTAAGACTCCAGTAAAAAATATTAATGATTTAACAGAAGAAGAGATAGCTGCGGTTAAACGTGAAATCATGAATGCCAACCCAAGCATTACGGATCCTTCTATGATTGAAGTAGAGAAGAAAGGAAACGGAACTGCAGGTGGAGCAACTGTTACAATAAATGGTGTTAAAACTAATATTCCTTCTGGAGATACTGTTGTTGGTACTGCGGGTACAAAAAACTTAGAGCAACTTAAAAATAATATTAACTGGTTCGACTTTGCAGCAGCATCTATTACCTACTCTAATGGGACTGTAGTAGGGCCTGCAAGAAAATTAGCGCAACCTATTACTAAAACTATCACATATCCAAATGGTGATGTTGTAACAGGTAAAATCACAATGGTTCGTGCTGTTACCTATGCTGATGGTTCAAAAGGCTTAACGACTGATGATAAATTCTTAAAATCAGGAACTGCAAAATATGTCGAACATTTATACTACACGGGTGGAGCTCAAAATGATCATGAAATTTATGAAGCTTTACAAGAAGGTATGAAGTTCAATGTTAAAACGAAGGTTGAAGGCTATGCTTTAACAGCCACAGTTATAAAACTAGGTTCGAAAAATGTAGAGTCTGATCCAAATAAAACACCGGCAGGACCAGTGAATGCTGTACGTGATTATGGTGATTGGGGTTCTGATAAACAATTAGCAAAAGCACAAGCTGAGGATAAAAAATTCAAGCAAAATGCTACAAAAAATAAAACAACATTTGCTAATAACCCAACGGTTTCCGTAAATGGTGTAGCACTAACGATACCAGAATACCCAACAGAAACATTTGCCAATACAGATACCTACTATGCAAAAGCTAAAGCATACCATGAAGCGGTACAAGCATACAACAAAGCCATTGAATCTCAGAAATTATCTGCAACGAAATTGTCAGAAACTGGGTTCTCTTATGTTAATGTGAATGGTAAGGCTGTACCATCAGGATCAGCTAATCTTTATAAAAAAATTGGAGATCAAAGACATGCGGATGTCTTAATTACATCTCAAGATACTCAATGGTCATACTTAAGGAAAGCAGGACTTCCAACAACAAATCCAGATGGAAGTGAAATGCTTACTGCATTTACATCGTCTCGTGATGAATCTAACGTTGGGGTAACATTTGCACTTTCTGCGACATATAATGGTCGTATTGTAGACGTAAACGTAATTGCGGCTGATGCTGAAGAAGCAGGGCGTACAGAAATTGTTCAATTTGAAACAGATGGAACGAAATGGGAACAATTCATGGCATTAAATCTTCAAAAAGATATTGATGATAAAACAGCTAAAGGAGTTTATCCAAGTAAAGAAAGTGATGTTAATGCTGACGGACGTCTTGCGCAAGCGGGATATAATCCAAAAGATTGGGTTAACTTAGACGAAAAAGGGAAACCTATTGCATACGGAACTAATACATTTGGAGCGAACTACACATCAATGGGATCTAAAAACTCATTACCTATCGCTCTTTCTCAAAACGTTAAAACATTATCGATGTACTTGAACTCTGCAGGAGCGCAGGCAGGAACAATCGGATTCATGATTTATGATGGAGGAGATGCTCCGCAATCTTACGGTTCTGCACAACATATTATCGGGGACTTTAACAAAGAAGTTATTAAAGATGGAGTTAAAACTCAGGTAACAGCTACTCAGCCATATCTAGGTAATGTTAAAAGAGACCCAGATTTCCGTTCAACTAAAACTGACCCTTCAGGTGGATGGGTACTTGATGATTTAATCACATCAGAAAAATATAAAGAGACACCATTAGAATCAGGAAAAACAATTGTAACAACAGATAAGGGTGTAACAGGTAAATACTTATTATTACCAAATGGTAATGCTGTAATTGAAAAATCTGATAACACACGTGTACTTTTAAATCAAGGTGATGTTATTGAGATGGCGAACCCAGTATCTAAGCTTCCGATTCGTGGAGTTTATAACCACACAACAGGTGCTTTAGGTGAAGGTACTCTTGGAGATGAAGGAGAAAGCCAACTTCTTGATCCAGCGGTAGCAACTGAGTACAAATTACGTCAAGCCCAAGGTAATGAATATGTCCTTGAAGGTGTTCGTGCTAACCTAGGTGTTAATAATGATAAAGCTTATATCCGTGGATGGGTAGACTTCAACAACAACGGTAAATTTGATCTTAATGAATCTTCAGAAATCGTAGAAGTTAACCAAAATGGAACTTACAATATTAAATTCAAAAACACGCCACAATTACTAGATACCTCAGCAGATAGCTTAGGAGTACGTTTACGTATTTCATTAACAAAAGATGAGATTCTAGAACCAACAGGTGTGGCATCATCAGGGGAAGTAGAGGATTTCCAAACACATGTAGTTCACATGCCACGTGGTACTAGATATGAGACAAAAGATTATCAAGGGCGAGAACAAACAGTTACACTATCAACTAATGCGATGTTCATAGCTAATGGTAAAAATAAAGATTCTAAATTTACGAAATGGGCGCAAATTGAAAATGAGAATTTATCGCCGAAAATAGTTCTAACTGATAAGCAAGTCGCGTCAGAAGAAGCTATTGCTGATAAGTCTGGATTACCTGCAAATTATCGTGTAGACTCTACAGGCAAGGTTCATGTAGAACGAAATGGTGCCACTGTATATTCAGGAGAATATGTAACAGTAAAAGATAAAAATAATAAAGTTTTGGGTAAAGGACTTAAAGTTACAAACCCATTAACTGGGAAAACAGAATATTTATTAAGTGAGTATACAGAATATGATACTGCAGGAAATGAAGTAGGTACATATAAAGTTAATCCTGCTAATGAAGGTAAAAATACTTCTGTAGGAAATGGATTATATGAAACTACATTAACATTTAAACCTAACAAATCTTATGTTGGAACAGCAAAAGGTATTGCTGTACGTGCATGGGATGATAATAATAATTCAACTGGATGGGAAGCTAATAATGATACAATTGAGGCTTCTAAAATATCTACTACATTAGCAGAAAAAGATAAGGTTCTTGAAAATACAAACAATGGAAATAATGGTTATAAAACAATGGATACTAGTTATATTCCAACTGTTATTGATGTGAGACCAATAGGTGAAGATACTACAACTACTGATGTTCAAGGTAAAAAACAAAGTGCTAGACCTCAAATCCCAGTATATGGAACAGTGGAAACTGAAACAGGAGATAAGATTACAGATTCTAGGTATGCTGATGAATTCGAAATCATAGATAAGAATAAGAGTATAAAATTAGCGGATACTTTAGATAGTAATAAATCTTCATACGATAAAGATACTGAAGTAAGTAGGGCTACTACATTAACACTTGCTGATGGTAAGGTGGTTACGTATACTCCTGATAAAGATAAATTACCAGCGCGTGCGAAAATTGCTGAAGATGCAGATGTGGTAGTAACAGGTACAGGTTCTGTTGTAGTAAATAATGTTCGACTTGTTACTGGAAAAACTATCCCAGCGGGAGCTAGTCCAGTTGATCCTCATCCTGTTACAGCAGACACGGTTGTTACTCTAGCTAACGGTACAGAGACTACTATTTCTGCCGGAGGAAGAATTCCAGCAGGAGCTAAACTTAAAAATCCATTAGTAACAACGGCGAATAATACATGGAATAATGTCACATATAATACAGGTGATACTATACCACGAGAATCAGGTAATAAAATTTCTACCCTAGCTAAAGAAACAGCTATTAGTCAAATTGTAGGAAAAGGAGATGTTGTAAAAGTTGACGGTAAATATCGTGCAACTAACACGATTCCAGCGGGTACTAAAGTCAAGAGAATATTACCGTTAAATCAAGTTATATTACCAAGCGCAACACATCTTGATCCTACAACAGGAGCAATAACAGAGGTTCCACGTAGTTATGACCTGGCAAACACTAACGATTCTAAAGTAACAATCACAGGTGAAGGGGTATACGAACTTGTGAAAGATGCAAGTGGAAAACCAACAGGTGAAGTTACATTTACACCAGAACCTGGATTTGTAGGAAGAGGAACAGGTGTAGATTTAGTACAACCAGATATAGACTATAATGATGTTGTAGCAAATGATAAAGTTACAGAAAAATATGGTACTGATTACGGTAGAGCAAAATACACACCAATAGTAACACCAGTTACAGAAGCGTCGATTACACGTACAATTCACTATGTGTATGAGAGTGATAATGATGCAACAGCTACTAGTCAAGCTTCTTATAAAAATAATGATCCAATTTTATCGATCAATAATGAACCAGTAACACGTTCTCAAACTTTAAACTATACTCGTACATATAAAATGTTTGATGAAGATGGTGTATTAGACCAACCGATGGTAACTGCGAATACAGTTAGAGATGTAAATGGTACAGAATACACAGCAGGAACTGAAATACCTAAAGGTACTAAATTCTCTCAAGGAACATTGATTATTTCCGATTGGAAACATGGAGAAAATAACGAAGAGATGAATAGTATAGTTTCTCCTACTGTAAAAGGTTATACAGCGAATGTTGTAACTTTAGAATACAATGCTCCAAATGCAACAGGAGAAATGGCTCATATTAAAGATACTAAGGAAATTGGTACTTATAAACCGATTGATAGAAATACAAAAGATGTAGGAACGTATAAACCAGCTTCTTCTGCAATAAGATCAGACGACAAAGACAACTTCGATATGTATGTTGTTTATAAAGCTGATACTCAAAAAGCCAAAGTAACATACATCGACTTAGATGCGACAGGTGATGCTCGTATTCTTGAAGTTCAAACAGCAGCAACTGCTCCTACTACGGGTGCGGATGCGAAAACAACTTACAGTGTTCCAGAACTTCAAGGTAAATCTCATACGAAGATTCCTTACCTAACAGCTGACACAATCAAGAAATATGAAGACCTTGGTTATGAATTAGTAACAGATGACTATACAAACAATACTCAAGGTACAGCTATTGAAGGTGGACGTAAGTTTGATGATGATAAAGATGTAGACCAAGCATTCAACGTTTACCTACGTCACAAGAAAGTTACACGTAAAATTAAAGATACTCAAGAAGTAACACGTACAATCGAGTACAAATATGCAAGTACAGATGATGTACCAGCAGATAAACGTGGAACAACAGCCGCGCCAACTGTGACTGAAACACTTCACTTTGAACGTGACCGTACAATCGACTACACATTAGCTGCGAAAGAATATCCAACAGAATACGCAACTTACAAAGCGGTGTTAGATAAGAGTGGATATGATTCTCCAGAAGAGTACAAAGCTCGTGTAGTTTACTACGACCACATCACAAATAAAGCAATAGCAGCAGATGCAACAGATACTCAAAAATCAATCGTTACATTTGGACCATGGACTCCAGTAGGTGGAACATCTAACGATGCAATTACATTATCTGATGCAGAAAAAGCCAAAGATGATAAATTTAACCTTGTTAACTCTCCAGAAGTGACTGGATACACTCCAGATAACGCTACTGTAGAAGCAACTGCAGCAATCGATGCAGAAGCAGATGACTACAAGATCACAGTACTTTACACTCCAGTTGCTCAAAAAGCTGTAGTTAAATTCGTAGAAGTAGATCCTACTAATACAGATAAAGTAATTACTCCAGGTCTTGCAGATCCAATCGCAGTAACAGGTAAATCAGAAGCAGCTTACCCAGCTACAACAGCAACTTCAGTAACAGATAAGATTGCTGAACTTGTTAAGAAAGGTTACGAATTAGTAAATAACGGATTTGTATCAACTGATAAGTTCGATAAAGATGCAGCAGTTGATCAAGAATATGTTGTGAAATTCAAAGCTAAAGTAGTTGATATTCCATCATTTGATCCAACAAAACCGAAGAGTGATGATAACCCAAGACCAATTCCAGGTAAAACGCCAATCGATCCAAATAATCCAGATGGACCAAAATGGACTGAAGCACTAATCAACGCAGTAAAAGTACAAGAAGAAGTAACTCGTACAATCAAGTATGTATACGAAGATGGTACTCCAGTAGCTGAATCTGATCTAACAAGTGTAGCTGATAAGAAAGTTAAAACACTTAAATTCACTCGTCCTGGTAAGATTAATGTAGCGACAGGAGAAATCACATACGGAGACTGGTCAGCGAACCAAACGTTCGAAGCTGTAACATCTCCAGTATTAGAGAAATACACAGCGGCAGTTGCAGGAGTAACTCCAACAACAGCTAATGTACCAGAGAAAACTGTAGCGGCTACAGATAAAGACTTCGAAGAAGTAGTAGTTTACAAAACTAAACTAATCACAGTTGATCCAAAAGCTCCAAATTATAAAGAACCTAAGAAAGATCAGCCAATTAATCCAAGTGATCCAAATGGACCAAAATGGACAGATGAACTACTTGCGAAACTTAAAAATAATGAAGAGGTAACACGTACAATTACGTACACTTACTCAACAGAAGCAAGTGAATTAAACCAAGCTGAAAAAGATGGAAATAAAGGTGGAACTAATGTAGTAGAACCAGTTACTACAAAAGTGAACTATACTCGTGTAGCTAAAGTAAACCCAGTAACAGGAGAAATCACTTATGGAGATTGGGAAGCTAAAAATAACGATACTACATTAGAAGGAAATGCTCTTCCAGCTGTAGCTGGATATGTTGCAACAGGGGATGTAGAAACATCTGTTAAACCTGTAGAAAATGTTAAGGCAGAAGATAAAGATATTACGGAAAAAGTAGTGTACAAAGCACTAGGTAAATATGTACCAGTTGTACCAGCAGGATTCAATCCTCCAACAATTCAAAATCCACAATATCCAAATAATCCAACAGATCCTACAAAACCAGGAACACCAACAACAACGATTCCATATGTACCAGGAACTACACCAGTAGGACCAGATGGACAACCGTTGACACCAAAAGTACCAGGTGATCCAAAACAAGGATATGTACCACCAGTACCAACAACACCAACTGGAGACACAACAATCGTTTATACGAAAGATGGTTCTCAAGTAGCAGTAACTAAATTCGTAGATACAACTGGTAAAGGACTAGAACCTTCAGTAGTAGATACTGGTGATACAGGAAAAGCTTTCACTAAAGATGCAGAAGTAACTGCAGCAATCAATAAGATTTTAGCTCGTGGATATGAAAAAGTAGCCAATGTAAATACAAGTGAAAAAGATTATCCATCAACAGATGCTGAAAAAGTATTTGATGCTGATGCGTCAACAAACCAAGAATATACAGTAACATTCAAACCGATTGTTAAAGATATTCCAACAGATCCAACTACTCCAGGTTATGTGAAACCAGAACCAGGACAACCAGTAGTTCCAGGTGACAATAATGGACCAAAATGGCCTGATTCAGTTAAAGACTTGAAGACAACTGAATCTGTAACACGTACTATCAAGTATATTTATGACGATGGAACTCCAGTTCCAGATGCTAAACTAGGTGCAGATGTACCAGGTAAGAAAGTTCAAACTCTTGAATTCACAAGAACAGCTAAAGTTAACCTTGTGACAGGAGAAATTGAATATGGAACTTGGACACCTAAAACAACAGCTGATTTTGAAGCAGTGACAACACCAACAATTGATGGATATACATCAGCATTAGTAAGTAATCCAACAACAAGTGATGTTCCAGCTAAGACAGTAACAGCTGATGCAGCGGACTTCGAAGAAGTTGTAGTTTACAAAATAAAACAAATTACAATTGATCCAAATGATCCAAACTTCGATCCAAATAAACCAGTAGATCCAAACAATCCAGACGGACTAAAATATAAAGATCTTAAACTAGCTGAAGAAGTAAAACGTACAATTACGTATACTTATGCAGATGATGTAGCAGATACTGCTAAACGTGGAACTGAAGCAGAACCTAAACATGAAACTACAGTAAGCTTTACACGTACAGCAACAGTTAATGCTGTAACAAAAGAAATTACTTACAGTGAATGGACGGCTAAAGATAACGATACAACTCTTGAAGGAAAAGCAACTATCCCAGTTAAACCTGGATATGTAGCTACAGGAGATGTAGAAGCATCTAAGAAAGATGTAACGGGTGTTAATGCAACGGATAAAGATATTGTTGAAAAAGTTATCTATAAAGATTTAGGTAAATTTGTCCCAGTTGTTCCAGAAGGATTCACTCCTCCGACAATTGAAAACCCACAATATCCAAATAATCCAGATGATCCTACAAAACCAGGAACTCCTACAACTACGATTCCATACGTACCAGGAACTACACCAGTGGGACCAAATGGAAAACCATTAACTCCGAAAGATCCAAACGATCCAAAACAAGGATATAACCCACCAGTGCCAACGAACCCGACTGAAGATACTACAATCGTTTATACGAAAGATGGTTCTCAAGTAGCAGTTACACACTTCATCGAAGTAAACAGTGAAACTGATAAGACTGAAAAAGGTGGAGTAGCCCAATCAATCGTTGATACAGGAGATGCAGGAAAAGCATTCACGAAAGGTGCAGAAGTAACAGCTACAATCGAAGCTCTGAAAGCTAAAGGATACACAGTTGTTGAAAATAATTACCCAACAGATGGTAAATTCGACGCAGACTCTAAGACTAACCAAGAATTTAAAGTCCTAGTAACTGCTAAGCCAATTACTGTAAATCCAAACGATCCAACTCCAACTAAAGATCAACCAATTGATCCAAATAATCCAACAGGACCAAAATGGACTCCAGAGTTAATCAAAGAGTTAGAAGATGGACGTAAAGAGGAAGTTAAACGTACAATCAAGTATGTTTACGCAGATGGATCAAAAGCTGCTGATTCAGTTCAAGAAACTAAAGAGTTCAAACGTTCAGCAACAATCAACCCAGTAAGTGGTAAGATTACATTCGGAGATTGGTCACCAGCTCAAACATTTGAATCTGTGACTTCACCAAAAGTTACAAACTTCACTCCAGATAAAGAGTCTGTACCAGCGGCAGAAGTAACAGCAACTGCTGAGGATATTAATGAAACAGTAATCTATACTACAAAACCAGCAAATATCGATCCATCTAAACCAACAGATCCAAATACTCCAAACGTTACTCCGAAACCTGAAGATAAAGTACCAAATGATCCGAAGGGACGTACTTACAAAGAATTAGGATTAATCGAAGAAGTAACTCACACAGTTCACTACAAACTAGCTGATGGATCAGATGCGGGTATCCCTGATAATGTACAAACATTAACATTTACACGTACTGCTGACCTAGATCCAGTAACTGGAGCAGTTTCTAACTTCTCTGACTGGAAAGCTAAAGGCGATGACACAACAATCGATGCTATAACAACACCAAACAAACCTGGATATGTAGCTTCAGCTGCGACATCTACAGCTCGTGAAAATGTTCAAGCTACGGATAAAGATAGTGAAGAAACAATTATCTACCGTAAACTTGGTTCATATGTACCGGTAATTCCAGAAGGAGTAACACCTCCAGCAGGAACTGATTTAACACCAAAACCATATGAAACTCCAACTAATGAAGATCCAACAAAACCAGGAACACCTACTGAAACTCCAGTAGTACCATACATCCCTGGTACAACACCAGTAGGACCAGACGGTAAACCATTAACTCCGAAAGATCCTAACGATCCAACTAAAGGTTATGAAGTACCGAAAGTACCAGAAGACCCAACTCAAAACACTACAATCACGTATGTTAAAGATGGTTCTCAAGTTGCTCTAGTTCACTTCATTAAAGCTGATGGAACTGCGGTTCACGTTTCAGTTGCAGAAGCAGGAGACACAGGTAAAGCAATTAAGACAACAAACATCGATAACGTTAAAGCTGAATTAGAAGCTAAAGGTTACGAAGTAGTTGCGCCAACAGATGCAGCTTACACAGCAGAACGTGTAGCATTCTACGCAGAAGCTAACCGTACATTTGATGACAAGGATGACAAAGGTAATGATGGAATTAGTCAAGTTTACTATGTAATCGTTAAAGAGGGAATCACTCCAATCGATCCAGATAAACCGCTAGATCCAAACAATCCAAACACAACTCCAAAACCAGGAGACAAAGTACCTGGAGATCCAAAACAACGTACATACGAACAACTAGGATTACTAGATGAAGTAAATCGTACAATCAACTACAGATACGCTAATACTGATAAAGTAGAAGAAGCTAAACGTGGTCAAGAAGCTGCAGCTACTGTAGAACAAAAACTTCGTTACTCTCGTAAAGGTGATTTAAACAAAGTAACAGGTGAAATCACTTATACTTCTGATTGGACTGAACCTCAAACATTAGCTGAAGTAACATCACCAGTTATCGACGGATACGTTGCGGATATTAAAGCAGCTGAAAAAGTAGAGAACGTAGCTCACGATGCAGCTGATTCTGTAGTAAATGTTGTTTACACACCACTAGGTAAATATGTACCAAAAGTACCAGAAGGATTCGAAGTTCCAAAAGTTGAGAAACCTCAATATCCAAACGATCCAACAGATCCAACTAGACCAGGAACACCAACAACAGTGATTCCTCACGTTCCAGGAACAACTCCAAAAGATCCAAATGGAAATCCACTGAAACCAGTAGATCCAAACGATCCAAGTAAAGGATATGTTCCACCAACACCTGAAAATCCAACAGAAGATACGCAAATCACTTATGAGAAAGATACTCAAAAAGCGAAAGTAACTTATGTGGTAGAAGGAACAGGAACAGTACTTCACACAGATAACCTAGAAGGTAAATCTGGAGAACCAATCGAGTACAGTACAGTAGCTAAACTTGCTGAATTGAAAGCTCTAGGATATGACCTAGTAAGTGACGGATTCACAACAGCTACAGATAAGAACTACGATAAAGATACAAAAGTTGATCAAAGCTTTGTAGTAACAGTTAAACCACACGTTGAGCCAATCAAACCAGTAGATCCAGAAAATCCAAATGATCCAAATAAACCAAAACCGGGTGATCCAATCGATCCTAAGAACCCTGATGGACCAAAATGGACTGAAGATCTAATCAAGAAGATTGATACAACTCGCCACGTGAACCGTACAATTAAGTATGTTAACGAAAAAGGTGAGGAAGTAGCTAAGAAAGTAACTGATAAAGTTACATTCAATCGTGAAGCTAAGATCAATTCAGTAACAGGTGAAATCACTTACGGTAACTGGACAGCTAAAGATGGAGATACAACATTCGATAAAGTTGAATCACCAGTCGTTAACGGATACATCCTGAAAGATGCCAAACAAAAAGAAGTAGCAGCTACAACAGGATTAACTGCAGACTCTAAAGATGAAAACATCGAAGTAGTTTACACTAAACTTGGTTCATGGGTACCGAAAGTACCAGAAGGTGAAACACCAATTGATCCACTTCCATATCCAAATGATCCAACAGATCCAACGAAACCAGGAACACCAACAACAGTGATTCCTCACGTTCCAGGAACAACTCCAAAAGATCCAAATGGAAACCCACTGAAACCAGTAGATCCAAATGATCCAAGTAAAGGATATGTTCCACCAACACCTGAAACCCCAACAGAAGATACTGAAATCACTTATGAGAAAGATACTCAGAAAGCAAAAGTAACTTATGTGGTAGAAGGAACTGGAACAGTACTTCACACAGATAACCTAGAAGGTAAATCTGGAGAACCAATCGACTACAGTACAGTAGCTAAACTTGCTGAATTGAAAGCTCTAGGATATGACTTAGTAAGTGACGGATTCACAACTGCTACAGATAAGAACTACGATAAAGATACGAAAGTAGATCAAAGCTTCGTAGTTACAGTTAAACCACACGTTGAGCCAATCAAACCAGTAGATCCAGAAAATCCAAATGATCCAAATAAACCAAAACCAGGTGAACCAATCGATCCTAAGAACCCTGATGGACCAAAATGGACTGAAAATCTAATCAAGAAGATTGATACAACTCGCCACGTGAACCGTACAATCACATACGTTAACGAAAAAGGTGAGGAAGTGGCTAAGAAAGTAACAGATAAAGTTACATTCACTCGTGAAGCTAAGATTAACTCTGTAACAGGTGAAATCACATACGGTAACTGGACAGCTAAAGATGGAGATACAACATTCGATAAAGTTGAATCACCAGTCGTTAAAGGCTACATCCTGAAAGATGCCAAACAAAAAGAAGTAGCAGCTACAACAGGATTAACTGCAGACTCTAAAGATGAAAATATCGAAGTTGTCTACACTAAACTTGGTTCATGGATTCCAAAAGTACCAGAAGGTTCTACACCAGTTCCTCCGGTTACGTATCCAAACGATCCAAAAGATCCAACTAAACCTGGAACTGATAAACCTAAAGTGCCTTATATCCCAGGAACTACACCGGTGGTGCCAAAAGATCCAACTAAACCAATTAGTCCGGATAACCCACTAGTTCCATTAACACCAGTAGATCCAAACGATCCAACTAAAGGATATGAAGTACCACCAGTACCAACAGATCCAGGAACTGATACGCGAATCACTTACGTAACTGATAAACAAAAAGCTATCACTAACTTCGTAGATGAAAAAGGTAAAGTAGTATCAACTCCAGTAATTGATGAAGGTGATTCAGGAGCTAACTTCACTAAGTCTAAAGTTGATGAAGTAACTAAGACTATTGAAAAACTTGAAAAAGCTGGTTATAGAGTCGTTAAGAACGAGTTCCCATCTAAAGATACAGATAGAGTATTTGATAAAGATAAATCTGTAGATCAAATCTTCACTGTAACAGTAGCTGAAAGAATTATTCCAGTTACACCAGGTAAACCAATAGATCCAACTGATCCAAACTTACCGAAGAATCCAGATGGAACACCTGTGACACCATCTACACCAGAACCAGGTAAACCAGTATTCCCTAACGATCCAAACAGCCCAGTATGGCCAAATACTGTGAAAGATCTTGTAACTGAGAAATCAGCTACACGTACGATCAAGTATGTAGATCGCAATGGAAACGAAGTTTCTGAAACTCGTGTTGAAACAATCAAGTTCACACGTGAAGCGAAAGTTAACTTAGTAACTGGTGAAATCACATATGGTGAATGGACAACAGATCGTAACGATAATATCTTCAACGGTTACCCAGTACCAGTTGTGAAAGGATACATCGCTAAAGCTGGTGATCTAGAATCATCAACTAAAGATGTACAAGTAACTCCTGATACAATCAAGGATATCAATGAAACAGTGATTTACGATAAGTTAGGTTCATGGATTCCAAATATCCCAGGAACACCAACAAATCCAATCACATATCCAAACGATCCTAAAGATCCAACTAAACCAGGAACAGATAAACCTAAAGTACCTTATGTACCAGGATTTATCCCTGTAGACCCAGAAGGTCAACCATTGAAACCAGTTGATCCAAACGATCCAACGAAAGGATACGAAGTACCAGAGGTACCTGGTGATCCAACGCAAGATACACCAATCAACTACATTCCTAAGGATCCTACACCAAATCCAACTCCATACCCAGGTCCAACTCCAGCTCCAACTCCTAAACCAGAGCCTAAGCCGGAACCAAAACCAGAACCAGAAACTCCACAACCTGTAACACCTGCAGATAATGGAGATAACAATGGAAATAATAATGGAACTCCAACAACTCCAGCTCAACCAGCAGAGCCTTCTACACCTCAATACATGGATGGTCAACGTGAACTTCCAAATACAGGTACAGAAGATCATGCTAGCCTTGCAGCACTTGGACTTCTAGGAGCCCTAAGTGGATTTGGATTGATTGCTCGCAAGAAAAGAGAAGATGAAGAATAATCATTTTGCTCCATATTAAATTCTAACTTGCAATCAGACAAAGAAAGAACTTGAGATTTAACATCTCAGGTTCTTTTCTTTCTCTTTTTGAAAATGGTATAATATAGTGAGAAGGATAGAGGAGAAGTGTAAATTGATCGCACAACTAGATACAAAAACAGTCTATAGTTTTATGGAGAGTGTCATTTCAATCACCAAGTATGTGAGAGCAGCTAAAGAATTCGGCTACACTCATCTGGCTATAATGGATATTGATAATCTTTATGGTGCTTTTGACTTTCTAGAGGTTACAAAAAAATACGGCATTCATCCTTTATTAGGGCTTGAAATGAATGTGCTTGTGGATGCTCAGGAAGTGAATTTGCGCTTTTTAGCTCTATCTAGTGTAGGCTATCAGCAGTTGATGAAACTTTCAACAGCCAAGATGCAGGGGGAGAAAAGTTGGTCAGTTCTATCTCAGTATCTAGAGGATATTGCGGTAATTATGCCTTATTTTGATGGACTGGAGTCGTTAGAACTAGGCTGTGATTACTATATTGGAGTTTATCCAGAAACACTGGCAAGCGAATTTCATCATCCTATTTTACCCCTCTATCGGGTCAATGCTTTTGAAAGTAAGGATAGAGAAATTTTGCAAGTTTTAACAGCGATTAAAGAAAATCTACCGCTCAGAGAAGTTCCTTTGCGTTCGAGACAAGATGTTTTTATATCAGCAAGTTCTTTAGAGAAACTATTCCAAGAACGTTTTCCTCAAGCCTTGGAAAACTTAGAAAAGCTAATTTCAGGTATTTCTTATGACTTGGATACTAGTTTGAAACTGCCTCGTTTTAATCCAGCTAGACCAGCAGTAGAAGAGTTGAGAGAACGTGCTGAATTGGGACTTGCGCAGAAGGGGTTGACTAGTAAAGAATATCAAGACCGTCTAGACCAAGAATTGGCTGTTATTCATGATATGGGCTTTGATGATTATTTCTTGGTTGTCTGGGATTTATTGCGTTTTGGACGTTCGAATGGCTACTATATGGGAATGGGACGGGGTTCCGCAGTTGGTAGCTTGGTTTCCTATGCTTTAGACATTACAGGGATTGATCCAGTTCAGAAAAATCTGATTTTTGAACGTTTCCTCAATCGTGAACGCTATACCATGCCTGATATTGATATTGATATTCCAGATATTTATCGTCCAGATTTTATCAGATATGTTGGTAATAAATATGGTAGTAAGCATGCGGCTCAAATCGTTACTTTTTCTACCTTTGGGGCCAAGCAAGCTTTACGTGATGTTTTGAAGCGTTTTGGTGTGCCAGAGTATGAATTGTCCGCAATTACCAAGAAAATCAGTTTTCGTGATAATCTTAAGTCGGCCTATGAGGGCAATCTCCAGTTTCGTCAGCAAATTAATAGTAAGTTAGAATACCAAAAAGCCTTTGACATTGCTTGCAAGATAGAGGGCTATCCAAGACAAACCTCTGTCCATGCAGCTGGTGTTGTGATCAGTGACCAGGATTTGACCAACTATATCCCTCTGAAGCATGGTGATGAAATTCCACTGACTCAGTATGATGCTCATGGAGTTGAAGCTAGTGGGCTTTTGAAAATGGACTTTCTGGGACTACGAAATTTGACCTTTGTTCAGAAAATGAAAGAGTTGCTTGCTGAAACCGAAGATATTCACTTGAAAATTGAAGAAATAGATTTGGAAGACAAAGAAACTCTAGCTCTTTTTGCCTCTGGAAATACAAAAGGTATCTTTCAATTCGAGCAACCGGGTGCTATTCGCCTACTCAAGCGTGTGCAGCCAGTCTGTTTTGAAGATGTCGTAGCAACTACTTCCTTAAATCGACCAGGTGCTAGTGATTATATCAATAATTTTGTAGCTAGAAAACATGGGCAGGAAGAAGTGACTGTTCTAGATTCAGCTCTGGAGGATATTTTGGCTCCAACTTATGGCATTATGCTCTATCAGGAGCAGGTTATGCAGGTTGCTCAGCGATTTGCTGGATTTAGTCTTGGGAAGGCCGACATTTTGCGTCGAGCTATGGGTAAAAAGGATGCCTCTGCCATGCATGAAATGAGGGCTTCCTTTATTCAAGGCTCCATAGAAGCTGGTCATACTGTGGAAAAAGCAGAGCAGGTTTTTGATGTTATGGAGAAGTTTGCAGGTTATGGTTTTAACCGATCTCACGCCTATGCCTACTCAGCCTTGGCCTTCCAGTTGGCTTATTTTAAAACACATTATCCAGCTATCTTTTATCAGGTCATGTTGAATTCTTCCAACAGTGATTACCTAACAGATGCACTTGAAGCAGGCTTTGAAGTAGCACCATTGTCCATCAATACCATCCCCTATCATGATAAAATTGCTAACAAGTCCATCTATCTAGGTCTGAAGTCGATTAAGGGAGTCAGCAATGATTTGGCTCTTTGGATTATTGAAAATAGACCTTATTCTAACATTGAAGATTTTATAGCTAAATTACCTGAGAATTATCTGAAACTTCCTCTGTTAGAGCCATTAGTAAAAGTCGGTCTTTTCGATTCATTTGAGAAAAATCGTCAAAAAGTATTTAATAATTTAGATAATCTATTTGAATTTGCGAAAGTGTTAGGAAGCTTATTTGGTGATACTATATATAGTTGGCAGGAATCGGAAGATTGGACAGAACAAGAAAAATTCTATATGGAACAAGAGCTTCTAGGAGTGGGAGTTAGCAAACATCCACTACAAGCTATTGCAAGTAAGGCTATCTACCCAATTACACCAATCGGAAATTTGTCAGAAAATAGTCACTCAATTATATTGGTTGAAATTCAGAAAATAAAAGTGATTCGGACCAAAAAGGGTGAAAACATGGCATTCTTACAGGTAGATGATAGTAAGAAAAAATTGGATGTTACTCTCTTCTCAGACTTATATCGTCAGGTTGGGAATGATGTTAAAGAAGGTGGATTCTACTACATCAAAGGAAAAGTCCAGTCACGTGACGGCCGTCTGCAAATGATTGCACAAGAAATAAGAGAAGCGGTAGCTGAGCGCTTTTGGATTCAGGTGAAGAATCATGATTCGGATCAAGAAATTTCGAGAATTTTAGACCAATATAAAGGCCCAATCCCAGTCATCATCAGGTATGAAGAGGAACAGAGAACGATTGTTTCTCCCCATCATTTTGTGACTAAATCTGATGAATTAGAAGCGAAATTGAATGGAATCGTTATGAAAACGATTTATCGCTAAAATTACGGAAAATAGAGGAATTTTCCAATTAAATGTGATATAATCAGTAAGAATGTTAAAAGAAAAAGGAGCATAACCAATATGAAACGTATTGCTGTTTTGACTAGTGGTGGAGACGCCCCTGGTATGAACGCTGCCATCCGCGCAGTTGTTCGTCAAGCAATTTCAGAAGGAATGGAAGTGTTTGGTATCTATGACGGATATGCTGGTATGGTTGCCGGTGAAATTCATCCCCTAGATGCAGCTTCAGTAGGAGACATCATTTCTCGTGGTGGTACTTTCCTTCACTCAGCTCGCTACCCAGAGTTCGCTCAACTTGAAGGGCAACTTAAAGGGATTGAGCAATTGAAAAAACACGGGATTGAAGGTGTAGTTGTTATCGGTGGTGACGGATCTTACCACGGTGCTATGCGTTTGACTGAGCATGGCTTCCCAGCTATCGGTCTTCCAGGTACAATCGATAACGATATCGTTGGTACTGACTTCACAATCGGTTTTGACACAGCGGTTACGACTGCTATGGATGCTATCGATAAGATTCGTGATACGTCATCAAGTCACCGTCGTACTTTTGTTATCGAAGTTATGGGACGTAACGCAGGTGATATCGCTCTTTGGGCAGGTATCGCAACTGGTGCTGATGAAATCATCATTCCTGAAGAAGGCTTCAAGATTGAAGATATCGTAGAAAGCATTAAATGTGGTTATGAGTGTGGTAAAAAACACAACATCATCGTCTTGGCAGAAGGTGTAATGTCTGCAGCTGAATTTGGTCAAAAACTAAAAGAAGCTGGGGATACAAGCGACCTTCGTGTGACAGAACTTGGACATATTCAACGTGGTGGTTCTCCAACTGCGCGTGACCGTGTTTTGGCATCACGTATGGGTGCACATGCTGTTAAACTTCTTAAAGAAGGTATCGGTGGTGTTGCGGTTGGTATCCGTAACGAGAAAATGGTTGAAAACCCAATTCTTGGAACTGCAGAAGAAGGAGCATTGTTTAGCCTTACTGCAGATGGTAAGATTGTGGTTAACAACCCACACAAGGCTGACCTTGAGCTATCTAGCTTGAATAAGAGCTTGTCATAATTTATAATTTAGTTAATAAGACCAAAAAGGTCATATATATAAAGGAGTCACAAAAATCATGAGTAAACGTGTAAAAATCGTTGCAACTTTGGGACCTGCGGTAGAAATCCGTGGTGGTAAAAAATTTGGTGATGACGGATACTGGGGTGAAAAACTTGATGTTGAAGCTTCAGCTAAAAACATTGCCAAATTGATTGAAGCTGGTGCTAACACATTCCGTTTCAACTTCTCACACGGTGACCACCAAGAACAAGGTGAGCGTATGGCAACTGTTAAACTTGCAGAAAAACTTGCAGGTAAAAAAGTTGGTTTCCTTCTTGATACAAAAGGACCAGAAATCCGTACAGAATTGTTTGAAGCTTCAGCTAAAGAGTATTCATACAAAACTGGTGAGAAAATCCGTGTTGCAACTAAACAAGGAATCAAATCAACTCGTGATGTGATTGCATTGAACGTTGCTGGTGCTCTTGATATCTATGATGATGTTGAAGTTGGTCGTCAAGTTTTGGTTGACGATGGTAAACTTGGTCTTCGTGTGGTTGCTAAAGATGATGCAACTCGTGAATTTGAAGTTGAAGTTGAAAACGATGGCGTAATTGCTAAACAAAAAGGTGTTAACATCCCTAACACTAAAATTCCTTTCCCAGCTCTTGCTGAACGTGATAACGACGATATCCGCTTTGGTCTTGAACAAGGTATCAACTTCATCGCGATTTCATTCGTACGTACTGCAAAAGACGTAAACGAAGTTCGTGCAATCTGTAAAGAAACTGGAAACGGACACGTTCAATTATTCGCTAAAATCGAAAACCAACAAGGTATCGATAACTTGGATGAAATCATCGAAGCTGCTGATGGTATCATGATTGCTCGTGGTGACATGGGTATCGAAGTACCATTCGAGATGGTTCCAGTTTACCAAAAAATGATCATCACTAAAGTGAACGCTGCAGGTAAAGTTGTTATCACTGCAACAAACATGCTTGAAACAATGACTGAAAAACCACGTGCAACTCGTTCAGAAGTATCAGACGTATTCAATGCTGTTATCGACGGTACTGATGCTACAATGCTTTCAGGTGAATCTGCAAACGGTAAATACCCACTTGAGTCAGTAACTACAATGGCTACAATCGACAAGAACGCTCAAACCCTTCTTAACGAATACGGTCGTTTGAACTCAGATTCATTTGAACGTAACTCTAAGACAGAAGTAATGGCTTCAGCTGTTAAAGATGCTACTAACTCAATGGATATCAAATTGGTTGTAACTCTTACTAAGACAGGTCACACTGCACGTTTGATCTCTAAATACCGTCCAAATGCTGACATCTTAGCATTGACATTCGACGAATTGACAGAACGTGGATTGATGTTGAACTGGGGTGTTATCCCAATGTTGACAGATGCTCCATCATCAACTGACGATATGTTTGAAATTGCTGAACGTAAAGCAGTTGAAGCAGGTCTTGTACAATCTGGTGATGATATCGTTATCGTAGCTGGTGTACCACTTGGAGAAGCTGTACGTACAAACACAATGCGTATCCGCACAGTACGTTAATTAAAATGAAAAAAACCTATCACATCAAGCTTTCTAGCCTGTATGATAGGTCTTTTTTTGTACCAGGGGGCAAAAAAGGGGGCAATCTTTTTACTTTCGATTTAATGGGACGGTATCAAGTGCGTCAAATACTGCTTGCTCCAGACTTTTTGTAACGTGACTATAGATCTAATTGGTAGTTTTCGGATTTATGCTCAAACTGTGATATGATAGCTTTTAAAGTTATGTTGTTTTTTACGTAAACTTCATAAAATGTTTAGTTAAGATAGAGATAAAAAATAACTCCCTGATGACTCAAGGAGTTATTTCTATCTAAATTAGTTTTTAGAAGCTGCTTGGAATTCTGGATTTTTCCATGCTTCGTCAATGATAGCTTGCAATTCTTTAGCAGATGCTTGCATTTTTTGAGTTTCTGCGTCGTTCAATGGGATATTTACTGGACGAACAATACCATGTGCACCAACAACAGCTGGTTGACCGATAAAGACGTTTTCAACTCCGTATTGACCTTCTTGGAATACTGAAAGTGGAAGTACTGCGTTTTCATCATCAAGGATAGCTTTAGTGATACGAGCAAGAGCAACTGCGATACCGTAGTATGTTGCACCTTTTTTGTTGATGATTGTGTAGGCAGCATCACGAACACCTTCGAACAATTCAATCAATTCAGCTTCTTGAACATTTTGAGTGTCTTTAAGGAATTCTTCAAGGTTTACACCAGCGATGTTAGCGTGTGACCAAACAGCGAACTCAGAGTCACCGTGTTCACCCATGATGTAGGCGTGCACTGAACGAGCATCAACATCAAGTTTTTCAGCAAGTGCTTGACGGAAACGAGCTGAGTCAAGTGAAGTACCTGAACCGATAACGCGTTCTTTAGGGAAACCAGAGAATTTCCAAGTTGAGTAAGTCAAAACGTCAACTGGGTTAGCAGCAACAAGGAAGATACCTTTGAAACCTGATTCAACAACTTGAGTTACGATTGATTTGTTGATAGCAAGGTTTTTACCTACAAGGTCAAGACGAGTTTCACCTGGTTTTTGAGGCGCACCTGCAGTGATTACAACAAGGTCAGCGTCTGCACAGTCAGAGTATTGAGCTGCATAGATTTTTTTAGGTGAAGTGAAGGCAAGGGCGTGACTAAGGTCAAGCGCGTCACCAACAGCTTTTTCATGCAATTGCGGAATTTCGATAATTCCAAGCTCTTGTGCAATTCCTTGGTTAACAAGTGCAAAAGCGTAAGAAGAACCTACAGCACCATCACCGACAAGGATAACTTTTTTGTGTTGTTTAGTTGAAGTCATTATTCTAAACATCTCCTTAATTTTATTCAGGGATTTCCCCAGTTATTTCAATTTTATCACTTTTGAAAAGCTTTGTCACGGATATACATTTCAGTTCTTGATGTAAACGTTTTAGTGGTTTTAGATACCTGAAATATAGCGGACATTATGGTATAATATAGTTAATTACTAATAGTGAAATGAGGCATTTATTAATGCAGGATAGAAATTTAGTGAATGTCAATCTGACAAAGGAGATGAAGACGAGCTTTATTGACTACGCTATGAGTGTTATCGTAGCGCGGGCTCTTCCTGATGTTCGAGATGGCTTGAAACCCGTCCACCGTCGGATTCTCTACGGAATGAATGAATTGGGTGTTACTCCAGACAAACCTCATAAAAAATCTGCTCGTATTACAGGGGATGTCATGGGTAAATACCACCCACACGGGGATTACTCTATCTATGAAGCCATGGTCCGTATGGCTCAATGGTGGAGTTACCGTTACATGCTTGTAGATGGTCATGGGAACTTTGGTTCCATGGACGGTGATGGTGCTGCCGCCCAGCGTTACACTGAGGCACGTATGAGCAAGATTGCTCTGGAAATGCTTCGTGATATTAACAAAAATACAGTTGATTTCGTTGATAACTATGATGCCAATGAACGTGAACCCTTGGTCTTGCCAGCACGTTTTCCTAATCTTTTGGTTAATGGAGCAACTGGTATTGCGGTTGGGATGGCAACCAATATTCCACCTCATAACCTTGGTGAAACCATTGATGCAGTGAAGTTGGTCATGGACAATCCTGAAGTGACCACTAAGGACTTGATGGAAGTCCTGCCTGGACCAGATTTTCCAACTGGTGCTCTTGTTATGGGGAAATCAGGTATCCATAAGGCTTATGAGACAGGTAAAGGTTCTATTGTTCTTCGTTCTCGTACTGAAATCGAAGAAACTAAGACAGGGCGTGAGCGCATCGTTGTAACAGAATTTCCTTACATGGTTAATAAAACCAAGGTGCACGAGCATATTGTTCGTTTGGTTCAGGAAAAACGCATTGAGGGGATCACAGCAGTACGTGATGAATCAAACCGTGAAGGTGTTCGATTTGTTATCGAAGTCAAGCGAGATGCCTCTGCCAATGTTATTCTTAATAACCTTTTCAAGATGACCCAGATGCAAACCAACTTTGGTTTCAATATGCTTGCTATCCAAAATGGTGTGCCGAAGATTTTATCCCTTCGTCAGATTTTAGATGCTTATATCGAGCACCAAAAAGAAGTGGTTGTTCGTCGGACACGTTTTGATAAGGAAAAAGCAGAAGCACGTGCGCACATCTTAGAAGGTCTCTTAATTGCGCTAGACCATATCGACGAAGTGATTCGCATCATCCGTGCTAGTGAAACGGATGCGGAAGCACAAGCTGAGTTGATGAGTAAGTTTAAGCTTTCTGAACGTCAAAGTCAAGCCATCCTAGATATGCGCCTTCGTCGTTTGACAGGATTGGAACGCGATAAGATTCAGTCTGAATATGATGATCTCTTGGCTCTGATAGCGGATTTAGCAGATATTCTAGCTAAACCAGAACGTGTTTCTCAAATCATTAAAGATGAATTAGACGAAGTCAAGCGTAAGTTTGGCGATCAACGTCGTACTGAATTAATGGTCGGTGAAGTCTTAAGCCTTGAAGATGAGGACTTGATTGAAGAATCAGATGTCTTAATTACGCTTTCTAACAAGGGCTACATCAAACGTCTGGACCAAGACGAATTTACCGCTCAAAAACGTGGTGGTCGTGGTGTTCAAGGTACGGGAGTTAAGGATGACGATTTTGTTCGTGAGTTAGTGTCAACTAGTACTCATGATCACTTACTCTTCTTTACAAATAAAGGCCGTGTCTATCGCCTGAAAGGCTATGAAATTCCTGAGTATGGTCGTACAGCCAAGGGCTTGCCGATTGTCAATCTTTTGAAATTGGATGAAGGCGAAAGTATTCAAACCATCATCAATGTCGAGTCTGAACGCAGTGATGATGCTTATCTCTTCTTCACAACCCGTCATGGTATTGTGAAGAGAACCAGCGTCAAGGAATTTGCTAACATTCGTCAAAATGGACTTAAAGCACTGAACCTCAAAGATGAAGATGAGTTGATTAATGTCTTGTTGACGGAAGAAGATACAGACATTATCATTGGTACCAAGTTTGGTTATGCAATTCGCTTTAATCAATCAGCCGTTCGTGGAATGAGTCGTATCGCTACGGGTGTGAAAGGTGTTAATCTCCGTGATGGGGACACAGTTGTTGGTGCTAGTGTGATTACAGACCAGGATGAGGTTCTGATCATCACTGAAAAAGGATATGGTAAGCGCACCGTTGCGACTGAATATCCAACAAAAGGTCGTGGTGGTAAAGGGATGCAAACTGCTAAAATTACTGAAAAGAATGGTTCCCTTGCTGGTCTTATAACAGTTAAAGGCGATGAAGATTTGATGATTATCACTGATACAGGTGTCATGATTCGAACCAACGTTGCCAATATTTCACAAACAGGTCGCTCAACTATGGGAGTTAAAGTGATGCGCCTGGACCAAGATGCTAAAATTGTAACCTTTACTACGGTTACAGCGGCAGAAAAAGAAGAAGTTGGGGCAGAAAACGAAACAGAAGGTGAAGCATAATGTCTCATAAAAAGAACAAAAAGAAAACAAACCGTAAAAATTTACTAATCAATATCCTGGCAGGATTTTTAATTCTCTTGTCACTTGCTTTGATTTTCAATTCAAAAATTCGTGATATGTTCATGGTGTGGAATACCAATAAATACCAAGTCAGCCAGGTATCAAAAGAAAAATTAGAAGAAAATCAAGATACAGAAGGAAATTTTGACTTTGATTCAGTAAAAGCTATCTCGTCAGAAGCTGTCTTATCCTCACAATGGGATTCGCAAAAATTGCCAGTTATCGGTGGAATTGCTGTCCCTGAGGTAGAAATTAACTTGCCTATTTTTAAGGGACTGGATAATGTCAATCTCTTCTATGGAGCTGGTACAATGAAGCGTGATCAAGTGATGGGGAAAGGAAACTATTCCCTTGCGAGCCATCACATCTTCACGGCGGAAAACGCCAGCCAAATGCTCTTTTCTCCATTATCACGCGCTAAAAATGGGATGAAAATTTATCTTACTGATAAGGATAAAGTTTATACCTATGAAATCCGTGAAGTGAAGCATGTGACTCCAGATCGCGTTGATGAGATTGATGACCGTACTGGAGTTGATGAAATCACACTTGTAACCTGTGTTGACTATGATGCGACAGAACGTATTATCGTAAAAGGTGACTTGAAAGATACAAAAGATTATTCACAAACACCTGAAGAAATTCTAACAGCTTTCAATCAACCATATAAACAACGTTATTAAAGATAAATCAGTAAAATCTTAGGTTTTACTGATTTTTTATAGATTGAATTTCAAAATAAACTGTTATGAAATACAGAAAACGTTTCCTTAATTCTAAAGTTTGTGATATAATTATCAGGTAAAAAAATTTTAGGAGTTTATTATGGTTTCTTCAGAATTTATCTCAAAGATTGAATTTGCTTGCAAGAAGAAGGAAAGTCTTTATAGTCAAAGCAAATTTAAGTATGCGATTCGTTCTATGTTCGCAGGTGCATTTTTAACCTTCAGTACTGCTGCTGGTGCAGTTGGGGCTGACTTGATTAATAAAATTGCACCAGGTAGTGGACGCTTCCTCTTCCCATTTGTCTTTGCTTGGGGCTTGGCCTACATTGTTTTCTTGAATGCTGAGTTGGTAACATCAAACATGATGTTCTTGACTGCTGGTAGTT
Organism: Streptococcus toyakuensis; assembly: GCF_024346585.1. Classification (NCBI taxonomy): domain Bacteria; kingdom Bacillati; phylum Bacillota; class Bacilli; order Lactobacillales; family Streptococcaceae; genus Streptococcus; species Streptococcus toyakuensis. The sequence continues at coordinate 970,956 of NZ_AP024523.1, forward strand.
TCTTGAAAAAAATCTCTTGGAGAAAAACAGCTGAGATTTTACTTTACTGTACCTTATTCAACCTTATCGGAGCTTTAATAGCAGGTTGGGGCTTTGCTCATTCGGCAGCCTATGCAAATCTGACACACGATAGTTTCATCTCAGGGGTTGTTGAGATGAAGTTAGGCCGTTCAAATGAATTAATCTTGCTTGAGGCGATTTTGGCAAATATTTTCGTAAATATTGCGATTCTTTCATTTGTTTTGGTCAAAGATGGTGGTGCCAAACTTTGGCTCGTTTTATCAGCAATTTACATGTTTGTATTCTTAACAAACGAGCACATCGCTGCGAACTTTGCTTCTTTTGCGATTGTAAAATTCAGTGTTGCTGCGGATTCAATTGCTAACTTTGGTGTTGGAAATATGCTTCGTCACTGGGGTGTAACCTTCATTGGGAACTTCATTGGTGGTGGTCTTTTGATGGGTCTTCCATACGCCTTCCTCAATAAAAACGAAGATACTTATGTAGATTAAGAAAATGAGCACGATTAAGTCGTGCTTTTTTCCTTTTTAAAATAAAGTAATAGCTATTTCTTATATCAAAATATAGAAAACTGATATTGGTAAACTATAACTTAAGGTGCTACAATATCCTTAATCAAACTATTTGGAGGTCGTTTTATGACTCGTGATTTTAAATTTGAAACCTTGCAACTACATGCTGGTCAAGTTGTGGATCCAGCCACCAAGTCTCGTGCAGTACCAATTTATCAAACAACATCCTTTGTTTTTGATGATACGCAGGAAGGTGCGGATTTGTTTGCCTTGAGAAAACCAGGAAATATCTATACTCGTATTACCAATCCTACAACAGCGGCCTTTGAAGAAAGAATCGCTGCTCTTGAAGGTGGTGTTGGAGCTCTTGCAACCGCATCAGGTATGGCAGCAGTGACTTATACGATTTTGGCTCTTGCCCATGCTGGTGACCATGTAGTGGCTGCTTCGACTATTTACGGTGGAACTTTCAATCTTTTGAAAGAAACTCTTCCTCGTTATGGTATTACAACAACCTTTGTCGATGTTGATAATTTGGAGGAAGTAGAAGCAGCTATCAATGACAATACCAGGCTTGTCTTGATTGAAACCTTGGGCAACCCCTTGATTAACATTCCAGATTTGGAAAAATTGGCAGAGATTGCTCATAAAAATCAGATTCCACTTGTTTCCGACAATACCTTTGCAACACCTTACTTGATTAACGTCTTTTCTCACGGTGTTGATATTGCCATTCACTCTGCGACTAAATTTATCGGGGGTCATGGTACGACTATTGGTGGAGTGATTGTCGATAGCGGGCGTTTTGACTGGGCGGCTTCAGGAAAATTCCCTCAATTTGTTGAGGAAGACCCAAGCTACCACAATTTGAGCTATACTCGTGATGTGGGGGCAGCAGCCTTTATTATCGCTGTCCGTGTTCAATTGCTTCGTGATACAGGGGCGGCCTTGTCACCATTTAATGCCTTCCTCTTGCTACAAGGACTTGAAACCCTTTCTCTTCGTGTGGAACGCCATGTGCAAAATGCTGAGAAAATTGTTGATTTCCTTGTCAACCATCCTAAGGTAGAAAAAGTCAACTATCCAAAACTTGCTGATAGTCCTTACCATGCCTTGGCTGAGAAATATTTGCCAAAAGGTGTGGGTTCCATCTTTACCTTCCATGTCAAAGGTGGGGAGGCAGAAGCACGCAAGGTCATTGATAATTTGGAAATCTTCTCTGACCTAGCAAACGTAGCAGATGCTAAATCACTTGTTGTCCATCCAGCAACAACCACTCACGGTCAATTGTCAGAAAAAGATCTGGAAGCTGCAGGTGTCACACCAAACCAAATCCGCTTGTCAATCGGTCTTGAAAATGTAGAAGATTTGATTGAAGACTTGCGCTTGGCCTTGGAAAAAATTTAAAGAAAAAGAAGATAAACAGTGGGTTTCGACTCACTGTTTTTGATTTTCCCTCAGGCATGATATAATGGTTACAGAAGTCTAGAAAGAGGAACGATATGAACGAAATCAAATGCCCCAACTGTGGGGAAGTCTTTACAGTAAATGAAAGTCAGTATGCCGAACTTTTGTCCCAAGTGAGAACAGCAGAGTTTGATAAGGAATTGCACGATCGGATGAAGCAGGAACTGGCCTTGGCTGAGCAAAAGGCCATGAATGAACAACAGTCTAAACTGGCTCAAAAAGACCAAGAAATTGCGCAATTACAGAGCCAAATCCAAAACTTTAATACAGAAAAAGAATTGGCCAAGAAAGAGGTTGAACAGACAAGCCATCAGGCTTTATTAGCAAAGGACAAGGAAGTACAGGCCTTGGAAAACAAATTAGCTACCTTGCGTTTGGAGCATGAAAATCAACTGCAAAAGACACTTTCTAACCTAGAAAAAGAACGAGATCAGGTCAAAAATCAGCTCCTTTTACAAGAAAAGGAAAACGAGCTTTCTCTTGCTTCTGTTAAACAAAACTATGAAGCCCAGCTTAAAGCAGCAAGTGAACAGGTCGAGTTTTATAAGAATTTTAAGGCTCAACAATCGACAAAAGCTATCGGGGAAAGTCTGGAACAGTATGCAGAGAGTGAGTTTAACAAGGTCCGTAGTTTTGCCTTTCCCAATGCCTACTTTGAGAAGGATAACAAGGTCTCTGCGCGTGGGTCTAAGGGGGACTTTATTTTCCGTGAATGTGATGAAAATGGGGTCGAGATTATCTCCATTATGTTTGAGATGAAAAATGAAGCAGATGGAACAGAGAAGAAGCACAAGAATGCAGATTTTTACAAGGAATTGGACAAGGACCGTCGGGAGAAGAACTGTGAATATGCCGTTTTGGTGACCATGCTTGAGGCCGATAACGATTACTTTAATACAGGGATTGTTGACGTCAGTCACGAGTATGAAAAGATGTATGTGGTCCGTCCTCAGTTCTTTATTCAGTTGATTGGGCTTTTGCGAAATGCGGCTCTTAATTCCCTTAAATACAAGCAAGAGTTGGCCTTGGTTCGCGAACAAAATATTGACATTACGCATTTTGAAGAAGACTTAGATGCCTTTAAACTAGCCTTTGCTAAGAACTATAACTCAGCTTCGACTAACTTTGGCAAAGCTATCGATGAAATTGACAAGGCCATCAAACGCATGGAAGAGGTCAAGAAATTCCTAACCACATCTGAAAACCAACTTCGCCTTGCAAACAACAAATTGGAAGATGTTTCCGTCAAAAAATTGACACGTAAAAATCCAACCATGAAAGCTAAGTTTGAAGCTCTGAAAGGGGAGTGAGATTATCTTAAAAACAGGAGTGTTATATGAAAAGAACTATAGAAATTATTAGAACATGGTCAGCTGATAAAATTGAATTAATTTTTCTTAAAAGCTGGAGCTACTTTGCTAGCTCATTTAGCTAGTTTGTTTGTATAAATTAGTTTGTAATTTTTTATAGGAGTTTTTTATGTTAGATAATATTTCTAAGAATATCTCGAATTGGTCATCAGGTCGAATTTGCAGTATACTGGAGGTTTTTATTTTATTTTATCTACGTTGGATAATTATAGCAACAGCAATTAGTTTATTATTCGTAAAATCAACCGTCTTGACTACATTATTGCTTATATTTCTAACATTACTGACTATTATCGTTGTAATAACTCATTTTTTAGTAAATCACGTTGCAGAAGTTATTTTATACGAGCAAGTGAATTTTATAAAATATATTTCCCTTTTAACTGAAACTTATGAAAGGCGTCCTGATAATAGAACAGGGAATTTAAATGCATTAAATCTGGGTTTAGCAAGGTGTGCTTTCTATCAAGGGAATTTTAGTGAGGCAATCCAATATGCTGAACGAATAAGTGTTAAAAGTTCTAAATTGAATTTGAAACGTATTTATGAACTAAACATCGTATTTATAGAATCATTATCATACCTTTATTTAAGGGAGAGAGATGAAATTTCTAAACTTTTAGTATCTTGCGATTGGGAAAAAATTAAAAGAATTGATAAAAATAGAATGTTGGATTTAATTGAACCAGTATCAAAAATACTCAATGGAGAAGTTACAGACTACTTCGACACCACCGAACCAGAAAATAAGTTGGCTCGAATCATGTTTTCTTATTATGGCGCTCTCAATGCCCAATTAAAAGGAGATGAAGCTCGTGCTCGTAGTTTGTTTGAAAGCATAGCCCATGAAAATCCAGAGCTCTTTTATGTTCAGGAAGCGCAGAAATATTTAGAATTAGTGAAATGAGAATAATATATGAAATTAGTAAAAAAAATAGTCAGTTCAGCGACGGAGGATATCTTACTTCAAATAGAAACTATTATTCAACTTAGTTCAGTCTTAGGAATATCTTTGGGAGTGATAGCAGTGATTCTAGAATCTAAAGGTAATGAAAAATTATGGTCGTTAATATTTATATCATTGATGTTGGGATTCCTTATTCTTGTTTTATATTTACGAGTTGTGTCCAACAAGGTTATCTATTTAATGTTACACGATTCTATTGATCTTAAGCTATATGAAGACATGTTAAGAGTTCAATCAGAAAAATCTATTAAGCCCTTTAGAGCAACATATCGTGAGAATTACCAAATTATCCAAGGTCGAGTGGCTTATTTAAAAGGAGATTTTCAAGCTGCCAAGGAAAATATGTCCAAATATGATTTGAAAAAAATTTGGAAGAGATTCAGAACCCCTGCGTTTTTAATATCAAGCTTTGAACTATTAACAGTTTCCATTCATCTCCAAGATGTGCAAGATATTGCTTTCTTTGAGGAACAATTGTCCAAGGCACCAGATTTTAAAGGAGGCAAAGCTACACTTGTTGCTCAAGCCCAAGCCATAAAAGATATTGTGTTCAATAAAGAAGCGAACGACTACTTCGACATTACTGAACCAGAAAGTAAGTTAGCTCGAATCATGTTTTCTTATTACGGCGCTCTCAATGCCCAATTAAAAGGAGATGAAGCTCGTGCCCGAAGTTTGTTTGAAAGTATCGCCCATGAAAATCCAGAACTCTTTTATGTTCAGGAAGCGAAGAAATATTTAGAATCAGTGAAATGAGAGTAATATATGAAATTGATTGAAAAAATAGTAAGTAGGGCGACAGAAAACACTCTGTTACAAATAGAAACTATTAGTCAACTTAGTTCAGTCTTAGGAATATCTTTGGGAGTGATAGCAGTGATTCTAGAATCTAAAGGTAATGAAAAATTATGGTCGTTAATATTTATATCATTGATGTTGGGATTCCTTATTCTTGTTTTATATTTACGAGTTGTGTCCAACAAGGTTATCTATTTAATGTTACACGATTCTATTGATCTTAAGCTATATGAAGACATGTTAAGAGTTCAATCAGAAAAATCTATTAAGCCCTTTAGGGCAACATATCGTGAGAATTACCAAATTATCCAAGGTCGAGTGGCTTATTTAAAAGGAGATTTTCAAGCTGCCAAGGAAAATATGTCCAAATATGATTTGAAAAAAATTTGGAAGAGATTCAGAACCCCTGCGTTTTTAATATCAAGCTTTGAACTATTAACAGTTTCCATTCATCTCCAAGATGTGCAAGATATTGCTTTCTTTGAGGAACAATTGTCCAAGGCGCCAGATTTTAAAGGAGGCAAAGCTACACTTGTTGCTCAAGCCCAAGCCATAAAAGATATTGTGTTCAATAAAGAAGTGAACGACTACTTTAACATTACTGAGCCAGAAAGTAAGCTAGCTCGAATCATGTTTTCTTATTACGGCGCTCTCAATGCCCAATTAAAAGGAGATGAAGCTCGTGCCCGTAGTTTGTTTGAAAGTATCGTCCATGAAAATCCAGAGCTCTTTTATGTTCAGGAAGCTAGGAAGTATTTAGAAAAATAAGCTGATATAGTTTTAAAATCTGTCTAAGATAGAATATGTTGATGTAAAGTGAAAAGGGAATTAGAAAGCAAAAATGAACGGTATTATCAACTTAAAAAAAGAAGCGGGCATGACCTCGCATGATGCGGTTTTTAAACTGCGTAAGATTTTGGGAACCAAGAAGATTGGTCATGGTGGAACCTTGGATCCGGATGTGGTGGGTGTTTTGCCCATTGCGGTTGGCAAGGCAACACGCATGGTCGAGTTTATGCAGGATGAGGGCAAGGTCTATGAGGGGGAAATCACTCTGGGCTATTCCACGACGACAGAGGATGCTAGTGGGGAAGTGGTCGCAGAGACACCTGTTTTATCGCCCTTGGATGAAAAGCTTGTTGATGAAGCAATCGCCAGTCTGACTGGGCCTATTACCCAGATTCCACCTATGTATTCGGCTGTAAAGGTCAATGGTCGCAAGCTTTATGAGTATGCGCGTGCTGGCCAAGAAGTGGAGCGTCCAGAACGTCAGGTGACCATTTATCAATTTGAGCGGACAAGTCCGATTTCTTATGAGGGGAATCTTGCACGCTTTACTTTTCGTGTAAAATGCAGTAAAGGGACTTACATCCGTACATTGTCAGTTGATTTGGGAGAGAAGCTTGGTTATGCGGCCCATATGTCTCACCTGACTCGAACTAGTGCAGCTGGTTTACAGTTAGAAGATGCTCTTACCTTGGAAGAAATTGCTGCAAAAGTGGGGGCTGGCCAATTGGACTTTCTTCATCCTCTAGAGATTGGGACAGGAGACCTTGTCAAAGTTTTCCTAACTCAAGAAGAGGCTACAGAAGTACGCTTTGGTCGTTTTATTGAGTTAGAACAGTCGGATAAGGAATTAGCTGCTTTTGAAGGAGATAAATTGTTAGCTATTCTAGAAAAACGGGACAATCTCTACAAGCCAAGGAAGGTTTTTAGCTAGTCTAACTGGGGTGTAAGGAGTGTTGTTTCCCCTAGATTATCCAAACCAGACTATAAATTTTGTAAAAAATATGATAGAATAGACGACGGATAAAAAAACGGAGGATAGCATGCAAAATAGACCAATCATTATCGGAGTGACAGGTGGTTCTGGTGGTGGTAAGACCAGTGTTTCAAGAGCCATTTTATCGCATTTTCCTGATGAAAAGATTTCCATGATTGAGCATGATTCATACTACAAGGATCAGTCTCATTTGACCTTTGAAGAGCGTGTCAAAACCAACTACGACCATCCTTTTGCCTTTGATACAGACTTGATGATCGGGCAGATTAAGGAATTGTTGGCAGGGCGTCCGGTGGACATCCCGACCTATGACTATACAGAACATACACGAAGTAGCAAGACCTATCGTCAAGAACCTCAAGATGTCTTTATCGTTGAGGGGATTTTGGTCTTGGAGGACAAGCGTCTGCGCGATTTGATGGATATTAAGATTTTTGTGGATACGGATGATGATGTGCGCATTATTCGTCGTATCAAGCGTGATATGGAAGAGCGTGGCCGTAGCCTTGATAGTGTTATTGACCAGTATTTAGGCGTAGTCAAACCTATGTACCATCAGTTTATCGAGCCAACCAAGCGTTATGCGGATATTGTCATTCCTGAGGGAGTCAGTAACACAGTGGCTATCGATCTTTTGACAACCAAGATTGCAAAGATTTTGGAAGAAGCTCGAAACAGCAAATAAACAGATGTGGAGGCCCTGCCTCCTTTTTCTATTTTTCCCTCATAATGGTACATAAATGGAGATTTTTAGGCATATTTTTGGTATAATAATACCCATGGAAAAGCAAGAAAATGAATAGTAGGTGGAGATGGAAAAGTATTTATCGGTAACAACTTTGACCAAGTATCTGAAAATGAAATTCGATAAAGACCCTTACTTGGAACGGGTCTATTTAACTGGTCAAGTTTCCAACTTTCGTAAACGACCTACTCACCAATATTTCTCCTTAAAAGATGACCACGCAGTCATTCAAGCGACCATCTGGTCTGGAATTTATCAGAAATTAGGTTTTGACCTGGAAGAAGGAATGAAAATCAATGTGATTGGACGTGTGCAGGTCTATGAACCAAGTGGTAGCTACTCCATCATCATTGAAAAGGCAGAGCCTGATGGAGTTGGTGCGCTTGCGATTCAGTTTGAACAACTCAAGAAAAAATTGACAGAAGAAGGCCTGTTTCAAGAACGTTTCAAGCAACCTCTGCCCCAATTTTCTAAGAGAATTGGTGTAGTAACCAGTCGCAGTGGAGCCGTTATTCGAGATATTATCACGACCGTCAGTAGGCGATTTCCAGGTGTCGATATTCTGCTCTATCCGACCAAGGTTCAAGGTGAAGGTTCTGCGGAGGAAATTGCTCGAAATATTGCGCGTGCTAATCAACGAGACGATTTGGATTTGCTGATTATTGGTCGTGGTGGAGGTTCCATAGAGGATCTCTGGGCTTTTAACGAGGAAATTGTGGTACGAGCTATTTTTGAGTCTCGTTTGCCAGTTATCTCTAGTGTGGGGCATGAGACAGATGTGACTTTAGCAGATTTTGTGGCAGATCGCCGCGCTGCGACGCCAACAGCTGCGGCTGAACTGGCAACACCTGTGACCAAGTTGGATTTATTAACTCATTTGCAAAATCAGGAAAAACGAATGGCAACAGCAGTCCGAAATGTCCTATCTAAGAAACAAGAAGCTTTGAAAAAATGCAGTCAGTCTGTTATCTTTAGACAGCCAGAGCGCTTGTATGATGGCTATTTGCAACGCTTGGATCAGCTGCAACTGCGCTTAAAACAAAGTTTGCGAACACGGATTTCTGATAACAAACAAGTCGTCCAAGAAAGGACGCATCGACTGGTACAATTATCACCTGTTACTAAAATACAACGTTATCAAGATCGTCTTGGTCAGTTGGACAAGCTCCTCCGTAGCCAAATGGCTTTGGTTTATGATGCCAAGGTTACTGAGGTGAAACGACTTTCGGAAGCCTTGCTGATGTTGGATACCAGTCGAATCGTGGCGCGTGGCTATGCTATTGTCAAAAAAGAAGAGTCCGTAGTTGATTCGGTTGAAAATTTGAAGAAAAAAGACCAAGTGACGCTTTTGATGCGAGATGGTCAAGTAGAATTAGAGGTTAAAGATGTCAAAACAAAAGAAATTTGAGGAAAATCTAGCAGAACTGGAAACCATTGTCCAAAGTTTGGAAAATGGTGAAATTGCTCTGGAAGATGCGATTGCTGCCTTTCAAAAGGGCATGATCTTGTCAAAAGAGCTCCAAGCGACGCTGGACAAGGCTGAAAAGACCTTGGTCAAGGTCATGCAAGAAGACGGAACAGAAAGTGATTTTGAATGAAAAAGCAAGAAAAATTAGCTCTTGTTGAGTCGGCTTTGGAAGACTTTTATGGAGACCAGCAGTTTGCCTCTAGTTTGCGAGAGTCTGTTCTCTATTCCATTCATGCTGGTGGCAAGCGTATTCGGCCTTTTCTCTTGTTAGAAGTTTTGGAAGCCTTGCATATTGCAATCAAACCTGCTCATGCGCAGGTGGCTGCGGCCTTGGAAATGATTCATACAGGGAGCTTGATTCATGATGATCTTCCAGCTATGGATGATGATGATTACCGTCGGGGACGTTTGACCAATCATAAGAAATTTGGTGAAGCTATGGCCATTTTGGCTGGAGATGCTTTATTCCTAGATCCTTATGCTTTGATAGCGCAGGCAGATTTGCCAAGTCAGATCAAGGTGGACTTGATTGCCAACTTATCTCTTGCTTCAGGTAGTCTGGGTATGGTGGCAGGGCAGGTTTTGGACATGGAGGGTGAACACCAAATTCTGACTTTGGAAGAACTTCAGACCATTCATGCCAATAAGACTGGAAGACTACTAGCCTATCCCTTCCAAGCTGCTGCTATTATAGCCGAATTGTCACCTGAAATGCAGGTGAAGCTGAAAACTGTTGGTGAATTGATTGGTCTTGCTTTTCAAGTTCGAGATGATGTGTTAGATGTGACCGCCAGTTTTGAGGAAATCGGCAAGACGCCACAAAAGGACCTGCAGGCAGAAAAGTCAACCTATCCAGCCTTGTTGGGCTTGGAAGAGGCTATTGCCTTTTGTAACCAAACCTTGGACCAAGCTAATGCCAAATTAGAAGATATTGCCCAGCAGGTTCCTTTTGAGATAGAATCGATTGTGAAAGTAGTAGAAAGTTTGAGAATCAATGGCTAAGGAAAGAGTGGATGTACTAGCTTATAAACAGGGCTTGTTTGAAACGAGAGAGCAGGCCAAACGTGGTGTCATGGCTGGCCTAGTCGTAGCAGTCCTTAATGGAGAACGGTTTGACAAGCCAGGAGAGAAAATCCCAGATGACACCGAGCTAAAACTCAAGGGGGAGAAACTCAAGTATGTTAGTCGTGGTGGCTTGAAACTGGAGAAGGCCTTGCAGGTCTTTGATTTGTCAGTGGAAGGAGCTACAACGATTGATATCGGTGCCTCTACTGGAGGTTTTACCGATGTCATGTTGCAAAATGGTGCCGAGTTGGTCTTTGCAGTCGATGTTGGTACCAATCAGTTGGCTTGGAAATTACGCCAAGACCCACGGGTTGTCAGCATGGAGCAGTTCAATTTCCGCTATGCTGAAAAGACTGATTTCGAGCAGGAACCGAGCTTTGCCAGTATTGATGTGAGTTTCATTTCCCTCAGTCTGATTCTTCCAGCCTTGCACCGTGTCTTGGCTGATCAAGGTCAAGTTGTAGCTCTGGTTAAGCCCCAGTTTGAGGCCGGACGTGAGCAGATTGGAAAAAATGGAATCATTCGTGATGCCAAGGTCCATCAGAATGTCCTTGAATCTGTCACAACAATGGCAGTAGAGGAAGGTTTTTCAGTCCTTGGCTTGGACTTTTCTCCCATCCAAGGTGGTCATGGAAATGTTGAGTTTTTAGCGTATTTGAAAAAAGAAGAGTCAGCAAGCAATCAGGTTCTTGCTGAAATTGAAGAAGTAGTAGAAAGGGCGCATAGTCAATTTAAAAATGAATAAAAAAGAGAGACTTGAAAAAATTAGACGATTTGTGACAGATTATCAAATCGGTACACAAGAAGAAATTGTAGAACACTTGAAAGAAGCAGGAATCACTGCTACTCAGGCAACGGTATCACGGGATATCAAAGAACTAGGTATTGTCAAAATTCCTTTGAGAGACAACACCTATGTCTATGAATTGCCAAAATCAATCGTAAAAAGTTTGCAACTGGCTGAAGACAATATCGAATCGGCTGAATTGATGGATAAGATGATTAATCTCCAAGTCATCCCAGGAAATACTGCTTTTGTAAAAGCTCAGTTAATCGAGACTTTTGCGGACAAGATTTTTAGCTGTTTGGCTGATGATAGTTCGATTTTAGTCATTGCCAGAAGTGAAAATCTAGCTGAGGAAATCTTTGAACAAGTAAAAAATTGGTAGGTCTATATGTTACTTGAAATTTCGATAAAAAACTTTGCCATTATTGAGGCTATTTCCCTCAATTTTGAAAAGGGAATGACTGTCCTGACTGGTGAAACGGGTGCAGGGAAGTCGATTATCATTGATGCCATGAATATGATGTTGGGAGCTCGTGCTACGACAGATGTTATTCGTCATGGTGCGCCAAAGGCAGAGATTGAGGGGCTTTTCTCAGTTGAGAATAGTCGCCTTTTACAGGAAATTTTTGATGAGCAAGGTTTGGAAATGGGGGATGAGATTATCATCCGTCGGGAAATTCTGCAAAATGGTCGTAGTATCAGCCGTGTCAATGGTCAGATGGTTAATCTGTCTGTTTTGCGCGCTATTGGGCAACATCTGGTAGATATTCATGGTCAGCATGACCAAGAGGAGTTAATGCGTCCCCAACTGCATATTCAAATGTTGGATGAATTTGGTGATACAGGCTTTTGGGCCTTGAAAGAAACCTATCAAACGAGTTTTGATGCCTATCGAAAAATGCGTAAGCAGGTTCTGGAAGTCAAGAAAAACCAACAGGAACACAAGGCACGTATTGAAATGTTGGAATTTCAAATGGCAGAGATTGAGGCAGCAAACTTGCAAGCCGGAGAAGATCTGGCTCTCAATCAGGAGCGTGATAAACTTCTCAATCATAAAAATATTGCGGATACGCTGACTAATGCCTGCAGTATGTTGGACAATGAAGATTTTTCAAGTCTGGCCAATGTTCGTTCAGCCATGAATGACATGGAAAGTGTCGAAGAGTATGACCCTGAATACCGTGAAATTTCAAGCTCTTTGTCTGAGACCTACTATGTCTTAGAAGATATTAGCAAACGTCTGGAAGCTATTATAGAGGACCTTGATTTTGATGGTAATCGTCTCATGCAGGTTGAGAACCGCTTGGACCTCCTTCATACCATTACCCGTAAGTATGGTGGGACTGTAGACGATGTCTTGCTTTATTTTGCCAAGATTACGGAAGAATACAATCTCTTGACAGGCAATAACCTTTCGTCTGAGGAGGACATGGAAGCAGAGCTCAAGAAATTGGAAGTTAATCTTGTCGATTTGGCAGGTCAGCTTGCCTCTGCTCGTCATGACTTGGCTCAGCAGCTAGAAGCAGATATTAAACAAGAACTGCAAGACCTCTATATGGAAAAAGCTCAGTTTCAGGTTCGTTTTAGCAAGGGCAAATTCAGTCGTGAGGGAAATGAAATGGTTGAGTTTTATATTTCAACCAACCCTGGCGAAGATTTTAAACCCTTGGTCAAGGTTGCATCTGGTGGGGAATTATCTCGTCTCATGCTAGCCATTAAGTCTGCCTTTTCACGTAAAGAAGGTAAGACGAGTATTGTCTTTGATGAAGTGGATACGGGAGTTTCAGGTCGTGTTGCCCAAGCTATTGCACAGAAGATTCATAAAATTGGTCAGCATGGGCAGGTTCTAGCTATTTCCCATTTACCACAAGTGATTGCGATTGCGGATTATCAATTCTTTATTGAGAAGATTAGCAATGACCATTCAACAGTTTCGACTGTTCGTCTCTTGACGGTTGAAGAGAGAGTGGAGGAAGTTGCCAAGATGTTGGCTGGTGATGATGTGACGGAAGCAGCCCTGACGCAAGCCAGAGAATTGTTGAGAAACAGGGAGAAATAAGATGACAGACTATTATGTAATTGGAGATGTTCATGGAAAAGCTGGGATGCTGGAAGACCTTCTCAAAACATGGGATGGTCAGACCCAGTTGCTCTTTCTAGGGGACTTGATTGACCGTGGCGAAGATAGTCGCCGTGTCCTAGAGATGGTTAAGGACTTGGTGGACAATCAAGGGGCTATCTGTTTGTCAGGGAACCACGAGTATATGTTTTTGACATGGCTCGATAACCCAGAAGAAAGCTATGACCATTATCGTCGCAATGGTGGAGATACAACCATTAACTCTATCCTAGGTCGTCCCTTGGATGCACCAGTTGATGGAGTTGAGGATGCCAAGCGTGTTGCTACTGAAGCGGCAGACTTGGTCGAATTTATTCGTCAAATGCCGTTTGTGGTAGAGACAGACAAGTATATCTTTGTTCATGCAGGTATTGATTTGACCTTGGATGACTGGCATGAAACCACAGATTATAAAAAAGTTTGGCTTAGAAAACCATTCCACGAAGCCGAAAATTATACTGGAAAAATCATTGTCTTTGGCCATACACCGGTCTATGGTTTGTTAAAGCAAGAGCGAGGTACAGCTGAGCTTTGGACTACAGAAGATGGCAAGATTGGAATGGACGGAGGAGCTGTTTATGGTGGTGTCCTTCACGGGATTGTCTTTACTGACCAAGGAATGACAGAACATCACTTTATTGAGAATGACGGCTTTGTCGCTGAAGATTAGTACTCCTAGCAGGGTATGGTCTTGTCAAAATGTCAAAAACAATTTATAATAAATAGATACCCTGAAAGGAAGAGAATCATGAACTTAGAAGAATTGAAAAAACGACAGGAGAAGATCCGTAACTTCTCTATTATCGCCCATATTGACCATGGAAAGTCGACTCTAGCAGACCGCATTTTGGAAAAAACAGAGACGGTTTCAAGTCGTGAAATGCAAGCTCAGCTTTTGGATAGCATGGATCTAGAACGGGAACGTGGGATTACCATTAAGTTGAATGCCATCGAGCTGAATTATACTGATAAAGATGGGGAAACTTATATTTTCCACTTGATTGACACGCCGGGGCACGTAGACTTCACCTATGAAGTTTCACGTTCGCTAGCTGCCTGTGAGGGAGCGATTTTGGTCGTCGATGCTGCCCAAGGGATTGAGGCCCAAACCCTTGCCAACGTTTATCTGGCCTTGGACAATGATTTGGAAATCATGCCAGTCATTAATAAAATTGACCTGCCAGCTGCAGATCCTGAGCGCGTGCGTACTGAGATTGAGGATGTCATTGGTTTGGATGCCAGTGAAGCAGTTTTGGCTTCTGCCAAGGCTGGTATCGGTATCGAGGAAATCCTTGAGCAAATCGTAGAAAAAGTACCAGCTCCAACGGGTGATGTGACGGCGCCACTTAAGGCTTTGATTTTCGACTCAGTTTATGATGCTTACCGTGGGGTTATTCTCCAAGTTCGTGTCATGGATGGGGTGGTTAAACCTGGCGATAAGATTCAGCTTATGAGCAATGGCAAGACTTTTGATGTGACAGAAGTTGGTATTTTTACTCCGAAAGCAGTTGGTCGTGATTTCCTTGCGACTGGTGATGTTGGTTATATTGCAGCTTCTATCAAGACGGTTCAGGATACGCGTGTGGGTGATACCGTTACCTTGGCAACCAATCCTGCGGCAGAGCCATTACATGGTTACAAGCAGATGAATCCTATGGTCTTTGCGGGTCTATATCCTATCGAGTCAAACAAGTACAATGACCTACGTGAAGCCCTTGAAAAATTGCAACTGAATGATGCTAGTCTTCAGTTTGAACCAGAAACATCTCAGGCACTTGGATTTGGTTTCCGTTGTGGTTTCCTTGGACTTCTCCACATGGATGTTATCCAGGAACGTTTAGAGCGTGAGTTCAATATTGACCTCATCATGACAGCTCCGTCTGTTATTTACAAAGTTAATTTGACCGACGGTGAGTCTATGGATGTGTCTAACCCATCTGAGTTCCCAGATCCTACCAAGATTGCGACCATTGAAGAGCCTTATGTTAAGGCGCAAATCATGGTACCACAGGAGTTCGTCGGAGCAGTGATGGAGCTAGCTCAGCGCAAGCGTGGGGACTTTGTGACTATGGATTATATTGATGATAACCGTGTCAATGTTATCTATCAAATTCCACTAGCTGAAATCGTCTTTGACTTCTTTGATAAGCTTAAGTCTTCGACGCGTGGTTATGCAAGTTTTGACTACGAATTGTCAGAATATCGCCCATCTAAGCTAGTGAAAATGGATATCCTTCTCAACGGAGACAAGGTGGATGCCCTTAGCTTTATCGTTCACAAGGATTTTGCTTACGAACGTGGAAAACTCATCGTTGATAAACTTAAGAAAATCATCCCTCGTCAACAATTTGAAGTACCAATCCAAGCAGCTATTGGACACAAGATTGTAGCTCGTACGGATATCAAGGCCCTTCGTAAGAACGTACTTGCTAAGTGTTACGGTGGTGACGTTTCTCGTAAACGCAAACTCCTTGAAAAACAAAAAGCTGGTAAGAAACGCATGAAAGCTATTGGATCAGTAGAAGTTCCACAAGAAGCCTTCCTTAGCGTCTTGAGCATGGATGAAGAATAAGTTATCATAATTGTTTTTCTTGTTCACAGGAAATTTACATAAGAATCAATAGTAAAACAGGCTTAAATAGGCCTGTTTTTTTGCATTTATAATAGGATTAAATCGTTTAAAGTGTTTGTTTTAAATGTTTGTTTTGATTGTAAAGATAAAAAATAAACAAAATAATCAAAAAAAGGACAAAAAACAACAAAAAAATATTGACAACGATTTCATATAGTGTTATACTTATAGCATAAAGTTAATGGAAAGAAGGGAAAACCTTATGGGATTAGATCATTTCTTTGACAAAAACCTTGTGTTTTGCTTAGAAGCGGATAATCAAGAACATCTCTTTGATCAGGTCGCAACTTTATTGGAAGAACGAGAAATCGTGACTCCGACCTATCGTGAAGCCCTGATCACGCGTGAAAAGTCATTTCCAACTGGCTTAGATATGGAATTTTTGGGTAAGGATTTGCCGAATGTGGCTATTCCTCATACAGATATTGTTCATAATCTAGCTGAAAAAGTTGTGGTCGTTCGATTAGATAATCCAGTGACCTTCCACAATATGATTGCACCAGATAAGGAAGTAGAAGTATCCTTACTCTTCTTTATCATTAATAACTCAAGTTCAAGTCAAACGAACATTCTTGCTCAGTTGATGGACTTCTTTACTGGAAATAGTCATCTTGAAGACCTATCAAAAATTTCTGAACCAGAAGCCCTCTATGCTTATATTGCTGAAGCAATTGCTTAATTTTGTCTATTAAAAATATTAAATCGGAGGAAATCCATATGATTAAAATTCTTGCTGCCTGCGGTGCAGGTGTTAACTCAAGCCACCAAATTAAAAGTGCTCTTGAAGAAGAACTTTCAAACCGCGGTTTTGATGTTCACTGTGATGCAGTTATGGTAAAAGACGTTAATGAAGACCTTATCAAAGGTTATGACATTTTTACACCAATTGCTGCAACAGATCTTGGTTTTGACCCAGGTATTCCAGTTATCGAAGCTGGACCAATCTTATTCCGTATCCCAGCAATGAGTGCTCCAGTATTTGATAATATTGAAGCAGCTATCAAAGAACACGGGTTAAGCTAATTTTAATTTGTTAACATTCATATAACTATAAAAAGGGAGGAACTATTATGGATGTCATTATCGAACTAGCCAATAAGCTGTTCAAACCTATCTTGGATATGGGTGGGCCAATCATCATGCTGATCATTTTGACAGTATTGGCTCTACTTTTTGGAGTGAAATTCTCCAAAGCACTTGAAGGTGGTATCAAACTTGCCATCGCTCTTACTGGTATCGGTGCTATCATCGGTATGCTGAATGGTGCTTTCTCAGCATCACTTGCAAAATTCGTTGAAAATACTGGTATTCAATTGAACATCACTGACGTTGGTTGGGCACCACTTGCTACAATCACTTGGGGATCTGCTTGGACACTTTACTTCTTGCTCATCATGTTGATTGTCAACGTAGTGATGCTTGCTATGAAGAAAACTGATACACTTGACGTTGATATCTTCGATATCTGGCACTTGTCTATCACAGGTCTTTTGATTAAATGGTATGCAGACAACAACGGTGTAAGCCAAGGGGTTTCACTCTTCATCGCCACTGCAGCAGTTGTCCTTGTAGGTGTTCTTAAAATCATCAACTCTGATTTGATGAAACCTACATTTGATGACCTTCTTAACGCACCAAGTTCATCACCAATGACTTCAACTCACATGAACTACATGATGAACCCAGTTATCATGGTTTTGGATAAGATTTTTGAAAAATTCTTCCCAGGTCTTGATAAATATGACTTTGATGCTGCTAAATTGAACAAGAAAATCGGTTTCTGGGGATCTAAATTCTTCATCGGTTTCATCCTTGGTATCGTTATCGGTTTGATGGGTACTCCACATCCAGTTGCTGGCGTAGAAGATGCAGCAAACTGGCAATTAGTTATTAAAGGTTGGTTGTCTCTTGGTTTGACAGCCGGTGTATCTTTGGAACTCTTCTCACTCATCGGTTCATGGTTCATCGCTGCCGTAGAACCACTTTCACAAGGTATTACAAACGTTGCTACTAAACGTCTTCAAGGACGTAAATTTAATATCGGTCTTGACTGGCCATTCATCGCTGGTCGTGCTGAAATCTGGGCTTGTGCCAACGTACTTGCACCAATCATGTTGATCGAAGCTGTGCTTCTTTCAAAAGTCGGAAATGGTATCTTGCCACTTGCAGGTATCATCGCTATGGGTGTTACTCCAGCTCTCTTGGTTGTAACACGTGGTAAATTGCTCCGTATGATTATCTTCGGAACACTCTTGTTGCCACTCTTCCTTCTTTCAGGTACACTTATCGCACCATTTGCAACAGAACTTGCTAAAGGTGTAGGTGCCTTCCCAGCAGGTGTGAGCGAAACTCAATTGATCACTCACTCAACTCTTGAAGGACCAATCGAAAAACTTCTTGGTTGGACAATTGGTAACACTACAACAGGTGATATCAAAGCAATCCTTGGTGCTGTAGTCTTCCTTGTATTCTATATCGGTATCTTTGCATGGTACAGAAAACAAATGATCAAACGTAACGAAGAGTACGCAGCAAAAGCAAAATAATGCGCTCCTATAAAATGTAAATTGTTAAAGCTAGGTTGTCATTTTCCTGATAGGAGTGACAGCCTAGTTTTTTATAAACTATCAAGAAATCGGAGAAAATAATGGTAATTGAATTAAAATCAGAACAATTAAGAGTTGAATTTAACAGTTTTGGTGGGGCTCTTTCTTCTATAAAAGATACTGAGGGACTGGAGTATTTGTGGCAAGGGCATGCCACTTATTGGAGTGGACAAGCTCCTGTTCTCTTCCCCATTTGTGGTTCTTTGAGAGAGGATACAGCCCTCTATATAGATGAGAAGGGGCAAGAAAGCAAAGGAAAGATTCCTCGTCATGGTTTGGTTCGTAAGAAAGAATTTGAATTAGTTGAACAGACAGATAATAGTGTAACTTTTGCAATTGAAGACGATGAGAATAGCTATCAGAACTACCCTTATTATTTCCGCCTAGAAATCACTTATAGCCTTACTGGCAAGACAGTACGAACTCAATACAAGATTTTCAATAAAGAAACTAGCAAGGTCATGCCTTACTTTATTGGTGGACATCCAGGATTTAATTGTCCTCTACTGGATGATGAAGTCTATGAAGATTATTATCTAGAGTTTGAGAAAGAAGAGACTTGCTCTGTTCCACGTCCTTTCCCAGAAACGGGTATGCTGGATTTTCAAGATAGAAGTCCATGGCTAGAGGGTCAAAAAGAATTAGACCTCAGCTATGATCTTTTCAGTACAGATGCAGTCACCTTAGATGAATTGCAATCTAGAACAATTGCGCTTCGTTCTCGGAAACATGATAAGGGATTGAAAGTGCACTTTACAGAGTTTCCAAACCTCATTATATGGTCAACTTTGAATAAGGGTCCTTTCATTGCTTTTGAACCCTGGTCAGGCTTGTCAACATCCCTTGAAGAAGGAGATCATCTAGAAGATAAGAAGAATGTTTGCCTCCTAGAACCTGGTCAAGTGGATCAAATTGGTTTTGATATCGAAATTTTTTAATTAAAAAAACACAAAAACAAACATTAATTGTTGACTTTTTTAAGAAATAGGAGTATATTATGTTTGTAAGCAACAAATGATGTTTGTCACAAACAAACGATCACTTGTTATATTCTCTTTCGTAGAGAAAGATTATTTCTAGGAAGCTGGTTTCCTAAACTTGAATAAGGTGTCATTCATCTCATTCAATCCTATTTGTCAATAAACTGCTAGAAAGCTTTTTGTAGGTAATACTCAATGAAAATTAAAGAGCAAACTAGGAAACTAGCCGCAGGCTGTACTTGAGTACGGCAAGGCGACGTTGACGCTGTTTGAATTTGATTTTCGAAGAGTATAAACTGCTAACTATAAAAGGTTTTATTAGCCTAGAAAAATAAAAGGAGTATACAATATGTCTATTGTTATCGGTGCAGATGCTGCAGGTTTGAGATTGAAAGAAGTTGTGAAAGACTTCTTGGAAAAAGAAAACTTCCACGTTGTGGATGTTACAGCTGAAGGTCAAGACTTTGTTGATGTGACTCTTGCTGTTGCTGCAGAAGTAAACAAAGAAGAACAAAACCTTGGTATCGTGATTGATGCTTATGGAGCTGGTCCATTTATGGTCGCAACGAAGATCAAAGGAATGGTTGCTGCAGAAGTATCTGACGAACGTTCAGCTTATATGACTCGTGGTCACAACAACTCACGTATGATCACTATGGGTGCACAACTTGTTGGTGATGAATTGGCTAAAAACATCGCTAAAGGATTTGTTAACGGTAAATACGATGGTGGACGTCATCAAATCAGGGTCGATATGTTGAACAAAATGTGCTAATACTCTTCAAAAATCAAGATAATCTGTCGTCAGCTCACTTTAGCTAACCTCAGTTATGCTCGCAGCTCGCTTCCTAAGCTAATCTTGATTTTTCTTGAGTAAGGATAAATGATATTAGATTTATATAATTAATCGGAGGGAATAACTAATGAGAATTGCAATTGGATGTGATCACATCGTAACAGATGAAAAAATGGCGGTTTCAGAATTTTTGAAATCAAAAGGATATGAAGTCATTGACTTTGGTACCTATGACCATACACGTACTCACTACCCAATCTTTGGTAAAAAAGTAGGGGAAGCTGTAACTAGTGGTCAAGCTGATCTTGGGGTATGTATCTGTGGTACTGGTGTTGGTATCAACAACGCTGTAAATAAAGTTCCAGGTGTCCGTTCTGCCTTGGTTCGTGATATGACAACAGCCCTTTATGCTAAAGAGCAATTGAACGCTAACGTTATCGGATTTGGTGGTAAGATTACTGGTGAATTGCTCATGTGTGATATCATCGAAGCTTTCATCCATGCTGAATACAAACCATCTGAAGAAAATAAAAAATTGATTGCGAAAATTGAACACCTTGAAAGTCACAATGCTCAACAAACAGACGCAAACTTCTTCACTGAATTCCTTGAAAAATGGGATCGCGGAGAATACCACGACTAAGAGGTGACCTATGATTTTAACAGTCACAATGAACCCATCCATTGATATTTCCTATCCCTTGGATGAGTTAAAGATTGATACTGTCAATCGTGTGGTGGATGTAACCAAAACGGCTGGTGGTAAGGGCCTCAATGTTACCCGAGTACTTTCAGAATTTGGAGATTCTGTTCTTGCTACTGGTTTAGTTGGTGGTAAACTTGGTGAGTTTTTGGTTGAAAATATCGATGATCAAGTAAAGAAAGATTTCTTCTCAATTCAGGGAGAAACTCGTAACTGTATCGCTATTCTTCACGGAGACAACCAAACAGAAGTTCTTGAAAAAGGTCCTGAAGTATTGGAACAGGAAGGTCAAGACTTTTTGGAACATTTCAAAAAACTCTTGGAGTCAGTTGAAGTAGTAGCTATCTCAGGTAGTCTGCCAGCTGGCCTTCCAGTTGATTACTATGCGAGCTTGGTAGGACTTGCTAATCAAGCTGGCAAGCCTGTTGTCTTGGACTGCTCTGGTGCAGCACTTCAGGCGGTTCTTGAATCACCACATAAACCAACAGTCATCAAACCAAATAATGAGGAATTGTCCCAGCTTCTAGGAAGAGAAGTTTCTGAGGATTTGGATGAATTAAAAGAAGTCCTTCAAGAACCTTTGTTTGCAGGTATTGAATGGATTATCGTTTCACTTGGTGCCAACGGTGCCTTTGCCAAACATGGTGACACTTTCTACAAGGTAGATATTCCTAGAATTCAGGTAGTCAACCCTGTTGGATCTGGAGATTCTACAGTTGCTGGAATTTCTTCAGGACTTCTTCATAAAGAATCGGATGCAGAATTACTCATCAAGGCAAATGTCCTTGGTATGCTCAATGCTCAAGAAAAAATGACTGGTCATGTCAACATGGCCAACTATCAAGCTCTATATGATCAATTAATAGTAAAAGAGGTATAAAATGGCTTTAACAGAACAAAAACGTGCACGCTTAGAAAAACTTTCTGATGAAAATGGTATCATCTCAGCTCTTGCATTTGACCAACGTGGTGCTTTGAAACGCCTCATGGCTCAACACCAAACAGAAGAACCAACTGTGGCCCAAATGGAAGAACTTAAAGTTTTGGTAGCAGATGAATTGACTAAATACGCTTCATCTATGCTTCTTGATCCTGAATATGGACTTCCAGCAACTAAAGCTCTTGATGAAAAAGCAGGTCTTCTCCTTGCTTATGAAAAAACAGGTTATGACACAACAAGCACAAAACGCTTGCCAGACTGCTTGGATGTTTGGTCTGCAAAACGTATTAAAGAAGAAGGTGCAGATGCAGTTAAATTCTTGCTTTACTATGATGTAGATAGCTCAGACGAACTCAACCAAGAAAAACAAGCTTACATCGAACGCATCGGTTCTGAATGTGTGGCTGAAGATATCCCATTCTTCCTTGAAATCCTTGCTTACGATGAAAAAATTGCTGATGCAGGTTCTGTAGAATACGCTAAAGTAAAACCACACAAAGTTATCGGTGCTATGAAAGTCTTCTCAGACCCACGCTTTAACATTGATGTCTTGAAAGTTGAAGTTCCTGTTAACATTAAATATGTTGAAGGCTTCGCTGAAGGTGAAGTAGTTTATACACGTGAAGAAGCAGCAGCCTTCTTCAAAGCACAAGATGAAGCAACTAACTTGCCATACATCTACTTGAGTGCTGGTGTATCAGCTAAACTTTTCCAAGATACTCTTGTATTTGCTCACGAATCAGGTGCAAACTTCAATGGCGTTCTTTGTGGCCGTGCAACATGGGCTGGATCGGTTGAAGCATACATCAAAGATGGTGAAGAAGCAGCTCGCGAATGGCTTCGCACAACTGGATTTGAAAACATTGACGAACTCAATAAAGTTCTTCAAACAACAGCGACTTCATGGAAAGAACGCGTGTAGCACTCAAATTGTGAAAATAACTTCAGTCTAGGGATAGAAATATCTCTAGACTTTTTTGATGATGTAAAAATAACCTTGAGTTAGTTATCCTCAAGGTTATACTCTTCGAAAATCAAATTCAAACCACGTCAGCGTCGCCTTATCGTAGGTATGGTTACTGATTTCGTCAGTTCTATCCACAACCTCAAAACAGTGTTTTGAGCTGACTTCGTCAGTTCTATCTACAACCTCAAAGCACTGCTTTGAGCAGCCTGCGGCTAGTTTCCTAGTTTGCTCTTTGATTTTCATTGAGTATTAGATAAAATATAGAAGGCGGAATACAAGTTAATCGTGATATTCTCCACGATCCCACTTGGCATTCTCTTCATCGAAGATATGATCATTGGCAGCTACATCTGGGCTCACTTCAGATAGTTTATCAATTTTCGCAATCAATTCCTCTTTTTCAGGACTTGGTTTGTATTTGGTATTGATAAATTCATCTACAATGTTGTTAATGAAATTGATACCTAGGATAGCACCACCGAAAGCAACAATATTAGAATTGAGATTTTCACGAGCGGAACGAGCAGTCGCAACATCTCCGACAAGTACAACTCGAGTTCCAGGAACTTTATCAGCAGATACAGCAATTCCAACACCTGTACCGCACAGGGCAACTCCAAAGTCAGCCCGTCCATTGACGACTTCCTCTGCAATTAAGCGACCATAAATAGGATAGTGGGTACGGACGAAATCATAAGTACCAACATCAATGATTTCATGACCTTGTTCTTTTAGGTGTTTTGAAATCTTCATCTTCACATCTGTTACAATGTGATCACAACCGAGAGCTATTTTCATGGGAATACCTCCTAGCAGAGCTTGTTCAGCATATCAATGCGAACTTGGTGACGGCCAGCATCATAGTTGTGCTCAAGAAAGGTTTTGACTATTTCAACTGCTAAAATATCACCTGTAATTCCAGAACCAATTGTAATGATTGGAGTAGAATTGTGTCGAATAGTCATCATGGCAGAGTGTTCATCGGAAACAGCGGCGCAGATAATACCTTTAAACTTATTAGCAGGCATAAAAGAATGTCCAAACTTGTCAAAAAGAATAGCGCGAGCTTGCTTATATTTTCTAAACTCTGTAATAGCATTGACAGTAGAATAAACGAAATCCTCAGAACCTTGTGTAGAGTTGAGATCAATTACTTCATAACCAGAATGAAGCAGATAGTGTTTGACGGTTTCTTTCAGTTGGAAACCATCTTGGTCAGTAGCTAAAATAACTTTCATAAGAACCTTCTTTCTTTAGCTATCCAAAAGCATGCAATGAAAGATCATTGTTGACGATATAGAAGATATATTATGTCTTCAAATATAGTATAGTCCTTGTAAAATTATTTGTCAAGGATTCATAAAAACTAGCTGAAAAATTTTTTCTCCAGCTAGTTTTGGCATTTATTGACCCAATTTCTGATATCGGTTAAATCATAGTTAATCTCAGATTGATGGGCTACCTGGCTGAGTGTAATAGAAGTCAGGGTTGCAACTAAAGTGTTTTCAATAATATCAAGAGAGTTGGTTACAACGCATCTTTTAGCCTTTTTACTTTCCTCGTTGCCTAAGAATTTTTTTAGAAGATTTTGACTTTCAAAGATTCGATTTTTTCCTTCTATAGCTACAAATACATCGTAAAAGGTGATTTGGCTGAGGGGTTTAGAAAGAGCAACGCCTCCATTTTTCCCTCTAACGGATTTAACCAACCCTTCGTTGTCTAATAGTTTTATAATTTTTTTCAAATAAGAATCTGAAACTTCTAGCCGTTCACTCAAGGAAATTGTATTGATATACTTTCCTTCAGGTAGCTGATCTAACATGAGTAAGACATAGACTGACTGTTCCCAACCTGATGACAATCGCATGTTTGTACCTCCATATAAAAAGATAATCATTATCCACAATTACCAGTATAGCCTTTTTTTGTTTTTTTCTCAATAC
This sequence comes from Streptococcus toyakuensis, assembly GCF_024346585.1. Taxonomy (NCBI): domain Bacteria; kingdom Bacillati; phylum Bacillota; class Bacilli; order Lactobacillales; family Streptococcaceae; genus Streptococcus; species Streptococcus toyakuensis. Next base: position 995,625 of record NZ_AP024523.1, read on the forward strand.
ATAGGAGTTTAAAAAAATAATCTTGGAATTTTTTGATAAATCTCTTGACATTCATTTTTAAAAGAGTAGAATAAAAGACAAAAAATATCATCAATATCTTTTAAAAGAAGGGGAAATAAATGAAACGAGGTTCAAATTTTATTTTTTTGATTTCTATATTACTTACCACACTTTTTATGGGGTCGTCTTTTCCAACTGGGAAATATCTCATAGTAGTTGAAAAGACTCCTCCATTATTACTTGGAGGTGTTCGATTTATTATTGCTGGGTTAGTGATGTTAGTATTATCGTTTTTATTTGGCAAGGGAGGGACTATCATCCCTAAAAGTCAAGGTAGTAAGATAAAGGGGTTTATATTGGTTGTGACTATCGGGATTTTACAGACAGCTGGAACCATGGGATTTCTTAATCTTGCCCTAGCTCATGATGTATCATCATCGATGTCTTCCATTATCTTATTTACGAATCCTCTTTGGTTAGCTTTCTTAGCACATTTTTTGTTAAAAGATACATTGACTATTCAGAAGATAAGTGCATTAATATTAGGTGTGGCTGGAGTTGTTACTTGTATAGGACTAGATGTATCTGCGTTTAGTTTAGGTGCTTTGTTTGCTTTACTTGGTTCATTTTGTTGGTCGGTCAATACAGTTGTCACCAAGAAAATTCCTTTTGATAACGGTCCGTGGATATTTACAGCTTGGCAATTGTTATTAGGTGGGGTATTCCTTTACATATTCTCAATACCTGTGCATGAAAGTTATAACTTTCTAAATTTAGGATTTTGGGGCTGGGTTTGGTTTATATGGTTAATTATTCCTGCGTCTGTTGGTTCGTTTGGACTGTGGTTTTATAGTCTAGGACAAAGGGGAGCAACAGTAGCTAGCAGTTTCTTGTTTTTAGTTCCAGTATTTTCAACTATCTTTTCTATTATGGGCTTACATGAGCCGTTTACATTGAATTTAGTTCTTGGTGGTTCGATGGTTGTGTTAGCATTGGTATTAGTAAACTGGAAAGTCAAGGGAGAAGAGGAGTAGTTTATGGAAGTTGGAAATGATATTGTTATTCAAAATGGAACACAATGGAGTTTTGGTAATGGTGTAGCTCAACATTTTGATGAGCATGTTAGACAATCCATTCCTTTATATGATGAAGGACATGACCTTGTTTGTCATCTAAGCGATTTTTTATTCGTGACCATTCCTTATGTTATGAGCTAGGCTCTGCAACGGGTAATTTGATTGGTAAATTATACCAGCGTCACAAGTCTAAAAAAGAAGTTCGTTTTATCGGGATAGAAGAGATTCCAGAAATGAATCAGGTGGCACAATCAAAATTTCCTGAGCTTGAATTTATAACAAGCTCCGTGGAGGAAGCCAGGTTAGAACCCAGCGATTTAATTATTAGCTATTATTTCCTTCAGTTTATTCTCCCAGACAAGAGAATAAAGATTTTATCAAAAATACATGAATCGTTAGTTGAAGGTGGAGCGTTTATTCTATTTGAGAAAGAAATCATGACAGATCCGAAGGTAAATAAGTTGATAGTTTCCAATTATATTAAATTCAAGCAAGAACATGGATTTAGTCCAGAAGAAATTCTATCTAAGCAATTGAGCTTGGAGGGAGTTATGATTAACCACACTCATGCTGAAAATAAAGAAATGTTAAAGAGTGCTGGATTTCATCATGTAGAAACGATAATGAGATATGGAGAGTTCAATGGATACATTTGTTTTAAATGAAGATAATCACAAGAAATGGGAAGAATTACACGCCCAATCATCAAAAACAGAGACACGCTTAGTTCCTAATGATGCAGTTCAAAAGATTTTTTCTTTGAGAAATCAAATTGTTACTCAAAACGATGAGTGTAGGGTATTAGAAGTTGGTTGTGGTTTTGGAAGGAATCTTTACTATTTAATTGAAAATCATTATGCGGATACTTATTGTGGTGTAGATTTAACAAAAGAGGCCGCTGATAGTGCAAAACGATTATTGACTAAGTCATTTCCACAATTTAATTGTCATATAACACAGACAGATGTAGGTAAAGGTTTAGATTTTCCTGACAATCATTTCGATTCTATATTTGATATAATGTCTGCGATTACATTTATAGTGGATGAAAAAGATAGACAGAACTATTTTTCAGAGGTGAAAAGGATGTTGAAAACAGGAGGAATGTATTATTTTTATTGTCCACGGAAAGATGGAATTTTCCGAGATGCAATTCCTGATAATTCTTTACTAGAAAAAGGTTACATACGTAGAAAACTAGATTCAATGTTAGAAAGAGTTTATACAGAAAGTGAGTTAATTGAATTATTGGCTCCTATGCGTCTTGTAAAATTAGAAATCGGTTCAAAACATACTAGAGCTTTTGGTGATGAGTTGTTTATTAGGAATAATGGATTTTGGTTTGGAGCTTTCAAAAAAATATAGAGTTATTAGTACACTTGTTTTTGACTTGAGAGGAAATTTTCTGCACTATAAACACTTATTTTCTAATTTTGTTTACAGTTTTATTTTTTGATAAAAATATGCTCAAATAAAGTAAAAAAAGTTTCATGTAAAGGTTTACAAAATAACTTACTTGTGCTATACTTAAATCACAAGTTAATACAAGGTGAGTGTTACTAAGTAATATTAGGCATGATCACAGGTGAATTAGAAATCGGCTGATTTTCTAGTTCATTTGTGGTCATTTTTTGTACTCATATACCTTTAAGATGTAAAAGGAGGTTGACATGTATCGCATTCTAAATCCAATGAATCACAATGTCTCGCTTGTCAGAAATGATAAAGGAGAAGAAGTGATTGTGATCGGTAAGGGGATTGCATTTGGAAAGAAGAAGGGGGATTTGATTGCTGAACATCAGGTTGAGAAAATCTTTCGGATGAAGACTGAAGAGTCAAGAGAAAACTTTATGGCTCTCCTCAAAGATGTTCCGCTTGATTTTATCACAGTGACCTATGAAATCATTGATAAGCTATCAAAGAAATATCATTATCCGATTCAAGAGTATCTCTACGTAACCTTGACAGATCATATTTACTGTTCTTACCAAGCTCTAGCACAAGGAAGGTACAAGGATAGTAATCTGCCAGATATTTCCACTAAGTATCCTGTCGCTTTTCAAATCGCAAATGAAGCATTTGAAATTTACCGCCAGAAGCTAGCAGATCATTTTCCTGAGGACGAAATTATTCGAATTGCTTATCATTTCATCAATGCCGAAGGCGAGAATGAAGTGGAACTTGTGGAGTCGATTGATAAGAGGAAAGAAATTCTCAGGAATGTTGAGGAAGTTCTAAAGGAATATGCAATTCAACGAACCAAAGAGAATAACCATTTCTATGATCGCTTTATGATTCATCTGAATTATTTCTTGGATTATTTGGATAGATCTAGAGATGATAACCAATCTCTTCTTGATATGGAAGATCATATTAAACAATCCTATCCAAAAGCGTTCGAGATTGGATCCAAGATCTATGATGTGATTACGCAACATACGGGTCTTGATTTGTATAAAAGTGAACGAGTTTATCTAGTTCTACATATCCAACGTTTATTGTCATAAAAATTTATTTAAACTATATAAGGAGAATTCTATCATGAATAGAGAAGAAGTAACATTGTTAGGTTTTGAAATTGTAGCCTATGCTGGCGATGCTCGTTCAAAATTATTGGAAGCCTTGAAAGCTGCTGAAGCTGGCGATTTTGCGAAAGCGGACGCTCTGGTAGAGGAAGCTGGTAGCTGTATTGCAGAGGCTCACCACGCGCAAACAAGTCTATTGACTAAGGAAGCTTCTGGTGAGGATTTAGCGTATAGTGTGACCATGATGCACGGTCAAGACCATTTGATGACAACCATCTTGTTAAAAGATTTGATGCACCACTTAATCGAACTTTATAAGAGAGGAGTTAAATAATGAACAAACTCATTGCATTTATTGAGAAAGGAAAACCTTTCTTTGAGAAACTATCTCGTAATATCTATCTTCGTGCTATTCGTGATGGTTTTATTGCTGGTATGCCTGTTATTCTCTTCTCAAGTATCTTTATCTTGATTGCTTTTGTACCAAACTCATGGGGCTTTAAATGGTCTGATGAAGTTGTAGCTTTTCTGATGAAACCTTACAGCTATTCAATGGGAATTCTGGCTCTCTTGGTAGCTGGTACAACTGCCAAGTCATTGACGGACTCAGTTAACCGTAGCATGGAAAAAACCAACCAAATCAACTATATGTCAACACTGTTGGCAGCGATTGTCGGTTTGTTGATGTTGGCGGCTGACCCAATTGCAGGTGGTTTTGCAACAGATTTCCTTGGAACAAAAGGTTTGCTTTCAGCCTTTCTTGCTGCCTTTGTTACCGTAGCTATCTATAAGGTCTGTGTTAAGAACAACGTTACCATTCGTATGCCTGACGAAGTTCCACCAAATATCTCACAAGTCTTTAAAGATGTGATTCCATTCACTCTATCTGTTGTTTCTCTTTATGCTCTTGATTTACTAGCTCGTCATTTTGTTGGTGCAAGCGTAGCAGAATCAATCGGTAAATTCTTTGCACCATTATTCTCTGCTGCTGATGGTTATCTAGGTATTACGATTATCTTTGGTGCATTTGCCTTCTTCTGGTTTGTTGGTATCCATGGTCCATCTATTGTTGAACCTGCTATCGCAGCAATTACCTATGCCAATGCCGAAGTCAACTTGAACCTTCTCCAACAAGGTATGCACGCTGACAAGATTCTTACTTCTGGTACACAAATGTTTATCGTTACCATGGGTGGTACTGGTGCGACACTGGTTGTTCCATTCATGTTCATGTGGTTAACAAAATCAAAACGTAACCGTGCAATCGGTCGTGCTTCAGTAGTCCCAACATTCTTTGGTGTAAATGAACCAATCTTGTTTGGTGCACCACTTGTATTAAACCCAATCTTCTTCATTCCATTTATCTTTGCTCCAATCGCAAACGTTTGGATCTTCAAATTCTTTATTGAAACACTTGGAATGAACTCATTTACTGCTAATCTACCATGGACAACTCCAGCTCCACTAGGTCTAGTTCTTGGTACCAACTTCCAAGTTCTATCATTCATTCTTGCTGCCCTTCTAATTGTGGTTGACGTAGTTATTTACTATCCATTCCTTAAAGTCTATGATGAACAAATTCTTGAAGAAGAACGTTCAGGTAAGTCTAATGATGAATTGAAAGAAAAAGTTGCTGCAAACTTCAACACTGCAAAAGCAGATGCTATTCTTGAAAAAGCAGGTGTAGAAGCAGCTCAAAATACAATTACAAAGGAAACAAATGTCTTGGTTCTTTGTGCAGGTGGAGGGACAAGTGGACTTCTTGCGAATGCTTTGAATAAGGCAGCTGCAGAATACAATGTTCCTGTGAAAGCAGCAGCAGGTGGCTATGGTGCTCACCGTGAAATGTTGCCAGAGTTTGATCTTGTTATCCTTGCTCCTCAAGTGGCTTCAAACTTTGAAGATATGAAAGCAGAAACCGATAAACTCGGTATTAAACTTGCCAAGACAGAAGGCGCTCAATACATCAAATTAACCCGTGATGGAAAAGGTGCTCTTGCATTTGTACAAGCTCAATTCGATTAACGATAGGGACTGTGAAACAGTCTCCTCTCGTTACGGAAATCGCTATGGCGGATTTCCTAATCGCCTTGTTAATTCGTCGGTAAAAAGATATCGTTTTTACCTCCTCATGTCACAATTTGGTGACTCGGTACAAGAAGTGAGATGGAGAAGGATGGCTCACTGACTCCTCTCCTCTCACTTTTACTTTATTTAAATCATGAAATAGGTGAAAAAAATGACAAAAACACTTCCCAAAGACTTTATTTTTGGTGGCGCAACAGCTGCCTATCAGGCAGAAGGTGCTACACATACTGATGGTAAAGGACCAGTAGCGTGGGATAAATATCTTGAAGATAACTATTGGTACACTGCAGAACCAGCCAGTGATTTTTACAATCGATATCCAGTTGACCTCAAGCTAGCAGAAGAGTATGGTGTCAATGGTATTCGAATTTCTATTGCTTGGTCACGTATTTTCCCAACAGGCTACGGTCAAGTAAATCAAAAGGGTGTTGAGTTTTATCATAATTTATTTGCAGAGTGTCACAAACGTCATGTTGAGCCCTTTGTAACTCTTCATCACTTTGATACGCCAGAAGCTCTCCACTCAAATGGAGACTTCTTAAACCGTGAAAATATTGAACACTTTGTAGACTACGCTGCCTTCTGTTTTGAAGAATTCCCAGAAGTAAACTATTGGACAACCTTTAATGAAATTGGGCCAATTGGTGATGGTCAATACTTGGTTGGAAAATTCCCTCCAGGTATTCAGTACGACCTTGCCAAAGTTTTCCAATCGCACCACAATATGATGGTTTCTCATGCGCGTGCAGTCAAGCTATATAAAGATAAAGGCTATAAAGGTGAAATTGGTGTTGTTCATGCTTTGCTAACCAAGTATCCTTTAGATCCTAAAAATCCAGCAGATGTTCGTGCAGCTGAGTTGGAAGATATTATTCACAATAAATTTATTTTGGATGCAACTTATCTAGGTCGCTATTCAGATGAAACGATGGAAGGTGTTAACCATATCTTATCAGTCAATGGTGGTAGCTTGGATCTTCGTGAAGAAGATTTCACAGCATTAGAAGCTGCAAAAGACTTGAATGATTTCCTAGGAATCAACTACTATATGAGTGACTGGATGGAAGCATTTGATGGAGAAACTGAAATTATCCATAATGGTAAGGGTGAGAAAGGAAGCTCTAAGTACCAAATCAAAGGTGTTGGTCGTCGTGTAGCTCCTGATTATGTACCACGTACAGACTGGGATTGGATTATCTACCCTCAAGGTTTGTATGACCAAATCATGCGTGTGAAGAAAGATTATCCTAACTACAAGAAGATTTACATCACTGAAAATGGTCTAGGGTATAAAGATGAGTTCGTTGATAACACTGTTTATGATGATGGCCGTATTGATTATGTCAAACAACACTTAGAGGTCTTATCTGATGCGATTGCTGATGGTGCAAACGTCAAAGGATACTTCATCTGGTCATTGATGGATGTCTTCTCTTGGTCAAACGGTTATGAAAAACGCTACGGTCTCTTTTATGTAGACTTTGAAACTCAAGAACGTTATCCTAAGAAATCAGCTCACTGGTACAAGAAAATAGCTGAAAGTCAGATTATAGACTAGTAGAATGAGTAATTAGATATAGAATTCTAGTGAGGCAAAAGATGTTCAAAGATTTTATCCAATCAATTTATGAAAAAGTTTATATTATCAATTTTGATAAATGTTCTCAAATACCTCGTTTGACTAATGAGGAGCTGAAAAATCTTGGGAAATGGTATATCTCTACCGGTAAAGAATGGATTTGCCATTCAGACTATGAGCTAGAAGAATTTAAAAATATCTTTTTAAGTTTTATCAGTCCTGAAGAACGGGATAATATCTCCTTTGATTCAGATTTTATGCCGTTTCAACAATCATAAAGAATCTAGGAAACTCTTTGTAAAAATCTTCATCCAAAAATGCGTCATATCAAGATTCTTATTTTCTTGATATGACGCATTTTATTTTTTATCAATCCTCAGTTTTATGGTTTAGAAAGAATAATTTTTGTTTGTTTTGAAAGTTGTTCAAACGTTTCTTTGCTCAGTTTAGAATCTGAAACGATGGTATCAATATCAGAGATATTGTAGAAGGTATAGAAATCAAATTTATTGAACTTACTATGGTCAGCTAGTAAGTATTTTTTATTGGAATTATTGAGGGCGATGCGTTGAGATTCACCTTCCTCTTCACTAAAGGTCGCAATCGCATTGTCTTTAATACCATTACAGCTAACGAAAGCTTTAGAAAATTGGAGATTGGCTAGGTTTTGCAAGGTTAGTGTTCCGACAAAGGCTCCAGTGATAGAGCGGTAGTTTCCACCAATTAAAATCAAATCTGTTAGTTTTCGTTCGTTTAGAATGAGAAAGACTGGTAAACTGTTTGTTACAACACGAATATTATCAATTGGAAGTTCACGAGCAAAAGATTCCAAGGTTGTCCCTGGCCCAATAAAAATGGTTTCACCCTCATCAATTAAATGGCCTGCAAAACGGCTGATTTCTTGTTTTTCTGCGATTTGTAAGCCTTGTTTTTCAATATTGGAACGCTCATTATTTAAAATAGAACCTGTGCGAATTTTCTCAGCTCCACCGTGAACTCGAACAAGTAAATCCTTGTCTGCCAACTCTTGCAAGTAGCGTCTAGCAGTCATATCTGACACATCCAAGCGAGTCATGATTTCTTTTACAGTAATAGTTCCCTTTGTATTTACCGTTTCTAGAATATTATCTAGTTTTTCCTGCTTTAACATCGTTATCACCTCTATTTCTATTACTATTTTATCATAAAGTATTCAATCAATCAATTTAAAAAACAAAAGAAAACAAAAACAAAAATATCATGGTTGTTTTAAACAAGCCATGATATTTGTTATCAGTTCTGGGATAATTGAATTAGTCTAAACCGTAGTTATAGTCATCGTCTTGCATGGCTTCAACTTCGCCAAGAAGGTAACCATTTCCGACTTGAGAGAAGAAGTCATGGTTGGAAGTTCCTGTTGAAATACCGTTCATAACGATTGGGTTGACATCTTCAGCTGAATCTGGGAAAAGTGGATCTTGTCCCATGTTCATGAGAGCTTTATTGGCATTGTAGCGAAGGAAGGTTTTAACCTCTTCAGTCCAACCAACACCGTCATAAAGACTCTCTGTGTAGCCTTCTTCATTTTCATAAAGAGTATAGAGTAGGTCGTACATCCATTCTTTGAGTTTTTCTTGCTCTTCTTCAGGCAATTCATTGAAACCAAGTTGGAATTTGTAACCAATGTAGGTTCCGTGAACAGACTCGTCACGAATAATCAATTTAATGATTTCTGCAACGTTGGCTAGTTTGTTGTTACCGAGATAGTAGAGGGGAGTGAAGAAACCAGAGTAGAAGAGGAAGGTTTCGAGGAAGACGCTGGCAACTTTCTTTTCAAGTGGGCTGCCGTTTAGGTAGATTTCGTTGACAATCTCAGCCTTCTTTTGTAGGTAAGGATTGGTATTGGTCCATTCGAAAATTTCTTCAATCTCAGCCTTAGTATTTAAGGTAGAAAAGATTGATGAGTAAGATTTAGCGTGGACAGATTCCATAAATTGGATGTTATTGAAAACAGCTTCCTCATGTGGTGTACGGATGTCTGCGCGAAGGGCTTCAACCCCAGTTTCAGATTGCATAGTGTCAAGAAGGGTTAAACCACCAAAAACTTTTCCGACCAAGTCTTTCTCTTTGTTAGATAGCTTTCTCCAGTCATCCAAGTCGTTTGATAAGGGAATACGTGTATCGAGCCAAAATTGCTCCGTCAGTTTTTCCCAAGTTGATTTGTCGATGACATCTTCGATGGCATTCCAGTTAATGGCTTTGTAGTAAGTTTCCATTTAAAATCTCTTTCTGTGTTTAGTATTGCGAACTCACAATTATTTCTACTTTACCATAATTCTATAGGAGTATCGCACAAAAAGTCGGAAGCCCGACTTTTAAAATGTTACATAAATTATGTTATGACCTAGTAGATTTGATTTTATCAGTGCTGCTTAGGGGAAAAATAATGTTTCTATGCTAGAAACTAAATCACACAGCTTTCACATTGGTTGGCGCCGACTTCTCCACCGTCATCAGTAAAGGTACGGACGTAGTAGATAGACTTGATTCCCTTGTTAAAGGCATAGTTACGAAGGATGGACAAGTCACGTGTCGTTTGTTTATTTTCCCTCTTCCATTCGTAAAGGCCTTTTGGAATGTCACTACGCATGAAGAGGGTGAGTGAAAGTCCTTGATCCACGTGTTCAGTCGCAGCAGCGTAAACATCGATGACTTTACGCATATCCATATCGTAGGCAGAAGTGTAGTAAGGAATGGTTTCTGTAGACAAGCCAGCAGCAGGGTAGTAGATTTTACCAATTTTCTTCTCTTGGCGTTCTTCGATACGTTGCGTAATCGGGTGGATAGAAGCAGAAACGTCGTTGATATAGCTGATAGAACCATTTGGTGCTACAGCAAGGCGGTTTTGGTGGTAAAGACCATCTGCTTGAACCTTGTCGCGAAGTTCAGCCCAGTCAGCAGCACTTGGGATAAAGACATCTTTGAAGAGTTCTTTAACATGTTCTGATTTTGGAACAAACTCGCCTGTAATATACTTGTCGAAGTAGCTTCCGTTAGCATAGTCTGATTTTTCAAAATTGTGGAAGGTGATACCACGTTCACGCGCGATATTGTTTGACTCAACCAAAGTCCAGTAGTTCATAAGCATAAAGTAGATGCTTGTAAAGTCAACAGACTCAGGCGATCCATACTCAATCAGTTGTTGGGCAAGGTAGCTGTGAAGTCCCATGGCACCAAGACCAAAAGTATGAGCTTGGCTATTTCCATGGTCAATCGTAGGTACAGCCACGATGTGCGAACTATCTGTAACGAAAGTAAGGGCACGAACCATAGCACGGATTGAGCGACCAAAGTCAGGTGAAGTCATCATGTTGACTACGTTGGTTGAACCAAGGTTACATGAAACGTCCGTTCCCATTTGAAGGAATTCTTGAGCATCGTTGATCAAGCTTGGTTCTTGGACTTGAAGAATTTCAGAACACAAGTTACTCATGATAATCTTACCATCAACAGGATTTGCACGGTTAGCCGTATCAATGTTGACTACATAAGGGTAGCCAGACTCTTGTTGCAATTTAGAGATTTCAGTTTCCAAATCACGCGCCTTGATTTTTGTCTTGCGAATATTTGGATTTGCGACCAATTCATCGTATTTTTCAGTGATGTCGATGTAGTTGAATGGCACACCGTATTCTTTTTCTACAGAGTAAGGACTGAAGAGGTACATTTCTTCATTTTTACGAGCCAATTCGTAGAATTTATCTGGTACTACAACACCAAGTGATAGGGTTTTGACACGAACTTTTTCATCGGCATTTTCTTTCTTAGTTGAAAGGAAGGCGATGATGTCTGGGTGAAAGACATTGAGGTAAACCACCCCAGCACCTTGACGTTGACCCAATTGGTTAGAGTAAGAGAAACTGTCTTCGAAAAGCTTCATAACAGGAACGACACCTGAAGCAGCTCCTTCATAACCCTTGATAGGTGCACCAGCTTCACGAAGGTTGCTGAGGGTAATTCCCACACCACCACCAATACGTGAAAGTTGAAGAGCTGAGTTGATAGAACGTCCGATAGAGTTCATATCATCCGTCACTTGGATTAGGAAGCAAGATACCAACTCCCCACGACGAGCACGTCCAGCATTCAAGAAGGAAGGAGTAGCAGGTTGGTAGCGTTGGTGGATGATTTCATTGGCAATATCGATTGCAACAGCTTCATTCCCATCAGCGAAATAAAGGGCGTTAAAGAAGACACGGTCTTCCATATTTTCAAGATAGTATTCACCGTCATTAGTCTTTAAGGCATATTGATTGTAAAATTTATAAGCTGCCATGAATGACTTGAATTGGAAGTTTTGGTCTTTGATAAATTGAGCCAATTCTTCCAAGAACTCTGGACGGTATTTCTTGATAAAGGCTGTTTCGATGTAGTTGTGTTCAATGAGGTAATTGATTTTGTCTTTGATTGAATCAAAAACCATAGTGTTTGGAACTACATTTTCTTTAAAGAAGGCATCCAAGGCTTCCTTATCTTTATGAAGCATGATTTGTCCATTAACAGGACGGTTAATTTCGTTATTAAGACGGAAGTAAGTCACGTCTTCAAGATGTTTTAATCCCATAAAATTTCCCTTATCTAATTACAAAAGAAAGGCTTCTAAGTTAGCCCTAAAAGCAGTTTCTTCTGGATGATGTACTAAGATTATGCTAATTGTTTCAGTTTTCCTGGTTGGAAACCTGAAAAGACTTCAGTTGGTGTTTGAATAATAGGAGCTGCGCTAAAACCGAGTTCTTTGACTTGATCGATGTACTCAGGCTGCTCATCAAGATTGATTTCTTTATATTCAACGTTATTACTGTCCAAGAAACGCTTGGTCATTTTACATTGGACACAATTGTTTTTAGAATAAACGGTTACCATTGTGTAACTCCTCTTTAAAATTTAATTCTATCCTAGTATATCAGAAAATAAAATTTTGTCAATGATTTGAACTAAATATAGTGGTCTTTTTTTCTAGTCAAGCTCACAAAACACAATATGTAGTGTTTGTTTTATAAAACAGCAATGATTATCCTAGAAGTAGTTTTTTGGAAAACTATATCCTGTGTTTTGTTATCTAGAATAGAAGATTTTCAGCAAGTTATCTGAAAGGAAATCGAATAAATCCCATAAAATGCTTGAAAAAAATCCTAGAAGATGGTATAATACCAAATTGTAAGGGTTATCACATATAACTCAAAAAAGAAAGAACAAAAGGAGAGTCAAACTATGGCTTCTAAAGATTTCCACGTAGTGGCAGAAACAGGTATTCACGCACGTCCAGCAACATTGTTGGTACAAACTGCAAGCAAATTTGCTTCAGATATCACTCTTGAGTACAAAGGTAAATCAGTTAACCTTAAATCAATCATGGGTGTTATGAGTCTTGGTGTTGGCCAAGGTGCTGATGTAACTATCTCAGCTGAAGGTGCAGATGCAGATGACGCTATCGCTGCAATCTCAGAAACAATGGAAAAAGAAGGATTGGCATAAGGAAAATGACAGAAATGCTTAAAGGAATCGCAGCATCTGACGGTGTTGCAGTTGCAAAAGCATATCTACTCGTTCAACCGGATTTGTCATTCGAGACTGTTTCAGTCGAAGATACAAACGCAGAAGAGGCTCGTTTGGATGTAGCTCTTGAAGCTTCTCAAAACGAGCTTTCTCTTATCCGTGAGAAAGCTGTAGGTACGCTTGGTGAAGAAGCGGCTCAAGTTTTTGACGCTCATTTGATGGTTCTTGCTGACCCAGAATTGATTGGTCAGATTAAAGAAACAATCCGTGCTAAGAAAGTCAATGCAGAAGCAGGTCTTAAAGAAGTGACTGACATGTTCATCACTATCTTTGAAGGCATGGAAGATAACCCATATATGCAAGAACGTGCAGCGGATATCCGCGACGTGACAAAACGTGTATTGGCAAATCTTCTTGGTAAGAAATTGCCAAACCCAGCTTCTATCAATGAAGAAGTAATCGTGATTGCGCATGACTTGACACCATCTGATACAGCTCAATTGGACAAAAACTTTGTAAAAGCTTTTGTAACAAATATCGGTGGACGTACAAGCCACTCAGCTATCATGGCACGTACACTTGAAATTGCAGCTGTATTGGGAACAAATAACATCACTGAAGTGGTGAAAGACGGTGATATCCTTGCCGTTAACGGAATTACTGGTGAAGTGATTATCAACCCAACAGATGAACAAGCGGCAGAATTTAAAGCAGCTGGTGAAGCTTATGCTAAACAAAAAGCTGAATGGGCACTTTTGAAAGATGCTCAAACAGTGACTGCTGACGGTAAATACTTCGAGTTGGCTGCTAACATCGGTACTCCAAAAGACGTGGAAGGTGTTAACAACAACGGTGCAGAAGCGGTTGGACTTTACCGTACAGAGTTCTTGTACATGGATTCTCAAGATTTCCCAACTGAAGATGAGCAGTATGAAGCATACAAAGCTGTTCTTGAGGGAATGAATGGTAAACCAGTGGTTGTTCGTACAATGGATATCGGTGGAGATAAGGAACTTCCTTACTTCGATATGCCACATGAAATGAACCCATTCCTTGGATTCCGTGCCCTTCGTATCTCTATTTCTGAAACTGGAGATGCAATGTTCCGTACACAAATCCGTGCCCTTCTTCGTGCTTCTGTTCATGGTCAATTGCGTATCATGTTCCCAATGGTTGCCCTTTTGAAAGAATTCCGTGCAGCCAAAGCAGTTTATGAAGAAGAAAAAGCAAACCTTCTTTCTGAAGGAGTTGCAGTTGCGGATGACATCCAAGTTGGTATCATGATTGAAATCCCTGCAGCAGCAATGCTTGCAGACCAATTTGCAAAAGAAGTAGACTTCATGTCAATTGGAACAAACGACTTGATCCAATACTCAATGGCAGCAGACCGTATGAACGAGCAAGTTTCATACCTTTACCAACCATATAACCCATCAATCCTTCGCTTGATCAACAACGTTATCAAGGCAGCTCACGCTGAAGGTAAATGGGCTGGTATGTGTGGTGAGATGGCTGGTGACCAAAAAGCTGTTCCACTTCTTGTCGGAATGGGCTTGGATGAGTTCTCTATGTCAGCAACATCAGTCCTTCGTACACGTAGCTTGATGAAGAAATTGGACACTGCTAAGATGGAAGAGTACGCTAACCGTGCCCTTACAGAGTGTTCAACAATGGAAGAAGTCCTTGAACTTCAAAAAGAATACGTTAACTTCGATTAATGTCATTAACCTAGTTGCAAGGTTTTTTGATACATTTGGGAATAGTATAGTCTTGTGAAGTCCACTTTTCAATGATGAAGAGGCATGATATAATAGGAGAAACAAATAGAATAAGAGAGAAATCATGTCTAAAGAAATTGATATTGAGTATTACCACCAGCTAGCCTTGCAAAAGCAAAAGGAGCACCGTAAAATTTTAGCCAATTTAAAGAAAAAACCACCAAAAAATCTGGATAAGATAGCCCAACAGATTCACCAAGAAGTTTTTGCGGAGATTGATTGTACGGCCTGTGCTAACTGTTGCAAGACATTGGGGCCTGACTTTAAAGAAGCGGATATTACACGAATCGCCAAGTATTTTAAGATGAAATTACCTGCTTTTGAAGCGGAGTTTCTGCAGGTAGATGAAGATGGGGATAAGGTTTTTAAATCCATGCCTTGTCCCTTTCTAGGAGGAGATAATCTCTGTTCCATCTATGATGTTCGTCCAAAGGCGTGTCGTGAATTTCCCCATACAGACAGGAAAAAAATCCATCAAATCAACCATTTGACGATTAAGAATACCTTGACCTGTCCAGCAGCCTATCTCTTTGTTGAGAAATTAAAGGATAAGTTATAGAGATTTAAAGGATAAAAAATTTCTAATAATAACTAGTAATATGAAGGGAGAACTCTGTGCCTAGACCGAAAACAAAAGAGGAGCTAATGCTGGCCTCTAAGGAAAACTATGAAAAGCTCAATCGTTTCATCTCCCAACTAAGTGAAGATGAGCTACAGATTCCATTTGATTTTTCAAGAGACCCAAAGAAAAAAGAAGCTCACTGGAAAAGGGATAAAAATCTACGGGATGTCTTGATCCATCTTTATGAATGGCAGCAGTTACTTTTGACTTGGGTACATTCCAATCAAAAAGGTCACGAAAGACCTTTTCTCCCTGAATCTTATAATTGGAAAACTTATGGAGAAATGAATGTCGCTTTTTGGAAGAAGCACCAGAAAACCTCCTTAGAAGAAGCGACTAGACTCCTAGAACAATCACATAGGAAGGTTTTAGAGTTGATAGAAGTTTTTAGCAATGACGAACTCTTTACCAAAGGTGTCTATAAGTGGACTGGCGGAACAAGTCTAGGTTCCTACTTTGTCAGTAGCACGTCAAGCCACTATGATTGGGCTATGAAAAAACTCAAAGCTCATCGGAAGAATTGTAAGGGATAGATGGCCTATTTGAAATGGCAAGAATGAGTTCTTTTAAACGTAAGATAAAAGCAAAGGGCTATCAAGTGATGTAGCCCTTTTGAGTTATACAAGCAAATTACCATGCAAAAGCTGTCGTTGGAGCATTGAGCGCTTCTAACCACTGTTTATTTTTTACGGGGCAAAGAGTTACGGATATACCTGCCATATCTAGGCTGGTCATAAATGTTCCTGATTTTATAAAAGTAATAGTGACTCCTTCAATTTCTAAGAGTTGAAGGAGATCATTGATAAATATGCCCATTTCTAAGTTGCTGGTAGTGCCTAGATTATTTACAAGCAATATAAATTGATCACCCTTTTTCCAATGATAGTGCAATCTTAATTTACTTATAATTTCATTTGCAAGGATTTCCGATGATTGGAATAGGACGATACGATAGCCTTCTTCGCCATGTATCCCAATACCATAAGAAATATTTCCTTCTTCCAAGTTAAATAGTGGAAGGGTGGCTTGGGGGAGACTAGCAGCTTTCGTTGCAAAGCCAATTGTTGCGATTTCGGGAGCAAGTTCATGACCTAAATCAGTTAGTTGCTCTATGTCGGCATCATTTTGAGCTGCAAATCCTAGGATTTTATGAAGTAAGATAGTCCCTGCAAGTCCTCTCCCTCTAATTTGAAATCTATTGTGAGGTTCAATTGAAATATCGTCGTGCGCCAGACTATAGCCGACCTTAATTCCTTCTTTTCTAGCAGTATTAATGGCCCAGCTAAATTCTTTGATGTCTGCTTCGAAATTTTTTACAATGATGAAGACACCGTGACCATTGTTTAAAAAACGAATGGACTCTAAGATTTCAGTTCTTGTAGGTGGAGTAAATAATTGGCCATAGATAGCAGCGGTAAGCATTCCTTCTCCCACATATCCAATATGAGCAGGTTCGTGTCCTGAACCTCCACCCGCCAATATTGGAATCTGATGAGGATTGCGTTTTTTTTGATAGACTAATGGTAAGGTAGGGTGTTTTTCTAATTCAGGATGACTGCTGACAGTTGCCGAAATGTAACTTGAAATAATTTTCTGTTTATGATTTGAAATAAATGTCATTGTGGTCTCTTTCCAATAATGGTCATGATTAGAAAGTCTGGTTGTGGAACTGGACTTTTTTTATTGACGTAAGCCTTCACGATTTCTGCTAGAGCATGTGAATGATAGTCTAACAAAAAACAAGTATAAGCAGATGAATCGATATCAATCTGACCGTATTCACTTAAAATTTTTGATACAAGCAAGCGACAGTAGCTGATAAATTGGTCATAGAAGTTATTTTGCCCTTGAATATCAAAAAGTTGAATATAAAAGTCACGCTCTTGTTCGAAATAAAGAAATAATTCTTGTAATAGTTTTTGGCCTGAAATGAAGTCCAAGTTATTGGTGATATACTCGGTTAAGTCATTTTCAAATATCCAGTCTAGCAGTTCATATTTGTCAAGAAAGTGATTATAAAAAGTCTGTCTACGAATGCCAGCTGATTCCATGATCTCTACAATAGAGATTTTATCAAATTCTCTAGTAGCTAATAGGTCTCTAAATGCCTTGGCAATCCGTTTTTTTGTAATAAGTGATGATGCCATAGGAAGCCTTTCTGTTACTTACTTCATTTTACCAAAAAAATGTTTTAAACGGGTTTAAAAGGGGACAAATAATAGAATCTGTCCCTTATCATCCAGCAATAAAAAATATATAATGAAAGCGAAAACAAAGGTAAATGCCGAAAGGAGTTTCTCATGAAAAAAATTATAAATGAACCGACACAAGTTGTTGATGAAATGTTGCAGGGATTGTCATTCATGCATGATGACTTGGTAGAACGCATAGATGGTTTTGATGTCATTGTTAGAAAGGCAGAAAAGACAGGAAAAGTTGGACTCATTTCAGGTGGAGGTTCAGGACATGAACCAAGTCATGCTGGATTTGTAGGAGATGGAATGTTGTCTGCTGCCATTTGTGGAGCAGTCTTCACTTCACCTACTCCGGACCAAATTTTAGAAGCCATCAAGGCGGCTGATGAAGGTGCTGGAGTTTTCATGGTCATCAAGAACTATTCTGGTGACATTATGAACTTTGAAATTGCACAAGAACTTGCTGAAATGGAAGGTATTGATATAGCAAGTGTTGTAGTCGATGATGATATTGCGGTTGAAAATAGTCTCTATACCCAAGGTCGTCGAGGTGTCGCAGGTACTATATTAGTCCATAAAATTTTGGGTGCTGCAGCTCGTTCTGGTAAATCATTATCTGAAATAAAGGACTTGGCCGACAAACTTGTCTTAGAAATTAAAACAATTGGGCTAGCCTTGTCTGGAGCAACCGTTCCTGAAGTTGGGAAACCAGGTTTTGTTCTAGAAGATGATGAATTTGAATATGGAGTTGGTATCCACGGTGAGCCAGGATATAAGAAAGAGAAAATGCAACCTTCAGCACAATTGGCCTCAGAATTGATTGAAAAATTATCTGAAGGTTTCCAACTTAAGGCTGGAGAACGCTATGGCCTTCTCATTAATGGTTTAGGAAGCACTCCTCTTATGGAACAATACGTATTTGCAAATGATGTGGCTAAATTACTCCATGAAAAAGGTGTTGACTTGGCGTTTAAGAAAATTGGAAACTATATGACATCGATTGATATGGCTGGCTTGTCATTAACATTGATTCGATTGGCAGATGATGAATGGTTGGATGCTCTAAATGCACCTGTTACTACCCCAGCTTGGTAAAACTCAAGGAGGAAATGTCGCATGAATGCTGAACAAGCTCTTGAATGGATGAAGATTTTTAATGAAAAGATTCAAGAACAGAAAGATTACCTTAGTGAGCTAGACACTCCTATAGGAGATGGAGACCACGGTGGAAATATGGCGCGTGGCATGGCTGCAGTTATGGAGAACTTAGAAGGAAAGCAATTTGAGACCAGCAGTGATGTTTTTAAACTTGTCTCAATACAACTACTGAGTAAGGTAGGAGGTGCTTCTGGTCCCTTGTATGGCTCTGCTTTTATGGGCATGGCCAAGGCTGATTCTAATTCGAAAATAGAAGAAATCTTGCAAAGTGGTTTGGATATGATTGTCAAACGTGGGAAAGCAGAAGTTGGAGAAAAGACAATGGTTGATGTTTGGACTCCTGTTATTGCGGCCTTGTCTGATGGCCAGTTGACTCAAGAGGTTATTGATAAGGTAGTGAATGCTACCAAAGATTTACTTGCAACTAAAGGAAGGGCATCTTATGTAGGAGAACGTTCTCTTGGACATATTGATCCTGGATCATTTTCATCAGGTTTACTCTTTACTGCTCTTTTAGAGACTGGGGTGGTTTAATGGGAAGTATTGGTCTTGTTATCGTTTCACATTCCAAACACATTGCAGAAGGTGTTGTTGAACTGATTAGTGAAGTAGCTAAAGATGTTCCGATTACTTATGTAGGAGGAACCGAAGATGGAGGAATTGGAACAAGTTTTGATCAAGTAGATAGGGTTGTTTCCGAAAATCCAGCAGATACTTTATTAGCCTTTTTTGACCTAGGTTCTGCTAAAATGAACTTAGAAATGGTGGCTGATTTCAGTGATAAAAGTATCGTCATCAATAGGGTTCCAATTGTAGAAGGTGCCTATACTGCAGCTGCTCTTCTTCAGGCTGGTGCAGAACTGTCAGTTATTCAAACACAGTTGTCGGAGATTGAAATCAATAAATAAGGAATCTTCCTATCATTCCTTTTATAGGTGAGTTATTGATTATCTCAACTATCAAATTTTAAGTAAATGATTTCAAAATCAGAAAGGGATTGCTTGGGCAGTTCCTTTTTATTTTAACAGGAGTAAAGCTATAGTGTTTCTAAATTGTGAATCAATCAAAACTGATTGTGATGGGACTATTCTAGCTTTAGAATTCTTTAAAAATTAAAATTTAAGGCAATCAATGACTTAGAATAGTGAGAAAACATTTAGTTTATAGGAATTCTAGGCCTAGAATTGCATAAATATTTATGAAGTTAGGATGTTCGATAGATAGAATTGTTCTATTCTGAAAGATTTTGACAATCAAAAGTCTAGAAGAGTGATTTATAAGTATACTTGTAGCCTTTAGTTGTGATAATTGTATGTCAAATAGATGGAATAAATTGATATGGCTTTCTTACTTTATGCTATAATATTCATAACGCTTTTTCAGAAAGGAAAACTCTCAAATTGTCCTACAAATTTCTACTTTTCGATCTCGACCACACCTTGCTTGATTTTGATGCTGCTGAGGATGTGGCTTTAACGCAACTTCTAAAAGAAGAAGGAGTTGCAGATATTCAGGCTTATAAAGACTATTATGTTCCGATGAACAAGGCTCTCTGGAAGGACTTAGAGCAAAAGAAAATCAGTAAACAAGAGCTGGTTAACACGCGCTTTTCTCGTTTATTTTCTCATTTTGGACAGGAAAAAGACGGTAGTTTTCTAGCCCAGCGTTACCAATTTTACCTAGCACAACAGGGACAAACGATTTCAGGCGCTCATGAACTTTTGGACAGTCTCATCGATCGTGATTATGACTTGTATGCTGCGACAAATGGCATTATTGCCATTCAGACAGGTCGTTTGGGACAATCTGGTCTGGCTCCCTATTTCAACCAAGTCTTTATCTCTGAACAGTTGCAAACACAAAAGCCGGATGCTCTTTTTTATGAAAAAATTGGTCAACAGATTGCAGGTTTTAGCAAAGAAAAGACGCTGATGATTGGAGACTCTCTAACCGCCGACATTCAAGGTGGCAATAATGCTGGGATTGATACTATTTGGTACAATCCCCATCATCTGGAAAATAAGACACAAGCCCAGCCAACCTACGAAGTTCATTCTTATCAAGACTTGCTGGATTATTTAGATAAACTGTAAAAAGTGGTTTAGAAAGCCACTTTTTGCTATAATAGAGGCAGTAAAAACGAAGGAGTCGGCTATGGAACATTCGTCTTGGCATGCTTTGATTAAGGAGCAATTACCTGAGGGTTATTTCGGGAAAATCAATCAGTTTATGAATCAGGTCTATGCTCAGGGGACTATTTATCCACCCAAGGAAAAGATTTTTCAGGCTCTCTTGACCACACCCCTAGAAGACGTTAAGGTGGTGATTCTAGGGCAAGATCCCTATCACGGGCCAGGTCAAGCGCAGGGCTTGAGTTTTTCTGTACCGGACTCTATTCCAGCTCCGCCATCCCTGCAAAATATCTTGAAGGAATTGTCAGACGATATCGGGGTTAAGAAATCTCATGATTTGACAGCTTGGGCTGAGCAAGGGGTCTTGCTTCTTAATGCTTGTTTGACTGTTCCTGCTGGACGGGCCAATGGTCATGCTGGTCAGATATGGGAGCCTTTTACGGATGCTGTAATTCAGGTGGTCAATCATCTAGATAGACCAGTCGTTTTTGTACTCTGGGGAGCTTATGCACGTAAGAAGAAGGCCTTGGTTACCAATCCTCATCACTTGATTATCGAATCAGCCCATCCAAGTCCTTTGTCAGTTTATAGAGGATTTTGGGGTTCCAAGCCTTTTTCCAAGGCCAATGCATTCTTAAAAGAGACAGGACAAGAGCCAATCGATTGGCTTAGATAAGGAGAAAATATGCCTCAGTTAGCGACGATTTGCTACATTGATAACGGGAAAGAACTGCTCATGCTCCATCGTAATAAGAAGCCAAATGATGTCCATGAAGGAAAATGGATTGGTGTGGGTGGTAAGCTAGAGCGAGGAGAGACGCCTCAGGAATGCGCGGCGCGTGAAATCCTTGAAGAAACAGGGCTCAAAGCCAAGCCAGTTCTAAAAGGTGTCATCACTTTTCCTGAATTCACACCAGATTTAGACTGGTACACCTATGTTTTTAAGGTGACGGAGTTCGAGGGTGACTTGGTTGACTGCAATGAGGGAACGCTAGAATGGGTTCCCTATGATGAGGTTTTGAGTAAGCCGACTTGGGAAGGTGACCATACCTTTGTTGGGTGGCTTTTAGAAGATAAACCCTTCTTTTCAGCCAAGTTTGTTTATGATGGGGATAAATTGTTGGATACCCAAGTTGATTTCTATGAATAAAGGAGAAAGCAGATGCTACTAATCAAAAACGGTCGTGTAATGGATCCCAAGTCTGGTTTGGATCAAGTGTGCGATGTCTTAGTCCAAGATGGGAAAATTGTCAAAATTGCAACTGAGATTACGGAAGAAGGAGCAGAATCGATTGATGCTACTGGTCTTGTAGTTGCTCCTGGCTTGGTCGATATTCATGTTCATTTCCGTGAACCTGGTCAAACACATAAAGAAGACATTCATACCGGTGCCCTAGCAGCCGCTGCAGGTGGTTTTACAACTGTTGTCATGATGGCTAATACTAGTCCAACCATTTCAGACGTTGAGACTTTGAAAGATGTTCTTCAATCTGCTGCCAAGGAAAAAATCAATGTTAAGACGGTTGCGACCATTACTAAGAATTTTAATGGGCAAGATTTGACTGACTTTAAAGCACTTTTAGAAGCTGGAGCTGTTGGTTTCTCAGACGACGGTATCCCGCTTGAAAGTAGTAAAGTTGTTAAGGAAGCCATGGAGGAAGCTAAAAAGCTTAATACCTTTATTAGTCTTCATGAGGAAGATCCAGGTTTGAACGGTATTCTTGGCTTTAATGAAAATATCGCTAAAGATCATTTCCATATCTGTGGTGCAACTGGGGTAGCTGAGTATGCTATGATGGCGCGTGATGTCATGATTGCCTATGCAACTAAGGCCCATGTTCACATCCAGCATTTGTCTAAGGAAGAAAGTGTTAAAGTAGTTGAGTTTGCTCAGGGGCTAGGTGCACAAGTCACAGCAGAAGTAGCGCCACAGCATTTTTCTAAGACCGAAGCGCTCCTTTTGACACAAGGAAGCAATGCTAAGATGAATCCGCCACTTCGTTTGGAATCAGACCGTCGTGCCGTTATCGAAGGTCTCAAGTCAGGTGTTATCACAGTTATCGCAACTGATCACGCGCCTCACCATGCGGATGAAAAAAATGTCGAGGATATTACCAAAGCGCCATCTGGTATGACTGGTTTGGAAACATCTCTTTCTCTCGGTTTAACTTATTTGGTAGAAGCTGGGGAATTGACCTTGATGGAATTGCTTGAAAAGATGACCTACAACCCAGCCAAACTTTACAACTTTGAAGCAGGTTACTTGGCTGAGAATGGTCCAGCAGATATCACTATTTTTGATGCTAAGGCTGACCGCCTTGTGGACTCCCATTTTGCTTCGAAAGCAGCTAATTCACCATTCATCGGTGAAACCTTAAAAGGGCAGGTTAAATATACCATCTGTAAGGGACAAATCGTCTATCAAAACTAGGGGGAGTCTGCTCTGTAAACAAAAAGAATAGAGAGCCTATATGTACCAAACCCATCATTTCAAAGACAAGTTTATCTTATTTTTAAAGATATTTTTCCCTATCCTGATTTATCAATTTGCCAATTATTCTGCCTCCTTTGTTGATACGACTATGACAGGTCAATACAATACCATGGACTTGGCTGGTGTATCTATGGCAACCAGTATCTGGAATCCTTTCTTTACCTTCCTAACAGGGATTGTGTCAGCCTTGGTGCCCATCATTGGTCACCATCTTGGGAGAGGGAAAAAGGAAGAGGTTGCGTCTGATTTTTACCAATTCATCTATCTGGCCTTGGGGTTATCTGTGGTCTTGCTGGGACTGGTAGTTTTCCTGGCACCACCCGTTTTAAATCATATCGGACTAGAAGCACCAGTGGCAGCAGTAGCGGTTCGCTATCTCTGGTTTTTATCTATCGGGATTATCCCCTTGTTGCTCTTTAGTGTCATTCGTTCCTTGCTGGATTCGCTGGGGTTGACCAAACTGTCCATGTACCTCATGCTTTTGTTACTTCCTCTCAATAGTGGATTTAACTATCTCTTGATTTTCGGAGCCTTTGGTGTTCCAGAATTAGGGGGTGCGGGCTCTGGTTTAGGTACTTCATTGGCTTATTGGGTCTTGCTGGGAATTTCTGTTCTGGTTTTATTTAAACAGGAGAAGCTTAAAGCCTTGCATTTTGAGAAACGCATTCCGCTTAATATGGATAAAATCAGGGAAGGAGTTCGTTTAGGTCTGCCTATTGGGGGAACTGTCTTTGCGGAAGTGGCTATCTTTTCCGTGGTTGGTTTGATTATGGCTAAGTTCTCATCCTTGATTATCGCTAGTCACCAGTCAGCTATGAATTTTTCAACTCTCATGTACGCCTTTCCTATGAGTATTTCATCGGCTATGGCTATTGTCGTTTCCTATGAAGTGGGAGCCAAGCGATTTGATGATGCGAAAACCTATATTGGTCTAGGAAGATGGACAGCTCTCATTTTTGCGGCCTTCACCTTAACCTTCCTTTACATTTTTAGGGGAAATGTGGCTAGTCTTTATGGTAACGATCCAGAATTTATCGATTTGACAGCGCGCTTTTTAACTTATAGTCTTTTCTTTCAGTTAGCAGATACCTTTGCGGCACCGCTCCAGGGAATTTTACGGGGCTATAAGGATACCGTTATTCCTTTTTACCTTGGTTTGCTTGGTTATTGGGGCGTAACAATCCCAGTGGCTATGCTATTTGATTCCCTAACAGATTTTGGAGCTTATTCTTACTGGATCGGCTTGATTATTAGTTTGGTTGTGAGTGGAGTTCTCTACCGTTGGCGTTTAACTGTGATTATGAAGAGATTTGAATCTTTAGAAAAATATAAACACTAAAAAGTTTGTGAAAAAATATTCTTGATAAGGAAATCCCTTATTCCAATGGGGTTTTCTTTTTTATTTTGTGAAATTTTCTTTAGAAAAACTTTGACAGTATTTGTCAAAAACGGTAAAATAGTAAGGTAAGAAGAAACTTAGAAAGGCAAGAAGATGTCAATTTTAGATAAAAATCTTTTGCTAGAGATGTTACGTAAGATGGAAGAAATCCGTCGTATTGACTTAAAAATTGCGCAATTAGTAAAGAAAGGGAAAGTGCCAGGAATGACGCACTTTTCTGTTGGAGAAGAGGCAGCTAACGTGGGTGCTATGTTGGCTCTCAACCCAGACGATTTGATCACATCAAACCACCGTGGTCACGGGCAAGCTATTGCCAAAGGAATTGACCTCAATGGAATGATGGCTGAAATCCTCGGTAAATATACTGGAACCTGTAAAGGTAAAGGTGGATCTATGCATATTGCTGACCTTGATGCTGGTAACCTTGGTGCCAATGGTATCGTAGGTGGTGGTATGGGAATCGCTGTCGGTGCGGCCCTCAGTCAACAAATGCAAAATACTGGTAAAATCGTTGTCTGCTTCTTTGGAGATGGTGCGACCAACGAAGGTGTTTTCCACGAAGCAGTAAATATGGCTTCTATCTGGAACCTGCCAGTCATTTTCTATTGCATTAACAACGGTTACGGTATCTCTGCGGATATCAAGAAAATGACTAATGTAGAACATATCCATCAACGTAGCGCTGCTTATGGAATTCCTGGAATGTTCATCGAAGACGGTAACAATGTCATCGACGTCTATGAAGGATTTAAGAAAGCCGTAGATCATGTTCGCAGTGGTAATGGTCCAGTCTTGATTGAAAGTGTCACTTATCGTTGGCTCGGTCACTCATCATCTGACCCTGGTAAATATCGTACGCGTGAAGAAGTGGAGTTGTGGAAACAAAAAGACCCGATCGAAAACCTTCGCAAGTACCTCATTGAAAACACTATTGCAAGTGCCGAAGAATTGGAAGAAATCCAAGCGCAAGTCAAGGAAGCAGTAGAAGCTTCTGTTAAATTTGCGGAAGAAAGTCCATTCCCACCACTTGAATCAGCATTTGAAGATATTTACGCAGACTAAGGAGAAAGAGATAAAATGGAAACAAAAACAATGTCCTTCCGTGACACCATTATCCTTGCTATGTCTGAGGAAATGCGTCGCGATGAAAATGTGTTCTTGATGGGAGAAGACGTCGGTGTCTTCGGAGGAGACTTCGGAACTTCTGTTGGAATGCTTGAAGAATTTGGTCCAGAACGTGTCCGTGACTGTCCGATTTCTGAAGCTGCCATCTCTGGAGCAGCAGCAGGAGCAGCCATGACAGGCCTTCGTCCAATCGTTGATATGACCTTTATGGACTTCTCGGTCATTGCCATGGACAATATCGTCAACCAAGCTGCTAAAACACGCTATATGTTTGGTGGTAAGGGACAGGTTCCAATGACTGTTCGATGCGCTGCTGGTAATGGAGTTGGTTCTGCAGCCCAGCACTCGCAATCACTAGAGTCTTGGTTTACTCACATTCCTGGTCTTAAGGTTGTGGCACCAGGTACACCTGCGGACATGAAAGGATTGCTTAAGTCTTCTATCCGTGATAATAACCCTGTTATCATTCTTGAGTACAAGTCAGAATTTAACCAAAAAGGGGAAGTACCAGTTGATCCAGACTATACGATTCCACTTGGAGTTGGGGAAATCAAACGTGAAGGTACGGATGTAACAGTTGTTACTTATGGAAAAATGCTTCGCCGTGTGGTTCAAGCAGCTGAAGAATTAGCAGAAGAAGGAATTTCTGTTGAGATTGTTGACCCACGCACCCTTGTTCCGCTTGATAAGGAGATTATCATTAACTCAGTTAAGAAGACTGGTAAAGTTGTTCTGGTTAACGATGCCCATAAAACAAGCGGCTATATCGGAGAGATTTCAGCTATTATTTCAGAATCGGAAGCATTTGACTATCTAGATGCACCAATCCGTCGTTGCGCAGGAGAAGATGTGCCAATGCCTTATGCACAAAACCTAGAAAATGCAATGATTCCAACCGTTGAAAGCATCAAAGATGCCATCCGTAAAACATATAATAAAGAATAGAATTACATAAATTGAATTATGTAAAACCTTTGCTGTTTTTAACTTTAGTAACTTGAGATACATTTTGTATCCAAATGATTTGAAGAGTTGCGACATGAGTGAGTCGAATCGATAATATTCGACGAATGAATTAGTAAGTCTACAAGGTTGACCGCCAAATAGCGGCAACCGTAGTAACTTGAGACGCGTTTCGTGTCCAAGTTACTTGTAGAGTTGAACACGGGCTAAAAGCTCGGAAAAAAGATAAATCTCCTTGGCTTCATCGAATCCATCGTCGATTTCCTATTTTTCAGTCGCTTTTAACGCCCTTAGTATCATTTAATTGAATTCGGACGGAGGTCTTCGAAAAAAAGATAGATTTCCTTGTGTTCATCGAACACATCGTCAATCTCCTATTTTTTCATTGCCCTCTTCGTCCTTAATATCTTAGTATAGAATTGGAGAGGTCATGGCTGATGACAAGCTAAGAGCGACTCCTGCAGCTAGAAAGTTAGCGGATGATTTAGGGATCAACCTCTACGACGTTTCTGGCTCAGGTGCAAACGGTCGTGTCCACAAAGAAGACGTGGAAACTTATAAAGACACAAACGTGGTTCGCATTTCGCCACTTGCAAAACGAATTGCCCTCGAACATAATATTGCTTGGCAGGAAATCCAAGGAACCGGTCATCGTGGTAAAATCATGAAGAAGGATGTTTTGGCCTTGCTTCCTGAAAATATCGAAAACGATACCATCAAGTCTCCTGCTCAGATTGAAAAAGTGGAAGAAGTTCCTGATAACGTAACACCATACGGTGAAATCGAGCGTATTCCAATGACACCAATGCGTAAGGTTATTGCCCAACGTATGGTTGAATCTTACTTAACTGCGCCAACCTTCACCCTCAACTATGAAGTTGATATGACTGAAATGTTGGCTCTTCGTAAGAAGGTTCTTGAGCCAATCATGGAAGCAACTGGGAAGAAGACTACTGTAACAGACCTTCTTTCACTTGCAGTTGTTAAGACTCTTATGAAACACCCATACATCAACGCTTCATTGACAGAAGATGGCAAGACCATTATCACTCACAACTATGTCAATCTTGCCATGGCAGTTGGGATGGATAATGGATTGATGACACCTGTTGTTTACAATGCTGAGAAGATGAGTCTTTCAGAACTGGTTGTAGCCTTCAAGGATGTCATCGGTCGTACCTTGGATGGTAAATTGGCTCCAAGTGAACTGCAAAATTCAACCTTCACAATCAGTAATTTGGGAATGTTTGGTGTTCAGTCCTTTGGTCCTATCATTAACCAACCAAACTCAGCTATCCTTGGTGTGAGTTCGACAATCGAGAAGCCAGTTGTAGTCAATGGTGAAATTGTGATTCGCCCAATCATGAGCCTTGGTTTAACAATTGACCACCGTGTCGTAGATGGTATGGCTGGTGCTAAGTTTATGAAAGACTTGAAAGAATTGATTGAAAATCCAATCTCAATGTTGATTTAAGTACAAGAGTATTCATTTTTAAGATATAGATAAAGGAAGGAAGACATGGCCTTAGAAGTAATTATGCCAAAAGCCGGCGTGGATATGACAGAAGGACAAATCGTCCAATGGAATAAAAAAGTCGGAGAATTTGTAAAAGAAGGAGAAATCCTTTTGGAAATCATGACTGATAAAGTCAGCATGGAATTGGAAGCCGAAGAAGATGGGTACTTGATTGCTATCCTCAAAGGGGACGGTGAAACAGTCCCTGTAACGGAAGTTATCGGTTACCTTGGCGAAGAAGGGGAAAATATCCCAACAGCTGGAGCAGCAGCGCCAGAAGCTAGCCCTGTACCTACAGCAAGTGCTTCAAACGATGATGGTAAGAGCGATGATGCTTTTGATATCGTTGTGATTGGTGGAGGTCCTGCTGGTTATGTTGCAGCCATTAAAGCTGCCCAACTCGGTGGGAAGGTTGCCCTTGTTGAGAAATCTGAACTCGGTGGAACCTGCTTGAACCGTGGATGTATCCCAACTAAAACCTACCTACATAACGCTGAAATTATTGAAAATATCGGTCATGCTGCAAATCGTGGTATTGTGATTGAAAATCCTAACTTCACTGTTGATATGGACAAACTCCTTGAAACCAAGTCTAAGGTAGTCAATACTTTGGTTGGTGGAGTTGCTGGTCTTCTTCGTAGCTACGGAGTTACTGTTCATAAAGGAATTGGTACCATTACTAAAGACAAGAACGTCTTGGTAAATGGCTCTGAATTACTTGAAACCAAGAAAATCATCCTTGCTGGTGGTTCAAAAGTCAGCAAGATCAACATCCCTGGTATGGAATCTCCACTTGTCATGACCAGCGACGACATCCTTGAAATGAACGAAGTACCAGAAAGTCTTGTTATCATCGGTGGTGGTGTTGTCGGTATCGAGCTCGGTCAGGCCTTCATGACATTTGGTTCAAAAGTGACTGTTATCGAAATGATGGATCGTATCGTGCCAGCTATGGATTCAGAAGTTTCTAAGAACCTTCGCTTGATCCTTGAACGTAAAGGAATGACCATCTTGACTGGTACTAAACTGCAAGAAATCATCGAAGAAAATGGTCAACTTCGTATTAAAGTTGAAGGAAAAGACGATATCATTGCAAATAAAGCTCTTCTTTCAATCGGTCGTGTGCCAGACCTTGAAGGTATTGGAGAGGTTGAGTTTGAATTGGATCGTGGTCGTATCAAGGTCAACGAATACATGGAAACTTCTGTTCCAGGTATCTACGCACCAGGTGATATTAATGGTACTAAGATGTTGGCTCACGCAGCTTTCCGTATGGGTGAAGTTGCCGCTGAAAATGCCCTTAAAGGAAATCATGCTGTTGCCAAATTGAATTTGACTCCTGCAGCTATCTACACTCTTCCTGAAGTAGCAGCAGTAGGTTTGACAGAAGAACAAGCCCGTGAGAAATACGATGTAGCCATCGGTAAGTTCAACTTTGCTGCTAACGGTCGTGCTATTGCATCGGATGCAGCTCAAGGTTTCGTTAAAGTTATTGCGGATAAGAAATACGGAGAAATCCTTGGTGTTCATATCATCGGTCCTGCAGCTGCAGAATTGATCAATGAAGCATCGAGCATTATCGAAATGGAAATTACTGTTGAAGAAATGCTGAAGACTATCCACGGACACCCAACCTACTCTGAAGTGATGTACGAAGCATTTGCGGATGTTTTAGGAATGGCCATCCATTCACCTAAGAAAAAATAAAAGAAAGATAGATTAGACTGGAAAGGTGTTTTCCAGTCTCTATCGTATAAAGGGATATCATGAAATACATTATCAATCATTCAAACGACACTGCCTTTAATATTGCCTTGGAAGAATACGCCTTTAAACACCTTTTGGATGAGGATCAAATTTTCCTACTTTGGATTAACAAGCCATCTATCATTGTTGGTCGTCACCAGAATACCATCGAAGAAATCAACCGTGATTATGTTCGCGAAAATGGCATCGAGGTAGTTCGCCGTATCAGCGGTGGTGGAGCTGTTTACCACGATTTAAATAACCTCAACTACACGATCATCTCAAAAGAAGATGAAAACAAAGCTTTTGACTTCAAGAGTTTTTCAACTCCAGTTATCAATACTTTGGCTCAACTTGGGGTTAAAGCTGAGTTCACAGGCCGTAATGACCTTGAGATTGATGGAAAGAAATTCTGTGGCAATGCTCAAGCCTATATCAACGGTCGTATCATGCACCATGGTTGCTTGCTCTTTGACGTTGATTTGTCAGTCCTAGCAAATGCCCTTAAGGTTTCAAAAGATAAATTTGAATCAAAAGGTGTGAAATCGGTTCGTGCTCGTGTAACCAATATTATCAATGAATTACCAGAAAAAATCACAGTCGAAGAATTCCGTGACTTACTCTTGGAATACATGAAAAAAGAGTATCCAGAGATGACAGAATACGTTTTTTCTGAGGAAGAACTAGCTGAAATTAACCGTATCAAAGATACTAAGTTTGGAACTTGGGACTGGAACTATGGTAAATCACCTGAATTTAACGTCCGTCGTGGAACAAAATTCACTAGTGGTAAGGTGGAAGTCTTTGCTAATGTTCTCGAATCAAAAATCCAAGACATCAAGATTTACGGTGACTTCTTTGGTATTGAAGATGTTGCTGCAGTAGAAGATGTCCTTCGTGGGGTGAAATACGAACGCGAAGATGTCCTTAAGGCGTTAGAAACCATTGATATCACACGCTATTTCGCTGGTATTAGCCGTGAAGAAATCGCTGAAGCGGTAGTTGGATAAATCAAAAAGAAGTTGGTTGTAGGACCAGCTTCTTTTTTAAAAACCATATATTACATAATTTATTTTATGTATTTTATAAACTGTCTAGAGCATTCTTTTGTTCATCATTAACGATATGGGTATAGAGGTCAGTGACTTGTGTGCTGGCATGTCCTAGCTGGTGACTGACCAAAACTTGCGATTTAGTGGCATCATAGAGCCTGGTTGCTAGGGTATGTCGTAGTTTATGGGGTGTTACACGGACTTTGAAGTCCTCAGAGTACTTAGCAACCATTTTCTCAACGCTGGAAGCATCGATACGATTAGGAACTCCTCTGTAGAGAGTCAAAAAAAGGGCTGTATCTGTTTTTTCTGTCTTATAGCGTTGATTACGAATGGCTAGATAATTCTCTAAATAAGGCTTAGCAAAAGCAGCGACATTGACCGAGTCACGTTTGCCCCCTTTTCGAGTGACATCGATAACCATCATTTTTAGATTGAGATCTCTTAGATCCAGATTAACAGCTTCAGATAAGCGGACACCAGACGCTAAGAGAAGGGCAATAATGGCCAAATCACGTTCTTTATTTTTGTTAAAAGATGAGAGAGCACGATTTGAGAGCTGTTGCGGGTACTCTTGGTCGATATAAGTTAGAAAACCTTCTGTTTCATCACCTAGAAAGAGTTTTTGCTTGATGTTTTCAGCTCTGGCAGCGAGCGTTTCTTTCTTTTTCTTTGTTGAAACTTTCTTCATTACATTACGATAAAAATAAGGCTCTCCCTGATCGTTTTCAACCTCCTCGGTCAGATACTTGTAAAGACTAGAAAGTGCTGATAAGGTCCGATTTATAGTGGTCTGTGAAACTCCTTGTTTGGTTGTATTAGAATTCAGCAAAGGACGTTCACGTAGGTAAAGGATAAAGGATTCCATGTCTTTCTTAGACATATTTTCCAAGACAGATAAAGGAATATCAGCCATTTTATCGGCGTTTGAAATACCAGACTCCAAAACCCAGTTAAAAAATCGATCGTATTCCTTGAGGTATTCGTACAGGGTTGTAAAACTGTAGGGCACAGCCAGCTTAGATTGGTAGTATTCCAGAACATACCAGGGCATGATTTGTTTTAATTTGTCGATTCGTTCTAGTAAAATCTCACGTTTCATGTGTTTTCTCCATTAATAAGTCTACTAGTAGTATAGCATAGACTCATATATTTTTCAAGAAAATTATAGTTTTTCGGAAAGAAATTATAGAGTTTTTAAAAAAGACTTAGATAAGTCTTCGGAGTTTCTATTGTGAATCATTAGCTAGTGCTTTTTCTAGTTTCCAAATACTAAACCAGAATGAAATAGTCAACAGAATAAAGAAAATAATAAAGAACTCACCCACTAAACTTCTGTTAATACTACACAACTGAAGAGCTATATAAGGAGCTATGAGATACAAAATACATTGTATAATTGCTATTGTTTTCTTTTTCATGATTTTAATCTTACTGTACAGATTTGATACAGTAAACTCCTTT
Organism: Streptococcus toyakuensis; assembly: GCF_024346585.1. Taxonomy (NCBI): domain Bacteria; kingdom Bacillati; phylum Bacillota; class Bacilli; order Lactobacillales; family Streptococcaceae; genus Streptococcus; species Streptococcus toyakuensis. The sequence goes on from NZ_AP024523.1 coordinate 1,028,072, forward strand.
CTATCTTTATGCATTATCATTTCTAACTTAATTATAATCTTATTTTTACCAAAGTTCAGTTACTTGTACGTGAGATATCTTGTAAGTAAAAAATAACCGATCTCATTGCTGAGAATCGGTTTTCTAATATATTTAATTAATTAAGAAGTTTATTTTTTACATAACATAAATTATGTAAAAACTCCTACAACAACAAATCTTTGACTTTCCCAATTTCACTTTTTGGAATAACTAGGTGAATCATATCTCCGAGATACATTCTGGTTGAACCGTTAACGGTTTGACTTTTACCGTTATGGACTTGGGTGGTGATGAGGATATTATGTGGTAGGTTGAGTTCATGAACCTGTTTTCCAGCGATTTTGTCAGAAACAGGGATTTCAATGAGAGTGACTTCTCCTTCATCTGTCGCTTCTTCTGGCAACATTTTTTCTAGCATGGCCTCATAGACTGGAGCACCCTTGAGTAAATCCATGATGATGTAGGCAACTAGGGTCACTAGTCCGAGTGGCATGAGATTGCGAATATCTCCTACCATTTCGGTTACCAGAATCATAGCAGTTAAGGGAGCCTTGGATATTGCTCCAAAATAACCACTCATTCCTAGAATGACAAATATAGGGAATTGCTCCTGACTGACAAGTCCAAGATTGACACAAATAACACCAACTAGAGCTCCAAGTAAGGAGCCAAGCGCCAAAATTGGTAGGAAAATACCTCCTGGAAGGCCACTTCCATAACTAATCATGCTCCAAACAAAGCGAATCAAAAAGTAAACTAATAGAACTTGGAAACTAAAATCTTGCTCAGTTAAGGAAAGAACCAGCTGATTCCCACCACCAAGGATTTGTGGTAAGAAAATCCCCACTGGTATGATGAGAATGAAAGCCAGAATTGGATAATAAGCTCTATCCAAATGGATTTTTTGACCAATCCAATCATAAACACTGCCAACATTAAGTACAGCTTTCTCATAGAGAAAACCAGATAGTCCAAGAAAAACTCCCATAAGGAGGTAAATCCAATACTGGTCTAGAGTCATGAGTGGGATATTGTCTGGCATATCCAGTACGGGTGTTAGGCCAAATATGAGTAAAGAAACAAAGTTTGCTACGAGACTAGCTGCGAGAGTAGATACCCAGAAAAAGCGAGAAAAGTGATGATAGACTTCTTCTACGACAAAGAGAAGACCTGCAATTGGTGCATTAAAGGCTGCAGCTAGACCAGCGGCAGCTCCACTCGCAATTAGGGAACGTTCCTCTACTGGACTGGATTTGAGCCATTTGGCAATTCCTTTACCGCCGACCGCTCCGAGTTGAATGCTTGGTCCTTCACGCCCCAGCATAAGACCGCTAGCAATAGCAAGAATTCCTAAAATATATTTTTTCCAAAGTACGCCCCACCAGTTGAGGGTCATGAGTCCCTTTAATTCGGCTTCGACTTGAGGAATTCCTGAACCCTTGATATCTTTTTCTGATCGAGTTAATTTCGCACTGAGCCAACAAACTATTAAATAAAATAGACCAATGATAAAAAGATTGCGCACTAAGTGCGCTTGTTCTTGATAAAGTCCTTGTATCAGGTGGAAGCCTTTTTCGATTGAAAACCGAAAGGATCCGACGATGAGCCCGACAACGAGTCCCACAATGATTCCTCGTCCAACTTGGGATAGTATGGTGCTTGAGGCAAAGGCAAATTCTTTCTTGGAACTGAGTGTTTCTGACTGTTCCTCCATAATCATTCCTTCTAACTTAACTTTCTTTTTCTCCTGAAACCAGTGATTTAACTGGTTCAAAACTGATTCGGTGAATCGGGGTAACTCCTAATTTTTCAAGTCCTTCTAGGTGTTTAGCAGTTCCATATCCTGCATTAGTAGCAAAATCATAGCCAGGGAACCGCTGGTCGTATTCCTTCATCAATTCATCACGTGTCACCTTGGCTACTATTGAAGCCGCTGCAATCGAGAGGGAATTGGCATCTCCTTTGATGATAGATGTTTGTGAAATGGGCAACTCCAGTTTCATGGCATCAATTAAGAGGTGTTCAGGTTGCGGACTGAGCTGGGAGATTGCTTCCTGCATAGCCAGTTTGGTTGCTTCATAGATATTGACTTGGTCAATGACCTGATTATCCATGATACCGATTCCGATTGACAAGGCTTGGTTTTGAACGGCTTGGAAAATTTCCAGATGTTTCTTTTTAGGAATTTTCTTGCTGTCGTTGAGACCTCTAATCTTACAATTTTTAGGTAAGATGACGGCTGCAGCAACTACAGGCCCAGCTAGAGGACCGCGGCCGACTTCATCAACACCTGCTATCAAGGTCAACCCTTGATTGAAAAGTTCTTTTTCGTAGGAAAGCATGGATTCCAAACGAAGATCCTCATCCAATTCTGCCTGAATGGCTTTTTTACGCTTGCTGATTTCCTTTTGAACTCCAGAGCGATTATCCTTTTCAAGTTCTAAAAAAATAGGGCTTTCTAACTCCTTGACTGTTGCAAGGAGTTCTTTGATTTCTTTAATCGTCGCCATCGAGGTCTTCCAATGTATCTAAGGTATAGTTACCGAGTTTGCCATCGCGGACTTCCTTCACGAAGAGACTGTAAAAACGATCATAGTCGTCACGGAAACCGAGAGCACGGGTCATATCCATAATAATAACAGGCGCTTCTTCTTCAATTTTCATTTGTTTGAAGCGTTCAGCCAGCTTTTCTGGATAATGTTCTTTGAAATAATTGATACCAAAAATGGTCACCTCATCCATAGGAAGCAACTGGTCTTTGATAGCTCCAGTCAAGGCCAGTTTCAGTGCAACAGTTTCATCCTCAAATTTAGGCCAAAGAATCCCTGGCGTATCTAAGATTTCCAAGTCTTTGTTGGTTTTAAGCCATTGTTGCCCCTTGGTAACACCTGGTTTGTTGCCGACAACGGCAATCTTCTTACCAGCTAAACGGTTCATGAGAGTTGATTTACCAGCGTTTGGAATCCCAATAATCATGGTACGCAAGGTTTCAATCTTGATACCACGTTCCTTCTGACGAGCAATCTTATCAGCCATGAGCTTTTTAGCCGCGTCTGTTACAACTTTTACAGTCACTTGCTCTTTGGAGTTGATAGCCAGCGTCTGGATTCCCTGTGATTCAAAATACTGACGCCATTCCTTGGTCATTGCTGGATCAGCCAAGTCCGCCTTGTTTAAAATCAAGAGTTTTGGTTTATCACCAACAATCTTTGTCAACATAGGATTTTGACTAGATAGAGGTAAACGAGCATCCACCAAAATCGTTACAAAATCAACAAATTTTAAATTTTCCTGCACCTGTCGACGCGCTTTAGACATGTGACCAGGAAACCATTGAATAGTAGCCATAATATATCTCCTTCGGGTTGAAAAAATTGTAAAAACGTTTTCTTTCTTGCCTTATATTCTATCATAAATTACTCTTTTTTGCATAAGCTTTTGTCTAGAAAAGCTACTTTATTAAGAAAAATTGAATGCAATCTCATTTTTTGATATATTAACCTCCGACAAATAGCCATCTCTAATCCATGAGATTATTAAATATAAACTTAGTTGTATTCCCTTGTAATTAAGTTAATTATTCTGCTGATAAAATAGCTTTTAGAAGTACTATTAAAATAGCCTAGCCATAATTTTATTTATGAAACTAACGTGTGATAATCTGATAGAAATAAAATTAGAGAAGACATTCATGTCCTCTCCATCAACTTTTAATCACTCATCAAATAACTTTTCCAACTGTCTGGTTGCAGATTCGATCTCGTAGCCATTTTCATCTATTAGCTGTTTCACCTTTTCTGTATCAAGTTCCCGATTATTTCTGACTGACAAAATTTTATCCGCCCATTCTTCAAGAGAGTCTTTCAAAGACAGGCTGTTATCGTAGTTATCTAGTATTCTTGCATCTGGTAAATGATTTGCAGTTACAACAGGTAATCCATTTGCTTGTGCTTCAATGAGTACAATTGGCAATCCTTCAAAATTAGATGGGAAGAAGAACACATCTAATAAATTTAGCATTTTTCCGACATTAGTGGTCAATCCTGTAAAAATGACTTTATCTTCTACACCATATTCTTTTGCCACATTTTCTAAAAATGCAGTATCACCTCTTCCGATAAAAACTAAACGGGAATTTGGTTCTTTTTTGACGATTTCAGAAAAGACCTTAATACAGAAACTTTGATTTTTTTGTTTCTCATTTAAGCGGGAAACTTGCCCAATGACCAAACAATTTTCAGGGATCTGATACTCCTTTCGAAGTTGGGTTTGCATTTCTTGATCATATAAAAACTTCTCAACTTCAATGGCATTATGAATAACCAAGGCTTTTTTTCTTTCTTGACCATGATAAAAATGATTCAATGCTTCTGTTCCACAGGCCCAAAAATCTGTTGCATATTTTCCGACAAAAAGTCGATTAATTGGGTGAATAAAACGATAAAATTTATCTGCTGTCGCACAATGTCCATGAACGATTCTTTTTTCTATCCCATATTTCTTTGCTAATTTTAAAAATTCTAGATGAGTCAGGCCGTTTTGATTGGACCATAAAATATCATAACGATGAGCATTCTTCTTAAAAAAATCATCCCATTCTTTTAAGGCTTGCTGGATATGAGGTCTTAACTTGGGGATTCTATGAACGACTAGAGGATTGCGACAAAGCTTTTTAAAATGATCACTAAATTCAACATCTTCAGGACCTTGTAGTAAAAATTCCAGTTCAAATTCAGAGGTATCAATATGGTTATAAAAATCTAGAACAATTTTTTCCAAGCCACCAACATCTGGAACCAGACCACAAACCAATATTCTTTTCATTGATTTCTCCTTATTTTTTTAACTTTAATACTTTTTGAATCATCAGTATGATTTGTCTACCGCCTTCATGATTTCTAAATAGGAAAACGTAGACACCCAATACTATCAAATAAAGGACGATTTTGATGATCAAACCGAAAATGAAATCTAGCTGAGTTAAGAGGTAGTTATCCAGCAAACTCAAAAGTAGAAAGCTTATCCCTGCGACAGTGAAATCTTGTAACAATGTTTTAAAAAAATCCTTTGAGGAAGCTTTCAATCCATACTTAAAGGCGCTATAGGGTTCATACCATGTACAGGTCAAGACTGTTGAACAAATCGTACCCAATAAAATTCCAGATACCCCTAAATCTAAAATCACTAAAAAGTAGAGTGAAAGGGAAATATTTAATAAAATCTCGACGATAACTTTTTTATTTTGCTCATAACTTAATCCATAAACTGAAATCAACGTTAGAATCGGTCTTCTATAAAAAGTTAGGAAAAAATGAAGGACGATCAAAATCTCAATCGTATAATTAAATGAAAAACTCTCACCTAACCAGATAGTCATAAATGGATGAATGAACATTAAATAACCTAAGCTAGCAAAATAAATCAGGCTAAAAGTAATAAACTGGAATTTTTTTAGGAATTTAACCATATCTGCTACTGTCGTAGACTCCGAATGGACTAAGTTACCTACGGAAGAAACAACTGAATTAATCACAGTATTTAAAATCAGTGAAAGAAATCCTAAAACATAGGTATAATTCCCGTAAATACCTATAGCTGCTAAGCTGACAAAACTTGCCATTAGAATACTATCTGTTTGAAAAACAATCGTTTCTCCAATACTACCGACTATATTTCCTTTGATATTTCGGATAAATTTTCCTTTTTCCTCCTGATTAATGGGTGTTATCTCATTCTTAAACAAGTAACCATACAATCTGTCTACAATCCGCGACATGATGATATTCCCTATAAAATTCATGATGATACTGATCAATAGATAAAAGATATAATTTTTGGTAAAGAATAAAATTCCGATTTGCAAGCATACGCGAAGAGTATTTAATCCAAAGTCAATCAAAGTCATCATATAATTACGCTGATCGACATAAAGCAAGGTTCGTTTATAGGAGAAAAAATAGCTAGAAGCAGAATTAAAAACAAAGAGGAAAAAAATCAAATATACTTCACTGTTTACCGTATAATCCTTTATCATATAAGGAAGAAATAAAGAAAGTATAGCGCCCAGTATAAAAATAGAAAAGCCAATGATTCTATATAATTTTTTGAAGAGAATCATAAAGGCATTGATTTTTCCATGTTCTTCTCTGTCTAAGGGTCCATATAGTGCATAGCTCATGGCTCCAGCAACCCCTAATTCTGCCAAAGACAGAATGGAAACTAAGCTAGACAAATAATTGTTTAATCCTAGATAGGTTACCCCAAGTAAATTGATAAAAATAGTTCGATTGATAAAGCCAAGAAGGACTTGAAAAGGTTGCAATGCCAGAGCAATACTCGTATTTAAGGTGGCAAATTCGGTTCTACTTTTTTTCGTGTATTTCATCTATTCCTTTAATTTTCCTTGTAAAAGTTGATCGAGATAACTTCCTGGAAGGACTTCTTCTTTCTTGATTTTATAAGTCGTTTTCAAAATCGGTGTTGTTTTTAACACTTCTTCCCATTCCTTTTCATCAAAAAGATCATGAGCATGGTCTCTTAAAAACCAAACACGCTCAGCTGGTGCTAGAATAGGTAATCTATCCACTAAGTTTTCAAAATAAGGACTGCACTTATATTCGGACAAAATAAAATAATCCATCATCAGGTAATGAATAAAAACTGGATATTTACGAACATAGTAAAGATATAAATCCCGAATATGTTTAAAATAAGGCTTGCCTTTTTTTCCTGCCAGAAAGAAACCTGCCCATTTAAAGTCACCAACAGTTCGTTCTATTTGTTCAGATCGTATAGGTGGATGATTCAAACTAAAAAAGTCCCCTTCAAACATTTCTAAAGTTGCATAGGGAGATACAAATAAGGTTGTATCCATCCAAATGCCACCGTATTGGCATAAGAGACTAAAACGAATAATATCTGAATAATGCGCAGCTGATAATTCTTTTTTCTTGTATTTTTCGGTGATGTCTGCTGGAATATTGATGAAATTCGCCAGATTTTCATCTGTCAACAAATAGAATTCACAATCATTTCTTTTGGCGAAGTCTTTTATGGTCTTTATTGAAGTCTGGACTGTCTCAGGCATTTGAGCTTCTCCCTGTTGCCACATTGTCCAAATTATTTTCGGAAATTCTGTTGTTTCTTCTTCTTTTTCATTACTCGAATCAACTAGTTGTGCTTCTTTTCTTAATTTTAGTACAAAATCCAAAAGAATCTTTCTACGAAAATCATAAAACATCTTGTCAGATTTTTGTGCAAGAAAGTAAACACATGTTAGTTTAAGGCCATAATATTTTAAAATTTGACGATAGCGAGCCATTTTTTTTGTAAGATTTGTAGTTTCATAAACTCTACAAATTCCTTTCACATTTTTCTAAAGCTGTTTTTAGAAAATATCCGTTACGAAGTTTCTCTCCTACTATTTTACTATTTTTAATCAGCTCTTGAAAATCTTCTTCATCAATCGAGTTTAAACAATCTGCAATTTCAAATAATGAATCAACAAGTATTCCACAATGGTTTTTTCGTACAAACTCAGCTAAAGCAGATTGTCTCCACACGATGATTGGAAAACCTGATGCTAAATATAAAGAGGCTTTATGTGGGTTATTCATCTTTAAATATTCTCCATACATCCCACTACAAGTATGGGGGCTATCTCCATCCCAGACTAAGCCAAAACCACCATGCAAGTGATTAGAAAGTTCATCAGGAGAAAAAGCACCTTGATAATGAACGTTGTGAGGAAGATTCTCCTCTTCAAAGTTAATGCCATAAATAGAAAAATCTGGTTTTTCGGGTAATTGTCTTGCGTATTTTGTTTTCCGAATATCGAAATTTCCAGCTAACAAAATAGTTTCTTTTTCATAAGCTTTCTTCTCTTCATAATTTGGAATTAAATAATCAAATATCTCTAAGGAAACAATCTTCTCTTCCGGTATTCCCAATCGAACAAGTTCACTTTTCATCTTTTCGTTATGAGCGATAATACCATCGACTTTTTCAAGGACTGTTTTATTCTGTAAAAAATGGATAATGGAATGTTTAAAATCTGTAAATGACCTGATTTTTTTGTTTCTCAAGGACTCGATATCGTGAATCAGCAAATAAGCTTTGAATGTTCTATTTTTCAAAAATCTCGTTAAAATTTGTTTTTTTAAGGAATCCCATAATAACGGAAATTGAAGAACTAACACATCATTTTTTGTCAAAGTGATGGGATTTGAATCATTATTTAGGGAAAAAGGTTGATATCCTGCTTCTAGCATTATTTTTTCAGCATCTAATCTTGCTTTAGATCCTGCATGTTTGGCTTCTGCGTAAAATTCTTTTAAGTAATAATTCATACTACTTCAACCCTCTCCAAAATCTTTTTACAATATATTTTTCAAATCTCCATTGAATGGCTCCAACAACTCTTGAAATGAAGACAATCTTTTGAGGGAATAATCGATAGGCTCTCATTAAAAATGAGCGACTTGAACTTTTAGCGTAACGATTCAGGTACTCGACATATTTTTCTTGATAGGGATTTCCCTCAAATATACGATAGTCGACAAGGTGCATCAAAACTAAATGGAATAAGCGACGTTGTACGTATGGGAGTGAGTCAGCATTTCCTTCATATAGTTGCTCCACTTTATCACAAATCGTAAACAAATCCAAATTTTTCAAACTAAATTCGCGATTCATAATACTACCAGAACGCACGCGATAATAGTATCCTATATAATCAATTTTTACCATTTTATGTATCTGTTTTAAGATTCCCATTCCGCCATACACATCTTCATAAAATAAACCTTCTAAAAATGGAAAATTGACAATCACTTGTCTTCGAAAAAGTTTAGCAACTGCATTCAAACGGACAATATTATCTTTACATAAAGAGACTAAAGCTTCTTGGGCATTTCCTTGAAAAATAATTTTTACATTTTCTGGTGAAGGGATTGCTAATTCTTCTTGATCATTCGTATACCAACACTCTACAATATCAATATCATCTGAGGTAACCTGTTTTATCAATTGTTCCAACATATCTTCTTTAAGAACATCATCACTGTCTACAAAAGTGATCAATTCGCCTTTAGATTCAGTCATACCACGATTACGAGCGCCACTTAATCCTTTATTTTCTTGATTGATTAAGTGAAAACGAGAATCTTGTTGACAATAGCGCTCACAAATTTCTTTTGAGCCATCTCTTGAACCATCATTGACTAGGATCACTTCTATATCGGTATAAGTTTGATGTTGATATTTAAACATTCTTCCAGATACTCTTCAACATTATAAACAGGTACAATGACACTAATCATAAATAGGCTCCTATTAAATTTTCCATTTTTTTCGAATGTCTAAATATCTTAAATACAGAGGATAATATAAACTAAAAAAATATTTTGATGAATAACTATACCATCTTAATAGTTTACTAGAATTGAAAATATCTGATGATTTCTTAGCTATTTTGGCATATTTATTAATCTCATCAATATATAACTGATAATATGGATGTCCAACTCTTATGTTATACTTTTTAAAATGTCCAATACCGACTAAAAATAACATATTCCCTACATAAGGTAACCAATTATCTTCTCTAAATTCCTCTAATAATTTTTCGCCAACTTTAAAAATATCAAGATTCTTTTCTGAATATTTCTGATTCATCGTACTAGAAGTATGATATCGATAATAATAACCAATATAGTTAATTTTTCTCATTTTATGAATATATTTTAAAGAGACGATTCCAGTATAAAAATCTTCATAAATTAAATTTTCTAAAAACGGAACTTTCTCCACTATTTCACGACGATAGAGTTTTGCGACTGGACTCCAACTTACTCCATGATTAAAACATTCATATAAGGCTTCATTTGAATCTAATTCTTTAACACCAATTTCTTTTCCTTCGGAATTTAAACAATGAATATCCTCGGTTATATTACATTCTACAATATCAATTCCATCAGACATATACTTCATTAGTTGTTCTAACAGACCAAGACTTACAACATCATCACTATCGACAAACATGATGTATTCGCCAAGGGATTCTTTCACACCACGATTTCTGGCTACGCTTTGACCTTGGTTTTTTTGATTGATCAATCGGAAACGCTTATCCATTTGGCAATAACGCTCACAAATCGCTTGTGAGCCATCTGTAGAACCATCATTGACTAAAATGACTTCTATATCTTGATAGGTTTGCTTTCGAATACTTTCTAGACATTCTTCCAGATATTCTTCCACGTTATAAACTGGAACGATTATACTAATCATTTTTGTTCATAAGCTCCTTCATTTGTCTTTTGTGAGTCAACTTTCTAAATTTACTCCATCCTTTATACAGAAACTGATACACTGGATGAGTAATCGTTAAAAAATATTTTGGCGCTATGAAATACATTCTTAGTAAACGGTATTTTCGAACAACTTCTTGAGATTGCTTCGCAATAAAAGCAGACTCCTTTATAAAATTCTCATACAAACTAACACAAGGACTCTTCTTCGTAATGCCATCTCTGTAATAATGACTAACCCCTAGATAAAACATAAAGTATCCAATATACGGTAATAAATATGCATCATCTTGGAAGGATGCTATTAATTGATTTCCAACTTTAAAAATATCTAAATTTTTCTCATTAAAAGAAGTTGTCATAGTACTATTCGGACTAAATCGGTAATAATACCCAGTTAAATCAACAACTACCATTTTTCGAATATTTTTTAAAAAATTAATTCCTGTATAAACATCCTCGTAAATAACACCTTCTAAAAATGGAACTTTTTCAATAATTTCTCTTCTATATAATTTTGCACATGGGGAATAATTCACTTCTTTAAGTGCTATACATTTAATAATGGTTGCCGTTGAATTACCTTCGAAAATAACTCGAATCGGTTTATTTTTATGCAATTCTTCTTGATTGCGAACAAGACTACATTCTACTAAATCCACATCCGCCTTCATATAGGATAGTAATACGTCTAGTATATTTGCTTTAATGACATCATCACTATCGACAAACATGATATATTCACCAAGGGATTCTTTTACGCCATGATTTCTGGCTACACTTTGACCTTGATTTTTTTGATTGATCAATCGGAAACGCTTATCTGTTTGGCAAAAATACTCACAAATAGCTTGGGAGCCATCTGTTGAACCATCATTGACTAAAATGACTTCTATATCTTGATAGGTTTGCTTTCGAATACTTTCTAGACATTCTTCCAGATATTCTTCCACGTTATAAACTGGAACGATTAAGCTAATCATAAAACAGCTTCCTTCTCATTCATTTTTATTCATCTGAATTTACTTTCTAATTCCATTTTTTAGTTTCCACAAAAAATGATAAACAGGGAAAATGATCGAATTATAATATTTTGGACAAATATTATAGAGGCGAATCATACGCGAACTTTTTGCAAGCTCAGGATTTTTCTTGGTGATAGTTACATAGTCGGCTAATTTCTGATTATAGACATCTGCATATGGATTTCCTTTTTGGATATAGTCTTGATAATGCATGGTTGCTACATGAACTAGGAAGCTGCCAATGTAAGGAAGAAGTTCTTCCCTATCAGAATATAAGTCTATTAATTGGTCACTGACTGTAAAGATATCTAAATTTTTAGGAGTAAAGGTTCGATGCATGATACTAGCTTGATGTTGTCGATAATAATAACCTTTATAATCAATCTTAATGATTTTTCGAATATATTTTAACATTCCAATTCCACAATAAACATCTTCAAAAATCACCCCATCTATATAAGGAACAGCTTCAACAATTGATCTTCTATAAAGTTTTGTAACTGCATTAACATTTAAAACATGTTTAGGGAAAATTTTTACTGCTTCTTGAGAGTTCCCTTCGAATAGAATACTTGGTTCTTTAAAACTTTTAGCAAGAAATTCCTCGTTAGATACGGTAAACTGACTTTCCACAATATCTACGTCTTCACGCATATAGTGCATTAAGGTTTCTAAATAGTTCGCTAGAATCATGTCATCACTATCCACAAATACAATAAACTCTCCTCTTGAAGCTGCTACACCAGTATTTCGTGCAGCGCTCAATCCTTGATTTTCTTGATTCAACAAGTGAAAGCGACGATTCTCTTTACAATAACGTTCACAAATAGCTTTTGATCCATCTGTTGAACCATCATTGACTAAAAGGACTTCAAAGTCTGTGTAGGTTTGGTTTTGAATGCTGTCTAAACATTCTTCCAGATAAGTTTCTACATTATAAACAGGTACGATTACACTAATCATTCTTTATCCTAACCTTATTTCCTTAATCCAATTTCATCCAAAAGTGTCTTTGTAAAATCTTTTTGAATGGCATTTACCTTGTTATTGACTTTTTTTCGTTCGTCAATATAAGGATCTTCAGATTTCATGACATTCTCTAGAAAGTCTAATAAGTCATGCGAATCACGAATGACACTTCCCACCATTAAACTCTTCACATCTTCAAACACAAAGCCTCTTTTTTCCTTGTATTCCTCATAATCATTAATCGTAAATGCAACTGGCCTATTTAATAAATAATAATCTAAAAATACTGAAGAATAATCTGTAATCAATGCACTGGTTGTTCCTAAAAAGGTATATAAAGTCCCATATTGCTCACTAATGATATCTTCTGTCAATAGATGAATCGTCGAAGCATTCATTTCAAATTTCAACTGAGATTCCTCAAGAGGATGGAGTTTAATATAAAGTTGATAGCCATAGTTTGAGAGTAGTTCTTCAATGTTTTTAAAATCCTCTTCTTCTAATGAAAAAATCAATGCTGCTTGGCTATCATGATAGTTTTTAGAATTACGGTAGGTTGGCATCCAGATAATTTTCTTCTCTTCTTTCTCTTTAAAGAGTTCATCATTTCGAATATTACCAACAAGAAGCATCTGCTCGTCTTTAGCATTAAAGGCTGCTTTCATAATTGGAGTAAATAAATCTGAAGAAGAGACTAATTTTGTAAAGAAATTATAGTCAATCTTTTCCATGCCAACTTCAAGATTGCCAATTTTTTTCAAGGGCATTCCATGCCACAAGTTGACAACCATCTGCTTTGAAGCAGGCTTTACAGGATACTTGCCAAAAGAATAGAAAAAATATTTAGATGTTAAAAAATAAAAGAAACCTCGATAAATTGAAACATACTTTATATCATTCTCTTTTTCTAAATGATAAAAATCATTTGAAGCACAAACGATCTCATATGTTTCCTGATAGTCATTATCCACTAAATAGTGATAAAGTGTTCTAAGATTATCTCTGAACCCCCAATTAGAATAGAGAACAATTCTGTTCCTTTTCTTGGGAATCATTTTATTTATTTTATAAGTAAAATCACTTACTTTGAACAGTAAGGGTTTTAAATAGTTGATCATTCTCTTTTTAAACCTTGCTTATAAATTTCTTTTAAATTTTGAACATTTTCTTCAATATCAAACTGCTTTAGGTGTTCATTTAGCTGTCGTTGTTTCTTCTTGATAGGCGCCTTTTTTATGTAGTTTACCCATTTAGCCTTATCTAGAGGCATGGCTGTGCAAAGTTCACTAACGATCTGAGTTGTTGGATCAATCGTTTCATTCATGAGAATATCGACTCCAGAACACTGAGCCTCTACCAGCACGATTGGGAAACCTTCATACAAAGAAGGAAAGGCAAAGATATCAAAGGCTGAATAAAACTTATGAACATCTTCTCTTTTTCCTGTAAAGATGATATTCTTCACTTCCTTACTTTTCTCTTCTAAAATGGCACGATCTGGACCTTCACCAACAAAGACAAAGGTAACGTCAGGTAATTCTTTAGCAACTTCAATCAAAAAACTCTGATTCTTGAAAGGATTTAAAATACCAATCATCCCTACTACTTTTTGATGTTCAGCTATATGAAACTCTTTGCGAATCTCTTCTCGAAAAGTCGGAGAAAAGCGATACTTATCGATGTCAATTGCATTTGGAAGGATTTGAAAGGATTTCTTTCCAAATATCTTCAGTCCAGCTAATTGGCCACAAGAGACACGATGGGTCGCATTTTTCAAAGCCAAAAAGACCAAAAATCGATTGCGAATACTTTTCAACCAAGTATCTGAAAATTGGCTACTATGATTGTGGTAAATCCTAACTGGGACACCATTTTTTCGAGCATAGTAATTATGTATAAAAGCGGTTATAGGATTATGGACATGGAGAATGTCAATCTTATTCCTTTCATAAAATTGTCGGCACTCTCTCGCATAGGCAAATAGTTTAGAAATCTGTAGGGCAGGAAATACAATGCGTTTGATTTCTTTTTCATCTAGGTATTGATTAAATGGGAAATGAGCGTCGCCATTTGACTCGCCAACCATATATTCAAATTCTTGATCATCAGTTGGGATATGATTCTTTATAAAACTTTGTACCCCGCTCATGGTATTCCTTACACCACCTGTTACATGTATGACTTGATATTTCATCCTAGTTTCCTTGATTCAAATCATTCTTTATCTTAGAGGTTGAAATTTCTTTTGTTCGTGGTAGGTAAACAACCTCTATCCCCATATCACTTAAATAATCAAACTTGCCCTGCCAATCATCTCCAATGACAAAGACATCAGCATGATACTTTTCGATGTCTGAGATTTTTTGATCCCAATTTTCTTCTGGTATGACAAGATCCACATATCTGATAGCCTCTAATAGCGATTTTCTTTTTTCGTAATCGAAATAACATTCTTTATTTTTTTCTAGTCTATTAAATTCATTGGTGGATAATCCTACAATCAAATAATCTCCCAAAGCTTTTGCCCTTTTTAAGAGATTAATATGACCATAATGCAATAAATCAAATGTTCCGTATGTAATGACTCTCTTCATATCTTCCTAACCACCTCTACATCTTCTCTCATTTTTTTCCTATAGACCCATTTCCTAACTGAATTCGGAAGAATTCGAACCGCATTACGAAGGAAAATATTTCTAAGAAATTCTACTAGACTAATGTCTCTTCTACGATAAAAATCTAATTGGAGCATAAAGTCCGTCTTTACATACAAGAAACCGCCTCTACGCAGATAGCTAGAATCGTTAGTCTGCATGACAACCAAGGGATCCTGGATATTCAAAAAATCCTTGGTTGGATTATCGTGTAACAATCTCATTGTGAGGTCATAATCCTCTAGATAGCGGAACTTACGATAATTACCAGCCTTCAAGATATATTTTTTTTTCATCATACTCGATGGATTATTAAAGGGATTTCTCATTTTCGAATATTGACGAATTTCGGCTGTAGTTTCTGGTACTTTCTTTAAGGCGGTAAACTCTGTATTTTTCTCTAGGATATTGGAACCAACCATGATGAGGTTGGGATTTTTTTCAAAGGCTACTGCTTGCTTTTCAAACCTTGTTTCTAGAGAATAATCATCACTGTCCATTCTAGCAATGAATTCTGTTTGGCATTGATTGACTCCAAAGAGAGAGGCTGGTCCTGAGCCTAAATTTTCAGGTAAATGAAAAACTTTTAAAATCGGAATCTCTCTCTGCAACTTTTGGATTTCTATTTCTAACTCTTCAGTCAATTCGCCATCACAAACTAAAATGATTTCTGTCGGTTTAAGGGTCTGCTGATAAGAACTTAGTAAACTTTTCCTTAAATTGCTAGGAGTCTCTTTTTTTATAGACTGTCGTTAGAACTGAAAATTTCATTTTATAACTCCTAAACCTAATTTCCAAATAACCAATCTACAATAACTGAACGGTAGGTAACGACATGGTACCAGTCAGCTTTAAAATAAACAATGACTAGAAAGATTGAAGCGTAAACCAATATCATCAAATAAAATAAAATCCATTGAACTTTTTTGTCACCTATTTTAGATAAAATCATAGGGATATATAGGCAAATAAAGGGGGTAAAATAGTGTGCGAATCTGCCAAAAAGACTTGTTTGCAAAGTTGACGCAGTAAATAAAAAGGAGATAAAGAACAAAGTTCTTATAAATTCTTCTTCAGTCGATAACTTCTGTTTTCTAATCACTAATTCACCAAAGATCAGAACGATACCATACCAAATTGTTAAAAATACAGGTGCCCATTTATTGCTTTCCAAAAACCATGATGACTCCAGATAGGAAGTATACTGGGGAAAGAAAGAAATAAAGATAGTTGCAATTTGTTTGATAAAAGGTAAGATGATTAGAAATACAAGAAACACAAATTGATATATTCTTTTGTTTAAAACGATTTTTTTAAGAGGGAAAAACAAGAGGCAGACGATACCAGATGTATGAAATAAGGGAGTTAGTAAGATAAATACCCATGCTAAAATCTTCTTGTTTTTTACTACGTAGTGAAACCCTAAAAAACTTAAAGCGATTGCTAGACCTTGCCTGATATTTGATAAAGAATAAAAAAAGAGTCCTAACGAGCTGAAGTAAATCAGTAAACTCATGTAAACATTTTTAGAATGCTTATAAAGCACAAGAAACCAGGCAATTAAAGTTATAAAGGCATAAGAAAATAATAAAAATGGATAGTGCTCACTAAAGTTTCTTAGAAAAATATTACTTACTAAATAACCAAGTTCAAATCGAGAACGAAATAGATTTGATAAATCCGGAAGTTGTAAATGATTCGATTCAAAAATATGGATATAAGTTCCTAAGTCTCCTCCGACGCTAGAAGTACGAAAACCCGCAATGATTAAAAAAAAGAAAAAAGTCGGAAGAACAAGGAAACCTAATTCTTTTGCTTTATCCTCATATTTCAATGAGAAAAAGGCAAGAAAAGAGACATAGACGAACATTAAAAGATAGATTGTCATTTTTTCTCTCCTGCCTTTCAAATAGTTAGTTTAATAATAGTAATAATAGGTGTCTTTATGTGAATCCATTTTATTCATTATCACACCAAGTAGTCTAGCTCCAACATGGTCTAATCTTCTTTTTGCTTCTATTATTTGTCGTCGTTTTGATTTTTTGATATCTACTACCAGAAGGGTAGCATCCGAAATACTGGCTAAAACTTGGGCATCAGTTGCTGCTAGCAAGGGAGGTGTATCGATAATGACATAGTCATAAAAATCTTCAAATGCTTTAAGTGTTTCATCCATCGAAGAACTAGCTAACATCTCAGAAGGATTAGGCGGAACAGGTCCTGAAGTCAGTACATCTAAATTCACATCATTTATCGTTAGATGATTAATGGAATCTACACCAGATCTTTTTAATAAGAAGGTGCTGAGACCCTCGGTATTACTTACCTCTGTTAATTTATGTTGGGTTGGTTTACGCATATCTGCGTCTATGATAATCACTTTTTTCCCTTGTTGAGCCAATGAGGCAGCAAGATTGATACTGACTTCACTCTTTCCTTCATTTGGGTTGGCACTTGTAACGACAATGATTTTAATATTTTTTCCAAATTCTGAGAACTGAAGATTACTCCTTAAAGTTCTAAAGGACTCAGCTACGATGGATTTACTGTTATGAATAACTTCGATATGCATGTCACTCACCTCTTCTCTTTCTCTCTATAGTCGGAATCATCCCGAGAACAGGTGTTCCCACTAACTCTTCCAAGTCTTCGTAAGAATCAATCGAATCACTCAGTACATATTTGATGAAAATAACATTAAATCCTACAAAAGAAAATACTAGAATAGATACAAGAAGATTCTTCCATAGAACGGGATAAACTGGAGAATCACTTCCCAGTGCTTCTGTAACAACTGACAAGTTGTCGCGCCCTAATCTATCTGCTGTAAATTTCTTGTACTGAGACACATACTCTTTAATATAACGTTCAGCTAAATTTCGATCTAGTCCTCTCACTGTTATTGTGACCAACTGAGAACCTGAGTCATTTGTTAATTTAACAGACTTGATTTTTGAAATTTCATCTGGTGATAAGCTTAATGCTTTATTGGTCTCATCTTTTACAGGGGGAAGATCTGCTATCTCTAAATAAGTCTTAGCTTGTCTTTGAAAGAGGTTTATAGCTTCAATCGTTTGCGCATCATTATTTTACCCATTTGTTTGACTTGAAGTGTTCTTCATTATGAGCTTAGAGGATACACTGTATATAGGAGAAATGATAAAAACAGTATATAGACCAACTGCTGTCGTCCCTACTATAGTAAATAGAAGTAAAAATAGTAGTTTGCTTTTTATCAAAGAAAAAACTCTATTAATATTTTTATTAAAAATAGTCATATTATTGTTTGTTTCCTTTTATTTATTTTTTCTTTCTTAGAACTACCTAGATCCGTTCCCGGTAACCATCACTTTAATTGTTTTTAATAGTATAAGAAAATCTAACTTGATACTTTCGTGATTGATATAGAATAGATCGTAGACTAATTTATCTTTAGGAGTTAATTCATAACCACCATTTACTTGAGCCATCCTGTGATTCCTGGGCGGACAGCTAAACGTTCATTAAAATTAGGGATATCTTTCAAAAATTCATTGATAAACTCTGGTCGTTCTGGTCGTGGTCCAATAATGGACATCTCACCTTTAATTACATTAATGATTTGTGGTAATTCATCAATTCGTGTTTTACGAATAAAACGTCCAACTTTTGTAATGCGTGTATCATTTTTGCTCGCCCATTTATGACCATTCTTTTCAGCATCTTGATACATGGATCGGAGTTTATAAATTGAAAAACTTTGTCCATTTAAACCAATTCGTTCTTGTATATAAATAGGATTACCACTTGATTCGATTACAATAAAGATACATGCTATTAAACAAATCGGGATAATTAATAGTAATGAGGGTATAGAAATTAGAAGACCTATAATTCTCTTAATTCTCCTATACATAAGCATCATTCTCCTAGAAAAAACTAAGGCGCACACATATATATGCGTGCGCCACTCACTACGTTGATGCATATATATATAGTCCTGAGTATAAAAAGCTAGAACTAATAAAAATATGTATATTTACCAAGAATTAAATCATACAGTTCAATATAACATAAAAAAATAAGATTTTCAAGCTTACGTGATTAAAATACAGGAAATATACCTAAATTAAATGTTGCTAAATATTTTTGTTCGATATAATCAACTGAGGATTTACTAAAAATAATTCTTCTGCTCTTTCCTTTCCATACTGATGACTAATTGCGTCAAATGCTTGCTTCATATATGGTGGTCTTGAGCTTAGATTATGCATATCGCTAGCCACACAGTGAACTAGATTATGGGATAGAAAATACTGAGCTCTTTTTTTGAGTAAGCGATACTTATCCCCGAATATTTTAGGCTTAAGAACACTCGAGCTATTTATTTGAGTATAACATCCCATATTTATCAATTCTTTAACTCGTTTTTCATTATTTTCTAATTCGGCATAGCGCTCAATATGCGCAATGACGGGTCTAATACCTAACATTAAAACTTTACTTACTGCATTACGGATTTCCCAATAGGGGGTAAGAGAACTGAATTCAATTAAAGCATATTGTGTATCATTTAGAGTAGGAATCTCTTTATTATTTAATTTTTCAAGAGCATCTTGAGTGAAGTATATTTCAGCTCCATATAGAATTTTTAACTCTGGTAATGCTCTTTTAGCGAGATCCTGAACTTCTTTAAAGTTTTTCATTATACAATCTTCTGGAGTTTCAAACATATTTTTACGACGATGTGAAGTGGATACAATCGTACGAACTCCCTGTGAAAAAGCTTCTTTCAGAAGAGTTAGGCTTTCTTCTTTTGTGCTTGGTCCATCATCTACACCAAAAACAATGTGAGAGTGGATATCAATCATGTAATATTTCCTTATATAATAGAGTTTTAGGCGCTGTAATAAATAATTTAACACATATATATAAGCGTTTTGAATAACCTATAAATATTGGTTTATACAGTTTGTTTTCCTAGTGTTATTATACTACGAAATATTAAAATAATCTAGTTATTCTTATAAGATTTTAAAAGTTATCTAGTTTAATAAAGCGTATATAAATAAGCGGATTTTTGTTTTCTAATAAATCTATAGAGAATGATAATGACACTGACTATTCAAACTAACACCTACCATGGAATTTCCACGGTAGGTGTTACTCATATCAATAATCGTTCTAAAAATGGTTTAATACAGTTGATGAGGATTCCTTCTATCCAGCTTTCCTGTGCTGAGGAGAGATGCTCTGCTTGAAGGCTTTCTTTTAGAAAATCTCGAACTTGTTCTGGTGCGATTTCAAACTCAAAAGCTTTCATTTTATAGAAAAAGTCGAGCAGATGATTTGAGAGATATTGGGTTGAAAATGGCACTTCTCCACTTTTTCGATATTCTAATAAGAGCCGAGCAAATCTGGATTTTTCTTCAGGAAGCTCACGAAAATAGGAATTGAGAAGCCAGGTCTGCTTCTGCTTTCTTTCAATTGGGTCTTGAGTAGCAATTCGTTGGTCTTTTTCCAGCTCTTTTTGATATTGTTTGGCCTTGATGGCCCGTTCTGTTCTATTTTTACCAAAAAGAATTTTCTCCCATTTGCGTTCTTCTTGAGTCAGGGTTTCTGTAAAACCAAAATAATCTTGATAAGCCCGCTCTGCTGGGCCCATGGCTAGAACTAGATTGTCTGCATACTGCTTGGCTATTTTATCCCTCTTCTTGCGCTCTTTCTCTGCCTGAATACGGAGTTCTTGTTCGTAGTCAATTTTCTCCTTACCTAGCTTGACAAGGTAGAGTTGGTCATCTGGTTTTCCAAGTAAAAAGGGTTTGATACACTTTTCAAGGACTTCTTCCATCCGAGCCTTTTTCTTGGGCTCTGCCTTAGTCCAACTTCCTCCCTGAAAGACTTCTAAGAAAAGCTGGTAGTCACTCTCAGGCGCAAATTGATTGCCACGATTGGGTTTGAAAACACCTTTTTCCCAGAGCCATTTTAGAAGTCGCTCGTCAAAGTCACTTTTATTGACCTTGATTTTTTCCTTTTTCTGGGCTTTTCTGGTCAGATTTTCAACCTTTCTGAGCAGTTTTTCTTCCTCTTCCAGTTGCTGGTCAAGGGTCAATCGATGAAAATGACGAACACAGTCGCTACCAATCGGAAAGAGGCGTTGACCTGTGACACCGTTAAAGAGTTCGTAGGCGTACTTGATGGCATTTCCACAGACACAATTGCTACGGCCGATACCGTTAAAAATCAAGGAAACTTCATTCCATTCCTTGGTAGCTTGTTCCCAAGTATCAGCTTTTGAAGCCTGTAAAACCGCATCATGCAGGGATTTTCTAACTGGAAGTGTCATGAGGTCTCCTTTCTAATACTCAATGAAAATCAAAGAGCAAACTAGGAAGCTAGCCACAGGTTGCTCAAAACACAGTTTTGAGGTTGTAGATAAGACTGACGAAGTCAGCTCAAAACACAGTTTTGAGGTTGTGGATAGAACTGACGAAGTCAGTAACCATATCTACAGCAAGCTGAAGCTGACGTGGTTTGAAGAGATTTTCGAAGAGTATAAATTATACTTTTACAACTTGAACCTCGTCTTTACCGAGTAAAATCAAGTATTTTTCAATATTTTCAATCGAATAGGATCGTGATAAAGCTTCTCCGTATAGGGATAACTGACCACGATAGCGGTCTACGAGTTGACTCGGTTCATCATAGCGGTCTGTCTTATAGTCAAACAGAACAATTTTATCTTCGTAAAGTAGATAGCCATCAAGGATACCACGGACAACGAAGTCTTCCTGACTCTTTTGGTCTCGTTTGAGCATGGAAAAAGGTTGCTCGCGATAAAGATGGTTGGTATTAGCGAGAATTTCCTGACCGAGTGCTGTGTCAAAGAATGCAAGAATTTTAGCAAGATTGATCTTGTCTCTGACAGCTTGGCTAGTTTGAACTTGTTTGAGAGTTTCTGTCAGGCTAGCAAGAGTTGGTCGCTGACTGAGATCCATTCTCTGCATGAGTTCGTGGGTGGCACTACCAATCTCAGCTCCTGTTACCTTTTCTTTGGTTGAAAAATCTGGCAAATCAAAGTTGATTTTCTTGTCTACTGACTGTCCTTGACTTGCAATCTCAACACCTTCCATATCCATAACAGGTTCGTAGAATTTCTTGATTTGACTTGGGGTTTGAACACTAGGAAGTTCAATGGCTGCGCGGTGAAGAGTATTATAAACTTCAACTTCTTTCAGCATTTCAAGAGCTTCTTTAATGGTATTTGACTGACGATTGTCTGCTTGGGAGCTATCTTGGAGAGGACTTTTGTTTTCCAACTCTCCGATAGATTCTCTAGTCAGCTGATCTTCACCAACAAAACGATAGCTAAAATTGAGATGATCCTTTGCAAACACTTTGCTGATAGCCCAAATCCAATCTTGGAAATTCCTTGCTTGAAGTCTAGTGTTGCTGTTTAGTTTTCCATTTTTAGCTGCTGGGTATTCCTTAGCTTCCAGCTTTTCACGAGAACCTTTACCGACAAGATAGAGCTTTTTCTCAGCCCTTGTCATAGCAACATAAAGAAGGCGCATCTGTTCTGAATAGCTTGCTAGCTGTAATTCCTCTTCATTCTGTCTATAAGTCAGACTAGGAATGGAGAGTTTGATGGTTTTAGGATAGTAGTCTTCTACTGCCCCTGTCTCCATTTTGGCAATATATTTGACACCAAGACCATTCTGACGGCTGAGAATGACTTCTGACATAGAGTCTTGCTTGTTGAAATCTTGATCCATATTGAGAATAAAGACGTAAGGAAACTCTAGCCCTTTACTCTTGTGAATAGTCATAAGTTCTACAGCATCCTTGGGCGGTGCGACAGCCACGCTTGCCAAATCGTGCTGAGCTTCTAAAACTTGGTTAATCATACCAATAAAACGCGACAAGCCTTTGAAATTGCTCTTTTCAAATTGATCAGCACGCAGAGCTAGTGCATAGAGATTAGCCTGTCTAGCAAGACCATTTGGTAAAGCCCCCACATAATCATAATAAAAACGGTCGTTATAAATCTTCCAAATCAAGTCATATAGGGAGTGGGTTTTGGCATACAGGCGCCAAGAAACCAAGATATCCATGAATTGCTTTAGTTTCTCAGCTAGAGCTGAGTGAATCAAGACTTTTTGGCTACTTACCATTTTTTGTGCATTGACCAGTTTCTCATAGAGATTTTCTTGGACTTTATCCTCCGCTTTCTGAAGAGATAAACGTGCTAACTCGTCCTCATCAAAGCCAAACATTGGAGACTTCATAAGGGCAACCAAGGCATAGTCTTGCAGGGGATTATGAATGACACGAAGAGTGTCTAGCATGACTTGCACTTCTAGGGATTGGAGATAATTGTTTTGCTCTCCGTCAGTTTTGACAGGAATTCCATACTCAGACAGGGCGAGAAGAATCTGGTCATTACGACTGCGACTTGAGGTCAGAAGGGCAATTTCTTTAAAGGTAACACCTTGTTCCTTATGGAGTTTCAGAATCTCCTTGATGACTAAGCGCATTTCGCCTGTTAGTTTCGTTTCTGCCTGCCCCTCTTCTTCCTCATCTGTGTCGTCCTTGTCATAGAGGAGAAATTCTGCCTTGTTGTCTGTATTGGGAGTCAGTTTGGTATTGGCAAAGACAAGCTGGTGCATGTTATCATAGTTGATTTCGCCGACTTCTTGGTCCATAAGACGCTCAAAAACATCATTGGTTGCTGACAGCACTTCTGAACCGCTACGGAAATTTTCCTTGAGGAGAATGAGCTTGCCCTCTTTTGGATTTTGCACATAGCGTTGGAATTTCTCATTGAAAATCTGCGGGTCTGCCTGACGGAAACGATAGATAGATTGCTTGATATCTCCCACCATAAAGCGATTGTGGCTATTAGACAACAATTCCAGCATCCGTTCTTGAATGTGATTGGTATCCTGATACTCATCGACCATGACTTCGTGGAAACGTTCCTGATAAGCTTCACGAACTTGCGGGAATTTCTCTAAAATCTCAATGGTGTAATGGCTGATATCAGCGAATTCAAAGGCATTTTCCTGACGTTTACGCTGACGATAAGATTCTACAAAATCACTCATGAAGGCTTGGAAGGTTTTAGCTAGTTCCCAGGAGTCTTCATGGTAACGTTCTTGATAGTCGAGAATCGTTATCTGGTCTGCTAGTTGTCCTAGTTTAGCAAACTGGGTCTTTCTCTCTTCGTTATAGGCATCAGCTAGTGGCTTCAAATCAGCCTTACGACTGGCATTGGTCAGAGCTCGGCCGTTTTTCTCTTTTGAAATGGCGACAACACGTGCAAGTACTGCCTGATATGCCTGATTATCGGACTCCTGATTCAATGAGCCAATTTCATCCAGAACTAACTGAACATTTTCTAAATAGGCAGCCTTGGGAAACTCCTTGGCATCGTTATCCAAATGGTAACGGAAAAAGCTTTCCAAATCCCAAAGGGCTTGCTGGATTTGCTCAGTCAGTTTTTCTTTTACACTGCTAAAATCAGCTTTCTCAAAGCCTTTGAGGAAAGATTCACTTAACCATTTCTGAGGATTGCTGGTGGATTGGAGGAAGTCATAGATTTTATAGACTTGCTGACGTAGCCCCCGTTCGTCCTTGCCACGCCCTGCAAAATTTTTCAGCAAATGACTAAAGGTCTCTTTCTGTTTTCCTTGGTAATGGGCTTCAAAGACCTCATGAAAGACTTCGTTTTTTAGAAGGAGTTGCTCGCTCTGGTTTTGTAAAATACGGAAATTAGGCGCAATATCAATCAGATAGCCATGTTTGCCAAGGAATTTTTGTGTGAAAGAGTCCATGGTTCCGATGGCTGCGTTGGGTAGGTCTGCCAACTGGCGGCCCAAGTGTTGTTTGAGCTCGACATCATCCGTTTCTTGGATTTGTTGGCTGATTTTTTTCTCTAAACGTTCCTTAAGCTCAGTCGCAGCCTTGACGGTAAAGGTTGAGATAAAGAGTTGAGAAATTTCGACACCACGCGCCAATTGGTCCAGAATACGCTCGGCCATGACAAAAGTCTTCCCAGAACCAGCAGACGCTGAAACGAGGATATTCTGACCAGAAGTATAGATAGCTTCAATTTGCTCGGCAGTTTTCTTTTGTTCCTTGCTCGAATTTGCTTCTGCTTCTTGCATTTTTTGAATTTCTTCCTCAGTTAAAAAGGGAATAGGCTTCATCGATTCAACTCCTCTCTTATTTTTTCAAACCAAGCTTGCTTGAGTTTTTCTCCGACCAGACGTTTACCGTCAGCTAAGTCCAACTTTTCTAGGAAACGAGCTTGGCCTAAGTGGTAATTGGCTTCAAATCCTGTGATGGCTTGATGTTGCTGAACATACGGTGCAATACTTCTGCCATTTTCAGTATAAGGGTTAATGGCGAACTGACCTTCTAAAATTTTCTCAGCTGCTTGCTTGTAAAGATGGGCATTGTAGTCCAGTAGGAGCTGGAATTCCTCATCCGTCAGCTGATTGGTCTTGTTTTTATTGTAAAATTCACCCAAATGACTGCTTTCTTTTTCTAAAAAGAGCCCTTGGTATTTCATTGACTTGCTGGCTTCTACTACTGCTCCTGCCATACTTTTAACGGTCAACAGAGATTGGACAGGCTCAGCCATTTCCAAGTACATAGCGCCGAAAAAGTTCTGCTCCCCTTCTCTTTTTAAGGCAGCTAGATAGGTTGGCAGCTGGGAATTGAGCCCATTAAAGAAATGAGGAAATTGAAACTGAGTCAAACTGGATTTGTAGTCTACAACTCCGATCGCCCCATCAGCTTTCAAACGGTCAATCCGGTCAACCTTACCTCGTACAAAGACACTGCGACCATTACCCAATTGAACAAATGCCTGCTCTTTCCCACCGAAATTCGCCTCTTCTTTGATGGTTTCAATGGCTGGATTGTGACGGAGAATATGGCCAGTCGTCCTCGCCACATCAAGTAGAACTTCCTTGGTAAACTGGGCTTCTAAACTTTCCTGATAAATAGCCTCAAATTCGCGTTCTTGACTGGTTTCTTGAATAGCTTGTTCTAGACGTTGGTCAAAGGAATCTTCGTCAGGCAACTGCAAGGCGCGTTCAAAAATGCGGTGTAAGAAATTCCCATGACTACGAGCATCTGGACGCAGGCGCAATTCTTCCTGCAAGCCTAGAACATAACGGAGGAAATAACTGTATTGGTTACGGTAAAACTCCGTCAAACCAGAGGTAGACAGGTAAAATTCCTTGTCAGCTGGATAGAGAGCCTGTAAGGTATCCTTGGTCAACTGCTTACTGCTTGGACTGGTTGGGAGGGCTGGATTTTCCAGACCTTGCTGTTCTAGTTTTTTACCCATGACACGCGCCAGAACCTTGACAAAAGTCAAATCTTGCTCAGTATCACTCGTCTCGCTCTGCTGGTGATAGGCAACTAGACTGGACAAAAGACTGTGATATGACCCCATATCTTCCTTAGACAGCCCTTTGTGATTCATCCTCTTCTCTTTTCGACTAAATCCAAAATGGACCAACTCTTGAAGATAGGCAGACTCCTTGCTTTCACTTTCGTTAAAAAGGCTTGGAGCCGACAAGACCAACTCTTTACGAGCAGAATTGACCAAGGAAAGCATGGTATAGCGATTTTTCTTGAGATTTTCACTGCTGGCAATCAGCAATTGCGCCCCATCTTCTGTCGCTTTGTTTAGGTTTTGCCTTTCTTCATCTGTCAAAAGACTGGTGTTTTGCGCAATTTTTGGTAAATTGTCCTGGGTCATACCAATGGCGTAGACAAAGTCAGCTGTCAGAGGGGCAATCAAATCGTAACTCTGCACCAGAACAGTGTTCACTGTCGCTGGAATGGTACGGTATTGAGATAGACTCATACCGGAATGAAGCAAGGCTAAGAAGTCCTCCAGACTAACTTGTGAACCAGCAAAAACGGTCGCAAATTGTTCTAAAACATGGCAGAAGGCTTTCCAAACTTCTACTTGTCTTTCCTGCTCTACAGCTTCCATAGTGGCTGTCAAATCTTGTAACTGCTTGGTCACAGCTCCTTCTTTTAGAAAAGAGATCCACTTTTTTAAGAGATTTTCAGCCTTTTGTTTTCGACTGGCAAAGAGGGTTTCAAGAGGGGTTATAATACGCAAACGAAGGGCATTTAAACGAACCAAATCAAATTTTCCGTGGTGGGATTTGGTAAATGTTTGCTGAAAGGCTGGCAAGCCATTGATACCAAGATAGCGGAGATATTGCTCAAAAGTATCGATATCAGCCTGACTAAGGTCGGTATAGAGACCTGTTCTAAGAAGGTTAATCAAATCCTCCTGACGGAAACGATAGCGTTTTAAAGCCAAAATAGACTCAACAAACTGAGTTAAAGGGTGGTGCGCCATGGACTCGCTTCTACCAAGATAGAAAGGAATCTGATACTGGTCAAAAATCGTTTTTAGAGATAATTGATAAGACGCTACATCCCCCAAAAGAATACGGAAATGCTTGTAGCTCAGGTCTGAGTTCTCATGCAATTTCTGACGGATGCTACGGGCTACCAACTCTAACTCTTCTTTTTGCGTCAAGCAAGACCAGATTTGTAAGTTTTCACGGTCTTTCTCATCGACATCCAAAGCGAGTTCTGAAAAGTCATAAGAAGACTCCAACAAACGAGATGCCTTGTCAAAACTATCCATCTGCTCATGAGTTTGAGAACAATCCAGAGCAGGAGTTTGATATTTAGCAGCTAAATGATGGAGAAACTCTACACTAGCTTGGTAGAGATTACCCTCAGCGAATGGACTGGTATAAGCTTTCTTACTAGCATAAGCCCCAATGACAATCTCAACACCCTTGCCATGAAGTAAGTCCACAATCCGCTCTTCCTCAGCAGAAAAACGGGTAAATCCATCAATAACCAAGGCGATTTGAGTAAAATCACTACTTACCTTGTCATTCTCAATAGCTTCAATCAAATGGGATAACTGACTTCCTTGAGACAACTGACCCTGATTGAGATAAGCCGTTACTTTCTCAAAAATCAAGAGCAAGTCTGCTCGCTTGTCCTCATCTGCCAAACTC
The DNA here is from genome assembly GCF_024346585.1 of Streptococcus toyakuensis. Taxonomy (NCBI): domain Bacteria; kingdom Bacillati; phylum Bacillota; class Bacilli; order Lactobacillales; family Streptococcaceae; genus Streptococcus; species Streptococcus toyakuensis. The sequence goes on from NZ_AP024523.1 coordinate 1,056,109, forward strand.
TCCAAGTCTAAAAAGCTCATCTGAGCAGTCGTCATCTCGTGATACAGTTCAATCAACTGCTGAATAAATTGAGGATCCTGCTTAATCGCACCATAAACACGCAAGTCCTTGGGGTCAAGTTCCGCAAGGCATTTATAAAAGGCCATCCCAAGACCGATATCATCAAGACTGGTCTTGGCAGGCAGGTCATTCAAGACCAGATAACGAGCCATTTGAGCAAAGCGCGTAACGGTAATCGCAAAAGAAGCCTTCTGGGACAAGCATTCCAGCACGGCGCGTTCCTTTTCAAAAGAAAGAGAGTTGGGGGCGATGTAGAAGACCCGCTTGCCCACAGCAACTAGCTCCTCCGCCTCTCTGGTTAGAGTTTCAGTCAAAGAAGTCCGAATATCAGTATAAAGTAATTTCATCTCAGCCTCGTTGGAATTTTTCATTACCCTTTATTATACCATGATTAGCCCGAAGATTCCTCCTCCTTTCCTCTAAAATATGCTATAATAATACCAAAAGATAAAGAAGGAAGTCTTATGATTAAACTACTAGCCTTGGATATGGACGGAACCCTCCTCAATGAAGCCAAGGAAATCCCACAAGCTCATATTACTGCTATTCACCAAGCTATTGAAAAAGGTGTCAAACTGGTTCTCTGTACGGGTCGCCCCCTTTTCGGTGTTCTCCCCTACTATCAAAAACTGGGGCTTGATCTCCAGAATGAGTATGTGATTGTTAACAACGGTTGTTCAACTCACCAGACAAGTGACTGGGGACTAGTTGACTGGCAAGAACTTAGTCCAGCTGATATCGAATACCTCTATGACCTAGCAGAAAAAAGCGATGTCCAGTTGACCCTTTTTGATGAGGAACATTATTTTGTCCTCGGTGGCAAGCCCAATCAAGTCATCCAAAATGATGCCGACCTAGTCTTTTCAGACCTGACTGAAATTTCCCTTGAGGAAGCGACTAGTGGCAAGTACCGTATGTTCCAAGGTATGTTTTTGGGTACAAAAGAGCAAACAGATGATTTTGAAGAGCGTTTTTCTGAAGAGCTTTGCCAACGTTTTAGTGGAGTTCGTTCGCAGCCTGTCATTTATGAAGCTATGCCACTTGGAACGACAAAGGCTACTGCTCTTTCACGACTAGCTGAGATTTTGAAGATTGATTCCTCAGAAATTATGGCCATGGGCGATGCTAATAATGATATCGAAATGCTCCAGTTTGCAGGACTTGGCATTGCAATGGGAAATGCCAGCGATTATGTCAAATCCCTTGCGGATGCCGTTACAGCCAGCAACGAAGAAGACGGTGTTGCGCGTGCGATTGAGAAATATATTTTATAATTAAGAAGCCCAGTTCATATCAACTGGGTTTTGATATTTAAGAATTCCTAAAACTTTAGAAACTCTTTAGAAATGCTTGAGCTTTCTTTGATTTCTATGCTTTATACTAAAATTATCAAAATCAATCAAAAGGAGAGAATCATGAAAACAGTACTTGACATTCATGGATTGTCCAAAAACTTTGACAAACAAGCTATCCTTCAGGATCTTCATCTAACGATAAGAGAGGGAGATATTTATGGACTTATCGGAAAGAACGGAGCTGGGAAGACCACCTTAATAAAAATTATTACGCAACTACTGTTTGCGGATAAAGGGACTGTTTCCCTCTTCTCTAGCCAAACGGAAAATGAGTGGACCAAGGCTCTATCTCGAGTAGGTTCAGTGATAGAATCACCTGTAGCTCATAATCACTTAACAGCCTATCAAAACCTGAAATATTACTGTATGATTCGTCATATTCCAAATGCTGATCAAGTCATTCGAGAAACCCTGGATTATGTAGGTTTGCCAGATACAGGTAAGAAAGTCTTTCGTGATTTCTCGCTAGGAATGAAACAAAGACTTGGTATCGCCATTGCCCTCCTATCCAAACCAGACTTCCTTATTTTAGATGAACCTATCAACGGTCTCGACCCAATTGGTATCAAAGAATTTCGTCTGATGATTCAACGACTCAATCAAGAAAAAGGAATCACCATTCTCATCTCTAGCCATATCTTGTCAGAACTCTATCTCGTAGCAAATCGCTTTGGTATTTTAGATCAAGGCAAGATTATCCGTGAAATCAGCAAAGCTGAATTTGAAACACTAAGTGAGGATTATATTGTCCTTAAGACAGCTGACCAAGAGAAAGCTTGTCAAGTATTAAAAGAACAAATCCAGCTCCAGTTCAAGGTTGTTAATCCAGAAAATGAAATTCACATCTTTGGTCAGGAACAAGATGTCAAACAGATTCTTAAGGAATTAATCTTGGCAGATGTTGCCATTGACGAGATTTACTATGCCCGTCAAAACCTAGAAGAATACTTCACTCAATTGGTCCAATAGGAGGAAAATCATGATACATACCATTCAAGCAGACTTTTACCGTCTTTTCCGCTCCAAAGGATTCTGGATTACAGAATTCATTCTCTTTGTCCTCTTGCTACTGGGTGCCACTATCGGGGCTACTGGCCATCTGATGGCAATCCAGACAGAAGAACCAGAAATTCCAACCCATGGTTGGGACGGTATTCAAGCTCTTATCAATGCGTCTAGCAATGATTCAAACCTTGTTTTTCTCTGCATTATTCTAACATGTTTAGTTCTTGGGGTCGATCTAATCGGCAAGCTTTATAAAAATAGTTTGACAGTTGGCGTTTCTCGTACAGAGTTTTTCTTCGCTAAATCCTTTGTACTAGCAAGCATCGCTCTCTTGCAACTCATCGCCAGCCTTGTGATTGCTTTTGTTCCCTCAACTCTACTGAACGGACTTGGTACGATGCCTGATGGTTTTATTGCCAATCTCCTCTTAATGATTTTCCTTCAATTTCTATGCCTACTCGCTTGGCTTTCCATTATTTCCTTTATTCTCTACCTGACTCATTCTTATCTTGCCGTATTTATTGGTTATCTGATTAGCTCTATCATCCTTTCTATGCCAATGATCATTTTTCCAAATATCAAATTTTTACCATATTTGTCCTTGCATTTTTCCTATGCTATGACTGCTAATAGTGAATCCATTTTCTATACCCTTATAGTTACTTTAGTTGTTATTGTAATCTTTAATCTAAGTGGACTGGCAGTTTTCAAAAAGAAAAGTCTATAAAAAAATGATCTCCTCTAGCTACAGAGGAGGTTTCTTTTGTTAAAAGTAAATAAAAACTGATAACCACTGTCCATCTGTGCTTAGTTTCATCTCTGCACCGAGAAGATGGCATAATTCCTCAGTGATATAAAGTCCTAAACCAGAGGATTCTTCAGTATCTGATAGATTTTCAGAATAAAAACGGTTGCTGAGCTTTTCTATTCTTTTGATGGGCTGTTTGACAAGGTTTGCAATCTCTAAGACAAGCTGTCCCTTTTCCTTCCTAAAAGATAGCCGCGCTTCCTCCTTGCCATGCTTGAGGACATTTCCAAGCAAATTTTGTAAAATCCGATCCAGCAAGTTTTCATCAGTCCTCATTTTTAAATCATCTTCAACCTTAAAATCAAGCGTGATATTTGCTGCCTGAAAAACATCATAATAAGCCAGAGTTTTTTTGGTGATAAAAGTTGAAAAATCCACTTCTTCCAGTTTCGGTTTGACAGCTCCTTCCATCAAACGACGGTATTCTAGGAGTGCCTCCAAACGTTTGGAAACTAAATCAAGATGCTGGGCTATTTTTTGTAAGGTTTCTGCTTTGTTTTCAGGAGTTTTTATCAATTGTTGGGTGTAGCCTGAAGCGATAGTCAGAGGCGTCCGAATATCATGGGCGATATTGCTGATGGCCATATCCAGAGTCTGCTTTTCTCTTTTCATCACCAATCGAGATTGTTCTACTTCCTGAAATAGATTCTCAATCTGCTGGTAGAGATGTAAAAAATGTTTGGAAAAAATGCTGACTCCGACTCTTTTTATACTACCTGTGAGAATCTTGTCTTCAATCTGTTGACTCAAGTTTTTAAGTGCTAGATGGTAGCGAATCAATGCAATCGATAAAATAATTAGGAGTACCAGTAGGACAACGATTATCATGTAGGTCATTGCTTATCTCCTTTTAATCTTACCCCAACTCCCCAAATGGTTTCAATATATTCTTGATTTGGGTCAAGCTGGTTTAATTTTTTACGAAGATTACTCAAATGCGTATTGAGAGTGTTATCTCCAGGTAGGTAGTTCTCCTCCCAGACAAATTCATAAAGTTCTTCCTTGGTAAAAATTTTCTTAGGGTGTTTAAGGAGAGTTTGGAGAATCAAGCATTCTTTCTTAGCAAGACGAATCGTTTCCTGACTATTTTTGATTTCAAAACTTTCGGCATCAAACTGGATATTTTTCAATTTTTGTGGCAGATTTTCAGTTTTTTCTATTTCCATAGGCTGTTTTTCTACGCTTTGACGTAATTGAACAGTAACTCTGGCAAAGACTTCGTCCAAATCAAAAGGCTTGACTATGTAATCATTGGCACCGTCTAAGAGGTATTGACTGATTAGCTTCTTATCGCTCAAAGCCGTTAGCATAATGACTGGAATTTGACTTTGTTCCCTTATGGCTTTTAAAACCTGATCCCCATTTTTCCCAGGAAGCATGATATCTAGCAAAACGAGGTCAATCCCACCTTGGTCAAAACGCATGATTCCTTCTGTACCAGAAAAGGCTTGAACCACCTCATGCTCCTCAGTAAGAAGTGCTCGTAAAATCTCTTGAATGTCACTATTGTCTTCAATAACCAATATCCTAGCCATAAATACCAACCTTTCTGCAACTATTATAGCATGTTTTATTGATAAAGCTTAAACAGAAAAGCTCCTCGCATAAAAGCGCAAGAAAGCCTTTGAGGGTTAAAATATAAAATCCACTTGTTAGATGACCTAGTACCTTATAGTTGCTAATAAGAAGTTAGTCTAGCAGAATAGATCTCTCATTTCTCCCCTACTAGTCCGTAATTCGTTGATACATTTCGGGTCTTCTATCTCGAAACAAGCCCCAGTTTAGGCGTTCGCTTGCTCCCTTGTCTAGGTCATAAGTAGCTAACAGAACAGCTTCAGCTTGTCTTTCAGCTTGCTCTAGAATAGCTCCTGTTTCATCCGTCATAAAGGATGAACCGTAAAAGTCAAGACTGGAACTCTGTCCACCATTTTCCTCACTTGGAGTGACTTCCTCTAATCCATAACGATTGGCTGCGATGACTGGAACAATATTTGCTGCTGCGTGTCCTTGCATGGTACGTTGCCAGTGACCACAACTATCTGTATCCAAAATTGGCTCTGAACCGATGGCTGTAGGATAAAAGAGCAATTCAGCACCATTCAATGCAAGACAGCGCGCTGTTTCAGGGAACCATTGATCCCAACAGATACCGATCCCAATCTTGGCATAGCGAGTATCCCAGACCTTGAAACCTGTGTTGCCAGGTGTGAAATAGAATTTCTCTTGATAGTAATGGTCATCTGGTATGTGGGTCTTTCGATAAACACCCAGCACTTCCCCATCTGCATCAATAACGGCAATAGAGTTATACAAGACATTGCAATCTTTTTCATAGAAACTGATTGGTAAAACGACCTTTAGCTCCTTGGCAATGGTTTTAAAATGCTGAATAGCTGTATTGTCTGTCACCGATTGGGCATGCTGATAGTAGTCATACTGACGTTCCTGACAGAAATAGGGACGTTCAAACAACTCGGGTAAGAGAATGATTTGTGCACCTTGTTCTGCAGCCTGACGTACTAAACGCTCTGCGGTTTGGATATTTGTTGCCACATCCTTGGCACATTGCATCTGAATGGCTGCAACTCTTACATTTCTCATCTTTTTCTCCTATTCTGGGATTTGTTGGGTGATACAGTGAATATTGCCACCACCTAAGAGAATATCTCTGGCTGGTATTCCGATAACTTTACGGTCTGGAAAACGCTTGCTGAGGATATCTAAGGCCACTTGGTCGTTTTTATCCTGAAACTGAGGAACTAGGACAGCCTTGTTGGCGATATAAAAGTTTACGTAGGAAGCTGCTAGTCGTTCACCTGCGTATCGCTCTTCTTCTCCTTCTTCATAGATGTAGCCTGGCAAATCCTCTTTGGTTACAACTTGATGAAGAGCTGGGACAGGAAGTTTATGAATGGTGAAGGGACGACCTTTTGCATCTGTCTCTTGCTCTAAGAGTTCGAGATCTGCTTTTGACATGGCATACTGAGCATCACTTTCGTCGTCCGTCCAAGCTAAGACAAGCTCTGCAGGACCAACAAAGGCAGCAACATTATCAACGTGTTCATTGGTTTCATCCTGATAAATACCATAAGGAAGCCAAATAACTTTTTCAGCGCCAAGGCTCTCTAATAAGGTATTCTTAATTTCCTCTTTAGTCAGATGAGGATTACGACCCGGACTGAGCAAGCAACTTTCAGTTACGAGAATGGTTCCTTGACCATCGCTATGGATTGCGCCGCCTTCTAGGACAAAAGGTTTGGCATCATAAACAGGCATTTCCAAGGCCTCGGCGAAATGACTAGCTACTTGGTCATCATCTTCATAATCTTGATAAAGACCATCAACAGCACCACCCCAAGCATTGAAAGACCAATCCACGGCTAATTTCTGGAGTTTATCATTGACAAGAATAGTCGGACCTGTATCACGGGCCCAGGCATCATTGGTGGGAATGTCTAAATAAACAACGCTATCTCCAAGGTAGTCTTGGGCTTCAGATAGATAATCTTGCTCCACCAAAAGATAGACTCTCTCCCCTTCTGCTATGGTCTTAATAATCTGGCTGAAAGCTCTTTTGGCAGCCTTTCCTTGAAAGGGCCATGAACCTGGTCGAGTCGGCCATATCATGAGGGTACCATGATGGGGTTCGTACTCTGCTGGCATGCGATAGCCTAATTTTTTGGGACTGTCCATCATGATAATCTCCCTTTAAAATCTTGATAGCCAAAGGCTTTGACTAAGCTACAGTCACCCTGATCGTCCATGAGATAAAGACTTGGTAATCCAATACCGTTAAAGGTATTATTTTTGACAAATGAGTAAATAGCCATATCTTCGAAATAGAGTCTATCTCCGGTTTGGACTGGATTTTCAAAACTATAATCACCAATCACATCACCCGTCAGACAGGTATTGGAAGAAAGTCTATAAGTATGGGCTTTTTCCTGAGCGGCAAATCCATTTCTCAAAGGTGGACGATAGGGCATCTCAAGTACATCAGGCATATGGCAGGTCGCAGAGGCGTCTAAAACCAAGATTTCCATACCGTTTTCGACAATATCCAATACTTCAGTTGCTAGATAACCTGCATTGAGCGCAATGGCTTCACCAGGCTCGATATAGATTTCAAGATTGTAAGTTTCTCGGATACGCTTGATCTCAGAAATCAGCAAATCTACATCATAGTCCTCTCTTGTGATGTGGTGTCCGCCCCCCATATTGAGCCATTTGACCTGATGCAAATAGGCTCCAAATTGCTCTTCTACTGCTTTCAAAGTTGTCTCTAAATCATCTGCTCCCTGCTCGCAAAGGGTGTGAAAATGAAGACCATCCACCAAATCCAGCAAATCACTCGGTATCTTGTCTGAAGTTACTCCAAAACGGGAGCCAGGTGCACAAGGGTCATAGAGCGCGTGGTCACCTTGAGTTGAACACTGAGGGTTAAGTCGCAAACCCACGCTTACACCAGCATCCCGACAACGGGCCCCATGTTTACGCAACTGTCTCTCTGAGTTAAAGACGATATGATTTGTTATCTCCAGCAATTCCTCCAAGTCCGCATCCTTAAAGGCTGGCGCAAATACATGGACTTCTCCTGGAAATTCTTCCCTAGCTAGCTTAGCTTCATAGAGTCCACTGGCTGTCGTACCTGATAGATACTGGCTAATCAAGGGATAGGTTTTGTAGAGGGAATAAGCCTTCTGGGCAAGCAAAACCTTGCAACCAGCCTCTTCTTGTACATATTGTAGAATGCGGCAGTTTGCTTCTAACTTGGCCAAGTCAATGACATAGGCTGGCGTTGGTACTTGTTCTAACTTCATCAGTCCACCATTTGTGGATTTTCAACCACAATCCAAGGCAAACCATACTCATTCAAAGCTTCCATGAATGGATCTGGATCCAACTCTTCAAGGTTGTAAACTCCAGCTTGTTTCCAAGTACCGTTCATAACCAATTTTGTACCAATCATGGCTGGAACTCCTGTTGTATATGAAATAGCTTGTGAACCAACTTCTGCATAACATTCCTGATGGTCGCAGACATTGTAGATGTAGATGGTCTTTTCAACGCCATCTTTGACACCTGTAAAGATACATCCAATATTGGTTTTACCTACAGTGCGTGGCCCAAGGCTTGCTGGATCTGGAAGCAAGGCTTTCAAAAATTGAATCGGAACGATGTCTTGTCCATTGAAGTTAATGGTATCCGTACGAAGGAGTCCAACATTTTCCAAGCATTTCATATGCGTTAGATAAGATTGACCAAAGGTCATAAAGAAGCGAATACGTTTAACACCTGGAATGTTCTTGGCCAATGATTCGATTTCTTCATGGTGAAGGAGATACATGTCTTTTTGTCCAACTTGAGGGAAATCGTACTCGCGCTTGATAGACATGGCTTCAACTTCGACCCATTTTCCATCTTCCCAGTAAGAACCTGGAGCAGAAACCTCACGGAGATTAATTTCTGGGTTAAAGTTGGTTGCAAATGGATAACCGTGGTCACCACCATTACAGTCTAAAATGTCGATATAATGGATTTCATCAAAATAGTGTTTGAGGGCATAGGCTGAAAAGACACTAGTCACACCTGGGTCAAAACCAGAACCAAGAAGAGCGGTCAAGCCAGCCTCTTTGAATTTCTCCTGATAAGCCCATTGCCATGAGTAGTCAAAGTAAGCTGTAAAACCAAGTTTTTTACAACGTTTCTCATAGATGGCACGCCATTCAGGGTCTTCTGTATCCTCTGCTTCGTAGTTGGCTGTATCGATATAGTGAACACCTGTTGCCAAACAAGCATCCATAATGGTTAAATCTTGATAAGGCAGAGCTACGTTCAAAACAGCTTCTGGTTTATAGCTTTCAATCAGGGCAATCACTTCTTCTACCTTGTCAGCATCAAGAGCAGCTGTCTCAATCTTTGTACTTGTTTTGCCTTCCAGTTTAGCCTTCAAGTCATCACATTTTGACTTGGTACGGCTAGCAATCATAATCTCTGCAAAGGTTTCGCTATCTTGACAAATCTTTGAAATAGCAACTTGGGCAACTCCCCCACATCCAATAACTAGTAAACGACTCATTTTTTTCCTTCCTCTTCTTCTAAAATGTCCTCAACATACTTGGGCAACATAAAGGCTCCCACGTGTAAGTTTGCAGTGTAATATTCTGTGAAAAGCTGGCGTTTTTTCCAGCCTTCCTTGTCAAAATCCTTGACAGGGTGGTATTTTTTCGATGCAAATCCAAACAACCAATAACCAGCAGGGCTAGTTGGGATGTGGGCCTGATAGACCCGACTGATTGGAAAGGCTTGATTGACCTTGCGGTGCATGCTTCGACAAGCTGACTCATCTTCGTCAAAGAAGGGACTACCATGCTGGTAAATCATGATGCCGTCTTCTTTCAAGGCTCTATAACTGTTGCCGTAGAATTCCTTGGTAAAGAGCCCTTCCGTATGGCCAAACGGATCTGTCGCATCGTTGATGATAATATCGTAATCATCTTCGCAGTTTCGCAAAAAGCGTAGCCCATTTTGGTAGTAAATGGTAACACGAGGATCATCTAGCCCTGCAGCAAAGTCTGGGAAATACTCACGACAGACTTCAACCAACATCTCATCTGGTTCCACAATATCGATTTGTTCCAGCTCAGGATAGAGTGTTAATACTTGGGCGACACCGCCATCACCACCCCCAATAACCAATACTTTCTTGGGATTTGGGTGGACAGCCATGGGAACGTGGACGGTCATTTCATTGTAGACAAAATCATCCGCATCTGAAAACAAGACATGCCCATTTAAAATCAGTATTTTCCCAAAAGCTGGTGTATCCAAGACTTCGATATCCTGCCATTCACTTTTACCAGCGTAGAGTTGCTTGGCTGTTCTCAGGGACAATTTCACATCTGGAGTATGAACTTCAGAAAACCATAAATCCATCTAGTTCTCCTTTCTCTTAATGACGTTGATGTGATTGACCTCAGGATCTTCCGTCCCTTGGAGGGAGCAACCACGTTCCTTGGCAAATTGGATATAGTCTACAATTTCACGTATAATGCGTTCACCAGGAGCCAAGATAGGGATTCCTGGAGGGTAACACATAACAAATTCTCCACAGACTTGTCCAACAGAATCATCCAAGGTTAAACTTTTTCTTTCTGAATAGAAGGCTTCTTGTGGAGACAGCACTAACTCGGGCTGAATATATTCTCCAGCTATCAAGTCTTTTCCATCTCTCGAGTAAAGTCTCTTGATATCAGCCAAAGCACCGACCAAACGCTCGATGTCTTGGATACGATCACCAATCGAAATATAGGCCAAGATATTGCCAATATCACCAAACTCAATCTGAATGTCGTATTCGTCTCGTAGGAGGTCATAAACCTCGATACCTGTTAAACCAATACCCTGAGTGTAAACTGACAGCTTGGTCACGTCAAAATCGCAAACCGAAACACCGTCTATTAACTCTTTTGAGTAGGCATAGTATCCACCGATAGCATTGATTTCACGACGAGCATACTCTGATAACTCAATGACCTTCTCAAAAGACTCTTTACCACGAAGAGCCAAGTTGCGACGCGAAATATCCAGACTAGCCATCAACAAATAAGAGGCGGATGTTGACTGGGTAAGATTGATAATCTGACGTACGTATTCAGGATTCATCTGCTCCCCGATTAAAAGAAGCGAACTTTGGGTCAAACTTCCACCAGACTTATGCATGGAGACTGCTGCCATATCCGCTCCAGCGTCCATAGCAGAAATTGGAAGTTTATCTGTAAAATGCAAATGCGCTCCGTGGGCTTCATCTACTAAAACCATCATACCAGCTTCATGAGCCATTTTTGTCAATCCCCTTAGGTCTGAACAGATTCCGTAGTAAGTAGGATTGTTAATCAAAATGGCCTTGGCATCTGGATGGTCCTTTATGGCCTTGGCTACTCGATCATTTTCAAGACCTAAAGCGATACCAATTTTAGGATCTACACTCATCTCGATATAGATGGGAATGGCACCACATAGAACCAACGCATTAATAGCAGATTTATGGACATTACGTGGCAGAATAATCTTATCTCCAGCCTTGCAGGTTGACAGAATCATAGTCTGCACCGATGAAGTTGTTCCCCCAATCATGAGAAAGGCATGGGCTGCTCCAAAAGCATCAGCTGCCAGCTCCTCTGCATCCCGAATAATCGAAATGGGGTGACCAAGATTATCCAAGGGTTTCATCGAATTAACATCAATGCCTACACATTTTTCACCTAGCAGTTCGACAAGTTCTGGATTTCCCCGTCCACGCTTGTGACCTGGAACATCAAAGGGAACAATCCTTTTCTTGCGCAACTTCACCATGGCCTCATAAATTGGGGCTTGGTTTTGATCTAACTCTTTCAAGACATACTCCTTTACCGTATTTGTAGCGCCTCAAGAAGACGAAGGCGACTAAAGGTTGACTCATGAAAAAAGAGCAGGTTTTCACCTGCTCTGCAATCTTCTGACGTTTTTATGTTTGTTTCTGTTGAGTATGTCTGTTCCCGATGTTTCCTAACTCTCTAGTAGCAAATATTACGTACTTTATTGATCGTTTCACAAGATGACGTGTGCTTTCACCACACTAAAAATTTATGAATTAGGACAAGCGTCCTAACATCAACTTATAAAAGTAGGCTTTTAACCCTATCAATAATGTGGCTTTTAAACCACGCTTCGGCATTCAACCCTGCCTGTCCGTAGGCATTTTTTACTCGGGTTTATATTTGCTAGAAAACACCATCTCATTTTCTAAGCTTTATTAATATAACATACTTCTAACACTCTGTAAAGTACTTTTTTGAAAAAATATCTATTTTTGTTCGGAAAAATAATATTTTATATAGATTTGTATAAGTTGTATAATGTGAAAGCGAATATAAAAAGAACTAGTCCACTAGTTCTTTTAAATGTATCTTAACGAATCTTGTGCTTATTTAATGGTAACAGAAAAACGATAGCCATTTAATTGTATAAATTTCACCAAAACGAATAAAGCAGTTCGTTTATTAGCATTGGCAAAAACATGCTTTTTTCAAGCAATACAAGTAGCTCATTGAGAATAAGAGAGCCACTCATTAATCATACTAGCGATTTCTTTGGGTACTTCAGTGTAAAGCTCATGACCAAAGTTCTCTAGAAAAATAGTATCAAAATAGTCTGGCAATTCTTTTAGGGTTTCCTCTCTCCATGTAGCTCCATTAGAATAGCGAGGACTGATAAACAAAGTATCTCCCACTTCTCTCTTAAAAGCTTGTATTTTCCTCCGTAGGCTGAGTATCGCTTCTATATTTTCATAATTTATAGATAACTCATATCTATTATACTCAGAATTCCAGTGATAGGACTGTCTTACGGCTTTCTCGATATTTTCTGACCAATGCTTTGCTTCGGATTTTTCTTTAGAAATAAGAAGATTTAAGTCCGAAACGACTTGAGATTCAATATAGTTTTTAGTTTCCTCTAACTCTGTATCTAAAGGTAAAATCTTATCTAAATCTAGATAGCCACCATCCAAAAGAATCAGTTTTGTCACTTCATAAAATTCCGATGCAAGATAACGCGCCAAATCTCCTCCAAGAGAATGACCTATCAGACATATAGATTCTTCCTCTACAATCTCATTTTTAAACCATGATTTCAATTCTGTTTCATCTCGAAGATGCTTTTCATATGGATTTAGAAAATAAATCTGCGAATCTAGTTCTTGAAGAAAATCCTTGCTATGATAGAAATTGCTTCCCAGACCTCCAATAAAATATTTTTTCATTCTCTACTTAATACTATGCTTATTCATCTTTTGTTCAAAGATAGTCGTGATAATTTGCTGCAATTCTTCGCGTTCTTTTTCTGGAATTTCACCACTTGTTTGAGCTGCTGCGTAGAGCTCAGGGTGTTCAATAGAAATTCGTTTGATCGTACGTGTCGTAGCATGTTTTCTGACGAAAAATGGGATTCTCTTAATCAAGTCTTGTGGTACTAGTGCAAGAATCTTCTCAGCAGTTTCCTTGTCACTAATCTTAGACGTCGTCAGCCCCTTCTTAATCATTTCCTGTTCTTTTTCTGTAAAATCTTTTAATTCCATTCAATTAGTCCTCCTATTTTCACTAAGTTAAATTATATACCAATCCAAATAAAACTACAAATGGACTGTTTGGAAATACGAGCAATACTTTAAAGAGTGGTTTCTGGCTATTAACGATTGAAATAACCCACCAACTCATCAAAAATATAAATGTCCTAGGATTACTGTCATATCTTACCACTATTAAAGCTTAACCCACTTATCATTATCCATGATGAAAGGTTTAGCCAGTCCGTCACCTGTGTAATCTGCATACTTGGTTCCTAAATACTTGTAGCAATCTTCCTTACTGGCAAATTTAATCGCTTGGTAGGGCTCTTCGAAAGTCAATTTCTCTACAAATAAGAAGCCATCATCAGCAGGCACTAAGACCCCAACGTGGCCTACAAACAGATACTCACCATCCAGATTGTCGTGTAAGACTACAGATAGCATTCGAGCTTTATCGTTAAATTGAAACTGGGAGAAGAATGTTTCCATCTTTTCAGCGTGGACCTTGACATCTGTAGTTGCTTCAGTTGGAACTCTCGAAAATAGAATATCAAATTCTTCCTTATCTTGGGAATCAAAGACCTTTCCCTTATCAATCGCATCGTTATCTAGGAAAAGCAATTGGTCATTTTTTTCAAGTTTTGGAATGGTGACTGAATTTTTCAAAAGACAATAACTATTGATACGACAGTTTGTACCAACGAAATCGCCCTTCTTTTGATTCCAAAGGTTGCTAATTTTCTCAACATCGTATTCGGTGTGAGTAAAGGAAGTGAAATCTCCTGATAGGCCTGTCGAGCCGACAATAGTATTATAATCATTTACAAGATTAAAAAAGGCATCAACACCATTTGGATCCAAGTGAGCTGATAAGAGAGATTTGACCTCTTCTGTACTTACCTGATTGTTTAGGTTGGTGTATGAAGCTTTCCATGGAACTTTCGCTGAACTGGTTTGCCTTTGATTCGTCCCTTCAAAAGTAGTATTTTGTTGTTGACAAGCAGCCAAGCCTAAAAACAAGAAGGAACATATTCCTAATGTGGCTAACTTTCTTGATACCTTCATCTCTTTCTCCTTTGACAGGTGTAGTCACTAGCCTTATTATACTACATAAGTTGAGAAAAAGAGCATAATCTTCATCAACTACTCTTTATAAAATCACAAATCCTTTTTGAGAGATGACAAGCTGATTCTCTAATTCTTGGCAATCGCTTGCTAGTGCTACTGCTTCCTTTTCTAAAAGATAATCTTCTTTGGACTGGTTAAAAATGGCTTTGATGACTTGGTTATCGTAATTCCATTGCAAGGTTAGTACATCAGCTTTGATTTCTTGGAGTCTATACTTGCCGTGCTGAATGGTTGCTGACGCATGTTTGCGAATCTTGATTAGCTTCTTCATGAAATTCAGCATATCATTGTCACTTGATACACGTTCCCAAGGCATACAACGACGACAATCTGGGTCTGGACCGCCAGTCAAGGATAACTCGGTTCCGTAATAAATGCAGGGTGTTCCTTTTTGTAAAAAGAGAAAGGCTAGGGCTGATTTAACTAGTTGAACGTCTTCATTTGCCGTCCACAAGATTCGCTCTGTATCATGCGAATCCAAGAGATTAAACATAACCTCTGAAATCTGTTGCTTGTAATACATAGACTGACCACTAATTTCATAGATGAATTGGTCAGTCTTCTTAACATCTCGTAAGAAATAGTCCTTGATACTATCAGATAAAGGATAATTCATGACGGCATGGAACTCATCGCCATTTAGCCAAGGCTGAGCCGTATGCCAGACTTCTCCAAGGATATAAAGATCGGGCTTTTTAGCTAAAACTGCTTTTCGAAAATCCTTCCAAAACTGATGATCAATCTCATTAGCCACATCCAAACGCCAAGCATCAATATCAAACTCTTCAATCCAATAAGTCGCAACCTTTAAAAGATAATCCTTGACCTCTGGATTGGCCGTATTTAGCTTAGGCATATAGTCCTCGAAACCAAAAGCATGATAGGGTAAGTCTCTCTTATTAGCTAGCTTTTCAGTCGTCACTGGGAATTGTTGAATATGAAACCAATCTTTGTAAGCAGACCCCACCCCATTTTTGACAACATCTTGCCATTGAGGCGATTGCGAACCAATATGATTAAATACAGCATCCAGCATGATTTTCATACCTCGCTGATGAGCTTGCTTGACCAGCTCCCGAAAGGTCTCCTTGTCTCCAAAATGACGGTCAATTTCAAAGTAGTCTGTCGTATTGTACTTATGATTGCTCGTAGATTCAAAGATCGGACAAAGATAAAGTCCAGTAATGCCCAAGTCTTGCAAGTAATCCAGATGGTCAATAATCCCCTGTAAATCACCACCGAAGAAATCATCACTATTAGGTGTGACAGATGAATCCCAGTCTAAAGTCCCTTCTGGGTTTAATCGCGCATTTCCATTAGCAAATCTCTCAGGAAATATCTGATACCATACCGTATCTGAAACCCAATCAGGAATCTTGCAGGCATCAATTTCATGAAGATAAGGCAACTTAAATCCATTTCCAATAGCATGAAGATTTTCTAGAGAATTTTCCACACACCCTTTATCGCCATACAAAATACTTTGGCCTTCTGTATCCTTGAGTTCAAAGAGATACTGGATACGTGCAAAATCAACTGAGACTTCAACCTGCCAATAATCAAAGATGGCGTCAGAAGTCAGCTTGGACATTTCCTTTGTATCCTGATAAAACTCCTCCATAAAGATAAAAGGGTCACCATAATGCAAGTTGATGCTTTCAATATCCCCTTTCTTAGTTCGAATCCGAATATGAAGTTTCTTATCCTTATAAAGATAGGCATACTCCGACTCAGTCCTATGGTAAATAGCGCTTAATTCCATCAATTTGTCTCCTTAGTTTTAATTCAAATTTTACGCAAACGTTTTCATAATTATGATTCTAGTATACTACTTTCGTATTTTATTTTCAAGGCTTGTCCGTAGATTCTAGTGATTTGGTTCTATAAATAAAAAAAGCAGCCAGTCTTACAACTTGCTACTTTTCAAATGATGATTTACAAATGTCTTTCCAGCCACTCTATTTTTTTAAAATCCTTATTGTTATTGTGATCATTTCGATAGGAATCTTGGGAAGAAGCCTTGTAAATACTTAAAAACTGTTCCAAACTTGGAACGTGAAAAGTGATGTTTTCGAGATGAATCAGCTCTATATCCGATTCCGAAACTCCTGCAAAATCAGGTAAAGAATCGATACTTCCAAACTCAACACTCAGACCATCTTTTTGGAATTCATGCTCATGAATATCTATTAAGGCGTATCCTAAGTGTTTCATCACTTTCATTATCTTGTCCCACTCATAAATTCTGAGATGATCAGGTGCTTCCCAACCTCTAGGATCACCAGGCACATGAATGTCAATGTCAGACGGCCTCCATTCTTCATTTGAACGGTATTCAAAACCCAAGGACCCCATGAGCGTCGGAGTGATTCCGATTTGGTTTAAATGAGAACAAATTGTTCGAAATTCATCAAATAGAGAATTCATTCCTCCTCCAATCGTTGATACAGAACTTGATTTCATTGTAAAAAATAAACTATTTTTTATCTTCTACTCTTTCGGTTTTGAAAATACTTCTACTCGTTGAGCTAGAACTTTGATTTCTACAGGTAGGTTATCCGATTTATCGCCGTCAACATCTGACTCCAATTCACTATCTGAAGAGATCTTAATATTACGCGCTCTGATGTACTCAATATTATCATTGCCGACAACATCTCCTTTTAGTAAATCAGGAATAACGGATAATTTAGAGAATATTGAAGCATCTTTCAGAATCAAAATGTTGGCATAGCCATCTTTGTTTTCTTCAAAGATTTTTTTGTCAGCGAAGTAATTTGTCAAGAGAACCAAAACATGGCTAGCTTCACCAACATAATTTTCATTCTCTGTCTCAACCTTAATGTTAAAGACCTGATCCGTCATAACGGACTTCATGGTATTTACAGCATAGGCAAGAATACCAAATTTTGTCTTATCTTCAATTTCAACATTGTGAATCGCTTCTGGCAGAGAACCGATACTAAAGATATAACCAAAATAATTGTCATTCGCTTTTCCGATATCAATCTTATTGGTTAAGTTAAAATCGAGTTCATCAATTGCGCCATCGATGTCTTGATTGATTTCCAACAGTTTCGTAATGAGGTTACCTGTACCGCCTGGGATAATCCCTAACTTAGGAATGTAGTCTCTCTCAGCAATACCCGAAATAACTTCATTGACAGTCCCGTCTCCACCGAAAACAACCACTGCATCGTACTGCTCACGAGAGGCTTCCTCAGCAAAGTGTGTTGCATCCAGCGCTTTTTCAGTAATTTTGGTTTCCACGTGCTCAAAATAATCTTTGGCCTTATTCTCCAGCTTGACCTTATAATCCAAAGCCTTTTCCCCACCAGAGGTAGGGTTTATAATTAACATTGCTTTTTTCATTGATAATACTCCTTAATTTTTAAATAGAAATGTTTACATTTCGTCGTATGCAAGTAAATGTAATCCTATTATACAATGAAAATACAGAAAAGAGAAATATGACGTACTGGAGATTAATTTGCTTTTATTCTATTGTCCCATCGTCTAACTACATCCTTTAAGGGTTCATCCAAGTAAGAATAGGCCTTATCCTTTATCCAGTCAGGAATACCATAAGCTGCCTCTGCTATGCTGCCAGTGATTGCTGCGAGTGTATCACTGTCGCCACCAAGTGAGATGGCATTTCTTATCGCATCTTCGAAGTCTGTACTTTCAAGAAAGGCAATAATGGCTTGAGGGACAGTTTCCTGACATGTTTCGTTGAAACGATAGTTAGGACGGATTTCATCTAAAGTTTGAGATAGATTGTAGCTGTATTCCTTCTCTATATAATCCTTAATCCGTCTTTTACACTCCGTAGGATTGTCGTTGATTGGTTGCTCGTATTCTCTACAATGACCACCAAAGTAAAAACGACACAGAAAGATAGCATCAGCTGTAGCCATTGCACCTTTAATACCTTCTGGATGATTATGAGTTACCTCTGCAGAAAGACTCGCAAGTCCTCTAGATGATGGCCACATACCAGTTCTCGCATAAAAACCACAGTCCATGTCCCAAGCACATGGAGAAACACGCATAGCTGATCCATTCCCAAAGCTACTATAAGGCTCACGGTTATCGCTATTTAGCCATGCATTAAACCGAGCACCATAATCAGCATCCGGATACATTCTGCCATATTTCTTCATAGCGTCAATAAAGTCATCCTTTTGCCCACCATTCATGATTGCTTCAGCGACAGCACAGGTCATAACCGTATCATCCGTGAAAAAACAATCCTCACGAAATAAAGGAAAATCCTTCGTTTTGATGTTGTTCCATTCGTAAACTGAACCTACAATGTCTCCAACAATTGCTCCTAGCATGGTATTCCTCCTTACAAACTATTGGTTGAGACTGACATTTCTACTTTTCATACTCGTCTATTCTATCAGCATATTCAGTCAAAAGTTTCTTTGAATAAATTTTTTCATTACTTGAATTTCTAACTTCTTTCCAAAGAATGGAAGCTACTTTTAGTTTATTCGAGCAGTTACGATTATTTTCGTCTGCACAGAAGTCCTTTAAAAATTGGTTCCATTGACAAACCGAATGGTCATACTTGGCATAATTTGAATCTCCATAATAAACTTTTAGCATATCTTGGATTGTAAAACTCAAATCATTTTCTCTTTTTACTTTTCTCCAAGCTGTCGCCATATCAGCAGTAAATTTAAAGGGCGAAACATCTGTTAAAGTTGAGAAATATTCTCTAAAGTGTGCATTAAAGGAGAATCCACATTCAAGCAAGGGTGTGTCCAAGGTAACGACTTCTACTCGTTTCTTTTTATTTTTTATTGATGATTTTTTAATCAAATTCCCCTTAAAGTACTGCTCAATAATATCATTGAGTTCCTGTTTTGTACCTCTATATTCAAGCCCTAATGACTTGCATATCTGTGAAAGTTCACTACGATACCAATAGTATTTATTAAACTCATCAAAGGATGCAATTTTATCAAACTCAGGTCTGCTTTTTATCAAAAAAACACCACCTTAAAACAAATTTAGATTGTCATATCGAAATAATGGAGTTTTAGTTTCATTGTTTTGACGTTTAACTTCGTTTCACTAACAAACTCACACAATCAGCTTCGGACTTACCGTATCATCAGTGAAAAAACAATCTTCACTAAATAAAGGAAAGTCCTTCGTTTTGATATTGTTCCATTCGTAAACTGAACCTACAATATCTACAATAATTGCTCCTAGCATCCGTTTCCTCCTTATGGCATTTCAGATTCGTTACACATTTCTAATGAATCACTCTTTAAAAATGGCACCACCAAATCAATCCACTCATAAGGCAGGTAAGCTGATAAATAACCGTGGTTATAACCCTTTGCTTCATACCAAATTGTATTTGAATGTAGCTGATGAAATAATTTCGCTGATTTTTTCACACAGTTCAATTCTTTTTCACCATAGATATACAGAACTTGAGCTTTGCTAGCAGAAATCATATCTTTCAGCTTGTAATACCCCATATAGGTTTTGTAAATGGTCACCAATGTTTTAACAGGTGTCCTTGGCAGATCCTCCAAATAATAAGCTTTTATTTCCTCTGGATAAGCCAGTTTAGGATAGAGTTTGTTCATCATGCTTAACTGAAGTTTGCAAGAGAATTTATTGAACATCAGTTTACCGAATAGAGACACTAGAAAGCTGCTGATTTTAGCTAACCTTGGTTGAGGAATACAGAGACTTCCGTCTATAATGGCCTTCTCAGCAATTTCACTATCTAAAGACAAAAGCTCCATGGCAATTTGACCACCAAGTGAAACACCACCGATTGCAAACAATTTCCCACCACAGTTTGCTTTGATATAGTCTAGAATCTCCAAAGCCGAATCTTCAGTAGAAACATAATCAAGTTGATATTCTTCACCATGACCATTCAAAGTAGGTAAAATAACACGGTATTTTTCTGACAAGATACGTGCTTGACGAAGATAATTCCACCAAGAACTGCCACCACCATGTATTAGTAAAATAGGAGGCAAATTCTTCTTACCAAATTCATGGAATTTCATGTTTAAACTCCTTACTGTAGGACTTTCACTAGCTACATCCTTGTTTAATCAGCTTGAACAAGCAGTGATAGCACCCGAACATGTGGTGCTAGTTAACTTATATATTATAGAACGAAAGTATATACTGTCTTGTACCAAATGCCTATTTCAAATAAATGTGTAAAATGATTTATTACTACAATAGTTAATCATTTACTCCAATAACACTACACTCTGTAAAACTAAAAACACAAAGTCACCAGTAGTACCTTTTCTCACTTAGATATTGTTCTTTTTGTTCTCTAGAAATTTCATGATTTCTAATTCCTAGTAATTCGTCTGTTGAAGAAACTATTGGGTCGATCCAGTCTGCTTTGGATCTAATCCAATCAATTTCGTCTTTACTAAGCTTCCCTGCCATCTCCAATTTATCAGCCATCAATCTTAAATCATTTGCTGTTTGAAAATCTTCTAGCATATTAAGAAGAGACATTGTCTGCTTCTTCTCTTCTTCGATTCTATTTTGTAATTTTCTTTTTCGCTCCTGTTCCTCTTTGTATAGTCTTTCTCTCTCTTCTCGTTCAAGTCGTAAGTTCTTAACTTTATAATACTCTTGGTAAATTAAAACAATTATTTCTGGGAGTGATTGTTCAATCGAGAATTCATTAGTATCTTTAATGTATTTACCATCTATTATCTTAAATCGAAATTTTCCATTTGGTATATAGTCATACTTCCTTATTCTTGGTTTATAAGCATATCCATTAAACTTTACGCTATCATTGTACTTCGCTAATTCTTTAGCTTCTTCTTTCGTTAATTCATGACTTACTTTGTCTGTTGATTCTATAACATCAAAACGAACAATATCCTTATCAATTTGAATATCCAATTTTGAAGTTACATTATCACCGATTCTTTCAATTACAGTAAACAGTATATCTAAAAAGCGATATAAACGAGGAAGTGAATTTAGTGAAATATTTTTTACAAATTTAGGTTCTTTTAAATCATTATATCTGTGTCTAGGATCAAAGTAAGGATAAGAAGCAGCTTTTTCCCTCTTATTCCACTCTACAATTTTATCTCTTAGATCAGCTACAGATTTATGTAACCTCTTATTTGGAGACTGGTTTAGATTTGAAACTGTTTCAATAATACGCTCTATTTTATCGTCCTCTAAAAATGATAATGAACTTCTTATACTAGTTGTATCAAGTTTAAAAATATCTTTATTTTTATCTTCCGAACTCACCTCTTTATGTTTAGCAGGTTTTATTCTATTATTCTTTAGACTTCTTCTATCAATATTAACTTCATTTACGACATTTTGTGGTAATGGCACAATAAGTTCACTTAAATCTTGTCCAGTATTCTTACGATACCAATAACTACCATTTGGAATTGGGATTTCAAATTCTTTGCATTTCTTGAGTAAGTCTGAATAGCTTAAATCATATTTCAATGAAACTTGTTTTGCACTTATTTCCCAGATTTCTTCATAGAGTTCTTCTCTAGAAAAGGTCTTTATCATCTTCATTTGAAACACCTTTACCCTTATATTTTACATCACCGTTTTTATATTTACCAAGCGAAAACGCAAATTCAAAAACCTCTAATTCTTCACTTCTGCATTTTCGCTTAATATAAAAAGTAAATCTTGTTTTAAACCGTTAAATTCCTCTATAATTTTATCTAAACTAGTTTCAATATTTTCAACACGGATCTCAGATAGCTTACCGTGATTGTATGAAATCATTCTTTCAGCAATAATATGATATGACCAACTCTCAGTGAAACGTCTGTCTCTTTCTTCGTTATGAATAGCAAAACCAATTGGGAGAAAATTATTTCTAAGACCTATAGCAACTGCCTGTGAACTTATACCTAAATAATCACCAGCAATTTTTAATGTGATTTTATTTAATTTTCTAATATCTTCGTCGGTATATTTCGGCATGTTAGTACTCCTTTTTTTATAATTCAAGTTGATGATTTAATAATCATGTCGATTGTTTTCATACTTTCTACTTTCTAAACAATTTTCAAATATATAGCGTTTTCATTATTTTCTTAACCTATTATATCATTATTCCAAACAAAAAACTGCAACTTACTCGTTGCAGTTACACAGATTTATTTCTGTTCCTTTTAGAAACTTATATTTTCATTTTCAGGCATAGTAAAGACATCATTTTTTTCAAAATAAGGTTTTACCATTTCTTTCCATCTAGCTTTATGAAAATTGATTGAGTTTAAAGGAGATAGTCCATAATTTCCCAATGCATAACCATCATTCACTTCAACTACAAGTGTTCTGCCATCACGAGTGACACCGATATCTAGTCCATAAGCTATTGGAGCATCTTTCCAACATGATATGGCTTCATCAATTACACTAGGATCAAATTGTGCATGATAATCACCTGTATAGGGGCGAACATCTAATACGCTACCATCTAACACAAAACAACGCCATTCTGCTATGAATTCTACAACCTCACTAATCCATATAGGATAGTCGAAAGGTAGACCAATACCTATCAAATCACGGGTTCCATTAACAACTCTTCCTGTAAAGACTTTTGATCCAGCTTTAGGTTTAATAAATTTTCCCCAATTATCAGGTATATTTACAATCTCTCCTAAAACACCTGCATAAATCTTTCGACCATAAAACTCTTTAAGCTCAATAGGATAGTCGTAAACCGGAACGTTTAACCCCATCATTTTTAGTAATGCTCTGGTCTCCGTTATATAATCTATAACTGCATCATCGCTTGTTAACTGTTTTATTTCAGAAAAAGATTGATATAAAACAACTTCTTCTCCTTGTAAGTAGGCACCTACTTGAGCATTGTATTTATTAATTGAAACCTCATTTGGTAATTTACTTTGTCTAATATAAACAACCATTTTATCACTCCTATATCACTAGTGTTGCACCTATTTGTAAAAAAAATAATAGCATTTTCGCTCTTATTTTTTTGAGTAAATAGCTCCCATAATATCATCGAAATAATCAACGGTATTTAGGAGTAATTCAATAACTTGGGACTTTGTTAGTCGCATTCCTCTTCTATCTCTAGCATCTTCTACTAAATTTTCAAGTTTCTCTAAATTTTTATCATCCAAGCTAATCATTATTCTATTTTTATCTGTTGCCATTTTCTTCACCTCAAGTCAATTCTATCACAGGTGTAACACTTATGTCAACTGATTTTTATAATACATTAGTTTAAAAGTGGGGAGGTTTTTTAACACAGTAACTTTAAATCTTTGGTATTAAAAAATTTCCACAGTATTTATAGAAATAAAATCTATCTCAAATAAGTTATCAGGTCTAGTATAAATTATGAGCGGATACTCTAATACGTCCCCTCTAAACAAGAAAACGGCTTACACTCAAGGGTTCTCTTAACCCCCTTTGTTACAAGGATTTGACGATTTTACTAGCAAATCTACATGCTGATAAGGAACTTTGGTTGACTATTGAATTTCTCCAACCTCTTCTTTAACATATCCCTCTACATCTTCAATCTCTAAAAATATTGGGTCTAAGTAACACAAGAAATGCCAATCTTCTGCACCTTTTTTTCTGTAGAGAATCGCTTCACCGTCTTCACTTCTGAAAAAGCTTCTGTCTACTTCATATCCACTGCATTCTAGAAAGTCTTTTGCCTGCCGATAGTTCGCTTCTCTTGCTTCCACTTAGGTTTTAACTTCATCGTTGTTAACAACATAGGCATCGATTTTGGAATAGCCTTCAATTACTTTTTCGTTTGGTTCGGATAGATTCGATATTTCTTTCCAAATAATGTCAACATTTTCCTCAGGATCAAACATAAATTTAGACAAAGGTACAATGTTTCCGTTATAGATAATTTCCAGATAGTCTGGTAGATTTGTAGGATTAAAAAACTCTACTTCAAATCCATCTTCTGTTTCTAAAGTATATCCAGGGATTTGAGCTACAAAAGTTTTCCCCTCTTTTATTGAATCAAACGCGACTATATCTTTAGAATAATCATTTTGGTACAATTCCAATATAACCATCGATAATCTTTCTATTTTCATCATTAGGCTAATGTAAATAAGCACGTCACCTGATCAGTTCAGGCTTTCTGTATCATCTCATCATATTCCCTCCTCATTCTCCGAG
The DNA here is from genome assembly GCF_024346585.1 of Streptococcus toyakuensis. NCBI lineage: Bacteria > Bacillati > Bacillota > Bacilli > Lactobacillales > Streptococcaceae > Streptococcus > Streptococcus toyakuensis. Next base: position 1,080,761 of record NZ_AP024523.1, read on the forward strand.
TCCTATCCCATGGGCGGAGCATCTGCTTCTACTTCGCTGATGCTTCAGCTCGTACAAGCAGTGATACCGCCTCAACGTGATGCGTTTGTGGGACTCAAAAGGTTTGGGTGAACCTTTTGAGGATTAGCTACGTTTCACTAACAAGCTTACACACTCGACATGTGCTGAGAGCTTTCTTCTATACTAATAGACGAAAGGGTGTGAAAATGATTTTTAAATGATACTGTGGAACGGAACAGTAGCCCTAGTATTGACTACTGTCGTTTCTATTCATATTGGCTATTCTAGGACTGAGATGAAAAAATCTATAAATGCTCAGAATAAAATTGAACCCGCAAATCTCCCCAAAACAATGGTGAGTCATGTACTTGTATTATTCCGAAAAAATACACCTCTGGTGCAGTGAGACAAATTGGTGTATCTTATAGTGGCTTCGTAGATGAAAGCTATACTCTACTATCACTCTTTGATGATGTAGAACAAATTGAAAAAGATAATAGACTTCAGACAGCTATTGATGTTGTCAGAGAACAGTTTGGTTTTTTAGCCATACAAAAAGGAACCGTCCTAACTGAAGGTTCCAGAAATATTGAACGCAGTAAACTTATCGGTGGTCATTCCGCGGGTGGATTGGAGGGATTAAAATGAAACAAGAAAAAAATACAGTACAATTTTCAGAAATCCGTAGCAAAGGATGTAATGATATTGAAATGCTTGAAAGATTTTTACATGGAATCGTTGAAACAGCAACTTCAAAACTTCGTCAGAGAAAACTCAAAACAACTGAAATATCGATACGACTAGTACATGCTAAATCTGAAAACCGATTACCATTGGAATTTACATTTAGCATTAAGACAACAAGCTCATCTGTGATAATCTATACTGAGGTAATCAATCGCTTTAAAGAATGTTACACAGGTGGGGGAATTCAAGGTTTTACGATTCAATTTGATAAAAATACCCTTGCCTCTGCATAGAAAGGATTTGATATGATTGACCGTTCATATTTACCATTTCAATCAGCAAGAGAGTACCAGGATACAAAGATGCAAAAATGGATGGGCTTTTTCCTATCTGAACATGCATCAGCACTCTCTGATGATACAAACAAAGTAACGTACATGTCTGACTTATCACTAGAGAAGAAATTATTACTCCTCAGTCAAGTATACGCCGGGCAGCTACGCACACGCATTCAAGTGATTGAAAAAAACAAGCGTGTTTCCTACACTGGAACAATACCAAGTCTGACCAAAGATTTCATTTTGATAAAAACTACAACAGGTCACATCAATTTGAAATTAAAAGACATTATTAGTATTGAACTTGTCGAGGAGGTGCTCTATGAATCAGCTTGAGTTTCAGCGTAATCACCTACAAATGGACTATTATAGCGAGAGCTACCAAGATTTTGAACGTGACTTCTACCGCTACTCTAACATGAATATTCCATTGACCTTCCTAACTGATGATATCCTAAAAACAATGGCGACTTCACGTAAGAATTACTTTGTCCTCAATAAGGAAAAGTCCAGAGATAACCGCGATCACTTCTTCATATTTGAAGTAAGTACCGTAGATGAGAATCCGCTAATCTATCATTATACATATAAGAAAACTACAATATATTTAGCAGAAAAATAGGAGCAGTTCAATTGACTGTTCCTATTTTTAATATTCATAAAATCTAAAGTCTTTATACTCTTTAACAATGGAGTCGCCAACCAGAACAGACTATACTGACCAGCGACTACCTTAAATTTAATGTTTCAGATTTATTTTCTTATCTCTAATTTCATAAACTACATCTGCTACATTTTCGAGTAATCGTTTATCGTGGGTGATAAACACGATAGTTCCGGTGTACTCCTTCATTAGTATTTCCAAAGCCTCTAAACTTGGTATGTCAAGGAAGTTACTGGGTTCATCCATTATTAGGATGTTATATCTACCCATGAGCATTTTAGCAAGCAACAATTTTATAATTTCTCCACCGCTTAAAACAGATAAACTTTTTCCAATATCGTTCTGTTTGAACCCCATAGATGCTAGCACTGAACGAATTTCTGATATATTGTAGTCACAATCCTTCTGCATAAACTCCATAACATTCTGATTACTGTTGTACTTGTAACCATTCTGTGCAAAGTAACCTATTTTTGCCTTAGGCGAAATAGAAATTCCTTCTTCATGGTTTAAGATCATTTGGATTAAAGTTGTTTTTCCGATTCCATTACCACCAGTTAACGCCACTTTTGCTCCTAACGGAATTTGAAAAGATGCATTTTCAAACAGAGCCTTATCCCCAAATACTTTATTAATTTCTGCACCGACTATAGGGTATGGATTATGGAGCTCCAATGCTTTACTTTGCCTGAAACGAATTCTGCGAATGCCTTCCGGAGCTTCTACTTTTCCTAAGGCCGCAATCCTGTGCTCTAGGGTTTTAGCAGCATTATACATCTTTTTTTCCTTACTTCCTATTGATTTTTGATGAGCTAAACGCCCTCCGTCTTCAGTACTTTTTTTCTTTGAAGAACCTTTTGCCTTCTGTTCTATTTTACGAGCCTGTTTTCGCTTTTCCTCCGCAGCCCTTTCCAATCGGGCACGTTCCGCAATAAATTGTTCGTATTCTGCAGCTTGGCTCTTACGTTCTTCCTCTTTCTGACGAAGATAATCAGAATAGTTTCCCCAATACTCAGTGATTTTGCCATCTTTCAGTTCCCATATTTTATCTACTATTTCATCAAGAAAATAGCGGTCATGGCTAATAACTAACAGTGCACCTGTAAAATATTTTAGCTGTCCTATTAGAAAATCAATTCCTTCACGGTCTAAATGGCTCGTAGGTTCATCCGCTAAAATACCATGAACCTGTGCCGATAAGGCCTGTGCTATTTTAAGCCTTGTTTCTTCACCACCGCTCATAGTCTGTATATTTAATTGCTCAACACCTAGCTTGCCTACAAGTGCAAAATCTTTTTCCTCCTGCAGAGTTACTTCGTCCAACTGGGGAATATAGGCAAGTTCACCCAGACGATTCATTTTACATCCTGGGGGAGTTAATTCTCCTAAAAGTACCCTGAGTAAAGTGCTTTTTCCAGCACCATTTGCTCCTACTAAACCAATACGGTCATAATCATATACTTCTAATTCATTTATATCTAAAACATCGCGTCCTTTGAATTCCACACGAATGTCTTTTGCTTTTAATATTAATTCCATAACATTTCCTCCTGTCTATAATCGCATGCTTTCATTTGCTTGTATGCAGGGAAAACCCTGCGATTTTAGCAGGAAGAGTTACATGAAAATAAGATACATAAATATTCCTCCAATATTGTTTATTTTAAATCTAATTTTCTAACCTCAGTTATCATTTGGCAAACTATAGCAATGCCAATAATTAAAATACCTGATAGTAAAAACCAATGATTTACACCGATTTTATCAGCAAAGAATCCAGAAAGAATTAACCCAATTGGCATAGCAAGTGACATGATACTTCCGATCAAAGAAAATACACGTCCTAAATATTCAGGCTTAATTTTCTCCTGAAAAAGAGCTGTTTGCACACCGCTATAAAATGGCACCGAAAGCCCCATTATTGCACAGCAAACTACGAATATTACAAATCCATTTGGAGGAAGTATTCCCGAAACGGCTAAACTGGTCCCCATTATAAAAAATGAACTTGTTATTAGTAATACATGCTTTTCGAAGCCCCCTAATCTTCCTAATAATAAGCCTCCTGCTAGCATCCCAAATGCAAAGGAAATTTCCGTAATAGAAATATGCACAGGCGTTCCATTAAAGTGTTCCATGCTTATTAAAGGAAATAGTGCATTGATTGGCATATAAACAAAAGTATATAGTGTTCCTAAGAGTAATAAGGCAAACAATCCTTTGTTTTGTCTCAGAACCACAACTCCTTCTTTCATCTCCCTTATGAAATTTGGTTCTAAACTTTGCACTTGATTACCCAGCTTAGGTATACGTACAATTGCTACCGTAATAGATGCAATCACAGCACCCAATACGTCAATGGCAATAATAGCATTTAAATCCCAAACGGAGTATAAGAGTGCTGCAACTGCCGGACTAACAATATAGCTTATAGACTGCAAAGACTGACTATAGCCTGCGCATTTCGTTAGCTGTTCTTCTGGTACTAAAAGTGGTGTAACCGCATTGAGTGCTGGGGTATGAAAAGCTGTTCCAATGCTACGGATAAACAATACTATCATAATCATCCAGACAGGTAGCTCCATACAGAATGCAACAATAGCAAGCACTGCACCAGCTGCTACGATAATTAAATCGGCACCAATCATTATCTTCTTCCTATCATGACGATCCACTAGCACACCAATGGCAGGTCCCAAAATCGCATAGGGTAAAAAACCTACTAATGAAGCCATAGACAAGACCATCGCAGATCCTGTTTTTTCTGTAAGGTAAAAAATAATCGCCATTTGCAGGATGGCACTAGTGATTAATGATACTGCTTGCCCTGCCCATATTGCATAAAATTTTCGTTTCCAATTGTTGTATTTTTCCATTTATATTATCTCCTGCATATTATTTTGCTTGAATTTCTATTTTGAATAGCATTCTAGGCAATAAAAAATGCAGGCCAAACCCCACAATGTGGCTTTTGGTCTGCATACATACAATTTGGAAACATTCATATTAAAGACATAGTTAAATAAAGGTATAGTTAAATAACCAATATCCTCACCGTAACTAATGAATGCTCAATATCGTATAAATAAGCACAACAAAAAAGCCTATCATCGGGTATGTACTGACCCCAAAAAGTTAGACAATTAATTTATCCAAAGGATTTAGTTCTGTATTGCACAGGGCTAAGTCCTTTTAGTTTTACCTTAATTCGTTTATTGTTGTAGTAATCAATATAGTCTACAATGGCTTGTTCCAATTGCTTAAGCGACTGAAATGACTTCTCATAACCATAAAACATCTCCGATTTCAGAATGCCAAAGAAAGATTCCATCATGCCGTTGTCTGGGCTGTTACCTTTACGTGACATGGATGCTTGAATTCCCTTACCCTCTAGAAACTGATGATAAGAATCGTGTTGATATTGCCAGCCTTGGTCACTATGGAGAATCGTATTCTCGTAGCGCTTCTCTGTGAATGCTTGTTCCAACATTGTTTTTACTTGTTCTAAGTTGGGTGAAGTTGAAAGATTATAGGCGATAATTTCGCTATTAAAGCCATCTAAAACTGGTGATAAGTAAAGCTTTTGAGCGCTTGCTGGAATGGCAAATTCTGTCACGTCCGTATAACACTTTTCCATTGGTTTAGCTGCTTCAAATTGGCGTTGAATAAGGTTGTCTGCTTTCTTGCCAACATCTCCTTTATGAGAAGAATACTTGCGTTTCTTGCGGATTCTAGCTTGTAAATTGAGCACTTTCATCAAGCGTTGAACTCTTTTATGATTGACCACATAACCACGATTTCTTAATTCTAAATGGATTCGACGATATCCGTAATTTCCTTTTTGTTCGGTAAAAATAGCTTGAATTTCAGCTTTAAGCTTTTGATCCTTATCTGGTTTGTCTAGCTGTTTCAAATGATAGTAGTAGGTCGAACGAGCGAGTTTAATGGTTTTTAGAAGAATATCTAACGAAAAATCAGTGATTAATTCTTGAACAATTTCTGTCTTTCTTCTTTCTCTTTTTCCTCCTTCAAGCGGAGTTCTCTCAACTTTTTTAGGACAGCATTCTCCGCTCTCAGATACTCGTTTTCTGCTTGAAGTCGTTCTAACTCTGTCATCTCTTCGGGTTTCTTCTTTGGTTTACGTCCCATTTTAGATGGTCTCCCTTTTGTTTTCTCAACAATAGTATACCCGTTTTTCTTGTATTGTGCCATCCAATTTGGAAGCATACCACGATTTGGGAGAGCATATTCGAGAGAAACTCTATCTTTAGTCCAGCCTTCATGTAAGACTTTATGAATCATTTCTTGTTTTAAATCAGGAGAATAGTAACGATTTTTCCCTTTTTTGACGAACTCTATTCCGTAACGATCAATCAATTTAATCATGTACCTAATATTAGAATTGTTTATCCCAAATTTATTTGAAAGCTTCTCCAAGCTATAGCCTTGTTTTCTAAGTTCATAGATCTGAACTTTATCATCATAAGTTAATTTCATAATAAAAACACCCCAAAAGTTAGATTTTTTCTGTCTAACTTTTGGGGTGCAGTTCAGTATAGATTCTGCTTTTTTTATTGCCAGCTTATCTTAAACGCATTGAGGCTGTCATAGTTTCGGTTCCTCCTACATCTTTGTTTATATCAATTTATAGTATAACACAACAAGATGATATGTTCAATATAAAAGTTATGGAATGAGACTCATACTTCCAATTCGATGCCAGATTTAAAGGATATGACGAAGTTTTCTTCATAGACTGTAACGCTCTGGATTATCTTCCTTAGTAGCAAGCGATTAGCTTTCACAAAATCTTCTGTTTGTAGTTTTAAAAATTCATCAGGATTTTCTAACTCAACCTCAAAATATTTCATTTTACATTCCCTCATTTCATTTATTGATAAATTGAGTTTGCAAAAAAGAGTGGACAATTTTTGTCTACTCTTAACCTTTAAAATAGTTTTTTTTAATCGATTTGAAGTTGCCTAAATTATTACTTATTCGGTAAAATGAAGTATTGCTTTCAACAGATTTCCTTCAACTACACTTCACTTGATTCAAACAAGGTGGGTACATTTCTATTCCCACAAACTCCTTGTCAATGGAAACAAACACGTACCCACAGGGTAAATGGAAATAGAAACTGATAATTTCTAGCTATCACTTCTACTCATTCCAAAAATTTTCTCACTCTGATACTTACCCACCATAAAGCAAAAAGCCTTGCAATCAAGGCTTTCATTATCCCTTTCGTTCAAAGGTTTCTAAGCTTTTACGAGCAGAGCGACACACTCAGCGGTTCGCTATCTCCGTTCTGTCTGCGTGCTAGCACTTGTCAATCACGGACAGCTATCGCATGGGCGGAAGTAAATGCTAATCTTCGTCGTTTTACTCCTTGACTAGCAAACTTACCGCCTCGACATGATGCGTTTGCGGAAATAAGTCAACCGGCTGGACTTTCTTCAACTCATATCCCAACTCTTGGTAGAGTTTGATATCACGCGCCATGGTTGCGACATTGCATGAAATATAGGCTATGCGGTCAGCTCCTGTTTGGGCGCTTGCTTTGATAAAGCTTTCTGTGAGTCCTTTTCTTGGTGGGTCCACTAGGATAAGACTTGGTTGAATTCCATCATTCAGCCAATTTTTCATTGCATTTTCAGCTGTGTCACAGACATAGTTGGCATTTGAAATATTGTTCAGCCGAGCATTCTTCTTGCTATTATCAACTGCTTCTGGAATTACTTCAACACCATAAACCTCTTTGACATGTTTCGCAACAGAAAGACCAATCGTCCCGATACCAGAATAGGCATCAATAACCACATCATCTTCTTTTAATTCAGCAAAGTCAATGGCTGTTTGATAAAGTTTTTCAGCCATTTCAGTATTGACTTGGTAAAAAGCGGGTCCAGCGATTTGGTAGACATTTCCCAACATCTGGTCAGTAATAAAGTCTTGTCCATAAAGTGTGCGCCATTCCTTACCAAAAATCGCATTGGTATTCTGGTCGTTGATATTTTGCATGACAGACACAATCTCTGGGAACTGCTTGATGATTTGTTCAATCAATTGGTCGACACGAAAAATTTTGGGACGAGTTGTTACCAAAATAACCATAACTTGACCTGAATAGTGTCCGCGACGCACTACAAGATTACGAATCAAACCAGCTTGTTCCTTTTCATCATAAGGTTTCAAATCATAACGGCGGAGCAAGTCACGTAGACCTACTACTACCTCATCAATCACAGGATCTTGGATAAAGAAATCTTCCAAAGGCATGAGATCGTGGGAATTCTTACGGAAAAATCCAGTTTCTAAGACACCATTAACACGACGAACAGGCACCTGTGCCTTGTTGCGGTACTTGACTGGATTTTCCATACCTAAAGTTTCAGCAACTTCTACATTTGTAATTCCAGCAATCTTGTAGAGGCTGTCCTTGACTTGCTTGGTTTTAAATTTGAGCTGTTCTGGATAGGCAAGATGACCCAAATCCGCGATTCCTGAACGCAGGTAATCCAAATCTAGATCTTGATTACGGTGTGGCGACTGGACAAGGTATTCTTCAACCTTCCCAAAGCCAATCTTTTTATTGACCTTGAGAACTCGCATGAGGATTTTTTCACTCGGTAAAGCATTCTCTACAAAAAAGACCAAACCATCTACCTTGGCAACTCCTGCCCCTTCATGGGTCAAGTCAACAATTTCAACTTCTACAATATCATTTTTCTTTAACATTCTCTTCTCTTTCTATTGGCCGACAAAAAAGACGGCAACGTTACGGTTACCATCTATTATACCATGAAATTTCTTAAGAACCAAAACTCTTGAAGAAGTTGACAATGGCTTGCCAGAGGGAGCTTAGGAAATTACCACCGTCCTCTAGCGCCTTATCAGCATCAAAGTTAAGGTTAATATTTTTAAAACTGTCGCCAGCTTGTGATACGATGCTTTGTTTAAGATCATTCAAGGTTTTAGTGAAGTCTGCATTGCTCAGGATATCACTCTTTGAGAGATTCAAAGCAAAATTGATGATAATATTGATCTGGTTTCCTGTTATAACCTGATCAAGTTTGTAATTTTTTAAGGTATCTTCAACAATTTTACGGACATCTTCCTCTGTCAGATTTCCCTTACTTTCTTTAGCTTTGGCGAGTGCTGACTTGATATCAGCTAGGGCAACATTTAATTTATTAGCATCATAGCCTGACTTGTCCTTGTTTTCAGCATTGATATCAGACAAAGCCTTCAACTCTTCTTGAGCCAAATCTTTGTTGGCTTGTGGCACCTTGGCTCCATTAGCTTCTAGCGAATAATAAATCCCTGCTAAAGCACTTTCTCCTGTAACGGGAATAGGTGCTGCTACAGTGATTTTGGCGTGTTCCACACCCAAAGTTACGGCTGCATTTCGGTACATATCCTGCGTCACCTTAGTGATGTTTTCTGGTGTTTCAATCTTGACCTCAAGTGGCGACTTGTCACCTAGTTTTTGAATCTTGGCTGATGAATACAACTGTAAACTTGAGTCATTGGCCACATTCATGATTTTAGAATAGACATCAGGTGTCATGGTCTTGAGTTCTTTGGTGTCTGTTGAGGCATTGTAGCCTAGTTTTTTAAGGGTTTGATTTTTTTGATCTTCAGATAGAGAAGAACCTAGGACATATTCAGGTTGAACATAGGTTTCGTCGATGACTTTTTGAACATCTGTTGCTGCATGGGCACTATTCATAGCTGTTACTGCCCACAAGACCGCAGCACTAGTCAGAAAGAGTTTCTTTCTCATAGGGATTTTCCTCCTTTACCTTTCTAGAGTAATATATCTATCTTAAAGAAAACTTATAACAAAAACACCTAGACTAGCCAGATGTCGAAAAGAGAGTGAAACATTTGATGATATAAAGGTTGAGTTGCACCTGTCTAGAGTAGTAATAGTTTCCTCCATTTACATAGAGTTCGGCTCCATGAAAAATGGAAATGGGATGAATATAACTATAAGTCTTTCCAGTGGTATTACCAAGCAAGGGAGCAACAGTCTCACGAGAGTACTGTTTGGCCAGAGCCAAGGTGTTTTCCTTACCATTTTGGGCGATAAAATCGATATAGGCAGGTCCAAAATTATAGGCTTGAACAGCTGTCCAGACATCAACACCCTTCTTCTGAGCCAGATAGAGATTATCTGTCAGAGTTTGAACTCCTTGCCGAATACTAGAGGCATTATCATTGATGGTGTTGGTGGAACCACTTGCAGACTCACTAGACTGCATAACATCGCCTTCTTTTCCTTTTGTTTCAGTATAAATCATAGCGAGCACAAGCTCTTCGTTTGCTGGGGTGTCTTTTTCACTCAAGATCTCTCGCACCATGGGTTGGTAGGTCATGACTTGCTTGACATCTTGGTGAACGCGGTAAGCTTTATAGCCAGCAAAAAGGAAGACTGCTAGTACAAGCACTCTTCGAATTCGTTTAAACATTATTTACTTTGAATATCCTCGATATTTTTGATTAAGATAGAATAGGTTCCATTGTCGTTTTGGATAAACTCAACAGACTCGGCGTCTTGATAGACGTTATTAGGAACAATGAGCTCAATTCCATTTGACAAGGAGAGTTTTTGGTTTTCAAATTTCTTTAATTGGCGACTGGCATCAATTTCATCAAATTGAACAGGCTCTGGTACGGCTTCTTTGACTTGATCAATAAAGCTCAAACGAGCTGTCAGGTTGTTATCAAAAAGGTCATTGGCCAATTTTTCAGGTGACAACTCATTGCTTTCTTCTAAGTTGTTGAAAATCGCTGATTTGACCTTAGATTGAAATTGAAAATCATCTGTGTTAAAAGTCTCAGCAATTCTCTGGGCCGTTTTTTCCAGTTCTTTGATAGATTTCTTAGGAGAAATCTTAGGAGCGACAGCAAGAAGATTATCTGAAAAATAGTTCAAAAAAGTCCCGTTGTACTTAATTCGTTTTTCAATCAGATGGTACTTGCGACTCTGAAGATTGACCACCAAGGCCTCGTCAGCTCCCGTTCCAAATCCAGGCAGGTTATTCTGGGTCAGCTTGATTGGATTATCAACTTCTCCACCGAGGTGGGTCAAGGTCTCCCGCAGGGCAATTCGCAAGAAAGCGAAATGTTCTACACCTTCTTTAGAAAATTGCACAAAAATCAAGTCATTGGTTTTTAGATTTTCAGAAATACTGAACTCCTCTTTCCAGAGATTAGCCAGTGTTACTGATGTCTCCAACAAATCATCTGTGATGTGATTGAAGAAGGGATTTTCTTCTTCGAAAATCCCAGTCTTAGCTTCATCTGAATACACACGTTCAATTTTCTTGCGCAAGTATTCTTCGATTTTTGGAGTGATATTGAGAAACTTATCCGCTAGGAACAGCTCGGTATCGTCCGGACTGAACTGATGGATAATGGCTTTCTTAATATAAATGTCCATAAACGTTTTAGTCCTCGTATAATGGGAAGGCATCTGTCAATTCTTTGACTGCACTTCTCACTTCTTCTAAGACAGCCTCATTTTCTGCATTTTTAAGGGTTTTAATGATGAGTTCAGCCACTTTGCGACTTTCTTCTTCACCAAATCCACGCGCAGTAATGGCTGCTGCTCCGATACGAATCCCACTTGTTTTGAATGGGGACAAGGTTTCGTAAGGGATTGAGTTTTTATTTAGGGTAATATTGACCTCATCCAGCAAGTTTTGAGCAACTTTTCCGTTTTCTACAACCTTAGTCACATCCACTAGGAAGAGATGGTTTTCAGTCCCGCCAGAAATAATACGGAAATCAGAGTCTTGTAAGAAGACATCTGCCATAGCCTTGCTATTTTTGATAACATTAGTAGCATATTCCTTGAAGGCTTGATCCAAAACTTCTTTGAAAGAAACAGCTTTAGCTGCCACAACGTGCTCCAAAGGACCACCCTGAATACCAGGGAAAATAGCTGAATTGATTTTCTTAGCTAAGTCTTCATCATTGGTCAAAATCAAACCACCACGAGGCCCACGAAGGGTTTTGTGGGTCGTTGTTGTCGTGATGTGAGCGTATGGCACTGGGCTAGGATGTAGACCAGCTGCAACCAAACCAGCGATATGAGCCATATCTACCATGAGCTTAGCTCCAACAGCATCAGCAATTTCACGGAATTTTGAAAAGTCGATAATTTGAGAATAGGCTGAAGCACCTGCTACAATCAGTTTTGGCTTGACTTCTTGGGCTTGTTTCAAAATAGCATCAAAGTCCAAGAGTTCAGTCTCAGGATCCACACTATAAGAAACAAAGTTGTAGGTTTGACCAGAGAAGCTAACAGGAGCCCCGTGAGTCAAGTGCCCACCTGCGGCCAAATCCATCCCCATAACCGTATCACCCGGATCAATCAAGGCCATGTAAGCCGCACAGTTAGCTTGACTTCCTGAGTGTGGTTGTACATTAGCAAATTTTGCACCGAAAATTTCTTTTGCGCGTTCAATGGCTAGAGATTCTACTACGTCCACCACATCAGTTCCACCATAATAACGGCGTCCTGGGTAACCTTCGGCGTATTTATTCGTCAAGATAGACCCTTGAGCTGCCATAACAGCCTTGGAAACTACGTTTTCCGAAGCAATCAACTCAATATTGTTTTGTTGGCGTTCCTCTTCTTTGGCAATAGCATTCCAGAGATCAGCATCATATGCTTTAAAATCATCTTTGTCAAAAATCATAGGTCTTCTCCTTTATTGTGTGACTAGTCCATTAGTTTCATTTTCTTATTAGAAAATCAAACTAAAAGATGCGAATAAACCGTTTCTGCATTTTATCACAAGTATAACCAACTTTTTCATAAAATGCATGAGCACCCAGACGATGATCGGCAGAGTTTAAGCGGATAAACCCATAACCACGTCTTTTTGCTTCTTCTTCCAACCCTTGTAATAAGATTTTACCAATACCTTGACCTTGCGCTTGAGGTGAAACTGCTAAGGCTAAGATATTAAATCCTGCTTTGGAATAGAGTGATTCGTAAACTTCAGCGTGGACATAACCAAGTAAGACACGACTGACTGCATCCTCATAGCCAAGTAGGAAATGATATTCATCTTGAGATAATCTAGTTAGTTGACTAGCTGTCTCCTCTAGACTAAAAGAATAGCCCAAAGCTTCTTGGTTAATGTCACATATAGCTTTCACGTCAGTTTCTCTTAAATCTCTTAGCATCTCATTCCTCCTCAAAAGAAATCTCTGGCAACCGAGCAAGAATATCTTCTCGCTTAATCGCCCCTTGGCGTAAGATTTTCACCTTGTCTCCAGACAAGTCCAAAATAGTTGAATCCTGTCCAGTTAGAAAAGCATCGTCTTCCAAACCCAAAACCTCTTGGTCAAAATCCTTCAGAATTTGTTCAAAGGTTACTCCACTTGCCTGACCTGAGATATTGGCAGACGGCCCAATCAAGGGACCTGTCTCTCGAATCAAATCAAGGGTAATGGGATGACTAGTCATCCGAAATCCAACAGTTGCAAGATCAGAATTGACCCAATAGGGAACTCGGTCATTGGCTTCGAGAATGATGGTTAAGGGACCTGGTAAAAAGGTCTCTACAAGTTTTTGTAGATAAGTTGGCTGATTCTTTGAAAAGTGCAAGATATCTTCTAAAGAGGCAATATTGAGATTGAGTGCCTTGTCTCTGGGACGACGTTTGAGTTGGTATACATGATCAACTGCTTTTTCGTTTAGAGCCTTGGCAAAGAGACCGTAAACCGTCTCTGTAGGTAGAACGACAGCTCCACCATTTTCCAACTCTTGTCTAATCCTGTCCATCATCAATCACTACCATCCTATCTTGACCAAATTGGTCCTTGAGTGTTCGAACTCGCTGTTCAGGAAGATGTTTCCTAAAAAGTTCAGGAACACTTTGACCTTGCTTGTATCCAATTTCAAGGTAAATCTTACCACCATCTTTGAGATAGTCTTTTGCATCTTCCGCAATTCTACGGTAAATAGCTAGGCCATCCTCGTCTGCAAAGAGAGCTAGATGAGGCTCCGAATGCAAGACATTCAAGCCGACCTCTGACTCATCTTCACGAGAGATATAGGGTGGATTGGAAACAATTATATCATATTTTTCAGAAATTTCTGTAAAACAGTCAGATTTTTTTAAAAATATTTGAAGATTTTGATTTTTAGCATTTTCGCTAGCTACATCTAAAGCATCTTGGGAAATATCTGCTGCTGTCACTGACCAATCTTGTTTGTTTTTTGCTAATGCAAGGGCTATGGCTCCACTACCTGTTCCAATATCCAGAACTGAAAGATTCGTCTCAGGATTTTCAGCTAGGATAAGCTCTACCAACTCCTCTGTTTCTGGACGAGGAATCAATACTCGCTCATCAACTTTTAACTGCATTCCATAAAAATCTGCCTGTCCAATGATGTACTGTGCCGGTTTATGAGCTGCTAACTGTTGGAAAATTCCTTTTACAAATACTTCTTCCTCTTCCGTCACTTCCTGCTGGAGGGCAAAAACGAAATCTGTAAAAGATAGATTTTTCAGGCTACGATAGACAAAAGAGAGGCTTTCAGCTTCCTCTCCTTGTCTTATCAACTCTTCTTCAAAATCTGAAAATAATTGCGCTAATTTCATTATTTGTTTAATTCTTCTAATTTTTGTGTTTGGTCATAGAGCACCAAAGCATCCACAACTTCATCCAATTTACCAGATAAAATTGTGTCTAGTTTTTGGAGGGTTAAGCCGATACGGTGATCTGTGACACGGTTTTGTGGGAAGTTATAAGTGCGTATACGTTCTGAACGATCTCCAGTACCGATTGTCGACTTACGCTCAGCGTCTTGTTCATCTTGGGCAATCTGAGCAAAGTGGTCAGCCACACGCGCACGGATGATTTTCATTGCCTTCTCACGGTTTTTCTGCTGGGTACGTTCTTCCTGCATTTCAACCTTGATATTGGTTGGCAAGTGAACGATACGAACAGCAGTCGCAACCTTGTTGACGTTCTGTCCACCAGCACCTGATGCGTGGTAGATGTCAACACGAAGGTCTTTTGGATCAATATCGTATTCTACTTCTTCGACTTCAGGCATGACAAGAACTGTGGCAGTTGATGTATGGACACGACCTTGGCTTTCTGTCACAGGGACACGTTGCACACGATGGGCACCTGATTCGTACTTGAGTTTAGAGTAAACAGATTGACCTGAAACCATGGCAACCACTTCTTTGAAACCACCGACACCATTCATAGAGGCTTCCATAACTTCAAAGCGCCAGCCTTGGGCTTCTGCATACTTTTGGTACATGGTTAGCAAATCCCCAGCGAAAAGTGCTGCTTCATCTCCACCAGCTGCTCCACGGATTTCAAGGATAATATTCTTGTCATCGTTTGGATCTTTAGGAAGGAGCAAGATTTTCAGTTTTTCTTCGTATTCTTCTTTTTCAGACTTGGCATCTTTGAGCTCTTGCTTGGCCATTTCTTCCAAGTCCGCATCTCCACCTGATTCCTTAATCATCTCTTCGGCATCAACGATGTTTTGAAGGACTTGTTTGTACTCACGGTAAGCCGTCACTGTATCACGGCTTGAAGCCTCTTCTTTTGAGAGCTCCATGAAACGCTTGGTGTCCGAAACCACATCTGGGTCACTGAGCAACTCTCCTAATTCTTCATAACGGTCTTCTACAGCTTGTAGTTGATCATAGATGTTCATTTTTCTTCATTCTCCTTATTGATTTCAGGGGCAAAATAATGTTTACGGCAAACCGAGATATAGGTTTCATTGCCACCGATCTGAATCTGCTCACCATCATAAACGGGCAGTCCATCCTGTGTTCGCAAAACCATAGTCGCCTTTTTCTTACAATACTGGCAAATGGTCTTAATCTCATCAATCTTGTCTGCTAAGAGCAAGAGATACTTGGAACCTTCGAACAGTTCATTGCGAAAATCATTTTTCAAACCAAAAGCCATGACGGGTATATCTAACTCATCAACAACACGAGCTAGGTCATAAACATGATGACGTTTGAGAAACTGGGCTTCATCGACCAAAACACAGTATGGTTTCTCCGGTAAATCTCGGATAAATCCAAAGATATCCGTTGACTCCTCAATCGCAATGGCAGGGCGTTTCATACCAATCCGACTCGACACATAGCCAACACCATCACGCGTATCCAGAGCTGAGGTCATAATCACAACACCTTTTCCTTGCTCCTCATAGTTATAGGCCACCTTGAGAATCTCGATTGTCTTTCCAGAGTTCATGGTCCCATAACGATAATACAACTGTGCCATGTTTCTTGCTTCACGTCCGTTTCTAAATTTTTGCTACATTCTAGTATATCATAATTTTCTTAAGCTTTAAACGGCAAAATGTGGTAAAATAGAAGAAATCAAAAACTAGTGGAGGAAGCTATTATGCCATTTGTACGCATCGATTTATTTGAAGGACGCACGCTCGAGCAAAAGAAAGCTCTTGCTAAGGAAGTAACGGAAGCTGTTGTCCGTAACACTGGAGCCCCTCAATCAGCTGTCCATGTCATCATCAACGACATGCCAGAAGGAACTTACTTCCCACAAGGTGAAATGCGCACCAAATAAGCTAGCTTAAGCAGAATTGCTTAGGCTTTTTCAATCTCCAAGTAGCATCCATTGAAGAAATAGTTCAAATTTGTTACAATTTGAAAGGATACTTGGGAAAATTTCCAAGAAAAGAGCTATTTATTAAAGGAAACATTATGATTACACGTGAATTTGATACCATCGCTGCTATCTCTACTCCACTAGGTGAAGGGGCTATTGGTATTGTCCGCCTGAGCGGAACAGAAAGTTTTGCTATTGTGCAAAAGATTTTTAAAGGAAAAGACTTGAGTCAGGTTGCTAGCCATACACTCAACTACGGTCACATTATTGATCCTCTGACTGGTAAAGTCATGGACGAGGTTATGGTTGGGGCTATGAAGTCTCCAAAAACCTTCACTCGTGAGGATATTATCGAGATTAACACCCACGGTGGGATTGCGGTTACCAATGAGATTCTCCAGCTAGCCATCCGTGAAGGAGCTCGATTGGCTGAACCTGGTGAATTTACCAAACGTGCCTTTCTAAATGGACGTGTGGACTTGACTCAGGCTGAGGCGGTCATGGATATCATCCGCGCTAAGACAGACAAGGCCATGAACATTGCGGTCAAACAACTTGATGGTTCCCTTTCTGATCTTATCAATAATACCCGTCAAGAAATCCTCAATACACTTGCCCAAGTCGAGGTCAATATTGATTATCCTGAGTACGACGATGTTGAGGAAGCCACTACTGCTGTTGTCCGTGAGAAGACTATGGAGTTTGAGCAATTGCTAACTAATCTCCTTAAGACAGCCCGTCGCGGCAAAATCCTCCGTGAGGGAATTTCAACAGCTATCATCGGCCGTCCTAACGTTGGAAAATCCAGCCTCCTCAACAACCTCTTACGTGAGGACAAGGCAATCGTCACTGATATCGCTGGTACGACACGTGATGTCATCGAAGAATACGTCAACATTAACGGTGTTCCACTTAAATTGATTGATACAGCTGGAATCCGTGAAACAGATGATATCGTTGAACAAATCGGTGTTGAGCGTTCGAAAAAAGCTCTTAAGGAAGCTGACTTGGTTCTACTGGTGCTAAATGCCAGTGAACCACTAACCGCCCAAGACCGCCAACTCCTAGAAATCAGTCGGGAGACTAATCGCATTATTCTTCTTAACAAAACCGACCTGCCTGAAGCGATTGAAACTTCGGAACTACCTGAAGACGTTATTCGTATTTCAGTCCTTAAAAACCAAAATATTGATAAGATTGAAGAGAGAATCAACAACCTCTTCTTTGAAAATGCTGGTTTGGTTGAACAAGATGCTACTTACTTGTCAAATGCCCGTCACATTTCCTTGATTGAGAAGGCTGTTGAAAGCCTACAGGCTGTTAATGAAGGGCTGGAACTAGGTATGCCAGTTGACTTGCTTCAAGTTGACTTGACTCGTACTTGGGAAATCCTCGGAGAAATCACTGGAGATGCTACTCCAGATGAACTCATTACCCAGCTCTTTAGCCAATTCTGTTTAGGAAAATAAGAAAAATCCATGATCGTTCTTGCGGTCATGGATTTTATTGTCTTTATTAGTAATCTGGTCTTAAGACCCCTGTTACAGTTGCCTTGGTCGCTTCGTAGTCGCCATCTACGACAACCTTGATAATACGTTTGGCATCTTCTTCTGGTGCTGGAACTAGAGGTAATCGAGTTGGTCCAGCTTCAAATCCCATATAGTTAAGAACGGCCTTAACAGGAGCAGGACTTGGATAAGAGAAGAGGGCATTGACTTTAGGAATGAATTTACGCTGAATAGCCGCTGCTTTTTTCATATCGCTTTCCGCAATGGCAGTAAACATCTCGTGCATTTCATCCCCATTTGTATGGGATACAACAGAAATAACCCCATCCGCACCAAGGTTCATGGCATGGAAAGCATCTCCATCCTCACCAGTATAGACCAAGAACTCTTCTGGCTTATGCTCAATCAAGTAAGCCATATTGGCCAAGCTAGTACATTCTTTGACACCAATGATATTTGGATGGTCAGCCAAACGAAGCATGGTTTCTGGAGTTAATTCAACAACCACACGCCCTGGAATGTTATAGATGATAATAGGCAAATCTGATGCATCTGCAATAGCCTTAAAGTGCTGATACATTCCTTCTTGAGAAGGTTTGTTGTAGTAAGGAACAATAGCAAGACCAGCAGCAAAACCGCCAAATTCCGCTACTTCTTTGACAAACTCGATAGAGTCACGCGTATCATTGGTACCCACACCCGCAATCAAAGGCACACGTCCATTGACAATCTTTTGTACAGCTGCAAACAGTTCCAACTCTTCATCGTGGGTCAAGGTTGGACTCTCAGCAGTGGTACCTGCGAGAAGAATTCCATCCGTATGATGCGCCAACAGATGCTCAATCAAGGCTGGAATGGCATCAAAGTTGATGGAACCATCCTCGTGGAAGGGAGTAATAAAGGCTGTGATGATTTTACACTCTTTTAAATCTTGATAGGACATGAAAACACCTCTCTCTATTTCAAAGAAGGAGTTCATCTGAACTCCTAAACAATATGACTATTTTAATTCAAATTTCAATTCAGCTGTTGGACGAACCAAGCCACGTTCGTGCAAAGTTTCAGCAATCTGAACTGAGTTCCAAGCAGCACCTTTGAGCAGGTTATCAGAAACAACCCACATGTGGATTCCTTTTTCTGCATCCAAGTCTTTACGGATACGACCAACAAAGGTATCACGAGAACCCACTGCATTAATGGCTTGAGGATAAATTTGATGAGCCACATCATCTTCAAGAACAGCACCTGGGAAGGCTGCGATAGCTGCTTTCACTTCTTCGATTGGAGCCACTTCTTTTGTTTCGATGTAAACTGACTCAGAGTGAGCTGACAAGACTGGAATACGCACACATGTTGCAGATACTGCAATGCTGTCATCTTCCATAATTTTCTTAGTTTCCTTAGTCATCTTCATCTCTTCGTAAGTGTAATCATTGTCAGTGAAGACATCAATTTGTGGAAGAGCATTGAAAGCGATAGGATAGTGTTTCTTGTCACCACCTGAAGGCAAGATTTCGGCATGCAAATCACGTGGGTTTACACCATCATTCAAGACTTCACGAAGTTCACGTTGTGTCTCAAGAATTGCTCCCATACCAGCACCTGAAACTGCTTGGTAAGTTGAAACAATGATACGGTCCAAGCCCCATTTCTGGCGAACTGGCTCAAGAGCTACCATCATTTGGATTGTTGAACAGTTAGGGCAGGCAATAATCCCGTGGTGGGCATCAAGTGCATGAGCATTGACCTCTGGAACAACCAAAGGAACATCTGGATTTTGACGGAAGTAAGATGTATTATCTACTACTACCGCGCCAGCTTTTACTGCGTATGGTGCATACTTAGCTGATGTAGAACCACCTGCTGAAAAGAGAGCAATGTCAATTCCTTCAAAAGCTGTTTCAGTCGTTCCTTCAATCGTAATATCTTGATCTTTAAATTTCAAAGTCTTGCCTGCTGAACGTGCAGAAGCAAGGTAACGAATTTTATCGATTGGAAGTGTTGATTCTTCCAACATTTTTATCATCTGAGCTCCGACAGCACCTGTCGCGCCGACTACAGCAACTGTATATCCCATAAATAACCTCTTTCGGAATTTTCTAAAAATTTCTATAATAGAAGTATTATACTACTTTTTCCATGAATTGCAAAGCTTTTTCATCATTTTTTGGAAAATAAAAATCCCCAGTCGCTAAACTAGGGACTAAGAGGCATCTTCATGTGATGAGCAGGTTCACACAACTCATCAAGGTCCGCTCCTGCGTTATGACCTCCTTATGCTCAATAGTAGTCCGAAGACTACCTATCGACTCATCGCATCTACTATTCTACTAAAGAGAATGACTTTTGTCAACAGACGAAACTTTTTAGTTTCATTTACACAGCTGAATAGAAATATCTTTGAAACATTTGATGCATACATAACAAATACATAACAAAAACCCTTGTAAATCAAGGGCTTTTCTGTCTATTTTATGCTAATTGCCGGGATTGAACCGGCGACCTCATCCTTACCATGGATGCGCTCTGCCAACTGAGCTAAATCAGCTTACCTCAAAAGTATACTATAGTTAGAAAAGCTTGTCAAGTTTCCTTAGATATTTTCCATAAGAAAAAGCCAGGTAATTGTACTGACCCCAAAAAGTTAGACAATTAATTTATCCAAAGGATTTAGTTCTGTATTGCACAGGGCTAAGTCCTTTTAGTTTTACCTTAATTCGTTTATTGTTGTAGTAATCAATATAGTCTACAATGGCTTGTTCCAATTGCTTAAGCGACTGAAATGACTTCTCATAACCATAAAACATCTCCGATTTCAGAATGCCAAAGAAAGATTCCATCATGCCGTTGTCTGGGCTGTTACCTTTACGTGACATGGATGCTTGAATTCCCTTACCCTCTAGAAACTGATGATAAGAATCGTGTTGATATTGCCAGCCTTGGTCACTATGGAGAATCGTATTCTCGTAGCGCTTCTCTGTGAATGCTTGTTCCAACATTGTTTTTACTTGTTCTAAGTTGGGTGAAGTTGAAAGATTATAGGCGATAATTTCGCTATTAAAGCCATCTAAAACTGGTGATAAGTAAAGCTTTTGAGCGCTTGCTGGAATGGCAAATTCTGTCACGTCCGTATAACACTTTTCCATTGGTTTAGCTGCTTCAAATTGGCGTTGAATAAGGTTGTCTGCTTTCTTGCCAACATCTCCTTTATGAGAAGAATACTTGCGTTTCTTGCGGATTCTAGCTTGTAAATTGAGCACTTTCATCAAGCGTTGAACTCTTTTATGATTGACCACATAACCACGATTTCTTAATTCTAAATGGATTCGACGATATCCGTAATTTCCTTTTTGTTCGGTAAAAATAGCTTGAATTTCAGCTTTAAGCTTTTGATCCTTATCTGGTTTGTCTAGCTGTTTCAAATGATAGTAGTAGGTCGAACGAGCGAGTTTAATGGTTTTTAGAAGAATATCTAACGAAAAATCAGTGATTAATTCTTGAACAATTTCTGTCTTTCTTCTTTCTCTTTTTCCTCCTTCAAGCGGAGTTCTCTCAACTTTTTTAGGACAGCATTCTCCGCTCTCAGATACTCGTTTTCTGCTTGAAGTCGTTCTAACTCTGTCATCTCTTCGGGTTTCTTCTTTGGTTTACGTCCCATTTTAGATGGTCTCCCTTTTGTTTTCTCAACAATAGTATACCCGTTTTTCTTGTATTGTGCCATCCAATTTGGAAGCATACCACGATTTGGGAGAGCATATTCGAGAGAAACTCTATCTTGAGACCAGTTTTCATGTAGAACTTTATCAATCATTTCTTGTTTTAATTCAGGAGAATAGTAACGATTTTTTTCTTTTTTGACGAACTCTATTCCATAACGATCAATCAATTTAATCATGTACCTAATATTAGAATTGTTTATCCCAAATTTATTTGAAAGCTTCTCCAAGCTATAGCCTTGTTTTCTAAGTTCATAGATCTGAACTTTATCATCATAAGTTAATTTCATAATAAAAACACCCCAAAAGTTAGATTTTTTCTGTCTAACTTTTGGGGTGCAGTTCATAATAGCTACCTAGCTTTTCTGGTTCTATTTAGTTAAATCGATTCGACGACCAATTTTACCAATGATAATTGCACCAATAATTAATGAGGCAAATTCACCGATTCCTGTTGTGAACCAAGTAAGGAAAAATGGTAATTGCGCTACGATATTCAACTCGGCAGCGATAGTAAACATGGAAATTGAAAAGAGGATTGAGAAGAAGAAATGATCTTTTCGAATCAATCCGTTAAAAAGATAATCCTTGCTGTATTTTGCAAAAAGCCAAACACCTAGACTGAGGAATACTAAGGTTGATCCACCACCAACAAAGACATCTAGCAGTCCGAAGCTAAAGAAATTAGCAATCATACAACCGATAGTAACTCCGATGATATACTTAGGATTGTAAAAAGCCATAAAGTTCATCATTTCTGAAATGCGAAACTGATAAGCACCATAGCTAATAGCATTTAAGGGTGGTGTGACAGTTAAAACGACATAGATAGCAGCAACAATTGCAATATCTGCAACATCACGAATAGTTAATTTTTTCATCTTTTCTCCTTTGGCGGTTGCCCGCGTGTAATATGCTTGGTGAAAGAAGCTAAGCACCAAGGGTTGATTCAATCAACCTTACTAGTATAGCACAATAACTTGCTTTATGCTATACTAAAAGTATGAAAAAATGCATTCAAAGTCTCTTCGAGCATGAGCTCTTAGCCTATCTCCTTTTTGGAATAGCAACTACTCTTGTCTCCATTCTATCCAGATTAGTCATTTATCAACTAACACACAAAGAACTTCTCGCTACTGGACTAGCAAATATTATCGGTATCCTCTTTGCCTTTATCACAAATGATACAATCGTGTTTAAGCAAGCTAGACAGAATTGGTCAATCCGTTTAGTAAAATTTACTATAGCACGTCTTTCTACTTTTCTGTTAGACTTGTTTTTAACTTTTCTCTTTGTAAGCCAATTTCCTAATATTATCGGACAATTTGTAAATGATAATATTGACAAAGTTAATAGTATTGAAACAGTTATTTCACAATTCTTAATAATTATCCTCAATTACATTTTTAGTAAGGTATTTATTTTTAAAAAATAAGAAAAAATTTAAGCATATACCTTGCAAGAGCTTCTTAATTAATATATAATTAAGAGTAAAAATTTTTTGAAAGGGAAAATGAAAATGTTAAAAGATCTTAAAGCATTTTTGCTTCGTGGTAATGTTGTTGACCTTGCTGTCGGTGTGATCATTGCCTCTGCTTTTGGTGCAATCGTTACATCACTTGTTAACGATATCATCACTCCACTTATTTTGAATCCAGCCTTGGAAGCTGCGAAAGTACAAAACATCGCTGATCTTGCTTGGAATGGTGTTACATATGGTAAATTCTTGAGTGCTGTTATCAACTTCCTAGTTATCGGTACTGTTCTCTTCTTCGTTATTAAAGGTATTGAAAAAGCTCAAAGCCTTACTAAGAAAGAAGAAGCTGCTGAGGAAGCTCCAGCTGGTCCAACTGAGTTGGAAGTCCTTCAAGAAATAAAAGCACTTTTGGAGAAAAAATAATCGATTAAAAGGATCTAGCACAAAGCTAAATCCTTTTTTCTTTACTCTTTGGGTAACTTGCCTGCTTTTTCTAACATTTTCTTGATAAGATAAGGCATCTTGACATTCTCCCGACCTTTTTTCTCAATCAATTTTTTCACAAATTCTGGCATTTGTAAATCTTCAGATTCAGCCAAAATGTTTTTCGTCTCGTCTGAAGGGACTAACTCATCAAAGGTCTCTTCTTCTGGGAGTAATTCCTTAAACTCTTGATCTTCATTGGCTCTGACTGTATTGACCAAGGCATCAATCAAGCGAGAATCCGTATTGGGCATTGGTGGACGATGGTAGTTTACCCCAAATTCCTGACACAAGTCATAACATTCCACATCATTGTCAAACAAGACTTCAATGTGCTCACTGATAAAGCTGATTGGTACAAAAATATAATGGTCTGGATGTTCTGTCTGTTCTCTGAGGTACTCTAATACATCTGGCTTAATCCAAGGAATACCGATATCACTCTCACTCTGCCAAGTATTGGTATATTGCTCGGAACTCAAACCCAGTTTTTCAGCAACTAACTTGCTATTTTCAAAAATTTGGTCGATATAAGGATCACCAAAATCCAAGGCAAAAATAGGCACACTATGGGCAGAAAAGATGATTTTAAAGCTATCCTGCTTTACTTCATATTTTAAAATCTTAGCAATTTCATCAGCCCAATAGTTTAAGAGCGCTTCTTCTTGATACCAATCCTTAATAACCAAAAATTGAATTTGTTTGCTTTCTAAAAATTTCTCGTATCCCATGACAGAGTAAAAAGAATAATGGGGCTCCAAAATCAAGCAAATACACTGCTCAATGCCGTCTGCTTCCATCTGACCGATCACATCTGGAATAAAGGGACTGGAAAACTTGTTGGCAAAATAAACACTATACTCATTCCCCAGCCTAGCTTCTACCAAGGCAACCTCTTCACGGGTAATTTTTTGCAGAGGCGTACCTCCAATACGTACATAATTATCATAGAGTGTTTGAATCTCGTGGTCTTGAGGTCTCACTCCACGACGAATATTTGTGAAAAAATCAGCCACACCTTCAAAGGTAATCTCTTCTGGCGAACCGAAAGTCATCATTAAAATTGCTTTTTTCATAATTGCTTCCTTGTGATGTTTTTATCAAGTTTATTTTATCATTAATTCGTTGATAAGTAAACGCTAACACAAAGAATTTCCCTAACTTCTGTCTTTTGTTTTTCTTTTCTTTATATGATACAATGGAAAAAATGAATTCAAAAGGAGTTTTTTATGACTTACCCCAATCTCTTGGACCGCTTCTTGACCTACGTTAAGGTCAACACGCGCTCTGATGAACACTCTACTACTACTCCAAGTACACAGAGTCAGGTTGACTTCGCAACCAATGTTCTTATCCCTGAAATGAAACGTGTTGGATTACAAAATGTTTATTATCTACCAAATGGTTTTGCAATTGGAACCTTGCCAGCCAATGATCCATCTTTAACACGTAAGATTGGCTTCATCTCCCACATGGATACTGCTGATTTTAATGCCGAAGGAGTCAAGCCACAGGTAATTGAAAACTACGATGGTGGTGTGATTGAACTTGGAAATTCTGGTTTCAAACTCGATCCAGCTGACTTTAAGAGTCTAGAGAAATATCCAGGACAAACGCTCATCACAACCGATGGAACAACCTTACTAGGTGCTGATGACAAGTCAGGGATTGCTGAAATTATGACTGCTATTGAATATCTGACTGCCCATCCTGAAATCAAGCACTGTGAGATTCGTGTTGGTTTTGGTCCAGATGAAGAAATCGGTGTTGGTGCCAATAAATTTGATGCAGAAGATTTCGATGTAGATTTTGCCTATACTGTAGATGGCGGACCTCTCGGAGAACTTCAGTACGAGACCTTCTCAGCCGCTGGTGCTGAATTGCATTTCCAAGGACGCAATGTCCACCCTGGTACTGCCAAAGGGCAGATGGTCAATGCCCTTCAGCTAGCAATTGATTTTCATAATCAACTTCCAGAGAATGACCGACCCGAGTTAACAGAAGGTTACCAAGGCTTCTACCACCTAATGGATGTGATAGGTAGTGTCGAAGAGGCGCGTGCAAGCTACATCATTCGTGATTTTGAAAAAGATGCCTTTGAAGCTCGTAAAGCAGCAATGCAGTCTATCGCTGATAAGATGAATCAAGAACTTGGTAGCGACCGTGTCACCCTAAACTTGACAGACCAGTACTACAATATGAAAGAAGTCATTGAGAAAGATATGACTCCAATTACCATTGCCAAAGCCGTTATGGAAGATTTGGGTATTACTCCTATTATCGAACCAATTCGTGGAGGGACAGACGGCTCTAAGATTTCCTTTATGGGAATCCCAACTCCTAATATCTTTGCGGGAGGAGAAAATATGCATGGACGTTTTGAATACGTCAGCCTTCAGACTATGGAACGTGCAGTTGATACCATCATTGGTATCGTAGCTTATGAAGACTAAAAAGACGAGGTAGCTTAGCTACTTCGCCTTTCTTTTTATTCTGCTGGTTTTTCTTGATTTCCAGTACTTGTTGTAGATTCTGTTGTTTCCTTTTCTGAAGCTGGTTCAGCAGGTTTAGAATCTGTTGTATTGCTTGGTTTGTTTTCGTCCCTTGCAGTTTCACTGTTAGATTCTGCAGCCACTGATGTTTCAGTTTCGGAACTTGTGTTCTCACCATTTGACTCGGCATTTGTCGCTGGAGTTGCTTCTTCACTTGAGCTTGATTTTGACTTGATTTCTTGATTCAAGACTAGAATAGCTTTTGTCAATTCAAGTAAAGCAGCTTTATCTTTACTCTTAGCAGAAAGTTGATCTAGTAAAGCATCTACCTTATCAAAGTCCGCATCAGAACCCTTGTTGTTTTCTAAATAAGAGTGAAGCGACATGAGAATATCGTAGAGTTTTTGATAGAGTACTAGTGTCTGAGGGTCTTGCTCAGCATTTTCCTTTTCTTGTTGAAGGGCGCTAGCGATACGAGTCAAGACATCTTTTACCTGACTGTTTACTTCATCCAAGTCCGCATCAGCCTTGTTTGTGGCAGCTTTGAGATTTTCTACTTCTTCTGCCAAGGATTGTCTGATTCCTTCTTCTTGGATTTGTTCTAAGAGTTGATTTGCCTTGCTCAAGAGGCTTTCTACTTCTTCCTTGCTAACATGATTGACATGTTCTTCAGGCATAAAGTCTCCGTACAATTCTTTCAAGAAGCCATAAATAGCTGTCTTGGCAGTTTGGTTATCAACTTTTTCAGTATCTAGAACTGTCTGAGTCGATTTAGCAGTAGTTGGTTGAGCTTTCAAAGCTTCTTCCACTTCTTGTTTTGCCTGATAGATGCTTGGGAATAGTCTGTTCAATTCTGCTGCCTTAAGGAAAGATTGAGATTGATACAAGGTCCAAGTCAACTGAGCTACTTTGTTCCGAAGTTCATCATTTAAACGACCGTCATTTACGTGTTCGTAGAAATACTTGATGTATTCCACTGTTGTAACACCTGTTCGGTCATTAAAGTCTTGAAGAGCTTGAAGTTGTGATTCAACCGCTGCTAAACCAGCCTCATCTTTTGCCAATTTAGCTTCTTGAAGTCGAACAAGAAGGTCTTTCTTAGGAAGTCCATAAGAGTCTGTATCCAGTGTATTGATTTTATCAATCAAGGCTTGGTATTTCTTATCTAGAGCGCTTGTTTCAGTAGATTTGACACTTTCATCAATATGGATATATTGCTTATCAAAGAGATCAAGGGTTGCAAGATAACCTGCTGTAGAGTTAGTTGCCAGTTTCTTCATGTTTTCAGTAAACTGACCTAAAGCTAACTCAATCTGTCTTTGTTCGATAGGCTTGTCTTTGTAGATACTTCTGCTATCAGCTAGAAGTTGATCCACTTTTTCCAAGACTGCCTTCTCATCAAAAGCTCCAGGTTGATAATTGGATTGTAGGGCCGGAATCTTGTTTTTCAAAGCCACTTCATATCCCTTAGTTTGAACCTTGATGTAGTGATTGTGGTCGCCATGAGGAATCACAAAACTACCATTTTCTACCTGTAAACTATAAGGAGACACACCATCTCGCAAAGCAGTCGTGTAAAGTTCATTTAGGAAATCAAGTTCTGGATTGCCAGTTTGTAGTGGAAGACGCACATGTTCCTTACGAACAGCATATGGGTGGATATGAGTTGGATCGTAGGCTTGGTCTGGATTTCCAAAGACAAAGAAGCCGTTTGAAATTCTAATCGCTTCAAGTGGAACCCCATAGGTCTTAGAAATGTAAGCAATTTTTTCTTCATCGCTAGCATCTCTTGAGAAAGACTCTACTGTTTTAGCAAGAGGTTTTACAGGCTCTGCATCATGATGGGTTTTCAAATGGTCTTGTGCACCCTTAATTTGCTCTGCTGTCAAATCTTTCTTGAAGAAATAATGATTGTGATCGCCGTGACTCATGACAAAACCTTGCTCATCCTCACTGATGACACGATTAGCATCAAAACCATGATCATGCTCTTCATCATGATGGTGTCCATGATGATCTTCATCGTGATCGTCATCATGAGCTGGATTTGGTGTTGCTGTATTTGCCCCTTTCAAGTGGTCTTGCGCTGCCTTGATTTGATCAGCAGTCAAATCCTTCTTGAAGAAGTAATGGTTATGATCACCATGACTCATAATAAAGCCTTGATCATCCTCACTTATGACACGATTAGCATCAAAACCGTGATCATGGTCTTCACCATGATGGTGATCGTGATTATCTTTATCGTGTTCATCATCATGAGCTGGATTTGGTGTTGCTGTATTTGCCCCTTTCAAGTGGTCTTGTGCGGCCTTGATTTGATCAGCAGTCAAATCCTTCTTGAAGAAGTAATGATTGTGGTCACCATGACTCATGATAAATCCTGATTCATCTTCCGCAATAATACGATTGGCATCAAAGCCGTGTCCACCTTCTTCATGTTCCTCATGTGAAACACCAGGATTGACTGGAAGAGATGGCGAAGGTGTTGTTAGGCCATTGTTTGGAAGAGTCGGTTGACCAATTTGGTTCGCCTTAGGAATGTAATGGAAATGATCGCCATGTCTTACAATATAAGCTGTAGCAGTTTCTTCGACAATATCTTTAGGATTAAAGATATAACCATCAGATGTTGAAGGAATTTCCTTATTTAACGTTGAAGAAGCATTATTCAATATAGATGGATTACTTGGAAGACTTCCTAGACTAGACGCTACTTCATGAGGTTTTTCATTTGTAGAGACCGTAGAACCAGTTCCACCGATAGGCACCATTCTAGCAATCTTTTCTTCTAAAGCAGAGAGTTTGCTGTAAGGAATAAAATGATAATGGTCGCCATGCGGAATCGCAACTCCATTAGGTGTACGACTGATAATCTTAGCAGGGTCAAAGACTAAGCCATCTGATTCACTGTAACGTTTGTCGCTAGGTGAATCGTAGAGTTCTTTCAATAGACTTTGGAGATTTTCAACTTTGCTTTCTGGCTTGCTAGTTAATCCTTGCACTGTAGATTGAGTATTATTCTCACTAGCTGTTGAAGAATAGCTTAGCTGACTTGGTTGCGTATTTTTGCCAGCTAAATGAGCTTTAGCAGCAGCTAACTCACTAGCAGACAAGTCACTTTTTGGAATATAGTGATAGTGACCTCCGTGAGGAACGATATAAGCATCACCAGTATCTTCGATAATGTCAGCTGGATTAAAGACATAACCATCATCTGTCGTATAGCGTCCCTGAGACCTTGCTACAGCAACATCAGAGCCGACCTTCTCATTATCTTTGACATGTTCTTGTTTTTGACGATTAATTTCATCCTTGGTTCGAACATTATCAGCATGAGCTGTATCTTTCAGGTAGACATAATATTTTCCATCGACCTTGATGATATAACCACCCTTGACTTCATTGACAATATCAGCATCTTTAAGTTGATAGTTTGGATCCTTCATCAAGAGTTCTTCACTAAAGAGGGCATCATAAGGAACTTTCCCATTATAGTAATGATAGTGGTCACCGTGTGACGTCACATAGCCCTGATCTGTAATTTTGATGACAATTTGCTCAGCCTGAATTCCTTCTTTCTGGCTAACCTGATCTGGTGTCAGGTTTTCAGTTTTCTGACTTGACTGACTACCATCCACATAAGAGACACGATTATTGTCCTTATTTTCCTGTGAACGATGCTGGTTCAATGCATAGGCGCAAAGACTCAAGGATACGATAACAGCTGATCCAGCTGCAATATACTTTTTACTGAATTTCATAAATCCCTCATTTCAATAAATGATGAAGCTTTTCTTAACTTCTTTTCTCGGTTAAACAGTTTTTCTCAAATGGTTATTTAACCAATTAATTAACCAGTAAATAGTTTACCTTTTTTAAGTTTATCTGTCAAGATTTTTATGTCATTTAAAAAATAAAAGCCAGTATTGCTACTGACTCTTACATCATATTGATTTAATAGGATAAACTTATGCTTCTGGTTTCGTCGTAACTGACTCACTACCTTTTAACAACGCAAGTAATTTTTCTGCTTCTGCCATGATACCATTATTATCCATGGTTTGGAGACTCAGATTATTTCGTAAACCAGATAGGCTCTCTGTCACATTGTCTTTCAAACTAGCATCCGTTACTTTAGCAAGTAGAGCTTCTACTTCTTTGAGTTTGGCTTCTACTTTTTCGGTTTCTACTTGAGGTACTTCAGCTTCGTCTGTTGTATCTTTAGGTACTTCTTCTGTCTCGTCTTCATCAGTGCTCGGTTTATAAAGATTATCTACTGAAGGGGTTGAACCTGTATGATTTTCTTTTTCATTGGATTCAGGACGGGTTGACTCGACTGATTCATGATGATCTTCCTTATCTTCATCAGATTTACTGTCTTTGTCTGCCTTATTTTTACGAACATGGTCGCTGGCATTTCCCCAACCATTATCTGAGTGAGGACGTTCTTCAGGATGTTCAACATAATATTTTACAGTCGCAAAGAGATCCTCAAGGCTATAACCCTTAGGTGCTTCATAGAGTCCTTCGTCAAACCAACCAAATTTAATGTTATGGTAATGGTCGTAATGAGGTATAATTAAGCTACCATTTTTAACTTCAACAGTATGTTGTAGATTGTAAGGAATATGATCAAGTGGGACCTTCTTAGCTGCTTCCACTTTATTATAGATTGCTTCTACTCCTTTAACCTCAGTATTTCCTGAACCCTGATTCTCTGTTGAAGGAGGTATCAAACCTTTCTCTTTAGCATAAGCCTGGGCTGCCACTCTTTCAGCTTCAGACAAGCTCTCTTTCTTAATCCAATGACTATGGGACATATGTGGAGTTACATAAGCATCTCCCTCATCACTGGTAATATCACGAGTGTCAAAGATATAGCCATCTTCTGTTGTATACTTACCTGCTAATTTCGCTAATTTAATTTCATCGTCTGTATAAGCAATTTGAGAATTTGGTTTACCAAGACGTTCTGGATGAGTAATTGGTGCTAGGAATGACAATAAATCATCTACCAATTTTCCTTTATTAGAAGATTCATCATTCAAGCGTTCTGCTAATTTGTCTAAGGCTTGGAAATCAGAAGTACGACCCTTATTTTCAGACAAGGCTTTATGAGCCTCGGCCAATAAATTATATGCTTTATCATAAAATTCTTGGTCACGAGGAACGACATTTTCTTTCTTCGCAACTAGGGCATGTGTCTCTTGAGTTTTCTTAGACAAGAGATTTTCAATGGCGTCAATCTTATCCTTGGCCAGGTCTTTAGCTAGAACATAACGACTGACTCCCTTATCCTCGAAAATATAACCGTCGCCAACTTTTCTAACAACCTGGTTGACATCAAATTCTGTCGGTTTATTTCCCACTGGTGCTTGAGGTTTGGTAGTAGGGGCTGGCTTCAGAGGAGTAACACTTGGCAAGACACTGCCATTTTGTCCCTTGACAGCTATCATACGAGCCAATTTTTCTTCCAGCGGTGACATTTGGGAATAAGGGATAAAGTGATAATGGTCTCCGTGAGGAACTGCGACACCGTTAGCTGTACGTTTGATGATTTGTGCCGGATCAAAGACTAGACCATCCGATTCAACATGGCGTTCTGATAAAGGTTTGGCATACAATTCACTTAAAAGTGTTGGGATATCTTCCCCTTGATTTTGATGATATGTTGGGGTGACAGTCAGGTTTGGAGTCTCTGTCAAACTTGGTTGGGCTGGTTTAGCATTATCACTACTTGGTTTACTTGAACTTGTAGCAGAATGAGACTGTTTACCATTCCAATAAGCTTGGGCAGCAGCCAATTCTCCTGCAGACAAATCACTCTTAGGTATATAGTGGAAATGATTGCCGTGCGGTACAACAAAAGCGTCACCTGTATCTTCAATCACATCTGTCGGACTAAAGACATACCCATCATCCGTTGTATAGGCACCTCCAGTTGCTCGATTCGGTGCCGGCGTATTGAGATTAAAGTTTGGTTTAATGGTTGAACTTGGTGTTGAACTTGTTTTCTCAGGACTGCTTGGTTTCGTATTATTAGAATGACTTTGAACTGGCTGACCTCCAATTGGTAGATTTCGAGCCAATTTTTCTTCCAAGGCAGACATTTGCGAATAAGGAATGAAATGGAAATGATCTCCGTGAGGAACTGCCACACCATTGGCAGTACGTTTTGTAATCTGTGCTGGGTCAAATACTAATCCATCAGACTCCACATGACGTTGGCTAAGTGGCAAAGCGTATAATTCTTGAAGGAGACTAGCTAAATCCTCACTTTGACTTTCAGGAGCTTTGGCAGAATCTTGAGGAGCTTCAGATTGACTCATTCTCACACTAGATCTTGTTTCAGCTCTACTTGAACGATATTCAACCGTACTTAATTGGCCACCTTTCCCAGATAAGAAGGCTTGGGCAGCAGCTAATTCACTGGCAGACAAATCACTCTTCGGAATATAGTGGAAGTGATTGCCATGAGGAACGATATAGGCATCACCCGTGTCCTCAATGATATCAGATGCATTGAAGATATACCCATCATCCGTTGTGTAGCGTCCTTGGGCTCTGGCTGCAACAACTGCCTGATCGTTAGAACCACCCCCGTGATTACTACTATGTTCCTGCTTCTGACGTTTAATCTCTTCTTTTGTACGAATATTGTCCGCATGGGCGGCATCCTTGAGGTAAACATAGTATTTACCGTCTACCTTAATTACATAACCACCCTTGATTTCATTGACAATGTCTGAATCCTTCAACTGATAATTTGGATCTTTCATCAGCAGTTCTTCACTGATGATAGCGTCATAAGGAACCTTGCCATTATAGTAATGATAATGATCTCCATGAGAGGTCACATAACCTTGATCCGTAATCTTGATAACAATTTGTTCGGCGTTGATTCCCTCTCTCTTACTAACTTCATCTGGTGTCAAGTTCTCTGCTTTTTGACCAGCCTGATCACCATCTATATAAGCTACTCGATTAGAATCTTTCTTAACTTGACCAGCTTGGTAACGACCAAGTTCATAGGAACAAACACTTAGGGCAAGAACTGCCACCGAACCCGCCACATATTTTTTATTGATTTTCATAATCTCCTCATTTCAATTCTTCTGCTAAAACACTCATATTTTCTTCAAGATTTTCTAGATAAGTCTTGTCATTTTGTGGGTCTGCCTCTAAAGGATTCAGAGTTTTAAGACCCACACCTGTTGATTTGACAAGAGTTTCAGCTACTTTTGAAGAAGCGTTACTTTCTGTAAAAATCGTTTTAACTTTATAGGTTTTAACAAATTCCTGAATTTCTGTTAGTTGTCTTGGACTTGGTTCTTGTTCTGGAGAGATACCTGCAATACCAAGTTGATTGAGTCCAAATCGCTTCGCTAGATAAGAAAAGGCTGTATGTTGTGTTACAAAGGTTTTCTGAGTCGCCTTTTCAAATTTAGGTTGGAATTTCTTAGTTAGTTCCTGAGCTTTTTTGATAAAGGTTTCCGCATTTTTTTGATAAGTTTCTTTATGTTCACTATCCACCTCTGAAAGTTTATCAGCGATAATCTGGGCTTCTTCACCAGCTTTTTCAGGATCTAGCCAAGTGTGAGGGTCATAGAGCGTTTTTTCATCAACTCCATCCCCTGCTTCCACATCTTCTAGCCCTGGGACTCGGTCTAAGGTCATTCCTTCAGAAGCCTCTAAAACCTTCACTTTAGATTTTTTAAGATTGGGGTCCAGACTTCCCGCCCAAGATTCAAGAGTATGCGAATGGTAAACAAAGACATCTGCATCATAGATGGCTGCGATATCATTTGCCGAAGGTTCAAAGGAGTGAATTCCACTACTTGACTGAATCATCCGAACATCATTCAAGTCACCAGATACTTCCTTGACCATAGCATAGACAGGATAAAAACTGGTTACAATTTTCATCCCTTTCCCAGTCTGACTTTCCTTTTGGCCACAAGCCCCTAAACACAAAAGAAAGACACTTAACAATACTAAAAATAAACTTTGTTTCTTCATAAACAACTCCTTAACTATTTAATTAACTGGTAAACATTCTACTCTTAAAAATTTAATCTGTCAAGATATTTTTAGAAAAAATTTGAAATTTCTTTCACATATAAAAATCTGCTGAGTTTCAATAACTCAACAGATTCTCACTTTATTCTTCTATGGTAGAATGCTTATAGCCATAAGAAAAGTAAATGATACTTCCTATCAACAATGCAACTAGGAAAGCAATCCAGGTTTCCATATTATACTGCAACATAAAGGATAAACAAATGATGATTGATAAAATCGGTAATAAGGGTACTAATGGTGTTTTAAATTCTCCAGCTTTGGGCATTCCTTTTTCTTTCCGTAAGCGAATCAAGCCGTAAGCCAGCATAATCAAGTAGGCCAAGGTACAAATGTTTAAGAAGGCTGCGATACTGGCTAGTGGGAATATTCCTGCAGCTACTGCTGAAGCTAGACCGGTCAAGATAGTAGCATTCTTTGGTACCTTGCTAGTCTTTGTTAATTCTTTAAAGGCGGCAGGCATCAATCCGTCACGCGCTAAACTGTAAATCATACGCGATAGGGCATAAGTCATTGAGATACAAACCGTAATCAAGGTTAAGATAGCCACTAATGACACATAGTTGGCTGCCCAACTAATCCCAATGCTACGAAGAGCAAAGGCAACGGCATCGTCGACATTTAGATGGCTATAATGGACCACACCAGTTAAGACAAGCGTCACCAAGGCATAAAGAATGGTTACGATAGAGAGCGATAAGACAATCCCTCTAGGAATATTTTTTTGAGGAGTCTTGACCTCATCTACGGCCATAGAGATGGATTCAAATCCCAAAAAACCGAAGAACATCAAGGACGCACCAGCCATAATACCAGTACTAGCACCATAGATTTGTCCAAAACCATAAGGAGCAAAATTGCTCCAGTTCTCAAGTTTGATATGCCAAATTCCTACTAAAACAAAGAGAGCTAAAGCGGAAAATTTCAAAATAACTAGAATAGAATTAAAGCGTAAGGCTGCTTTAGCATTAAGTAAAACAAGCGAGGTCACCAATACCAAGACAAGAATAGGCAATAAATCAATAAATGTTCCTGCTTGAGGATTAAAGGTACCATTTAAAGCCTGAGGAAGGGCTATCCCGTATTGAGAGAGAAGCCCTTTAAAATACGCTGCCCAACCAGAAGCCACACCCGATATGGCTGTCATGAACTCCATCATGGTTAACCAACCAGCCAACCAGGCTGGGAATTCTCCTAAGATGGCATAGAGATAACTGTAGGCACCACCTGTAGCGGGTACTCGCGAAGCAAATTCTGCAAAAAAGAGGGCTGATAATCCCACACACAAGGCAGAAATGACGATTGAAATCACTAGGGCTGGACCCGCTAGAGTTGCTGCTGCAGTACCTGTGATTGTAAAAACACCAGTTCCTACCATGGCTCCGATACCTAACAAAATCAAATCCCATAATTTCAAATGCCTGTGCATCTCCGTTTTATCCAAACTGACATTCTTTGTTCTAAATATATTCATCTTTGACTCCAAAATAAAATGATGATTCTATTTTACCATAAATATAGGGTATTTGTGAATATTTATAAAATGTTTTTCTAAAAAATCTGACTACTCTCTTGTAATCAGATTTTTATCTATTCTAGTTCATTTCTTTAAAGGCTGCTTCTGCATCCGCATTACTGATAGCACCCAATTGTATCTTTCCAATCTTACCTTGACTATCAATTAGATATTCTGTAGGAATGCTTCTAATTTGATAAGCTTGGAAGGTGGTTGCTTTGGTGTCATAAAGAACTGGGATATCCTTATAACCTTGATCTTGGAACCATTGTGGGAATTGCTCAACAGTTTTTTCACCTTGAATTCCTGGTGCAATAACAGTAAGAATTTCAAAATCACGATCTGGTTTCGCCGCTAATTCCATCAACTCAGGCATACTTTTTTTACATGGACCACACCATGAAGCCCAAAACTTCAAATAAACCTTTTTACCCTTATAATCAGATAACTTTACTTCTTTGCCATCCATTGATTGCAAGGTAAAATCTGGCGCCTCTTTCCCAACAGCAATTTGTTGTACAGTCGTTTGTTGCTGTTGTTTTGGGGATTGTTCTGGTGCTTTAGTCTTTTTAGTCTCTTCCTCACCACAAGCTATCAATACAACTAATGACAAGAGGCTTAAGCCAGCAAACATTACTTTTTTCATCTTTTTCTCCTTTATTCAAAAATTCCAGCTAGAACATTTACTTGTCCTAATAGTAATAAAATTCCCATTAAAATAATAAGGAAACCACCAATTTTCTTCAGTAGCATCATATGACGTTTAATTTTACTAAAATATGGCATAACTACGCCTGAAGCTAGTGCCAAAACCAAGAAAGGAATTGCCATCCCCAGAGTGTAAATCAAGGTATAGATTGCACCTTGCCAAGCACCATTACCTCCAGAAGCGGCAAGCGCTAAAACAGAACTTAAAACTGGACCAATACAAGGCGTCCAACCAAAGCTAAAAGTAATACCGAGTAAAAAGGCTGACCAATAACGATTGGCTTCTGATTTCTTAAAAGTAAAGCTTTTTTGAACCTCTAATTTCTTAAAATGAAAAATTTCCATCTGGTGAAGGCCTAAAATGATGATAATCGTTCCCATGGTATAGCGAAACCAATTGGCATAGAGAATATTACCAAGGTAACCAGCACCAAATCCTAAGATAAAGAAAATGAGAGAGATACCTGCAATAAAGCAAAGCGTTCGAATCAAACCTGACCAAGCGACTTTCCTTCCAAACAGAGAGAAGCTTTTTGCACTTTCCTGATCATCCAATAAAATTCCAGCATAGACTGGTAGAAGAGGAAAAATACAAGGAGAAAAAAAGGATAAAACACCCGCTAGAAAAACAGAGATTGAAAATACTATCGTTTCCAATAAAGAACCAACTTTCTTAATAATTCATATCCTATTTTACTATAATCAATTTCATTTGTATGATTTCTGCTACGCAATTTGAATTAGCCAATATTTGAAATATTTGTTCCGGTACTAGTTCATTCAGATTCTGGCCCCTTTTTTGCCCTCTATACACAAAAAAGCCTACTGACCAAGCTAGAAAGCTTGATACAATAGGCTTTTTAAAGGCTGATTATTTAACAGCGTCTTTTTGTAAAGGATATACTTCATAGCTATATATTGGAAGAAAGTTTCGAAAAATAAGTATAAATACGTTTAAAAATAAATTTAGTTCTAGGGGAGAAGATATATAAGTTTTAAACTTATGCCCTAAAAATGCCCCAAATCTAATTTTTAAATTTTTGGGGCATATCAAATCCCCCCTATTCTTCATGTAAACGCTTTTTTGAAGAATAGGATTGTGATTTTGGTTTCTAATCGTTCAAAATGCGTGTTTTTGCAAAATAGAAATACAAACTCTAATTTTGTTAACGTCAACAAAATTGGCAACCAAGCGCTTTATAAAGCTATTTGTTGATGTCAACAAGTCAATTTCAGACAAACAAAAAAACCGCAAGCCTGAGCCTGCGGTGAAAGAACAATTTAGAAAGTTTCCTTTCTATTTATTTAACTGTAATCAAGCCATCTGGCTCTACTGTGAATTCTGGCTTGTCTGCCATTGTTCCGTCTGGTTTAATGTAATACCAGCCTGTTCCGTCTGCGGACTGGATAAAGGCATTTGATACCATGTTTCCGTTCTTACGGTCAAGATAGTACCAAGTCAACTTGTGCTTAATCCAACCAGTGACCATCTTGCCGTCTTCATCGAAGTAATACCAAGCGTTGTTGATACGAGCCCAGCCAGTTGCCATAGATCCTGAATCCGTGAACCAGTACCAAGCGTCCTTGTAGTTCAACCAGGTACTACGTTTCATGAATCCTTTTTCGTCGAAATAGTACCAAACATCATTGATTTTCTCCCACTTGTCAGTTGGATAAGAGCCGTCTTCACGAACCCACCACCAGCCGTACTGGTTTTGTTGCCAGCCGATTTCGACTTCTTCAGGCGGCACGATATACCCAACGATTTCATCGACAGAACGCTCATTGTAGCGACAAGGGCCACCTACTTCGAGGTAGTCCCAGTTTCCATCTATGTTCTGCTCAATCGTCTTGATGGTATATCCGTCTGAGTCCTCATAGACAAGCCCTGTATGGCCGTAATTGACACCGTCGCTAGCTACGTACGATTTTACGAAAAACCAACCTGCCTTTGGATAGTCAGCGTCATACACTACTTTTAGGCCTTGTGAACGTGCTGACTCAAGTAAGTCATAAGCGTTACCCCAAAGAGTCACACCATACCAATTACGCAACCCATAACAAGGCACATCGGCACACTGGAAGCCATAAGCTCCATCATTATCTACTCCATCGCCTGCGTTAGCCTTGTCGATGAAGAATTGAATCATTTCCTGTTTTTTAGACATATTTACTCCCTCCAAGCGTCATTCATCTGCTTCACTGCTGACTCTACAAAGGTATCCAAGTCTTTGTTCGTCATGCTGATGTTATATTTGGTCAGCTCTGCACTAATTTTAGCGCGAGCCTGTGCCAGCTTTTCATCTCCCTTGTAGCCAGTTTCAGTAGCTACCTGCTCCACGGCATGAACTGCGTTCTTGGCTAGGATTTCAGCGATAATAACCGCTTTTTCTCCACCTTTTCGCAAAAGATAGTCTTTCACTGCTTTCACGATACCGCCTACTGCTACTGCTAAAAATCCTGTCGCAAAAGCGATGATAAATTCGTTAAATTGTGTCATGTGTTGTTTCCTTTCTTATTCATAATAGAATGTGATATCAAGGCTAATATACCCCGTTGTGACTCCT
This sequence comes from Streptococcus toyakuensis, assembly GCF_024346585.1. NCBI lineage: Bacteria > Bacillati > Bacillota > Bacilli > Lactobacillales > Streptococcaceae > Streptococcus > Streptococcus toyakuensis. The sequence goes on from NZ_AP024523.1 coordinate 1,119,645, forward strand.
ACGCGTTTGAAGTTTTCAATTGTTTCGCTACTCAAATGAAAAGTGTATGAATTATCAGAGATACCCACCGATTTTGTCGTGATCAACGGGAATTCGCTAGCGCCTATTCTTACTTTTGTTATTTTCTTATCTCCAAGAGTTGTTTTTATAGTCTTTTTATATACAAAAAGACTATAATTTTTAAAAAAAGAGAGAGTCACATCTTTTATGGTAACACTTTTCAAACCCTCCCACACCAACCTATCACCAATATAACGCTTGACAATCTCTCTACTTCCTAACATGATTCTTACTCTATCTTTCATAGCTTCACCTACTTAAAAATATCGTAAATCGTGTTAGGGTCTTTGGTTGGAAGAGCATCGTACTGCTCTTGCGTACCTGCCCAATAGTTGAGTGCCTGCGAGCCGTTCTGATTGACAATGTTCTGACCAGGTGCCCCCGTTGCGCCTCGTTCGCCATCGTTGATATTATCCAAATGAGTGAAAGCAGAGGCTTTTAAACCTCTATAATTCACTTCAATACGGACTTCGAACCAACCACCAGAGCGCCGGGTAGCACTCCAGGTTCCAAATTTCCCAGCTGGATCAGGAGTCTGATTTCTCAACACCCCCCAGTTGTTATTTCCAAAGCCACGGTAGTAGTAATCAAGAGTATAACCACTCGTGACTGCTTCGCCATCGTAGAATACATCCGCAAACAGATTCAATTGGCTAGTAGAGCCATTCTTATAAGAACCCTCAATACGAACGCTGGCATTCAAACTATGCCCATTTTCCCCTTTTAAGCTTTCTCTCTGGCTGGAGGTCAGATTGTCAAATGATGGACGATTTTCCAAGGCGGAAATCCTAGCCTTGATGGGGATATCATTGTACAACTCCCATTTTTGGGCATAAGTAGACAAGTCTTGGTGGGAGGTCAAGTAGCCTTTCTCTTCCAGCTCCGCTTTTGTAACGAGGGTTTCTGGATTGACTCTCGGTCTACTCTCAAGGGAGCCCAGTCTTTCCTGGACTTCCCTATCCTTTAACTCTGAATCTTCTTTGATCGCCTTGATATCCTTACCAATTGCTTTTGCTAGATTTTCAAGGTTATTCATAGGCTTCACGCTTTCGCTTGATTGTAAGTCTCAACTAAATCAAGATTAGCAATCTGGTCTACACGTCCGCTAACCTCTGTCACTTTTCCCAAAAGTGCGCCATTTTCATCTTGTCCCATACTTGTGATTTTTTCTGCGATTTCTTTGAGCGTATCCAAATTCTCAGGGGTACCTTCACCCAAGATTTCAGCCTTAACCTCGGATTTAGCTTGAGTGACTGCCTGAGAGATAGCTTGCGTCATTGCTGAAGTTTCTACTTTAGTGCTGACGCTTTGCTTCACTTCCTTGATATCTGCTCCGACTGCTTGTGCGAATGCCGTTAATTTTGTTGTGTCCATTTTTTCTATACCTTTCCTAAGTTGTAAAAAAAGAGTAGGTCTGGAAATTCCGGACATACTCCACCATCTGTTACTGTTTTTTCTGCAAGCTGTTTTTTTACTTCTTTTTCGATGTCTAACTCCTTCAAAGTGTAGACATCTTCCGTAACCAATTCTTTATCTGAGTCTTCGATTTCAATATAAGTATCTCTGTCGCTTGGGAAGATATACCCTCCGACCGAGATTTCCACTCGATATTTTCCACTTGGTAGAATACTATCTAAATTAAAATTGACAGAATGGCTAGTGACGGGAGCGGTTGTCTTCCACCTACGTGGTCCCTTTGTTAGAGTAACAACCGCATCTTGACCCTCAAACAAGGTCATAACACGGTAATTCTCGTCTAACAATTCAAACCCAAAAGTAGAAGACAAATCCCCTTGTTTAATAAGGTCACCTCCATCAATTCGAGCCAAATTGGTTGTATTAACTTTGTGGTTGTTACAACCCATTCTGCGCCCCTTTCTAATCATCTATTAAGATGCCTTCTTTGATATCCAATTTTTCAAAATCGCTGAATAAACGGTCTATGTAGCCATTGCCTCCTAGAGTTTTATAGCTTTTGTGCATACTTTCTACTAGGGAAAATTCTTCTCGGGAGGTATATCCTCTGTTAATAGCCTGTCGCATATCACGGTCAAGGCGCAACTTCATGGTATTTAGATGCGCCTCATCGTGTATTTTCAACTTCTCTTGAACTTCATCAATTTTTGAATTGCTATCTTTAGCGGTACTCTGGACATCTTCAATCTGTTTCTTGACATTGGTTAGTTCCGAGACGATTCTCTCCGTCTCTTCTTTGGCTTTTTTCGGCAATTTGTAGCTAAGCCAAGCGATGATAATCGGTGAAGCCGATGGTAGCACATTCATAAAGAAATGTTCTGTTTGTTGTAAGACATCCATAAGCACCTCGCTAGTTTGCCAGATGGCTCAAACCACGACGCTTCAATTCCTTGCGCACACGGTCTTTCCAGCGTTTATGTACCCATGAAAAGTCAACTGTTCCACGTTCCAGTAGATTGATGTACATGTCAATTTTTGCTTGGTCTAGTGTAATCTTACTCATCGCTGCTACCTCCATCGTCTTCACTAGGGCTCTCTTGGTTTGTCGTTTCAGAAATGTCATCTTCTTTCTCGCTTTCTTTTGTATCTTCTACCGCTGGGGTTGGTTGTGTAGACGCTTCTGCTACCGGTTGTTCAGTAGTTGGTTGAACTGGTGCTGGTTCATCAGCTTGGTTTTCTGTGTCTGTAGCCTGAGAGTCGTTCTCTCCTGCCTCCTCTTTCTCCCCCTGGTCAGGCTCTCCTTGAGCTTCCAGCTCTTCCAATCGCGCTAAGATATCCTCAATATCCTGAGCATTCTGGAGATTGACCTTCTGCATGCCATCCATAAGCTGATTGGCTTTCTCCAGCGCTTCCGTCGTTTTAGCCCATTGTTCTTGGTTTTTGACAATGGCGCTAGTCGGGTCAAGTTCGGTGCGTAGAATCTCTTTGATTGCTTCAATGAGCGTTTCATCCGTATCACCAAGGCGGTCACCCTCTAACTCACGGGTGAAAAAAGTTAACGGCTTGTCACATTGAATAGAGACTTCCGTCTTGCCAACTCTAAAAAATTTATTTACTAATACAAATTCCATGTTAATTTTCTCCTATCTAATATAAATATCTATTGTTCCAGAATGATAGCGTTGTTTGAAATCCGAAGCTTCTTGGTTGCTGTCGAACTCGATATGTAATTGTTTATCTGCAATGTAATTGTTTTCACCTGAGTATCTTGTGTATACATAAACTCGATTCGCATAGAAGACCTCTGTGTCATAATTACTATAATTAATAAGTTTAAGTTTTCTGTTTTCACTATCGAAACTACTTGCTAAACTTATGAAATTTCCATCTACAGCAACCGTATTAGATGAATGTGGATAAATAAATGCGCTTTTTAAATTATTAAAACGTTTTAAAAACCGCCATTTTTGCCACACTAACTTACTTCCAACATACCGTTCTATAATCTCATGTCCTCCGACATAGATTCCTTCTCTTGTAGCCATAATACCACCTACTCATACACATCATAGATTGTATTGGGATCTTTAGTTCTGACTGCTTCATATTGGGCTTTTGAGCCATACCAATACTTCATTTGCTGGTTTCCGTTTTGGTTTACAAATTTATTCGCGATCACTTCGGACGGTGTACTTGGAATTCCAAGCGCCGACCTGTTTACTCGCAAGACACCCGAACTATCGACTGTGATCGTCGAGTTATCAGGTCGCACCACACCAGTCTGCCCACTAGTTGCAGTCTTAGCTTTCAACACACCATTTGACACCTCTGTCGTCTGATTATCCGGTCTGACGATACCGTTTGAGTTTGATGTAGCAACTGATATAGCCGATTGCGGTGTTGTAAATGTTCGTTTTAAAGTGGATACAGGTACTTTTTTCAATCCTGCCCCACTATGAACTAGCACCACATCTCCGTCTGATACGTTGGATAACGTTGGCAAATCAGTAGCTTTTCTAACTTGGTTACTCATAATTACCATTCATCTATTCCTCCCTTTCTACTATTTGGTATTTCCAATCAGCTACTACTAAATTGTTGTTTTCGTCACCTAGCAATACATTAGCATTATCTTCAGCCTTGATTGGTATATAGAACGCATTCTGTAATACCATTTCTTCTAGCAATGACAATCGTTGTTCTTGCTCATTAACTTCTCTTTTAGTCGCTTCATGGTCTGTATAACTGGCTTGTCTTACGTTGTCTACGTTACCCAGACCAACTTGGGATTTCGTCACTCCATGCGGATTGTTGCGATTAGTTGTGTGATTGTTAAAATCAACTTTACTTGCTTGTTCGACGTTTGCGACATTCCCTAGTCCTACTTGTTGTTTTGTAACATTGTGTGGGTTGTTGCGGTTGTTGATGTGACCAGTAAGGTCAACCTTCTCAGCCTTGCTTCTAGTGAACTCGTCAATTTTTTCAGGCAGACCGTCTATATCTGCAACCTTGTGCCTGTGGCTTGAATCGGCTTTGTTTTCCCATCGTTGCGCATCCTCAGCGCCGATAATATCTCTTGACCTCCAGATTTTAGCCATCTGTTAGCACCTCCAGTCTATATTTGAATCGTGTCGTTGTTTCAATCGGAACGTATACATCAATGACAGACTGAGGGACATTTGAAGCGTCTAACAACTCAATCTTGTTGATTTCTCTGATTGAGTCTGGTACCAAGAAATCAATCAGGACAAAATGTTGCTCTCGTTGCTTCTGTATCGTCACAATCTGATTGTCATTCAATCTTGCTTTGTTAATTTTAGCTAGTACGGTTTCTGTAACTGTGTTTAGTAACGCTTCTTTAATCATTGAATAAAACCTCCTCTTGTGGCCCTTCATACTCAAAAGGTGTCACGCCTACAACTGCATAACCTGCTCTGGCAAAGTCTACTGACGTCTTGAATAACCGTTCTTTCAGCTTGAATTGTTCTGTTACTGTCGGGATATGTGTATACCCCATATTTGCTGGTTTGATTGCATTTACGAAAATAACCGACTCCCTGAAAAGTCCACTCGTTTCTGCTCCAGACTCAATCAGTAAGACCTGATTAGCGAAATCTACTGAAGCCTTGTACTTTCCTTTTCCGAAAAGGTCGTCTAATTTGCGAATTAAAAACCACCATGAAAATGGTGGCCTCATATTGATCCGCAACAAAACACGCTCTCTTCTCCAGTCCAACGTATCGTCGGCATGAGCAACAATACCGTAGACTTCTTCAAATTTCGTTAAGGTAGGGACATCGCAGAGCATAATAAACTGATTCTTGATGAACTGCTCTAACGATATAGTTCCGTCTTTAAACAGAGCATTTTCAACCCGAACCAGTTCTTTCATATCTTTGACGCCCTCGTAGTAATCTGGAACGTATTCAGATAAGTTTACTTCTTTTACCATTAAACCGTCCTCACTGTTCCTTTATACGGCAATTGTTGTAATTGTCCTGTAAAAACAAGTGCTAAATCAGCTTCACGGTTGTTTAATTTCATCTTATCAACGTTTGCGATACCTGTAATGGTCAGTAACTTGGCCATTAACTGCGAGCGATAGATTTTCATGCTGTAGGTGTTGACATCTGAGTATTGCGCCCAGTTCTTTCTTAAGTCTAAGAAATACTGGTCTAGAGCCTTGTCTACCAGTTCTTTTACTTGATTTAGCTGATATCCTGTCATCAACTCAAGTTTAAACTCAATATCAATCGGGAAGCGTGTCGCGGTCGTAACCGTCACACGATGATTGATAGGAGCAAGTCCAACGCCTTTTCCAGTATATTCTAGTGGATCCAGAACATTTTGCACCTTCTTGATTGTCTCGGTAGATGCCAAGTTTAAGTCGTTGTCTAAAACAACTACTTTAACCGTCCCTGAGCCATTCCAAACTGGATAAACCTGAACTGCGCCAACACCGTCAATTTCACGGACACGCTGAACGTACTCGATGAAGTTACCGCCAAACGGCTTCTCATTGACGTAAATCAAGAAACGCTTCCTCAATTCATCGTCAGTTTCTTCATCTTGGCCAGATGTAACGATTTCCCCTAAGACAGCAGTAGCTAGGTTTCTGTAGTTCTCCAAGGGCAAGATATTGCCATAGTAGCGATTTCCGACAACGCCAGTCGTCTCACACTCTACTTCATACTTGCCTACTACATCTGTTGCACGAACTACCTTGTAGATGAGTGCAGCATCGTCAATTGTCGCAAAACGAGAACCTAGAGCGATTTGTACGCCTTCTTTTCTCTCATTTTTAAACTCCGCAAAGCGTACCGCTTTTTTTGACGGATAACGATGTAGACCGAACTCTTCAACCTTGTAGTCTAGGTATTGGCCAATAGCAGTCTGTGGAAATGTATCTAGCAGTAGGTTTTTCAACTGCAAATAAAAACCAGCTAACTCGTAACAAGCAGGCGCCAATGCGTCATAGATGATAGAACCTTCCCGTGTATCAATATTTTCATTGACACGAGAAAGAGCGTCATTCATCAGATAATCAAACGTATATTTTTCTAAGAAATCACCTATCATTAATCAGCGTCACCTCCTTTTCGACTTTAAATAAACCGGATATAGTATGGACTTCAAAGACACAAAGCAAGCTGTCCTTGGTTTGCTGCTCGATGAAGAAATTTTGGACACTTTTAATTCTTGTATCAACTAACAAGGCTTGAGAAATTGTTCTCTCAAGGTCAGCTTTTACAAAATCATAAGGCTTTCCTATCAAACGCTCCAATTCTACTCCGTAGTTCGAAGAGTAAATAACCCACTCAAACCGTTCTGTAAGCAAAATCTTTTCAACTGCTTGCCTCATGGCTTCTAATCCGTCAATATATCCGTGTATTCTGCCATTTTTCACTTGATAAGTGTAGGATGGCAAAACAACTTCTTCAATGTTTCGTATATCTACCATCTTCACTCCATCCTTTGTAAAACGTAGTACAATTGCCCGTTCTGGGCTTTAATCATTAAGACTTTGTCTCCTGCTTCAAGATCACGAAAAACAATCCATCTCTTGTTGTCCCCTTCAGTATCTCCAGTGCGTAGTTCTTTAACCATCGGACTTAGAACTAAAAAAGACTCAGGGATTTCAAGTTTATTATTAACCTTGATTGTTAAAGGAGAAACAGATGTGACAGAGCCAAAAACAATGTCTGTTCTATCTGTCCCATCATCTACTCCTTGCGCCAAAAGTCGTGCTAATAACTCTCCTGCCATTATTCCAGCGTCCTCAATTCTAAATCCATTGTATGCACCTTGTCCCACTTATGGGTACATTTAGAGATAATACCAAGGCTGTTCTTCTTAATCCCTTCAGACTCTAAATCAGCAAAATCCAGTACAACACTGTTGCCTGCACTAATGCCAAGATGTCCTAAGCAAGGAACTTTAAAAGTCTTTTTAGGATGATTTTTAGCTTTCAATAAGAGTTCAGCCTTCTGTTGAATCTGACTCTCATTCATCTTTTCATCCACTTTTTCGTGGTACTGCAACTTGCCCCAAAGAGCGACATTTTTAGAGTCTTTCACGACGTACACTTCACGCTTCTTACTCTCCTTGTTGTCTTTAGTCAGTTTCACATAGTTGAAACTATCATCGATAGAGCCTTCATAGTCAAAATCTGTAGCCACGCTATCATCGCCAATCACTAAGTCAGTAATCAGCGAATTTAAGGCTATATGCTCGACTGTACCAAAGTTATCTCTAATGATGTACCACATACCACCATGAATCAACGTTAAGTCCAAAGCGTTCTGGATCATCGCAAAATAAGTTTTCTTATCTTCGATTTTCTCCGGGCACGTCCAGTTACCTTCATCAACAACTTTGTACTCAAGTTCTGATATTTCGCAAATCTTACTAAAGATTTCATGACTCTTAGAGGCTTCAAACACGATTGTGTCTGTGTTTTTCAGATACCTCATTCTGTCATAAGCAGTAACCGACCATTTCTTGGCTGATTTCCGCTTTTTCTTGAAAACTTTGCCGTAAAAAATACCCTTATCATCCACCTTGAAGCGAATGACATCCCCAAAGTTACAAGCAACCTGTGAGTCTATAATCATATCAAACTCAAGTTTTCCCGGCTGAAAATCAATACTGGTTTCCCATTTGACACCTCCGACCAACTCAGTGATATCAAAGACTTTACCGTCATTCACATCTTGAATCAGAAATTCCATCATAGGACTTGCACCGAATCAGCAGTAACCCAACCACGCCAACCGCCATCAAGCATAGTAACGTGATAAGGATGCGACCCTTTCATATTGATATAATTGACAAGTCTAGTTGCGTTTGACTCGGTTTGACCAGGCCCTTCTCCGTAGCTATCTCTATGCAACTGCCCATTGACGAGCACCTTTGCACCGATAGTCACTTCTTTCTTAGTCGAAGGGGCTTGCTCTTTCTGAGGCTGACTAGCTTTCTTCTCTTCTGATACCTTCTTTTCGATTTTTACAAACCGAGCCTTGGCCATCTTGTACTCTTTGAAAGTGATATCATAGTAAACATCCTCATGAATACCAGCTTTTCTTTGTTGCTCAAAACTCTCAACTGTCGCAAGCATATTGATACCCACGCCAGAGATAATTAAGCGACAAGGTTCTTTCCCGTCCATGATTTTCTTTAAGAGTCGGACATAGGTTTCAGGCGTTCCTGATTTATTCAGGACATAAGAGCGGAAAGTGTCTCTAGGGAAGAATGAAGTGAAAGTAACCTCAGAGAGTTTAGGAAAACTCATCTGGGTTATTTCTCCTAGCGCAATACTCGTTGTGGACTCGTTATTTGCGCTATTCTTCGTTTTCAGTTCCTCTGGATTGACAGGAAGTTGTGTGACTTGACCTTTGTACTCTACGAAAATACCAATCGCCATTTCTTTCTACCTCCTACGCAATTCCTAGGTCGCTATCGACCAAACCGACAATCTTATCTTCAATCTTACCAACTAAATCATCGATATCCTGCTCAGTAGCACTATTTTTAGACTCGTAATTTACGCTAACTTGAGGTGTTAGAACTTGGTAATCAATGATATACTTACGTTCTGCGACATCACGCATCATCTTGATATCTTCGTCTTTCAGCTTGACTTCATCTTCAATCTTACCGACGTTACCAATGTTCTTGCCTTTGCCTAGCTTGTCGCCAAGACCACCAGCACCACCAGAAGGAGCACCTGCTCCTGCTGGTGTTTGGTTCATTTGGTCAAACTTAGAAGCAAGTTCGTCTTGACCTTTCATCTTATCAGCGAAGTCTTGCATGGCATCACCAACACCTTGACCAAAAGCCTTGGTACCACTAAAAGCATTGCCAGCAGTTGAGAAAGGATTTGTCATCCCATCCCACAAACCGCCTGGAGTCATCATGTTAGCACGCATGCCATCAAAAGATTCATAATCATCAGGAGCCTCTCCCGGATTAAACATCTCTCCCATCGCACGAATACCATTGGCAAAACTACCGTCATTAGACATATAGCCCATTTCGCCAACTTTTCCTAGATTCACTCCTGGTATTTTATTTAAAGCGTCAATAATCCAGTTAATAGCCTTAATAGCCATGTTTGCACCAGCTATAAAAGCATTACCGATAGATTGTGCTACATTTACTACCCCATCAACAAACGAAGCAAAATAATCTAATACAGTTCGAACAAGATTATAAAATAACTTTCTGATGGAATATATCGGGTGCTTAAAAACATTTCTCAAAAACTCTGCAATTGCTACACCAATGTTGTAAATACCTATGAAGATGTTTACAATCGGTGCAATCATATACATAACAAGATTAATAACGAACATAATAATGTCATAAACTACCGTTCCGACAAAGACAAAGGCTGCAACAATAGCAGCTGCAACGTCTAAGAATGAAATCCCCATAGCGTTTAGAGCTGTACCGATTAATAGCGCGATTCCAATTACACCTATCAGTATCAGCATCAGCCAAGCCCAAGGTGCTCCTGCCATCAAACCCGCTACAAACATTGCAACACCTGCTATAAGAGCAACTGCCGCAAGAAGTGTTAATGCAGTCATGACTATATTGATGTTCTCAGTAACCCAGTTCCAGCCTGCAACGAAGAGATTAAAGAGCCACAGAGCTATCTGGCCAATCGCAAACATAGCGGTCTCTAAACCTGCCATGAAGTTTTGTCCAGCGGTACTATTAATAAACTCTTGCCATGCTTGAATCAAAGGCTGAAATGCGTATGAGGCAACGTTACCAACCTGAGTCATCATGTCGGCAAAGGTCATCGGCATTTTCGCAAATTCAGCGTTTGTTTCAACTGCTGAACCAAGCAAAGCGTTCTTAAGAGTATCTCCGGTTAATTGGCCATCTTTAGCCATTGCCCGTAGTTGCCCGACGCTGACACCAAGGTGTCTAGCTAGTTTTTGGGCAACAAGCGGAGCGTTCTCCATCATAGAGTTAAACTCATCACCACGAAGAACCCCTGAAGCAAGTGCCTGTGTGATTTGAAGCGTCCCTGCTTTTTGTTGCTCTAAACTAGCACCACCGATTTTATAAAGTTTATTCAACTGTTCAGCGAATGCAATAGCTTCATCATTGCTCTTAAAAGCTTCTCCAGCTTGTGAACGTAGTTTAGCCACTGAGTCTGCCATGATACCGAAGCCAGTCCTTGAGCGTTGTGCTGCTGCCATGATACTATCTTGAAGTTCTTGGCCTGTCTTAGATCCATCTTCTATCGTCTTAAGCCTTGCCATGGTCTGAATATAATCATCGCCTGACTTAATCAGACCACTCATTAAATTGGCCATTTGCCTCAAAGCTTGAATAGCAACCATGAAATTCAAAGCGCGAGAAATAGAAGTCATTCGACCAAGCATGGATGTAGCAACGCCTAAGCCACCAACAAGAGGCCCAGTTGGAGGAAGTTTAGGAGCGATAGGTGGTGCCATTTTAGGCGCTACAGGGCTAGTAGCTTTAGGTGCAGTTAAATTCTTAGGCATATCTGCTTTAACTTTAATCGTTGCAGTCTGTGTCATTTTCTTAACACGTCTGTCCAAATCTCCGAACTTAGCAATAGTCCTGTTAATCGTACTGTTAATTCGATTTAAAGGGCTTGAGAAATTATCTCTAAGCGCTAGTGTTTGCATTAATGTAGTCATCTTCTACCGTCTCCTCCTTCCTCTACTTTTTCTTTCCATTTCTTTCTGTTCCTTTTGCTCTGCTTCTACTCGGATATCGATAAAGGCAAAAATCAAGGCTTTTTCACGCTTGGATAAGCTATCCAAAAAGGACGGAGTCCAGTTGAATTGATGCAAACAGTAGTAAGCATAACTCAACTCTGCGTCCCCGTCCTCTAGTCGTTTTTTGCTTCTTCAACAAGATCATTGATGTCTTCATCAAAGCCGTTAAGTGACTGAATTTCTTGCATAAGTCGATTATATTCCCCGATCTTCAACATAGTTTTCAAAGTTGCTGCTTCATCTCCAACTGTGTGATAAGACTCTTGCAGTTGAGCATCTTTTAAGTCTGGGGTAACAACGCAGGCTACCATCAATGAGTCAATGTATCTCTCATTGTTAAACTCAGGAATAGTCACGCCTTGACGATTTTTCTTCTTGATTGTTGCACGTTTCTTCAACGTATCGTTTAAGCTTTCGTCAATACTACGAATGACAAAAGGAGATTTGAAACGTTCTAGTGTCACTTCTTTAGTTGCATCTCGTTGAACGTTTTCTAGTAAAAAGTCTGAAATTGCCATTTATCTGTCCTCTTTCTAACCTAATTTAGGCGCATTAAATTTTTCTAAGATATCCACATCTTCAAAAGTAAAGTTGACTTCTTCTTCCAAGAAATCTTCCTCAACTTTTAGTTGACCCATCACAACTTCATCAAGGTTACATTCACGCAAGATAGTTGTTTGACGACCGATTGAACTTGTCGCATCGTCATTGGTCACTTGGATATCAAAGAATGTATCCCGACCATTCTTCATGTAGTCCAACATCATTTCCTTGAATGTTGAAGTTACACCGTAGATAGTCATCTTACCTTCTCCCTTGAAACCAGTCGCTTTTACTTGCGTACCACGTTTGTTAAGGGTGCGGACTTCTTCTTTGTTTTTCTTAACTGTCGCTTCAAGTTCCTTGATATAGAACATGAACTCGTTTCTTCCGTCGATGTGAATAAAAGCGGTACCTTCCTGACCGCTGATTACGTCACGACCTTTTAAAAAAGCCATACTATCTCCTTTCCTACTCTACTGTAACTGTCATGTACAGTTTTTCCATGCTGTCCACTGGTTTCACTTTTACGTTAACCACTACAGACTCTTTCAACTCACCACGTAGCACCTCGATGTCTTCTACTTTGAAGTCTTCAATAGCACCACGAGCTTCAAGGTCTTTGAAGTAGCGAATACGGTTCGCTTTAAACGCTTGACGTCCATCTTCGTTGTTGCTTACCTTTCCAAGGAAATACTCAGAGAAAGCGTAACGAGTATCGTTCACGATATCGTCCAAGGTGCGCAAGATACGGTTCTTACGGAAGTCTTGGTTCTTTTCAATCGTGAAGCTGACGTGTGAGTTGATATCTTGTTCAACTACTGCACGGCCACGACGAGCAGTAAAGACGAATTGCCCTTTCAAAAGCGCATCTTCTGTCTCTGTATGACTCAAACGACCCACAACATCAACAGAGTCTTCGTACTTCTCATAAGTCAATGATTTCTCAACGCCAGCATTTGCGCTGGCTGCTGCAACCCATACAGTCGCTTTCGTCTTATCAATAACCGTCTTATCAGACAAGATAACGCCGTTTTTAACATTGATTACCGCTTCACTGTCTGCGTCTGAGTCAGCCACAACCAATTGAGCGCCTAGCCCTTCATCCTCACGCATACGTTTGATGAAGTTGATAGCTGCCTTTTTGATAGAAGCGTCTTCTACTGGCAAGGCCATATAGTTAAATTCAACTGTTTCAAGCGCCTTGAAGTATTCTGAATAGTCTTGAGTTGAGACTGTTCCGTCAGTACCGCCAGTCAATTTAGCACCAGCTACTGCTTGCAGTTCGCCAGTTCCTGAAAATTCAACTAGATCATTGTTTTTCAGATCAGCCAAGACTTTTACAGTTTGCGAGTCCATAACAACAGTATCAAGGAATGTGACAACATCAAATGAACTTGGGTCGTCTACGTTTGTTTTGACTGTTACTGTGATGTCATTCCCACGGACACCGCTATATTTAGCTTGAGCCGTTACGTTGTCTGAAAGGCTTACGTTTGCCTTTTCGCCCGTATTTAGACGATAAAGCAAGACTTCACTAACACGTTTGAATGCTTCATTCAGCAACAAGAGTTGTGGGCTTTCTTGCTCATAACCTAGCTTCTTAAATAGATCTTCACCACGTCGGATTTTCATCAATTTCTTTGATTGACCGAAGCTAAGTGCTAGCGGTACTGTTACGACACCGTCACCACCAAGGCGAGTCATTGCAATGTCTTTTGATTTGACGTTGATGTAAGCACCTGGTCTTACTTTATTTTGGCGTTTCCAAATTCCACCTGCCATTAGTTAATCTTCCTTCCTAGTTCGTATTCTAGTTTTGCTCGTGCTTCTTCCAAACTATAAGACTCTTCTGGATCTAGAATAGCCCCTAAGATGTCTTTTTCTCCGTTGGTAAAAGCGCTACTTTCCAAAATGTCCGCAGTAGGGAACACAATTCCGTCTACATTATCCATCTTTTACCTCTTCTTTCACTTTCAATTCACGTTGTTTGATATCTTCCTCTTCTAACTTCAAGCGTGTGCTTGCGTTAAAAATACAATGCAGAACGTTGTCAACCACTTCATACTGACGGTCAAATAAATGAATCGTCGGCAAGTGTAAGAGTTTATAACTCAATTCTTCCTGCATTGCTAAACACTCGCTACGCTTTTTCTTAGGAGGAAAATAAGACAAATCCACTTTAGAACGCACTTTCACATACTTATTGGCCTCTGGAGTGTACTTAGTATCAACCACATGGATAAAAAAACAAGGTTCTTTAAAACCTTGCTCTATTTCATCCAGATAAATCCTGATGTCAGGATATAACCCCTTGATATGACTAACTAACTCCTCGACTAACCGAAATCCTTTATTTGCCATTTCCTAACACTACCTTTCTCATAAAGCCATCATACTTATCACGGACACGCTTTTCCATATCGCTTTTAGTATCTTCAACCGTTTTATGAAGGAAAAATTGCCCTGGAACAAAGCCACCATTGACTGTCTTATGCCCGTACTCAACGTGTGGGCCATAGTAGACCTTGTTATAAACTTTCTGCTTATAAGTCCGTCCAAATACTTCAATATGGCTTTTAGACCAGCCTTTTTGCAAGGTTCCGCCTTGTTTTCCATGAGCACTTGCCCAAAATTTGACGTGTTTGCCATCTTTGGTAGTGAATTCCACCCAATGATCCGTATAAACACCGACGGGTGTTCTCTCTTTCACTTTGGAATTTAGTTCGGTACCTTCATAATTCAAAGTCTGTCTCATAAATCGGTCTACTTTCGCATGATTCGCATTCCTGTTGAAGTTGTTAGCAAACTTAGCGAAACTACGATAATCAAAACTGCCACTCATGACTTGCCCTCTAGCTTTATAGCAATTTCTTGATGTGACCAATACTGACCAATAGGCACATTAGACCGTGTAAACACTTTAACGTGCCCATTTCTATCAGTCACCTCAATCTTGCAACCTGCAGGAATATCATAGACAACGGAGCAAAAGAGTTTCATATCATAGCCGTTAGCTTGATAGTCGCTCCCGTTCGTTGAACTATTGCTCATTTGTGAAATCCTGCAAGGAATGTCCTCTAATAGCACGCTTTCTGACATACTGGTCAAACCGTCTATCTCTTGCTCTGTATAACCTTTAACCGTCATTTTACAGTCATACAAGCAATCAAAGACTGTCTTAGCATATTCGGTCATAGTAGCTTCCTAAAACGATTCAACTGACGCTTGTAGCGCTCAAGTGATGACGGCACTTGTTTCATTCGTTGAATCATTTCATAAGGACTAACCTTCTCGATTGTCGTATCACCCATTTTGATACTCTTAACCGAAAAGTCGTCTGCGTCAGCTTTTTCAGCAAGAACGCTTTGCTCCTTGACTTTGTCCAGTAAGTCGTTGGTCATGTCTATCCATACGCTCTCTAAACGTCCAGGCACACTGTCTTGGTGAATATAATTCAAAATCTCGTTTTCTGCTTGGGTCAAAGCGTAGTGAAGAACTTCCATATCTTTGAAATAATTATCCTGACGCATTTTCCGAACGCATGAGATCAAGTACATTGTGTTGTCTTGTTTCAATTCTTGAATCATATTCTGTTACCCAATCTATTTGCCAATTTTGTGTTTCAGAGCGATAATACCGATGTTCTTAGGCTCATAAACACGTTGCCAGTTTTTGAATTTAGCCAAGTCAGTGTTTGATGGAGTGATGTTTCCTTCAGTCACTTCTGCACCAGTCCATTTCACTCCGTACGGGTGCATCACAAGGGCACGACGAGTGTAAATCATGTCGTTACCTTTAGCAGCTTCACGAGAAGTTTCAAACGTAGTCAATCCTGATGGATTTCCTGTATTGAGACCGATTGAACCAGTACGGAAAAGGTATGATGTATAAACATCTCCTGTTGGCGCAATACCATCATCGATAATGACACGGTAACCAAGGTAGGTTGGAATGTTGATAGTCGCAGTTGTTGGCTGGATGTATTGAATCAAGTTGTCTTTTTGTAGTTTTGTATAAACCGCTGAGTGCATAGCAATCGCAGTAACTTGATCAGCAGAATCCCCAAGCAATTGTTTAGCGTCCAGTACCATAGCTGCACTAATTCCTTCAGCTACTTTCGTTTGGTCTGATACGTGAGTTTCTTCCAGCGCACCTTTCTCTCCACCGGTACCAGTAGCAAAGATACCATTCAAGATAGCAATCAAGGCTTTTTGGTCTTCACGCAACCAGTAAGCACCGATACGGTTCAAGATAGCACGGACTGGGTCAGAACCGGCTACAATACCAGTCAATTCGTTAGCAGCCCAACCACGTCCACGGTAAAGAACGCAGGCGATGTCTGCTCCAGCAGTAATTTTTCCAGTTTCTAGGGCTTTGTCGCCATTTCCGAGAACCTCAGAATCACCAGTAAGGTCATTCCAGAAAGGCATGTTGACCAAAAGTCCACCAGATGTAATGTTTTCAGAGACACGCTCGTCTGATACTGCGATACCGCTTTGGACGAAAGCAGATTTAGCAGCAGTGTACTGTTGCATGTATTCGTTGTACTGTTGCGGTGTAATCGCATTTAGAATTTTTGTAATTTCATTAGCCATTAGTTATTTTCTCCTTGTTGTTCTAAAAATTGAGTTAGGTTAAAGTTAGGATTGCTCATAGCAGTTTCCCAATTCCCTAAATTAGCACCTTGCCAATCGCCTTGATTTGGCGTGTATTGGGCTTGTTTCTCCCCGTTAAAAAGATATGGACTCTTAGCACGCTGAGCTTCGATTTGCTCAGTTAAGCCAATCAATTTGCCATCTTTTACAGAGATTTCGTCTTTGTTTAAGATTTTCTCAAAAATTTCTGAGTCTCGAACGCCAGCTTTTGTCAATTCAGCATCGATTAAGCGAGATTTATTCTCGTTTGCTAGTTTCATCTCAAGCGCTTCTGTATCTTGCTTGTACTTAGCTTGTAAGTCCTCTAGCTTTTGCTGAATATCTTCAACATCTGCGCCTTTTTTCTTCAAATCATTCAAGTCTTGGTCACGTTGTGTCAGCTGTCCACGCACGCTCTCCAATTCGCTTTCTTTACTTGCCACATCATCCTTAAATTTTTGGACAGAAGCACCATACAAAGCGAAGACTTGAGAAATTTGGTCTTCAGTTAAGCCGATGTTTGCCAGTTGTTCTTTTTTCATTTTGAAAATCCTTTCCTCTACGCTAGGCTTTTTAGGTGTTCTCCATCACCAGTCGCTCCGCTTTTGTTAGGACTACGGACTTGTCCAATAGTTGAACCTTTTAACGCCATGTTCAGGGCATAAGAAAACCGTACGGGATTCCATACGGTTAGAGCATAATTAGATAAATAGTAGTCTAAAGGTTTCACGTCCTTTAGGTGTAATGAGTGTCTGTGTTCCAGACCATTGTGTTTTTTCGTTGAGTGTTTCCTTGACCTCAAACAAGCCATCATTTTTATTGGCTGTTGGTTGGAGCTTACCTTTCTTATCTCGGTAGATGTATTTTTTCTCTATCAAGAAGTCAATAAACTTGCGTTCTTTGATTTTTAATTGTTTTGCCGTTTCTCTGAAGCTGGTCAGTAAGTTTCTATCTACTAGTTCATCGAAATAGTCTGCTTTCGGCTTCATTATGGTATTTTCAACGGAAAGTACAGCTTTTTCAGCTTCCAAGTTTTTAATGACTGCTTCTTTTTCTTTCAGTTGATTACCAGCCATAAGGAGCAAGTCTGCTAAGGCTTGTTTGTTGTGTGTGATATTATAGGCCACTTGGTCGGTCATATAAGCACCATGTTTACGAATAGAGGGCAGAACCTCGCTAGTGACCCAATCAGCAAATTTCTCTGCTTCTGGTTTGCGAGATTGAAAAACAAGCTTATAGAAATTCGCTTCGTTAATGAAGTTGGCTTGTTGAGTTCGTCCTAGACTGTCGATGATGTCACTAGTAGTGACGCCATCTTTATTTAATCTTTCAATCGTTTTACGAGGGTTGCTTAAATCCAGAATTTGGCAACAATCATTAAGATTAAAATAAATCTGATTATTGATAGTTGCCGTCCGCACTTCTCCGAATTGTTCATTTTTAAAAATTTGTAGTTCCATTTTTAGACCCCTTTAATATAATTATCAATAATGGTACGATGCTCATCTTTAAGACTATCCAGCCTGTACATGATAAGATTCAATACAGCGAATTGTGAGCTATGTTGAGCAATAAATTCATATAATTCACACTGACTATCCCAATCTGGCTCTTTTGCTAGCCAATTGTGAATCAAATCCATACTCTCACGGATTTCTTCAACATAGTTTAGTAAATCTTCGTAACTGTCTAAAAGTTCAATTTTTGCCATAATAAAAACACTCCTTCGTGTATCTTGAAAAGAGCGTCCCAGCATGATATAATATTTCATGCAGAAACACTTCTGTGGTGATAGCTTAGAACCATCTGATTGGCGTTAGTGGGTTCTAGGCTATTTTTTTATTTCGTTGTAGACCTTTTCTAGTCCTAGCATTAAAATTTCCGTCTTCGTCTTTCCTGTTTGTTCAGCACAATACTCTAACATTTCTACTTCTTCATCAGTCATACGAAGTCTTGTATTATTTCTGCGAGGATTTTCACTTTTCGGTCTTCCGAGTTTTGCTACCATGTTATCACCTCTTTTCTTGGTAACACAATTATTATATAACTGTGTTACCATAAAGTCAAGAGGTTTTTTGAAAAAAATTAAAAATAAGAAAAGCACTTAGATTTCTCTAGGTGCTTGTTTATCTAATCGGTAAACCTTTTGCGTAAGCTTCTTTAGCCTCCGCAAGTGTCATTTTATTAGGACCGCCATCAATATTAAATGCTCCCGTATTTTGCCAATGACAAACATCACAAATATCATAAGTTTCTACTAAATTTCCACATACGGGGCAATGCACATGTTCCCATCCGTCAATCATTATTATATTCTTTTTTATAGTCGTCATGGTAATATTCCTCTCCATCATCTGGCTTAAACATAGTTGTTATTCTCGCTTTTCCTGAGGCATTTCTTTTCCCAATCGCAATTGTCCCCGTTTCTCGATTAAATCGAACTCTTCTTTCTCCAGTATCATAACCTATAATATTTTTAGAGACAACAGAAGATAATAAATTTCTAGCCAATTGTTGATATTCTTCAGGGCTTTCCGCTCCGAACTCTTTCCCATGATTTTTGAAATGTCCATTTAAAGATTTCTCGGTAGGAAACTTGGATTTTGTCCATCTGATGCGGTCTTTTAGTTCCTTGTATCCCTCAACATCATTATACTTCAAATCATAGAAGCCTGCAAATGTTTTGGGCATATTTTGAGAGCCTAAAACCTGCCTATAAGCTATGAACTGCTCCTTGGTTCTGCGGACTCTGTCCTTTTCCAATCGTTCAGCTTGTAGCTTGTCCTTGATAGCAGTCTGGCCATACTTATCAAGTTGTTGCTTTCGCCAATCCTTGAAGGTCTGACCACTATCTACCTCGTAGCCTTTTCCTGTTTCAATATCTCTTGCATAGCGTTTCCCACCTTTTTCTAAGGCAGGAACTGTTGTACATCGACAGCGAGGGTGCATGGTCGGGTAATTTACACCTTTCTCTGCATCCTTAACAAGAAATACCTTACCATCCAACTCACCACAAATAGGGCATGTGTGAACCTCTAAGGTCGCTAGATACCTGTACTTCTTGATATTGTCGTCCTGATATTCATCCAGCGTTGCTTGAGCCTGAATGCCGTTCGTTTCCGTCTGCAAAACAGTAACCGCACGATTACGAGCACGTTCGAACTCAATTGCTAGAAGTTTACTGGACTGGTCTACGGGATAACCTCGGTTTAAATCATTGGTTACAAGCGATTCTACTCTACTAACCAATTCATCCATATTGCTACCCCAAACACGCTCGGAAAACCTCTTGCCTTTGAAGTTTTCGTTGATTGCCTTTTGAAGATACTCTTCTTCTAGACGCTCAGGCTTGAAATTCGGTTCTCTTTTGGTCTGTTTATGGTAG
Source organism: Streptococcus toyakuensis (assembly GCF_024346585.1). Classification (NCBI taxonomy): domain Bacteria; kingdom Bacillati; phylum Bacillota; class Bacilli; order Lactobacillales; family Streptococcaceae; genus Streptococcus; species Streptococcus toyakuensis. Next base: position 1,139,447 of record NZ_AP024523.1, read on the forward strand.
TTGTAAGCACGATTTAAGTAGGTTTCTTGGTAGGTTTGTTTGAGATGTGTTTCTATTCGCTTGTTGATTTTGCCAGTCATTTCAGCGATATCCATCTCAACACCAGCAAACAAGGCATCTGCATTTGTTTTGACCTTTATTGACTTTGACCACTCTGTTAAATCAGTATGTTTCTTAACAAAGCTGGCAATCTCTTGCTTGGTTTTCAATTGGTCAGTCTTAGTCAGGGATAACAGATAAAATGGTAATGAGTCACTACGATTTTTAGATACCCTCTCAAACGCCTCTAAACGCCCTGTAATGCGTTTTAGTGTTCTGTGGTATAAATTATCGATGTAGTCTATTATCTCGCCGAGGTCGTCAATCTGAGCCAGCTCATATAGCAATCTGTCTTTCTCTTCTCGGTTGAGGTCATCGAGAGATTCGATGAAAGCAATCTTCTCTTCTTTATTCAGTTTCCGACTCATGCTCTACCTCTTCCATGTCGTAGAGTTTTTCAGATTGTCCCTCTTGGTCAGCTTTCTGCAAGCGTAGTTCATCCTGCCAATCTTCTACAATTGGATTCGATTTAGCTACATTCTCTCTTGATGTGATAGTTGCAAGAGTAGAAACCACTTGAGCCATTTCTGTATCGTTATTGATTGAGTTCCGTGTCCATGTTTGCTTGATTTTGAGTTTGTCGGATAACCCTAGATGTTTCAAAATCATCTTAACAAGTGTGGCATATCCGCTTCTAAACTGAGTTTCCATGTTGCCAGCTTTTAACTCTAAAAGAGAGTAAAGGAACTTCAAAGCAACGCCTGAACTGTTCCCTAGTTTATCTGTTTCAGGGTTAACCCCTTGGCCGCTGATAAAGATTTGTTTCTTAGTCCGCTCTAAAATCATATTTCTTGCTTCGGTTGGAATGTCAATCGCAATGGTTGTAACTCCTGACTGGTCCCCCATACCGTCGTTGTCCATCTTAATCATCTTGTAGCGTTTCAAATCTTCAAGAAACTCTTGCTTGTCCTGTCCACCGTAATTTGTAAGAACAAAGATAACCTCTTGAACATCGTCTGTATCATTGACAAATCCACTAAAGACCTTGTCGTAAACATCAACTAGGTCTTTGATTGGCTTCAAGTCATTGGTCTCAATTTCGTTATTCTTGAACGGAATAAAAGGAACAAGGCCGAAATCATGCTTGAAGCTATTGTCACTTGAGCGGTCGCCATTCATGGTATCAACCAAAGAGATTGCTTGGAATGTCTCTAATTCTTCCAGTGGTTTATTTTCTTCGTGACGATAGAAAGAACACTTTTTATCATTCCAATATTCGTAAACAGTGTAATTCTTGCCATCTGTTTCATCAATGCTAGAGTATACTCGCAGTACCCCAATCAACTTCTTATCCAAAGACTTTGAGTAGATTGGTATTACTTCTTTTGAGTCCACGCAAGCATATCTAAACGAGTTATCACTAGCGTCCTTCCAAACGTGAAGCCAAGCGATGCCAGCGTTCCCAGCATTCACACAAAGCTGCTTACTGATACGTTCATAATCATCTCCTAAGACATCCACGATCATATCATTTACCTTTTTATCGTCCACATCGAATGTAGGTGGATAGGTCAACGCATAAGCCTTTTTCTGGTCAAGCAATAACTGGTGCCAATTGTGACTAATACGGTTGTCAGCATTACGAAAGGCATTATCTTCTGCTTTTGCTTCGTTCTCTGCGCCTTTCTTATCGGCAGGCTTACGCTTTCGTTTAATATCATTCTCGTTACGATAGTATTTCTCGGCTTCAGCTGCTTGTGAGACAAACTTTCCATGTTTGACCATCTGCGACGAGATTATCTTTTTAATTACTTCTATTTCCAAACAGTCATACCTCCTGACTTGAATAATACTGTATAGCAAAAATAACGTAGGGCGTCCATTGCGTGGTCGAACTGTTTGATAGGCTTGTCCTCGCCATTCGCAGAGGCTTTCTCGTCCCAGACATAAGCGTGGAACTCTTTCAGCGTATTCACACAATTCTCATGTACTGCTATTTTCTCTTGGCCTAGCATAGACCCAACAAAACGAATGCCTTCAAGGACATTATTTCTAGCTTTTTTGATTTTATATCCTCGCTTCTTCAATTCAGCAATGAATGAAGCAGCAGACGGGTCAATAATAATACGTTCGATGTTCGTATCTCCTAACCAAGCAGTTAGATCATCAGCGTACTCAGCATTGGTTTTTTGTACGTTCTCATCACGACCTGAGTAATAGTATTCCCTTGTCAAGTAATACTTGCCATTGATGTCTTTTTCCCATAAAAGAAAAACGGTCGCATTTTGCGTACCGTAGTCGACTGAAACATATTTGCCCAGCTTGCTCATTTCTGGCAAAGTTGATACAACATGCTTATCCTTACTGAACATATCGTAGACAATACCTTCTGCAACCGTCCAAAGACCTTGGATGTAGCGCTGATAGAAAACACCTTGATATTGACTTCTATAACGTTTCTTGATGTTCTCTGAAAGAGAAAGGTTATCGTCCATATCAAAATGCAGATAAAGCATATTCTTAGTTTCCGCTTTGTCTATCCAGTTGACTTTAAACCAATGATAAGGTCCGTCTGGGTTGCAGTTGAACCACCACTTGGAACCTGTAACAGAGCACCGCCCTGTGCCTTGGTTAACAAACGACTCAGGCATAAGCGCTACTTCATCGAAGAAAATACCTGCCAATGTCAAACCTTGAATAAGATCCTGTGAACTCTCGTCCTTACCACCAAAGATATAAAAATCATTCGACACATCGCCTTTTGAGATTTCTATCAGGTTATCCGTCCGATGATAGACGTAGCTAAAACCTCTTGACTGTATCATAACCAACAACAGTTTCAGAACGTTACGATTGAAAGAGCCAATTGTCTTACCACACATCGCAAAGTTCTGATGGTTGAATGATGTCATCGCCCAGATGACAAACGCTAGGCTCATAGAGACAGTCTTACCAGAACGGATAGCGCCATCTGCGATAATACCCTCCGACTTATGAACTGGAGAATTCCAAAGCCACCAACTTAGCACCTTATTCTGTTTTCTGCTAAAAGGTTGGAATTCGAATGTACTGGTCTTTATTTTTCTTCTCGCCACGTTTCTTCGACTATCCCTTCTAATGCTTTGATAAAACCATCATCATGAACGTTCTCAGGTTCATTGTCAGGCAGTTTAGATTTCAGAATCTCAATTCTCAATCTCTGCTCCTCTGTAGCAAGGTTTGAGCGAGTCAATTCATCATATGTTTTAATCATATTTCTAAGTTCTGACTGTATTCTTGCAATTGCAGCTAAAGCCTTACCCTGCTTATCCCAAGCAGTGTGAACTTCATAGCTTTCTCCGCCTTTTGCTGTGCTTGCAATAAGCATAGTGGTTGTATCATCAACGTCCTGAACGTACAGAATGCGCTGGGCATGTAAAAGATTAGCATAGGTTAGCTGAATGTTCTCCCAAAGAATATCAATTGGTTGCTTATCTGCCAGTTGCTCATATATCTCATGCACTCCTTGCGGTAGATACTTAGCAAACAGACCGTGTTTAAGGGCATTTTGCGAGCCTTTAGGCGCTCCATGACCAACTGCGTTCTTATTCCCTTTGGGTGCACCTCTTGGATTTTTGGGTGCACCCTTTTTTATACGAGTCCAATTATGCCTACGTTGCCATGATTTGACTGTGTTGATTGAGACATCATGTTTAGTAGCAATGTCTTTGTACTTCATTCCTGCCTCATAGTCTTTGCGTGCTAGTTCGCTTTTTTCCATGCCCTCCTCCCTGATTTGTTTATTTTGTAAATCAAAAAAGCCACACGATGTGCGACCTTCTTAAGACCTCTCTGCGAATTAAAATCGCAATTGGAACGACAGGACTCGAACCTGCCTACGTTTCAGACCCTTTATAGTCATATCGCTCCACCAACTGAGCTACGTTCCAACTGCAAGGCGACTACTACCTTGCGTGTTAATTAGAAATCAATTTTCTGATTTATTTTTTTGTAGTCATTTACAACCTCTGAGGGGATCAAACCCTCTAGCTTATAACTTACCTAGGATATAAGTAGCTACGCAACCATGCGAGGTTCGGTCGCTTCTGCAACCATTTTTAAGTTAATGAGTGATATATGAATGCTAAGCCTACTGCCTACCCCATTCTGGGACACAAACACTCAAATGACAGTAGCTGGAATTGAACCAGCTGGTCTAGCAGTAAAACGCACGCTTGGTAAAAATTTTAAAGGAGACCCAAACAACCTGCTAACCTGTCCTTACTGTCTAAGAGGCCGAAACCTCTATATTTTTAGGAGTCCACATGACTGTTCGTTGCCCAATCATTGGATAATACTATTTTAGCACCTTTTTCCGTTCCAATTCTCCCAAGATTTTCCCAGATTTTTCCCAAGATTTTCCCAGAAATCACTTGTAAACCAGAAGGTTGCTTGCTTGATAGGACTCCGCGAACTCTAATAGAGCTTTGTTCAATATCCGATAATACTCACTAGATGAGTAGCCTAGTTCTGAATAAATACTGTAGTCTTCCCTCCTTTTCTTCCTACAATATCGTTCGATTAGGATACGTGTGTATTCCATATCGGAAAGATTGTTGATTGCTTTAGCGATTAGTTCTAAATCCTGCTGAGCTGACACTCTACGCACGACCATGCTTTCTACCTGCTTGCTTGTCTGACCACTTGATGACCTTGGCTCCAGCGAGTAGGATATTGTTATTTTCGGAGCGTATTCTTCTCCAGCTATCCGTCTCAGACGACTGTATTTTTTTAGTACTTTGATAGCTTCCTTTCTGGTTTTCTTTTCATCGATGATATCCAATAACTCTATTTGCACACGAACTCCTCCTCATGATATAATAGTTATGCGAAACTATACTATGAGGGTCAGCCGGGTGCTGGCTTTTTTCTTGCCTTACTCCGTTTTTAGGTGTATACTGTATGTATACAAAGCAAAGGAGAAACAAATGAATACTGTTAAAACTCGTAAGGTTGGGAACTCTGTCACTGTGACCATTCCGAAAACACTCAATGTTCCAGAAGGTCAGGAAATGTTTGTCTACAAGGGTGTAGATAATGTCATTGTCCTAGCTCCAAAAATTCCAGACCCATTTAGTCGTGATGCGGATCTACGCATGGAAGATGACTTCGAGGGGGTGAAATTCCTTGACAGCGAAATATGATTACATCCCAGAAAAACAGGACATCATCTGGATTGACTTTGACCCGTCTGTTGGACGTGAGATTCAGAAACGCCGTCCTGCTATTGTCGTCTCGCGTAGAGAATATTCGGAGCGGACTGGATTTGTAGCTGTATGTCCTATTACACACGGTCAAAGCAGACTAGAAGAACAAGACCTGCTCGTTCCTGTGCGTTCCAATAAGGTAGACGGCTCTGTCAATCCACTTCAACTCTATACTTTTGACTTTAGAGAGCGCAGGGCTCAAAAAATCACAACCATGGATACAACCAGTTTTCAGAAGGTTGTCCAACTCTACAACTTCATCTTTGAAGCCTAGTCCTTATGAATTGGGCTTTTTTAGTTCTTCTCTAATTCCTCAATCAGCCAGTCAAGGTTCTTACGTGCTTTCTTCAGATCTTCAAGACCGTTCTTCTTTTGGTGTCGTAGTATATACTTCAAGCTGTTGCCTAGATAAAAGCCTTTCAGCTGTTCTGGTGTCATGAAGTTTCTTAAAACATCGATAGATTCCATACCATACCGACCTTGGTAGTGGCTTGGTTTGTTTATATTATCAATTATTTCTGGGTCCATTTGATAGCCTCCAAAAGTTCTAAGATTATTCGGTTCCATTCTTCAATTGTTGATTCTCTAAAATCAAACTGAGACATCATTTCAGCTCTTTTGAATAATGCCCTCTTAAAGAATGAAGTTTTTTTAGAAAAAACCACATCATCTGTTTTGAATTCGGTTATGATTTTCTTCCCATATCCCTCTATCTCAACATGGACTCTTGTTTTTCTATAGAGAGGTAGAGGCTCCGCCCAAACACTTCCTTTCAAGTCTGATTCATCGACTTTTTTAAGCATTAACGATATTTTCTTAGTTTCACTCTCTTTTTTAGCGCCACTGAAAGGGTATCTTTTTGGTCTCATTCCTTATCCTCCATAAGTTCAGGGTTCTCGTAGATGTTGCCTTGAAGGTATACATTGCAGTTTTCAATACAGTCAAATAGATTATCCCAGACCTCTTTTTCTGTGCGTATATCTAACAACTTAAACATACCTTTATCAAAGACAATCTTTGCGCTACCACTATCTTCAAATTCGTCCCAATAGGTCCAGAGGATAATATCTCCTTCAAAAAGTTCTTTGCCAAGCTCATCACTAAGTCCTGTTGATTGCATGAGCACTAAATCTTCCGCTGAAACCATGTAAGTAATTCCATCTCCAATACAATATAGCTCATCTTCAAGCCAACTGATGTGGTCAATTTCATTATCCATTTCTTGCCTTTTCTTTATCCACGCTCTATATCTTGGTATCATCCTAAATCCTCCTCTTTGACAAACGTACCGTCAATCCATTTACCCTTACGGTCTTTGATTTCTTGGTAAGCCAGTTCAAAACATTCCTCGAAGCTATAACCAAGTGCATTGCTGATTGATTTTAGATGACCAATCAATAGAGTCAATGATTTTATACGTAAGGTCATAAGTTTCAGATGTTGTTCTGTTTGAATGTTGCTAATACATGTATTTGCGTACGCGAATGATGTCATAATATCGTTCTTTCTAACATTCTTCGACTCTTCAAAAATACTATCCACATCCACTTTGCTCAGCAAGGCCAGACCGACAATCACGACTGTACAGTCTCCGATACTATCCTTGGTCAGTTGCTCATTCTTCTTGAGATAGCCAGCGCATAGTTCGCCGAACTCCTCACTAAGCTTAAGTGACTGCTTGTCTAGTCGTCCACCGTTTTCAAGGTCACGGTCAATAAACCATTGTTTTACGTTTTCTAGTGTGTTCATAGTAATATCTCATCCCCTACTCTAATCTTCTCAAACTGCTCTCTAGTAACTACGAAAATCCCATAATCTCTGATAGTCACTGTATACAACTTGCCATGTCGTCCTTTTTCAACGACTTTACCGAAAATCTCAGCGCCTGCGTTATCAGCCTTGTAGATAACCATCGGCTTCTTTTCTTCCAAATCTCGAATCCTGTCCATCTGCCAGATGTTTAGTCCAGCAGATAGCAAAATCCAGATTGCGATAAATCGTTTCATTCTGTGACCTCCTTGCTATCTAATTTTCGTTTTTCAGCTTCCTTCAATCGGTCAATTTTGGTGCTGACATAAGCCACAGCATGTGATAAAAGAGGGTTAGGGTATAACGGTAGCATTTTGAGTATTCGTTCGTAATACTCAAGTTCTGTCTCTTCTTTAGGAGTAGTTGTTCTGATTTTAGTCATTCCTCCACCTCCTCAATCTCAATCCCTGGGCAATCGAATACCCAGCCGAAATCCGCATCTTCTAGTTGTTTGCGAGTGTGTGCTGAACGAAATTTTTTATCTAGTTTTATATCCGCTAACGTCCAAGCGTCAAAGCGTTTAATAAAGGTTAAGTAACTATATGATGATTCAATCCATTTAAACCTTACATAGTACCGTTTCTCTTTCTCGACCTCGTATCCATCCAGCCATGCACGGGCGAAGAGATCTCTGTTGGATTTCTTTTGATACCATTCTGTAAATTCATGGCTTCCATCGCTACAAGCATAATGCAACGCATCCTCTAGTTCTGGGCTTTGTTCTCTTGCTCCTTCAATCACATCCGCCACAAACTGCGAAACTTTGACTGGTCGAGGTTCGTCTAGTTGTTTGATTAGATCAATTGCAGTTTCGGTCGGAATGCCTTTGACTACAGTTCCAAACATATTCAAACCATGAATCCCGGTTTCTTCAAATTCTTTAATCAATTCCTGCTTATTCATCTTCTAACTCCTCAACTAACCTTGTGGCTTTCCAGATTTCCAAATTCTTGGCCATGATTTACAAAATACGAACCAATCAGAATCGCATCGGCCTCGTCGTCTTTGACGTTCAGGTCGAATTCATCAGACACCTTAGCAACTGCCTGCAGCTTCATCGATTTTTTGCTACGGTCTTTGTAACTAAACTGCCAATACTTGCGCCAGGTCGAAACATTCACGAAAAATACATTGTCAGCAATCAGTCGGCCAAGGATAATGCCTGTCACAATTCCAATACTGATCATGGACTGCTGATTTGGCCCCATGACTGAGTTCTTCTCGACCACAATCGATTCAAAATAGCAGTCGTACTTATGGAGCGCTCTCGATTGAATCGCTCGCAATTCACTAGCCATGAACCGGCCACGTTCAAAGAACGACTTACTTTTATGTTTTAAGACACCACTCTGGACAAGGTCAGAGCCGTGAAATACGGCCCAGCCTGTCGCAGTAGTTGAAATGTCTAACGATAATGTCAGAGATTTCATTGTAGTTCTCCCTTGAATCCACAGAGATCAAATAGGTTTCGTTTATTACTCTCAACAAACTCAAAGAACTTCTGAAGTTCGGCTAAGTGGCGCTTTTCTCTCTTGATTCCAAGGCTCGTATGATACTCTGTCGGCATTTTCGGTGTCGCCTTAATATCTAACCAGTAGAGAGGCTCAAACACGTCGCCACTTGTATCAAGAGAAGCATCTGCATCTGTATTTCTAAAATGCATCTGCATATCATATTCAATTTTATTGGTGATCGTGATGGTCTTGTCCACGATTTCAAGTGTGATAGCTGTTCCTGGTATATCGATTTTGTTTAGCATTTATTTTCTCCTTTTAAAAAAGTGTTGTTTGCAAAGGGTACACATCTTCAAATGACACTCCGACTCTTAGACAGTCTCGTTTGATGTCCAGTGTAGAGATGACGTACTTGACACCATTATTTTTCTTGTCATAGTGTGGATAAGTGTAGCCATCATTTTCTATTTTTTCGATGATTTCAGACTTTGTTTCAGGACAGATTTCTGTCCAGTTGATCCATTCCATTTTTATCCTCCCACGATACCGTGCCAGATATTAGACACTCTTTATCCAACCTGCTAGCAAGTGTGGTTCGATTGTAAATACCGTGGCTGGTTTCGATACAGTCACTGTAAATATTTTTAATTTGTACAATTTTAAAAAATTCTCCATTTTTAAAAACTTTCACGTAATCGCCTTTTTCAAGTTTCATATTTCTGACCAAACCCCCACGCCTGCCAAATTGTGAGCAAGGCAAGCGTGAGTGAAATTCTTTGCGTCATTCGTCCAAAGTCACATAAGTGTCACTGACGCATTTTCTAGTTCGCAGTTTTACAAGAATGCCCGGCTTGTTGGTTTTTGAGTTGTTTCCAAAATGGAAATAATTGGTTTTGGTTATTTTGATTCTCTAACAGCAAACATGTCCTCGAATTCATCTGTCTGCTCCTTAAATTTCATCGGGATGTCCCCTCTGAAATAAAATCCATTTTCATCCAATTCCCCTTTAACTCCTGTCGCCCAAGATAAGAAAATTGAGCCTTGGCAGTCAGGACAATTCATGAATTTAAAGTAAGACGGGACTTTCCACCGCTTCGTGCATCCGCAAAATGGGCATTGTAAATCAACATCTACCTTCTCGCTTGGTTTCTGCGAAACCGCTGGACTTCCGCTAAATTTTGCTGACAATCTATCTGTGGCTTCTTTGATATTGACAGAATCTATTTCAGCTATTTTTTCAGCATCAATTTTAAAAACTGTCTTTGTATCCCCGGGCTCTTTCTGACTTAAATCCTCAAGAATTTCATCAGACCCTGTAACCATTTGATAGGCTTTGAATAAGGTTTAATAGTCAAGTTCCTGCGCTCTCTCAAAACTCAATTTTACGTCATCTTGTTCAATATAGATTTTCATTCTTTCCTCACTTTTCCAAACTTAATAATCACTTTCAATCAAGTCATTCAAGCTAACTACTGCATTCAGTTTTTTCAGACTCCTGCAATAATCGCAATGACCACATTTTTTAGGTTCTTTCTGACCTTGGATAACATCCCAAACTTCGACAATTTCAGACTTGATTTTGTCTAAACCTTCTTCAAGCCATTCATCATCGATTTTCAAAATGTCACGATCTGGAACGTTTTCCTTGCTGACCGCTACAATGTATGGTCTAAAATCATTCCCAGTCATTTGTTTCAGCAATTCACGATATAGACCAAGTTGTCCATGATATCCAAAGTTCAGAATATTGTTAACTGCTGCAGGAACTTTCTTTTTAAGTTCTACGCTCCGTTCTTCAGCGTAGATGGACTTCATGGTTTTCAAATCCACGAAATAGCCACGACTTAGATTCACGCTATCCAGCTTTCCTTTTACTGGTACGCCCTCGATTTCTCCATAGACAATCAACTCTTTTTGAACCTCATCTGACGGATAACCGTGATACAAATGATTAAATCCATCATCGTCCTTTAGGCTTGCAATCATCTTATCACCAATCACAAAGTCAGATTTTAGATTTCCCTTGTTCTTGCCTGTCTTAGCAAGTAGTTTGTCACCATTTTCATCCATGAACTGCTGATGTGCTTCTTCGCTTTCAAAGTAACTATGAACGTAGTTTCCGAGTAGGAGAGGGGTCTCGTCCCTCTCTTCTACCCATTGCCCACTGTCCAAAGCAAAAGCCTTAGCCTGGCATTGCTGATACCGTTTAAAGCGTGAGTTGGTCAAGTAGCTTGTATCCTGGTAGTAGTTCTCTTGTGTTAGTTCTTCCATAGCCTACTCCTTAATGTTGGTCGTGTTTCCCTCAAAGAAACTAATCTCTTCCAAAACTTCGCCTGTTTCTTCGTCAAAATCTGGAATTTCATCTGCTGGGTATTCGGTAGAAGCTAACTCTTCAGGATCTGCCGTTTTTTCAGCCGTTTTTGGGGGTGTTTTGGTGTCTGCGGTAAATTCTCCATCTAACACGTTGTCGACCTCTGTGGGCGTGCTAGGAGCTTTTAAAATATCATCTAATGTTTCAACTTCTTCTCTCACTGGTTCAGCTTCTTTCACTTGGCGCTCGTTATCATACTCATTTTCTGTAGTACGGTTCACAGCATCAATAAATAAGTCATTGTCATCACTGGTATTAAAGAACTGTTTCGCCGCACGATTGATAACTGTGCGCTTAGCCATTTCTTGAGGAAAATTATTCTGAACATTCTTTGTTTTTGCTTGTGCCCAAGACTTGTCAATTTCTTTTTTGGTCATAACGGTCAGGATTTTCTCCCCATCCTCTTTTTCGATAATGCAATAAGCTCCTGCGATTGGATTGTCTGCATTAACCCAATCCGTTTCATGGCTAACAAAAACTTTCCGACCGTTTTCGTTCTTAATTTGGAATTTGTCACCCTCATAGATAACTTCTGCATAAATATCTTTCACTTCTGGTAATTGCTTAACAACTTTCATAGTGCCAAAATATGATCTAGTCAACTTAACAGTATTTCCGTAAGGGATAAAATAGCACTGAGTCTTTGCAGGGCTAAGCCCTTGAGTTACCATGTCAAGGAGTGCATTGTAGATACTATCTTGAGTGCACATCTGGAGCAAATTCCCACTGCTGGAATTTTTTAGAGCATAATATGCTGAACTGAGTGCATTGCTAACGCTATAATTCTGTGCAATCATTAGCCCCTCGTTTTGCATTTCTCCAATGCGTGCTGCAACTGGTGATGTAATTTGTTTTTGTGTTAGTTCGTTTGTCATCTTGTTTTTCTCCTTATACTGTGTAAAGCTCTTCGCCTGTTTCATCGTCACAAATTCCTAGACCACCTAACGCTCTATAATTTTGTGCAACTTGATTCCAATAGCTCATATTTTGATAGTATGTTGATTCTGATATTTGTTCGTAACTCATTTTCTTCTTCCTTTCGTCTTCTTCAAATTCCAATTTTCACGTTTTATACGTCTATTTTCGTTTTGTAATTTCAAAATAATATTTTGTTGGTTGTTGATAATTTCTCCGAGCTCAATTCCAAGATGCATATATTCAGCTCGCCAGTTGTCGATTTCTTCGTGTAGCTCCTGGATCATATTTCATCACCCACGTATCGATACTGCCCACATCCAACATAGATGTACTGGCTTGGGTCAAGCTCTTCATGTTCTTCAGGCGGTTGAATCATATCTCTGTCATAATCAAACATGAGCATACACCTTTCCAAGTTCCAGAACTCGTTTCACATATCCGGCCTTGGACGTTAGCCCAAGATCCAGTAATTCGTTTTTTTCTTCATGATTGGCCAAAAGCCACACACGGTTTTCAAGTTCAATTCTAGTCATTAGCGTCTCCTTTGCTCTATCCCAAATACTTTGCATGGCGTGCTCTTCGTGGTTCTGGCAAGGCTAGTGGCTCAGGACGCAATCCTACAGGCGGTTCATTGTCGTATGTGAAGCCCTTGAACTCCCGACGGACATTCTTGCGGATTTCTTGACGCTGTGCCTCTCTACCACGTTCGTATGCTTGGTTGTACCCTTGGATAATCATAGACGCAAATTCTTGCTCTTCTCGTCTCTCTTCTTCCTTCTGGCGGATTTTCTCCTCTTCCTGCTTATCCAACTGATGAGCTATAAACCCTGCGATGATAAATCCTAAAATCACTGCGCCAGTTCCTAAAAGCTGGCTAACTAATGGTGGTTCAAACATTTTTATACTCCTAACATTTTTTCTTTTTTCATATTCTCAAGCATTTCAGCTAAAGTTTCTTTCTTCGTACGATAGCGATTACGACTTTTCCATTTGACGAACATGCGAAATCCTTCGTAATCGATAAATACAATCTTATGCGTCGGGTTATCGATGAACTGCTTAAAGTCAGGATGCTCACGCATTTCACCTGCCCATACTTTTGCAGTCCCCGGAGTCAACCCTTCCCACCTCTGACAAAGATGTTTGTAATCACCATGCGTGGCTTTTTCGTCCACATCAACTGGCTTATAAGTAATTTCTGTTTTAGGCATGGCAATTTCCTCTCTTTCGTGTTATAATTTAGTTAGTTTTTTTAGTATGCGCCTGATTGCCGTCAGGTGCTTTTTTGTTTCAACTCGTATAAATCCCGCCATTTCTGGCAAAGGTTCGTAGTTCATTCATCTTTCTTGTAAACTGGTAGTCGCTTGTAATCAGCAATCGCTCTTTCAGCAAGCTAGACAATCCGTAATGTTTTTCTTCAAAATCCTCTATTTGTTCTTGTCTTGTTTGTTGTTTCATCAAAATGGTAATGTCCTCCTATCTTCTGCACTGTCAGGATATTTGAAAGTCATTTCTTTCGCACCTTTGGCTACTCGACTAACTAGACTTGCATCAAATATCTTAACCATGTCCTTGCCAATTAAATTAGTTGTGACAATCGTCTTATCCCTTGAATCAAGCAAGTTATAGAGAAAGTCCTGCTTCCACTGTGACTGATCACCTTTCCCAAAGTCGTCTAGTATCAAGTAGTCGACTTTTTTTAGTAGGTCAAGCCATTCATCAGTTGTCCGAGCGTCCTTTTTATTAAATCCACTCTGGATTTTTTGAAACATAGAAGGGACATTCATAAACAGTACACTCTTGGGATTATTGTTAGCCTTGAAGTCTATATTCAACTTCTTAGCAATCGCAATAGCTAAATGAGTCTTACCTCTGCCAGCTTGTCCAACAATCACTGCATTCCCTCGCCCATCTTTGAAGTAATGCCTTGCTACTCTTAGAGCAAAGTTTTTAGCATGTTCGTCTGTCTCATTCGATACAGTGAACGTGCTGAAACTAGCGTCCTTCATATCGCTTGGCATTAAGCTATTTCTAGCTAATACTTCAAACGTGTTACTCAAGATAGACGAGATATAAGCCTGTCCGACCATTTGCAGTTGTTCTCGTTCCATATCTTCACGCTTGCACTCAGGGCAAAATGTAGGCTGATACGGTTCTTTTCGATTAGTAGCCCGAACTGGTTCTTTAAACGTCCACATGAAGCAGGAATGCTTTTGGCAAATCTCTTTCTCATTCACATAATGGAGCGGTTCAAATCCTAATCTCTGCATCTTATCCCCTCCTAGAATGGCAACTCGCCATGATATTCCTGACGCACTGCCCTAGCGCCACCAGAATAAGTAGGTTGTTTCTTAGGCTTCTGCCTATTCTCGACTAACTCAACAGTCACTAGACCTTTCTGCTTCCAATCTCTCAAGATGCTTTCAAGATATTTGAAGTAAGGTTTCCCATTGCCCACACATTCCTTGATTGCTAACTTGATAACCTCTTTACTATGGTCTTGTAAGAAGTAATTCAAATCTTCAATCTCAAACGGTGTTGGGTATCTTCCAAACTCTGAAAAAATCCAGTTATAGACAATTCCCAAATCATTTTCTGCTGGGGCGTCCTCCATACTATATAGATTATTACCACCAGCATCCTCTGGTTCAGTAAGGTTGGTTATATCAGGTTGGATATTATTAGGTTGGTTAGACTTAACATTTTTAAGTTCTTGAACTAAAGTTTCTTTAGTTATCCCCTTAACATTTTTAAGTTCTTGAACTAAAGTTTCTTTAGCCCTTAATTTCTGAGGATACAGTAAATTTGCTAGCCTAACACCTTGCCTTCTCTCTTTCAACAAACCATGTTCTATCAGTTCTCTTTTTAATTTAATTACTACTGGTTCGCTTTTTTTAATCCAATTACATATTTCAGCATTGGTAGCTATAACATACAAATGTCCATCTTTGTCAGTAAAGTGTTGTTTGTTTTTTTGAGATAATGAAACACGATCGATTAAAATACCATAAATCATAACAGCTAGCGGATCTAATCCTGAGAAATAATCATCTTCTATTAGCCGATACGGAATTTTAAAATATCTCTCGTGATTATCCATGTCTATCTCTGTAAAGTATTGGTCATTCATATCTCTCCTAAACTATGATTTAATTCGTATTTTTTACCTAAAAAAATAAAATCTTTTTTAACGTTGTATAAACGAGCTAGCTTGTCTAATAAATCAACTGGAATTTTAGAACTGTCATGCTCATATTTCAACAATGTTTGTTGATGGATTTGTAGCTTATCAGCAACCTCTTTTGCAGATAAATTGTAATTTGTTCTTATTGCTCGTAGCGTCATTTCCTGCACGCACTCACCCCCTTATCTAAATTCATCCAAGCTGACTTCCAGTGCATCAGCAATTTTGCACATATTCGTCCATGACATCTCTTTCATCCTTCCAGCCTTTAGGTTAGAAAAATTAGATGGATGGACATTTGATTCTTTGGCCAATCTGTACATCGACCAGCCTTTTATTTTTAATTGTTTTTCAATTTTATTCCACATCAGAAATACCATATGTTGTGTTTTTCAATCACATCAGATCCTTTCTTATACAATATGTTGACAATCAAATATGTTTGGTTTATAATATATCTTGACTAAGACCTCTCACGTTTTAGTCAAAATTCCAATAGAAAGGAGGTAATGTTATGACTCATTATTGGTATAACGATCGCGTTGATACTAACAATAATCACGAAGTACATAAACTTTCTTGTAAGTATCTACCTGATACAATTCATTCCACGTATCTAGGAAAATTCGACTACAATTTTCAAGCCATGGAATATGCTAGGCAAACCGAACCCTACAAGCAGTTTGACGGTTGCTACTTTTGCATGCCAACCGAACATAACGGCTAATTTGACTGAGTTGCTTCCTGCAACTCTTTTTTATGCTCTCGATTGCTAGCAATTGTTGAACGATACTCTTGAATAAAATGGTACTTCATTGTCTCAATAAAGAACTTCCGTTCATCAATCAACATTTTCCTCAAAAATTCGCATTCTTTTCTTAGTGCAATCAATTCTTGTATTCCTTCTGCTGCTGTTTGAGTTACTTCTGCTAATTTTTCCATACCAGAAATATCAACATTAACATGTGGCTGTTCCATTATCGTTCCCCCTTATTTTACTTTCCAGCGCCCTGAGTTCAATCTCATGGCTGACTTGTCTAAATAGCTTCTCACACGCTATTTTTGCTTCTCTGTACGTTGTGTTCTCGCTGATGAAGTAATCAGCAAGTTCAATGATCTTATCTTCCAATTCTAACTCGCTTTCAAATGTGGTATAATCAAAATAAAACGATTGGAGAAATCTCATGTCTAAAAAAACTTGTTTTGTAGTTTCCGCTATTGGTCAAGAAAAATCAGAAATCAGGAATCATTCAGATAGTGTTTTAAAACACATTATTAAACCAGCATTATCTGATAAGTATGATGTGACAAGAGCTGATGAATTATATCATTCTGATAAAATAGATGAAAAAATATTTAAGGCTTTATCAGATTCAGACCTAGCTATTGTTGATATAACAGGAAATAATCCAAATGTCTTTTTGGAACTTGGCTATCGTAAAGCCTTAGATTTACCAACTATATTTTTAAGACAACAAACCGATGAAGATATTCCATTTGATATTCGGACAATCAATATCATTCAGTATGATTTAAAAAATGCCAGCGGTACAAATATGCTTGATTCTGTTCAAAAAACTATTGAACGAATTCAAAAAACCGAGGAAACTTTAGATTTTTCAACATTGAAAAATAAAAATAATGATGAAAAAGACTACGTTACAACTCAAGAATTCTCGCAATTAACATCTACAATTAACAATATTTATGACGCTGTCGAAAAATTGTCACATGAAGTGAAAAATATTTCAAAGACTAATCATTCTACAACTCAAGAAGATATTATCATGATGGCCTTCCAAAATCCTGAAAAACTAGAGAAATTCTTTGAGTTGCAGAATAAATACCCTAACGTATTTTCTCCTAATAATACTAATTAGCTTGCTCTAGACGAACTAACCTTTCTTCTAATCCCTTAATGTAGCCTTTGAGGTAATTTACCATGGCTACATTTTTTTCTATCTCTTCCTTTAGAGTTTCTAATTCGTTCATTTTTCTACTCCTTATCTTTTTTATCACATCGGTACTTCACTATCTGACGGATAGTGAAAGATACAATCACAAATCCTGCTAGGATTATCAAACCAACATTTTCATCCATTGCTTTTCACGGCAAATGATGGTACACTATCAAGTAGAGGTTGGGGCTTCTGCCCCTTTCTCTACTTTTTGTTTTGAAGCTTACGTTTGTGTTCTAAGATTTGTTTGTGCCACAAACGTGCTTCTCTGACTAAGCCTAGTGCCAAGATGACGGTTGCAGTGTCCTTGGTTGCTAGGCTTTTTATGATGTGTTCCATCATTTGCCTTACCTCCTGTTTTATTTTGCTCTTAGAGCAACAACCTGCCAAGGATTCGAACCTTGGTGATACCAATCAGGCTACATTCATTTTATCAAGCATTCCTGCAAATGCTGCATCAAAACGAATGTCATCGATTTCCTCTTGAGTGAAACCAGCATCAAGAAGGTAACGCTCTTGGCGTTCAATCTCCTCTGCTAACTCTGTCCATCCAAAAGCGAATTGACGGCAGTTAGTACAGAATGTTTCAAGTTGGCTGTAGAGGAAGTTTTCCTCGTAAGTACCTTGGATTAAAGTTTCCTTAGCTACTGCTTTAAAGATGTTGATTGCTTTCTCGTTTAATGTGTTCATGGTGTTTCCCTCCGGTTTGTTTTTGTTATTTCCTTAAGCTTGATTATATTATACTACGAATTAAATCGTACGTCAATACTTTTTTAGAATTTTTTCGTATTTTTTTCGAATTTTTTATTTACAAATACGAAAATAAACGTTATTATATAGTAAAAGACAAAAGGAGAAAAAAGAATGGCCAGAGGACGAGGAAAGTTAACTCCTCAAGATAAAGAGGATATGAAAGTCTTTTCCGCAAACCTTAATGCGATTTTGTCGGATAGAAATTGTAAGCAAGTTGAATTGTCCAGAGCGACAGGTATACCTGCTAGTACTTTAACAGGCTATGTAAAAGGAACTTCTTTGCCTATACCTGGAAATGTACAAAAGATAGCTGATTATTTTGGAGTATTGAAATCGACTTTAGACCCGAGGTTTGCAAGTGAAGATCCATCTATTGAAATTACTCCTACCACTTCCCCAATCCAATCCATCTACGACCAACTAGCACCGCCTAGACAAGGCAAAGTCCTGACTTTTGCCGAAAGGCAACTAGATGAGCAAAAAAACGAAGATAAAACGAAGGTAAACGAAGTATCGGAGAAAGTTATCGACTTGTACCAAGTTGAGGTTGTATCTGAGACGGCAGCAGCTTGTGGATTCAACTATGGATTCGGATACGACGATACAGACAGAGAGACTATAGAGGTTGACGAGCGACCACCACGCTACGATATTGCGACTAAAGTTAGCGGAGACTCCATGCAACCTGACTACCAAGACGGAGACATTCTCTATTTAGTAGACAAAGGACTGACTACCTATAGTGGAGACCTAGCAGTTATCGCATACGGAGACCGTTCTTACTTTAAGAAGATATATACCGAAAACGGACGCTTACGCCTCGTATCGCTCAATGACAAGTACGAGGACATCATCCTAGACTTCCCACCAGCCGAAGACACACACATCAAGATCTATGCAGTTGTCGGGGTGTATAGAGGGGAATAGAACCAGCTGTTTTCCATTTTGGAAACAACCACTTGACAAAATTTTAAAAAAGAAGTACACTAATAATGTCAAAAGCCTTGTTCGTCAAGGATACGATACTTACTTATAAAGCCTTGTTCGTCAAGGACAAAACTGTCTGGTGTACTTCTAAGAGGTACACCTTATTTTATTATCTGGAGCATTATATGAAATTTCAACAAGGCGAAGTTTATCTAATCAACTTCCCACAAAAAGGTGGGAATGAATTTTACGGAAAACACTACGCTATCATCTTAACAACTCCTGACAAAGCCGATGGAACACTACTAGTAGCGCCTTTAACTGGTAAAAAATCAGGAAAGAAATATCGTGGTGGTATCACGATTGAAAATAATAAATATCAAAACACTCCTTCCAAGCCAAAAGCCTATGCTTATGTCCGAAAAATCCAAGAAATAGACAAACGGAAAATCGTCTATAAAACAAAGAAAAAGATTGATAGCGATGGACAAGTGATGCTAGATGCAACAGGAAAAGAGTTATATGATAAAGTCTATAAACCAGCTTACAAACTAGATACAAACGACCATAAAAAACTACTAGACAAGATAAAAGAAGTTCTTGGGCTAGATTTATATTAAATAAAAAATTGACTTTTCTTAAAATTAGGGTTAGAATAGAATCATAAGGTCGCTTGACGACAAAATAGATGATACTGTCCCAAGAGGACAATTCTAGCCCTGCTCTTATGAGTTGGGCTTTTAATTTTTTATTTAACATCTATTCCTATTTTGGAAATAGTTACGTAAAACGGAAATAAAAAAATGTGCAATAACTGATCCACATTAAAAGCTGAGAGAGGTTTCATTATGAATGAAGAACGCAAAGTTTTAGGTATTTTGGCTATTATTTTTGGAGCGATTGCTCTATTTGGGTCTTGGATGCCTATTATTAACAATCTATCTTTTGTTATTGCTATCTTAGCGCTTATATTGGGCTTGATAGGTCTAGCTATCAACAGAAAAAGGCCAAAAATGTTGGCTATCATCGGTACAGTCTTAGCAGTCGTATCAATGGTTATTGTTATCGCTACGCAATTGATGTATGCCCGTGCTTTGAATAACGCTGCTAAAAACGTTGAAGAAACTGTTAGCTCAGTAAGTTCTTCTATCGAATCATCACAAAAAGAAGAGGATGCTAAATTTAACTGGACAAAAGAACAGTTTGACGCTCTTCAGATGGGCGACATCATGAATTATGGAGCTGGTGGAACTAACTACGACGATATTGTTAGCGTTCATGGAGAACCAAATAATATAAACACTACTACTGTCAATGATCATGAAAGTAGAACAGTTTCATATTCTTCAGCAGGAACAAAAATCCGAAGCGTTACTTTGACATTTAGCAAACAAGAAAGTGGTGCTTATTTATTGACTGCTAAAGTCGGCATCGGATTGGAATAAATTTATTTTCATGATATAATTAAGTTACTTAGAGGCAAGCCCTCATAATTTTAGACTTTGAGCCTTTGCGCTCCAGGGGAAGTAACTTAACTGTTACTTCCCTTTTTAAAAACTAAAAATCCCCACGCTCTCCGACGGCCATCTTTGAGTGTGAGGATATCCTGTATAGTAAACGGCATTAAAAAGCCTGCTTTACTATACCTATTTTATCAAGAAATGAGGTGAAAATCAATGTGGGTAGAACAACATAAAAGCGGAAAAGTAAATTTTTTTGAGAGATATAAAAATCCTTACACCGAAAAATGGTCTAGAGTTTCAGTTCTCATGGAAAAAGATACTCCTCGCATCAGAAAAGAAGCTCAGAAACAACTTGAAATAAAGATAGCAAATATTCTGAGTGAACTAGAAAGCTCAGAAATGCTTTTTACGGAACTTTTCGACCAGTGGTGGTCATTCTATAAACAAGAGATTAAACGTTCTTCTATCGCTTCATTAAGCGGAAATATCAAAGAGATAAAAGATGACTTCGGAATTGGTATCAAAGTTTCTAAAATTGATCCAAAATATGTTCAATCATACCTAGATAAACTCGATTGCTCAAGGAATAAAAAAGAGCGAAATAAGTCCATGCTAAATCTTGCTTTTGATTATGCAATAGACCTTGGCATTATTAAGGATAATCCAGCTAGGAGAGCTAAGCTTCCAAGAGTTCAAAAGACATTAGAAGATTGGAAAAAGGTAGGACAGAAATATCTTGAAGAAGATGAAATCAAACTACTGCTTAAAGAGTTGTATCGTAGGCCAAGCACCTATCGAATCGGACTACTCTCTGAATTCATGAGCCTGAATGGTTGTCGTATTGGAGAAGCTGTGGGGATAGAGCCTCATAATGTTGATTATGAATCTAACACCCTGCAGCTTCACGGAACCTACGACCACACGAATGGATATCAAAAAGGTGAAAAAACTTCACCAAAAACACTAGCATCCTATCGTGAAACCGTCATGACCACCCGTGAAAAAGAGATATTAGAAGAGATGGAGTTCATGAATGAACTGGAGAAGAATACCAATCCTCGCTATAAAGATATGGGCTTCATTTTCACCACAAAAAATGGAGTTCCTTTGCAAACAAACTCTTTTAATCTAGCTCTAAAGAAAGCTAATGAAAGACTTGAAACACCAATCCAGAAAAACCTTACTAGCCACATATTCCGTCACACGCTGGTAAGTCGACTTGCTGAAAACAATGTACCTCTTAAAGCTATTATGGATCGTGTGGGGCACTCCGATGCAAAAACAACCACTCAAATATATACTCACATCACAAAACAAATGAAATCAACGGTAGCAGATGTCATGGAAAAGTATTAGTCTATGCCCCAAAAATGCCCCAAAAGCAAAAGAAAAGCCTGTCACACAAGCTCAAGTGCTTGATATGACAGGCTTTTTGAACGCCAATTATTTAACAGCGTCTTTAAGAGCTTTACCAGCTTTGAATGCTGGTACTTTAGAAGCAGCAATTGTGATTTCTTTACCAGTTTGTGGGTTGCGACCTTTACGTGCAGCACGCTCACGAACTTCAAAGTTACCAAAACCGATCAATTGAACTTTTTCACCAGCTGCAAGGTAGTCAGCTACTGCTGAGAATACAGCTTCAACTGCTGCTGCTGAGTCTTTCTTAGTCAATTCTGTAGCTTCTGCTACTTTAGCGATCAAATCTTGTTTGTTTGCCATGTTAATGATTCCTCCAATTTAATTTCTAATTAACAATTATAATCATATCCTAAAATCCCTTTTAGGTCAAGTTAAAAACGCTATTTCTTCCCATTTTATTTATTTTTTTAAGAGTAGTAACGTACTAAAATAGCCCAAGCGTTCTCACCCGTGTGAGTTTGAATAATAGAGCCCGTTTCCAAAACTGAAATTGGCTTTTCAACATAAGCTTGTAAGCTTTCTTTCATCTCTTTGGCCCAATCAGCACTGCCAGAATATGAAATTCCAATCTCTGCTACAGAACGTTCAGAGAGCGACGTTATCAACTCATCTAACCATTTTTTAAAAGTTTTAGCTCCACGACCTTTAACGATTGGCTGCAATTCATGGTCTTTCATCTGCATGACAACACGTATATTGAGAAGGGAGCTCAACAATCCAGTTACACGGCCAATTCGTCCACCTTTGACAAGATTTTCCAAAGTAGAAACACCAATATAGAGTTCTGTGTGGTTTTTTACCTCTTCTATGCGAGTTAAAATTTCCTCCATATCTTTGCCTTCTTGTGCTAACTTCGCAGCCTCAACAACTTGGAATTTCAGGGCTTGGTCAGTGAAGGAACTATCAATAACTGTCACATCGGCAGTAGATAAGCTAGCACCTTGACGTGCCGCTTCTACAGTACCAGAAAGGGCATGAGACATATGAATAGCAAGAATCTGGCTACCATCCTTGCATAGTTCTTCAAAAACTTCAGCAAAGACACCTACAGGTGGCTGACTTGTTTTCGGAAGATTCTTACTTTCTTGCATCAACTGAAGAAATTTACCTTCTTCTTTCAAATCCGCATCAGAATAAACAACATTATCAATCATTACAGATAACGGAACAACAGTGATATCTAATTGTTTTACTAGTTCAGGTTCAATAGTAACAGATGAATCGGTTACAATTTTAATTTTTGTCATAGTATCAATCTTTCTATTTTAGGATTCAGATTGGTTTTCTTACTTTTAATTATATCAAAAAAAGATTAAAAATCCTAATGGAGTCAATCAAATTTTCCTTAAAAATTTGATATAATCTACTTATAAGAAAAGAGGTCCCTATGATTAAAAAAATTTATCCCATTTTAACCATCTTACTAGGTGCTGCTATTTATGCTTTTGGGCTAACTTATTTTGTAGTTCCCCATCATCTCTTTGAAGGAGGGGCGACGGGTATTACCCTCATCACCTTTTATCTTTTTAAAATCCCTGTTTCTCTCATGAACCTGCTGATTAATATTCCCCTTTTCCTCCTAGCTTGGAAGATTTTTGGAGCAAAATCTCTCTATTCTAGTTTACTAGGAACCTTAGCTTTGTCCGCCTGGTTAGCCTTTTTTGAACGTATTCCCCTTCATATTGATCTTCAAGGTGATTTACTGATCACAGCCCTTATAGCTGGGATTCTATTGGGAATCGGTCTTGGAATTATCTTTAATGCTGGAGGTACAACTGGCGGAACTGATATTCTAGCTCGTATTCTCAACAAATACACTCATATATCTATGGGGAAACTGCTCTTTATCTTAGATTTTTGTATTCTCATGCTCATTCTCCTAATCTTCAAGGACTTGAGATTGGTTTCCTACACGCTCTTATTTGATTTTATCGTTTCTCGTGTCATTGATTTGATTGGCGAAGGTGGCTATGCAGGTAAAGGATTTATGATTATCACAAAACGTCCTGACCAACTTGCTAAGGCGATTAATGATGACCTAGGAAGAGGCGTTACTTTCATCTCAGGTCAAGGTTATTATAGTCGAGAAGATTTAAAAATCATTTACTGTATTGTCGGAAGAAATGAAATTGTGAAAATGAAGGAAATGATTCATCGAATCGATCCTCAAGCCTTTATAACCATTACAGAAGCCCATGAAATCCTTGGAGAAGGATTCACCTTTGAAAAAGAATAAAAAGAGGTAATGTACTGAATTGATTTCTTTTAGAATCTACAATAATAACGTGAAACAATGATAATTTCTCCATCAAAGTAATCCTTTAAAATCTTCTGTCGTGATAGTATCGAATTGACTACTAAAATCAAGAAGATATAATTCCTCTACACCCTCTCGTTTTAACTTTCTTTCACGTTCAGCAGAGTTCAAAATATGCAAAAACAATTCCGAATGATAAGGCTCTAAAGCAATCTTTAAAGATTCATTAAACATCATAACCACGATAGGCAACAAATCCTTCCTCGTAGCCTTGTTGGTAACACGAAATAATTCTTTATCAGATAGTTTGCCAATATCTTTGTGGTTTTTATAGAAATAGTAGTAAATATAAAATAATTATTTCATAATGATATCTATTTCTGTAACAGAAAATCTGAAACATAATTTTTACCTGAAGTTTAACATTGTAGAAAGTTCATTTTTTTGAAATGATGATAAAGTACAATATATTGAGGTAAGAATTTTAAAGCCAGAAAAACGCATTATATCAGGCACTTAAAAACTTGATACAATGCGTTTATTTAATATGAAAAGATCTACTGAATTCTTTAGAAATGAACTTCCAGCAGTCTTTTCACTTTTTATTAATAAGTTCCTTCTTCACCTTGACTAGTCAAGATAACAGGTCCATCTTTTGTAATGACAAATTGGTGTTCATATTGACAAGATAGACCACCGTCAATGGTCTTATGCGCCCAACCAGTTTTCATATCTGTATCAATTTCCCAGTCACCTGTATTGATCATTGGTTCAATAGTCAAGACCATTCCTTCACGAAGACGGAGTCCTCGACCTGCAATACCATAGTTAGGAACCATTGGATCTTCGTGCATGGTTGGGCCAACACCATGACCAACCAAATCACGCACTACACCGTATCCACGACTTTCAGCGTATTCTTGAATCGCTGCTCCAATATCACCGATACGGTTTCCAACAACAGCCTGCTCAATCCCCTTGTACATGGCTTCTTTAGTTACATCCATCAAGTTTTTCACTTCTTCGGACGGTGTACCGACAGCATAAGCCCAACAAGAGTCTGCTAGACCACCAGAATAGCTCTGAGTGTATTTCTTCATTTGATCCACATTGTTGAAGTTTAATTTTGAGACATTCAGGTCAGATTTAGCAATTGGGCCTCCCAAAACCATATCAACCTTGAGCAAATCACCATCTTTCAAAATATAGTGACGAGGGAAAGCGTGAGCTACTTCATCGTTTAAAGAGCAGCAGGTAGCATAAGGATAGTCCATCATAGCACCGTCAACTCCAATCTGAAGCGGAAGGAAATTTTCTTCTTTACAACGACGGCGAACGTATTCTTCAACTTCCCACATATCTACGCCTGGCTTAATCAAATCACGCAAGCCGATATGAATACTTGCTAGAAAATCACCGGCCTTATCCATAGCTTCGATTTCACGAGCTGATTTTAATGTTATCATTTTTTCTCCTAGTTTCTAATTAATTTTAACAGTCACATTTGCCTTTGAAACAATCTGATGACCATGATAAATATCGTAGTCAATAATAGCTGACCGTCTCGTATGATGGATAATGCGTGCTTGAATGCGCAATCTATCATCTATCTGAACCGCTTGCAAAAAATAGATTAGCATCTGCTCAATAATGAGATTTCGACCACTATTCACAACAAAATCTTGAGTCATGTGGGTCAGAATTTCTGCCAATACACCATTAGCCAAAACACCGTTCTTCTCTAGCATAAAGGGTTCCACTGTAATCACTACTTCATCATGGTGATAAGAAAGTTTTTGACCAATCTGCTCAGAAAAAGTAGGTAGAGCAGAAACTTGGGAACGACTCATCTTCTCCATGACATCTCGTCTGGTTACAACCCCAAGCAATGTTTGATTATTTCGAACAACCGGTACCATTTCAAAGTCTTCAGCAATCATCCGTTGACTCACATTGGCAATATTTGTCGATAATCCAACTAAAAATAGACTACGAGACATGACCTTGTCAATTGTGGTACTTGGTGACTTATCACCTGCGTCTCTCATGGTTACAACACCAACAACAACCTGATGTTGATTGATAACTGGAAAACGACTGCTACGATTCTTACGAACCAAATCCAAATAATCTTTGACTGTGTCGGTTTCTCTCAGAAAACCATACTCATGACTTGGGCGATAAAGTTTCTCAACTGTCAAAATATCTGTTTTGATTTGTACATTTGACAGGGCTTTATTGATCATGGTCGCGACAGTGAAAGTGTCATGTTTGCTTCTTAAAACAGGAATTCCTTTTTGATTGGCCAGTTTAAGCACATCATCATGAACCTGAAATCCACCTGTAACCAGGACTGCATTTTCATTTTCCAAGGCTAGCAACTGAATACGGGTTCGGTCTCCGACAATCAAGAGCCCCCCATCGTGAAGGTAAGACAAGATATTTTGTTCAGTCATGGCACCAATTGAAAACTTACTGAATTCTCTCTCTAAACCTTCTTGCCCAGCCAGAACCTCAGAAGAAGTCACTTCTGCAATTTCAGCAAAAGTTAATCTCTCTATAGCAACTTTCTGAGATTTAACACGGATAGTACCACTTCTTGGGCGAGTCTCTACAATTCCACGATTTTCAGCTTCTTTAATAGCCCGATAAGCCGTTCCATCACTGACTCCCAGATGATTGGAAATGCTACGAACACTGACCCTTTTACCGACAGGTAATTCCTCCAAATAGCTTAGAATTTCCTGATGCTTACTCATTGAATTCTCCTTTTACATACCGAAATTCAAAATAATCCCGCATTTTTCTTGTGTAGCGATCACTTCCTTTAAACTGACGAATCAATCGAAATCCAGACTTAAGGGCAATCCGTTGACTAGCTTCATTTTCAAGGTGGGTAATGATGGATAATTGTTTTAAGCCAAATTCTTCAAAAGAAAGTTGACAAATTTTTCTAACAACCTCTGTCATAAATCCTTGCGACCAAGCATCTTTTCTCAAAAAATAGCCAAGTTCTGCTTCTTTTTTAATTTCATCTAACTTTTCAAACTTAACAGAACCAATCATTTTTTCAGTTTTCTTGTCACAAATAGCCCATACTCCTAATGGAGATTTCATAAAATAATTGGCCAGTGCATATTGACTCTCTTCCAGACTAGCTTGACTTGGAAAAATAAATTGAAGATTTTCTGGATTCGAAGCTATCTCATAAAAATCCTGGCTATCACTAAAAAAGAAAGGACGCAAATACAAGCGATCCGTTTCAAAAAAAGAAAACATTGCTAATTTGGTCCAAATATTCATAAACACCTCTACGGTTTAATCCTCAACAAGTGTAATATCCGCTCCTAGATTACGTAATTTTTCAATAATATCAGAATAACCACGTAAGATAAACTCTATATTTGTAATTTCAGTTTTACCTTGAGCCATGAGCCCAGCAATGACTAGTGCAGCACCAGCTCGTAGGTCAGTCGCTTTAACACTGGCCCCACGCAAATTACGTCCACCCGTGTACAAAATATGACCATTTGTTGTTGATATATCTGCGTCCATTTTAGCTAATTCAAAAACATGATTTACACGTTTTTCGTAAATCGTATCAACAATTGTACCACGACCATTCGCTCTTAGTAAAAGTGGGGTAAGCGGTTGTTGCAAATCAGTTGCAAAGCCTGGGTAAGGAGCTGTCTTAATATTGATTGCTTTCAAATTAGACTGTTCCTCGACAAAAATGCTGTCTTCAGATACAGTCATTCTCACTCCCATTTCTTCCAACTTAGCAATAAATCCTTCCAGGTGTTCGTAAAGAACATTATTGATACGAATTCCTTTACCAACTGCAGCAGCTAAAGATATATATGTTCCAGCTTCAATGCGGTCTGGAATCACCTGATGACGCGTTCCATGTAATCTTTCAACACCATCAATAATGATGATATTAGTTCCTGCCCCACGGATGTGGGCACCCATATTATTCAATAGAGTAGCAACGTCAATAATCTCAGGTTCACGGGCTGCATTTTCAATAATAGTACGACCATTTGCTTTAACCGCAGCAATCATCGTATTAATCGTCGCACCCACACTAACCGTATCCATGTAGATACTTGCGCCGTGAAGTCCTGTATCTTTGGCAGATAACTTCATGTTATCTCCCTCGTAGCTAACAGTTGCTCCCATAGCTTCAAAAGCCTTAAGGTGTAAGTCAATAGGGCGAGGTCCCAAATCACATCCACCAGGTAAACCAACAGTGGCTTCACCAAAGCGACCTAAAAGACTTCCATAAAAATAATAAGATGCACGAAGACTGTTGATTTTCCCATAAGGCATTGGAATATTTTGAACACCTCGTGGATCAATCTCTAACACATCGTCATAACGCTTAACGGTAGCACCCATTAACTCCATGATTTCGACAAGACTAGCAACATCGGAAATATCTGGAACACAATCCAAAGTCACCACATCATCAGCCAAAATAATAGCTGGAATTAAGGCCACAACGCTATTTTTAGCACCGCTAATAGTGATTTCACCTTGCAAGGGTAATCCACCATTGATAACAATTTTTCTCATTCTAAATTTTTTGTGCTCCTTCAAAATTTCTAAAAAGGTCCTACATTAAAGTATATCATAAATTCACCCTTTTTTCCATCATTTTCAATTATATTAGCTGAATCGTATTTATTGGTAAATGAGATGTCTTGAAATGTTTTGCCCCTTTTTTGCCCCCTAAATACAAAAATAGCCCTTCGGATAAAATCCGAGGGGCTAGAAACGTTGTTAAATCAACGGCCGAACTTTTGAATTTCAAGGTTCGGGATAAAATAGTTCACTGAACTATTTTATTTTTTAAGGTTGTAGAATGATTTCAATCCACGGTATTCAGCTACTTCACCAAGTTGGTCTTCGATGCGAAGCAATTGGTTGTATTTAGCGATACGGTCTGTACGTGAAAGTGAACCAGTCTTGATTTGTCCTGCGTTAGTTGCAACTGCGATGTCAGCGATTGTTGAATCTTCAGTTTCACCTGAACGGTGTGATACAACGGCAGTGTAACCAGCTTCTTTAGCCATTTCGATAGCTTCAAAAGTTTCAGTAAGAGTACCGATTTGGTTAACTTTGATAAGGATTGAGTTAGCAGCACCTTCTTGGATACCACGTGCAAGGTAGTCAGTGTTTGTTACGAAGAAGTCGTCACCAACAAGTTGTACTTTCTTACCAAGACGTTCAGTAAGAGCTTTCCAACCATCCCAGTCGTTTTCATCCATACCATCTTCGATAGTGATGATTGGGTATTTGTTAACCAATTCTTCAAGGTAATCGATTTGTTCTGCAGATGTACGAACAGCAGCGCCTTCACCTTCAAATTTAGTGTAGTCGTAAACTTTACGTTCTTTATCGTAGAATTCTGATGAAGCACAGTCAAATCCGATAAATACGTCTTTACCAGGAACATATCCAGCAGCTTCGATCGCAGCAAGGATAGTTTCAACACCGTCTTCAGTTCCTTCGAAACGAGGAGCGAATCCACCTTCGTCACCTACGGCAGTTTCCAAACCACGTGATTTAAGGATTTTCTTAAGAGCGTGGAAGATTTCAGCACCGTAACGAAGAGCTTCTTTAAATGTTGGCGCACCAACTGGCAAGATCATGAACTCTTGGAAAGCGATTGGAGCGTCAGAGTGAGAACCACCGTTGATGATGTTCATCATTGGAGTTGGAAGAACTTTAGTGTTGAATCCACCAAGGTAGCTGTAAAGTGGGATTTCAAGATAGTCAGCAGCAGCACGAGCTACAGCGATAGACACACCAAGGATTGCGTTTGCACCCAATTTACCTTTGTTAGGAGTACCGTCAAGAGCGATCATAGCACGGTCGATAGCTTGTTGATCACGTACATCGTAGCCAATGATAGCTTCAGCAATGATGTTGTTTACGTTGTCAACAGCTTTTTGTGTACCAAGACCACCGTAACGAGATTTGTCACCGTCGCGAAGTTCAACTGCTTCGTGTTCACCAGTAGAAGCTCCTGATGGAACCATACCACGTCCGAAAGCACCTGATTCAGTGTAAACTTCTACTTCAAGTGTTGGGTTACCGCGTGAGTCTAGGACTTCGCGAGCGTAAACATCAGTAATAATTGACATTTTTTACTCTCCTTATGAGTTAAATTTTTTACACCTCTATAATACCTTAAAACCCCTCCTTTTTCAAGAAAAAACGTTATCTTTGTGCAAATTTTCCTTAACTTTATAAAGTAATCGCTTTCTTTTGTCTGTTTTATTCTAACTTTTATGATATACTGTTTTCATGACAGATTTATCAAAACAATTACTTGAAAAAGCTCACGGTGGGCCAAAAATTAATCCGGATGAGCAAAGACGCTATCTTGGCACTTTTGAGGAAAGAGTTCTTGGATATGCAGATATTGACACAGCAAATAGTCCTCAGTTAGAAAAAGGCTTTTTATCCATTTTAGAAAACCTTCAGGAAAAAGCCGAGCCACTATTTGTGAAGATTTCACCAACTATCGAATTTGACAAACAAGTTTTCTACTTAAAAGAAGCAAAAGAAACTGATAGTCAAGCTACCATTGTATCTGAAGAGCATACTTCTTCTCCTTTTGGCCTGATTATCCATAGCAATGCACCAGTACAAGTAGAAGAAAAGGATCTTCGACTTGCTTTTCCAAAACTTTGGGAAGTTAAAAAGGAAGAACCAGCCAAAACATCCTTATGGAAGAAATGGTTTGGCTAAATCTTGCGCATATTTAATAAATTCCCTATATTGGCAGCCGTGTGCTCCAAATAGAGACTGGCATTTTTCAAACTATCTTCTAGAGGTTCACTTTTCTCCAAAATAGAAAAGGCAGCTTGGATATTCTCAAATGGTAGGGAAGGTAAATCCTCAGCAATACTACCACAAATAGCAATGACAGGAACTCCGACAGGGGTTCTTTTTGCTACGCCTATCGGCGCTTTACCTGCTAAACTTTGACGATCTAGCCTTCCTTCTCCTACAACTACCAAGTCAGCATCTGCAACTTTCTTATCAAAGTTGATTAGATCCAAGCAGGTATCTATTCCAGATACGATTCTTGCCTGAGCAAAGGCACACAAACCGGCAGCAATGCCCCCACCAGCTCCTGTTCCTTTAATTTCTAATGTTGCAGGTGAAACTTTTTCATAAAAATCTTGGATCGCCTGATCTACGGCCTCAAACATAGTAGGATCTAGGCCTTTTTGTTTGCCAAAAATATAGGTCGCACCTTGAGGACCACATAAGGGACTCACGACATCTGCTAAAATACGAATTTGCACATCTTCAGGAATTTCATAGCGATTTTCTGTTGACATAGAAGCTAAGTTCAATAAGGATTGACCACAAGAGGGCAAGACATTTCCATTCTTATCATAAAATTGATAACCTAAACCAGCAGCAATCCCCAGTCCTCCATCATTACTGGCCGTGCCACCAACACCGATATAGATATCTTTAATCCCTTTAGCAATGAGATGGCGAATCAACTCTCCGATACCACGAGTTTGGATTTGCAGTGGATTTCGTTTCTCTATCGGAATCTTTCCAAGACCAACCAAGTCAGCTACTTCAAATAGTGCCAGTTCCCCTTTTTGAAAATAGCGCATGGCTTCTTTTGGTCCAAAAGGTCCTGTAACTTGGATCCATTTTTCTTCAAAGTCAATAGAATGTCTAATAGCATCAACGGTACCTTCTCCCCCATCACCAATAGGGCAGAGAAGACAGTCTACATCTGCTATTGATTGTTGGAAGCCTCTTTTAATAGCTTCAGCCACCTCTTCAGCGGTCAAGCTTTCCTTAAATGAATCTGGTGCAATTACAATCTTCATATTTTACCCCATTCTAACCAGTCAATCAAAGGAAGAACTTCTAAAAAATCTCTCTTATCAACATAATTCGGTATTTCTTTTTTGAGCACTTCTTTGGCACAAAAGGCGATTCCTAGTCCTGCTGACTTCAACATTAATAAGTCATTAGCCCCGTCACCGATTGCAATCGTTCTTTCTTTAGGAAGTTTTAGTTTATCTCTCCATTTTTCCAGAGTCTCTTTTTTGACCTCAGGACTTATAATTTGTCCAATCAATTTTCCAGTTAAAAGACCATCTTTGACTTCGAGTTGGTTGGCAGAGAAATGGGCAATGCCAAGTGATTTTGCTAATCGATCAACTATTGGTGTAAATCCACCGGACACCAGACCAACTAGGATGTCGTTCTTTTGGAGAATAGAGATAAATTTCTGGGCATTTGGCGTTAGATGAATAGTGTTGAAGACTTTATCAAAAACCGAAATAGGAAGACCTTCCAAGAAGGAAACTCTTTTTCTTAAACTACTTTCAAAGTTCAACTCTCCTCTCATTGCCCGACTTGTAATCTGCGAAATTTCTTCCTCACGACCTACCTCTCTTCCCAAAAAATCAATCACTTCTTCTAGGATTAAGGTTCCATCAACATCCATAACACACAATCCTCTTACTTGAGACATCAGTTCTCCTCTCTAAATAGCCCAAAAATCGTATGAAGTCATCATACGATTTTATCTATTAATTAACTAAACTATGGTACAAGTCAAGGTATGACCTGCAGGCTGTATCCCATGAGAAATCACACTCCATGGCTTGTTTTTGTAGATTTCTCCAAACATCAGGATGGTTTCTATACAAGTCCAAAGCTGTTTGGAAAGTCCAATTTAACCAATAAGGAGATAGATTGTCAAAGCTAAAACCAGTACCACTTCCTTCGATTGGATTAAAGGCTTTAACGGTATCTCGCAAGCCACCAACTTCATGGACTAATGGCAAGGTTCCGTACCGCATCGCCATCATTTGAGACAAGCCACACGGTTCAAAACGACTTGGCATGAGGAAGAGGTCACAAGCAGCATAGATTTCTTGAGCAAGTTTGACGTCAAAAGTAATATTTGCTGATAGCTTGTCTGGATAGATTTGAGCAAACCATGAGAAAGCTCCTTCAAAGGCTGGATCACCAGTTCCTAAAAGAACAATCTGAACATCTTCTTGCAAGATATGGTGCAAACTTTCCACCACCACATCAAAACCTTTTTGACGTGTCAAACGAGAAACAATTCCCACCAGTAGAACATCAGTCCTAACGGGTAAGCCAACTCTTTCTTGCAATTTTGCCTTATTCTGGGCCTTCCCAGACAAATCTTCCTGATTAAAATGATAGTCTAAAAGGGCATCCGTCTGAGGATTATAAAGGTCAGCATCAATCCCATTTACGATACCAGAGACCTTACCAGACTCCATTCGAAGAATCTGATCCAAGTTACATCCAAACTGACTAGTCATAATTTCATGAGCATAGCTAGGCGAAACGGTTGAAACACGATCCGCATAGAGAATACCAGCCTTCATCCAGTTCAGACAGTTATTCCAGCGAAGGGTACCATCAGCATAACGCTCAAAGCCAACTCCAAACAAATCCCATAACATTCCTTCTGAAAATTGTCCTTGGAATTCCAAATTATGAATGGTTAAAACAGTTTTAATGCCCTCATAGGCTTGAATCCAACGGTATTTTTCCTTCAACAAGAAAGGAATCATAGCTGTATGGTAGTCATGAACATGGAGAAGATCAGGAATAAAGTCAATCCTTTCCATAGCCTCAATGGCAGCCAGTTGGAAAAAAGCAAAGCGTTCTCCGTCATCAAAATCACCGTAAACATGACCTCGGAAGAAATAATATTGGTTGTCAATGAAGTAGAAGGTCACACCATTTAAGACTGTTTTCTTAATCCCACAGTACTGTCTGCGCCAACCAACACTAACCTCAAAATGAAGCACATCTTCAATCTGATTTCCAAATTTAGCCTCTACCATGTCATAGTAGGGTAAAATTACTGCAACTTCATGTCCCGCTTTTACCAGTGATTTAGGAAGAGCGCCAATGACGTCTCCCAAACCACCTGTTTTTGAAAAGGGTACACCC
This sequence comes from Streptococcus toyakuensis, assembly GCF_024346585.1. Classification (NCBI taxonomy): domain Bacteria; kingdom Bacillati; phylum Bacillota; class Bacilli; order Lactobacillales; family Streptococcaceae; genus Streptococcus; species Streptococcus toyakuensis. Next base: position 1,173,238 of record NZ_AP024523.1, read on the forward strand.
TCAGCTGCTACAAATAAAATTTTCATGAATGAATATCCTCTGTTACTTTAGCACCTTTCTTAACGACGACTGGATGTTCTGCAGTTCCACGGATCACTACTCCATCCGCAACTTCAACACCCTTGTCCAATATAGCGTATTCTACCTGAGCACCTTCTCCAATAACAACACGAGGGAATAAGATGCTATCTTTAACCAAGCTATCCTTATGGACATGAATATTACGTGATAAAACAGAATTAGCCACTTGACCTTCAACAATACTACCAGAAGCAAACTGAGAAGTACTTACCTTAGATGTATTGGCATAGTAAGTTGGCTCTTCGTTTTTGACCTTTGTATAAATCTTTTGGTTTGGTGAGAAGAGAGAATAGAACTTTTGCGATTCAAGCATATCGATATTCGCTTTATAATAAGACTCTACAGAATGAATGTTGGCTAGGTAGCCTGTGTACTCGTAGGCAAAAGCCCCTTCTTTTGCAGCCAAATCCCGTAAAACATAGCGCAACTTCTCTGGATGTTCTTTCTTAGCCTCTTCTTCTAAGCGTTCAATCAACCAAGGGGTATCAACGACAAAGATATCTGTCGACATATTGTAAACTTCATCTGATGATTTACTATCAAAGAGTTTATGAGAACGAACATGGTCTGTTTCATCCACTTCCAAGATTGCGTTTACTTCTGAAATGTCTTTCTTAGCTAGTTTTTTATAAACTACAGTGATAGGCCCTTTTGTTGTACTATGTAGATGGAAAACTTGGTTCAAATCAATATTAATCAAAACATCACAGTTGAGTGAAACTGTTTGGTTTGAGCCAGAACGTTTCAAGTAAGTAAGAAGTTGTTGGTAGTATTCTTTTCCAACTGTACTACTTTCCACACGAGTATTGTAAATACCTAGATAATAGTGGCTAAGAAGAGTTGACAAGCCCCACTCACGTCCTGAACGGATATGGTCAAAGACTGAGCTGATATTGTCTTGTTGGAAAATACCAAAAATACTACGGACACCAGCATTAGCAAGACTTGAAAGCGGGAAGTCAATCAAGCGATATTTACCACCAAATGGCAAACTAGCTACTGGACGGTGGTCTGTCAGTGTTGACATATCATGAAAACCAACTGTGTTTCCTAAAATGGCAGAATATTTATCAATCTTCATCTGTTGCTACCCCCACTACTTCATCATATCCTACAACTTGTACTTCTTCTGTTCCATCAATTTCGACACCATCAGAAATAACTGCACCTTCACCAATAATGGCACGTTTGATTTTAGCTCCCTGACCGACAATTGCACCACTCATGATAACTGAATCTACTACTTCTGCCCCTTCGCGAACTTGCGCACCTGTTGAGAGGATAGAATGTTTAACAGTTCCATCTACGAAACAGCCATCGACAACCAAGGAATCTTCCACATGAGCATTTGCCCCAAGGAAGTTTGGTGGTGAAATTAAGTTTCTTGAGTAAATCTTCCATTGACGGTTACGGCTATCCAAGGCATTTTCTGGTGAAATATATTCCATGTTAGCTTCCCAAAGTGACTCAATAGTACCAACATCTTTCCAGTAGCCATTAAACTCATATGCATAGACACTTTCACCTGACTCAAGGTAATTTGGAATGACATTCTTACCGAAGTCTGACATATCGACATTGCTCTTTTCAGCAGTAACAAGCATATTGCGCAGACGTTGCCAATCAAAAATGTAAATTCCCATAGAAGCTTTTGTAGATTTAGGTTGAGCTGGTTTTTCTTCAAATTCAACAATGCGGTTATTGGCATCTGTGTTCATAATACCAAAACGACTAGCTTCTTTAAGAGGGACGTCTAAAACCGCTACTGTCAAGCTGGCATTATTATCTTTGTGAGACTGGAGCATATCATCATAATCCATTTTGTAGATATGGTCCCCAGATAGAATCAAGACATACTCAGGATTGACACTGTCGATATAATCAATATTTTGGTAAATAGCGTGGCTAGTCCCCTCAAACCAACGATTTCCTTCACTTGCAGAATAAGGTTGAAGAATAGAGACACCAGAATTGATACCGTCTAGTCCCCAGCTTGAACCATTACCAATATGGTTGTTGAGAGCAAGTGGTTGGTACTGTGTAATGACTCCAACATTGTTGATGCCTGAGTTGGCACAGTTTGAAAGAGCAAAGTCAATGATACGGTAGCGCCCACCAAATTGCACAGCTGGTTTTGCAATGCTTTGAGTGAGTTTACCGAGACGAGTTCCTTGCCCACCAGCAAGAATCAAAGCTAACATTTCATTCTTCATTTTCTACTCCTTTTTGGTTTTTACTTGTGACGGTTTTAGTAGGTTTCAATCGACGTTTGATTTTCCAAACACTTGCTCCCATAGCCGGTAGGGTAAAGGTCAAGGTCTGCTCATAATCTTTCCATAGTCCTTCTTGCGTTTGAACAGTTTGATTATGTTCTTTCCAAACGCCTCCCCACTCTTCTAACTCAGTATTCCAGACTTCTTCGTAAATCCCTGCAACAGGAAGTCCGATTGTAAAATCTTTTCGTTCAACAGGTGCCATATTAAAGATACAGACTAACATATCATCCTTCTTACCCTTACGGATGAAGGAAAGAACACTCTGGTCTCTATTATCCGCATCGATGATTTCAATACCATCATAGCTGGTATCAATTTCCCACAGACAGCGGTGGTCTTTGTAAAACTGGTTTAGCTGAGAAGTGAAATACTTCATCTTAGCATTCATTGGATCTTCTAGGTTAGACCATTCCAACTGTTCTTCAGATTTCCATTCTAGGAATTGCCCATATTCACTACCCATGAAGAGCAATTTCTTACCAGGGTGACAAATTTGGTAGGTGTAGAGATTGCGCAAGCCTGCGAATTGATTATAGCGATCTCCCCACATCTTGTGCATCATACTCTTCTTGCCATGAACCACTTCATCGTGTGAGAATGGTAGGAGATAATTCTCTTTGAAGACATACATAAAGCTGAAAGTCACCAGGTTAAAGTCATATTTACGGTAAATAGGGTCTTCTTCGTAGAATCGGAGGATATCATTCATCCAGCCCATATTCCACTTGTAGTCAAATCCTAAACCACCAAGCTCTTTCATTCCCGTAATCTTGGTTGCTGACGAACTTTCTTCTGCGATCATCATCACATCTGGATGAACTAGTTTAATCACATCATTTAAGCGTTGAAGGAAATAATATCCCTCATAGTTGAGATTGCCACCATCTTTATTAGGTGTCCATGGAGCATCATCGTAGTCTAAATAGAGTATATTGCTGACAGCATCCACGCGAATACCATCTAAATGATAAAAATCAATCCAAAACTTAATACTAGAAATCAAGAAAGACTGGACTTCATTCTTTCCAAGGTCAAAATTGAGTGCTCCCCAACCGTAGTTATGAGCCTTATTATGGTCTTGGTACTCAAAAGTCGGTGTCCCGTCATAATAAGCTAAGGCATCATCATTAATGGTGAAATGACCAGGTACCCAGTCTACAATAATCCCAATATTGTTTAAGTGACATTCCTCAACAAAATCTTGAAACTCTTCAGGGCGACCATAGGCATGCTCTAGAGCAAAGTAACCCATAAGCTGATAGCCCCAACTCAAACCTAGTGGGTGAGACATCAAAGGCATAAACTCAATATGAGTATAGTTCATCTCAACCAAGTAAGGAATGAGTTCATCTTTCAATTGAGCAAAACTATAGGGGCTGCCATCAGGATTTCTCTTCCAAGAGCCAGCATGAGCCTCGTAAATATTAACAGGACGCTCTTCAAAGCTCAAGCGTTTTCTACGGGCTAGCCAGAGGCCATCCTTCCATTTCTTTTCTGGAATATCTGTTAAAATAGCCCCAGTACCAGGTCGTGCCTCATATCGAACAGCCAAAGGGTCAATCTTCATCAGTTGATGACCATTTGCACGCGTGATATGGTACTTATAAATTTGGCCTTCTTGAGCAAGACTGGTAAAGACTTCCCAGACTCCAAATTCATTCCGTTCCATCGGAATTTGATTTTCAACCCAATTGGTGAAATCCCCTACCAAGTGAACAGCCTGAGCATTAGGCGCCCACACACGAAAAGTATAGCCATACTCTCCATTTTTTTCTTCCCTATGAGCTCCCAGATAGTGCTGGAGGTGAAAATTTTCACCTGTCATAAAGGTTTCTAAAGCATTATTCTTATCCATACACCCTCCTATTTCTGTAAGCGTTTTCCATAGATTTATTATACTACCTTTTTAGGGAAGATTCAAGTAAATTACGGAATTTGCAAAAAAATCTTTTGAAAGTCTTCAACAAATTCACTGATGTGTTCACTTGTAAATCAAGAATTTTTCAGAAACACTTTGAAAACGAATTGTTTTTTTATAATACTATCATAAAGTTCGTTATTTAGCTAACAAAAATATAATTTTAAGTAAAAAAATAAATCAGGAAACGAATCTCCTGATTTTATCTCACATCAAAAACAATGGATTTAACATTTGTCATCGCTTCAATGCTATATTTAATTCCTTGAACACCAGCACCAGAACCTTTGACACCAAGGAAGGGGAAATTATCTGGACCACGTTGGGTTTTATTATTAATATGAACTGTGCCCACTTCAAGTTTTTCAGCAATTTCAAAGGCCTTTTTGAAATCATTTGTAAAGACTGAGGATTGAAGGCCGAATTCAGATTCGTTGGCAAAGACAATTGCTTCTTCTACATTAGCCACACTAATAATTGGTAAAACAGGGCCAAATGGCTCTTCCCATGCTACTTTCATATCTTTTGTAACTTGGTCAAAAAGCACTGGCCAGAGAAGATTGCCCTCACGTTTGATTTGTGTAAGAGCCTGAGCCCCTTTTTCTTGTGCATCCTCAATCAAGCCCCAGATGAAGTCGGCTGAAGCATTGTCAATAACAGGTGTAATATCAGCATTGTCAAATGGATCACCAACTGTTAATTTAGCAACCTCTGCTTGAAGCAAAGTAGCTAATGTATCTGCAACACTTTCGAGAACAATGACACGTTTAATGGCCGTGCAACGTTGACCTGAATAGCTAAAGGCACCCGCAACAATTTGCTTGGCAGCATGTTCCAAATCTGCATCTTCTAGTACTAGGGCTGCATCTTTCCCACCAAGCTCCAACATGATAGGACGCATACCAGCTAAACGACCAATACGTTCTCCGATAGGAGTTGAGCCTGTAAAGTTGATGAAGTTGACTTCTTTGTGCTCAATGATATAATCCCCAATTTCTGAACCACGACCCGTAATGGTGTTGAAAACACCTGCTGGAATTCCTGCTTCTTCAAATGCTTTAGCCAGCAAGAGACCAGAAATAGAACCTTGAGTTGGTGGCTTAAACATGACCACATTCCCTGCAATCAAGGCAGGTGCAATTTTAGATCCAGAAAGGTTAACTGGATAGTTAAATGGTGCGATTGCTAAAACAACCCCAACTGGCTCGCGACGAACAACAGCCAGTTTATTTTTACTCACTGCCTCAAAGCCGCCACCTTCCATTGCTTGGCCAGTGATACGAAGACCTTCCTCAGCAGCATATCGAATCAAGTCTGCGGTACGCACCGCTTCTCCAATAGCTGCTTTAATCCCTTTTGCTACCTCTTTAGCAAGGATAGTACCGATTTCTTCCTTATCACGTTCTAAAATAGCTGCTGTTTTGTGCAAATAAGCCGCACGTTCAACTGCTGATAAATCACGCCATGCAGGGAGGGCTTCTCGCGCAGCTTTCATAGCCTCATCTACTTCTGCTTGGCTCATAGCGGGTACTGTTCCTAATTCTTCTTGATTGATTGGTGAATAAATCGTAATTTCTTTTTCAGATGATTTCCATTCTCCATTTACTAAATTCTGATATCTTGTCAAATTCTCGTCCTCCTGAAAATGATTAAAATATATTTTACCAAATTTTCAGAAAATTACAACCATTTTTGCAATTTTTTTGAGATTATTTTCACAAGCTTGGTTTTTCAAACTATTTGAAACTTGATTCTAATCTTCATTGAAAACTTATAAATGATAAAAAGGATTAGACAATCTAACCCTTTTTAGTTTATGCATTTAAGAGAGTACTTTTAGCACTGCGACACTAGTATCATCAATGACATTTTCTTGTTTCGAACGACTATTGGTCACAAGCATTTCTAGATTTCCTGCATTTTCAAAGTATAAGGAAGTTCCCTTGGCATTGAATACTACCAATAGATGTTCTGGCCCCCCGTGAATCTCGTAAACAATCCATCCGCTATTTTCTGCAGCTGTGTGAACAAAGACATGACGGTAAACTTCTTCGTATGTAGGATAAGAAAAGGCGCTAGTCTGTGTTTTCAGTCGAATAATTTGACGGACAAAGTCAATGCTTTCTTGTCTTTCATTGATTAAATCCCAGTTTATTTGGTTAACACTGTCAGGAGCGTTGTAACTATTCATAGCACGTTCTCGGTCTGCCGAAGTGAGTTGTCCATGTTCACCCGTCGGAATTAATTTGGTTCGACCAAATTCTTGGCCAATTTCCATAAAGGACATTCCTTGCATGAGAAGGTTCATTACTGTCGCCGTCTCAACCTTGCGCATAATCTGGTCTGAACTTTGATCAGGATGAAGAGTCGCCAACAAATCATGAAGATTGTAATTGTCATGGGCTTCAACATAGTTGAGAACCTGGTTTGGACTGAGATAAGAACCCAATTCTCGGCTACCAAGAATGGCCTTGGCAATGATTGGTTCAGTGGCTGCACCACTTACAAATCCTGACTTGATTGCACCATAAACTTCTCCTCCTTTGACCGCATCACGCTGATTATCATTGAAGAATCCGATATTTGGCATTTGGTAGGCATTATCCTTCTTGGCCTTATCATAAGTTGCAAGACCTGTTCCCATATCCCAGCCTTCTCCATAAGTGATAATACGGGGATCAACCTCATCTAGCGCCCAACGAATCGCTTGCATGGTTTTGACATTATGAATACCCATCAAGTCAAAACGGAAGCCGTCAATATTGTATTCCTGTACCCAGTATAGAAGAGAATCAATCATGTACTTGCGGAACATTTCGTGTTCACTGGCTGTTTCATTTCCAACACCTGTTCCATTCTGGAAGGTACCGTCTGGATTCATACGATAGTAGTAATCAGGGACAGTTGTTTGGAAAGGTGCATCAACCGTTGAAAAGGTGTGATTATAAACCACGTCCATAATGACACCAATCCCCGCATCGTGATAGGCTTGAACCATGGTCTTCAAATCACGAATGACCTGCCCTGGATCATCTGGATTACTAGAAAAACTTGGTTCTGGTGCATTGTAGTTTTGAGGGTCATAACCCCAGTTATAGGTTACATTTCCATCCTCATCGTATTCCTTATGGCGATCAAAGATAGGCTGGAGTTGAACATAGTTGCAGCCAAGTTCTTTGATATAGTCAAAGGCGGTTGCTTGTCCGAATTGGTTTACAGTTCCAGTCTGGGCAGCACCAAGGAAGGTTCCACGGAGATGCTCTGCAACTCCAGAGGTCGGAGATTTGGTTAAATCTCGGATATGCATTTCACAGATAACTGCTTTACATGGATTTTCCAAACGCCAAGGCGCTTCTGTTCCATGTTTGACCACAAATCCTTCTACTTGTCTGTCTTGATGAGAAAGAATTACGGAACGTTTGCCGTCAGGACTTGTGGCAATCGTGTAAGGATCTCTCGTCACAGTCTGGTGGTGAGGAAAGTCAATCTGATACTGATAAGCCTTGCCAGCAAGATTTTCATCTAAGTCTAGACTCCAAACACCAATGGTATTGTACTTATGACTGTATGAATAGCTATTACCACGCTCTAGATTAAAGGTTTTCCAAATCGGAGCGTCGTTGCTGGTATTTTCGTAGACAACCACCTGTACAGCAGTAGCCGTAGGAGCCCAAAGTTTAAAGCTAGTCTGATAATCTGAAAGACTGTAACCTAGTTCTCCTTGGTAGCCCCAGTGGTGATCAAAACTAGCGCTATGTATTGCTCTATCAAAAGCAAATGGATTTTGATCTTTGTAGTAAGGACTAGCAATGGCTGGGTTTTCAGAATAATAAACAGTCTCGTCGCCCTCTAAAATCCAAACTTCTGTCAGAAGCGGATAGTAGTTATAACGCACGGAATATTCCTTAACTGTCCCATCAATCTCGACAGAAAACTTCAGGTTTTCTAACTTTTCTTGACTTGTAACTGTGAAGGAGAACTTTGCTCCAAAAAAGTTATTTTCATAATACAATTTTTCAACATTGTCCGCCTGTTTTCTACTAAATGAACAGGCTGCATAATCCCCGTTTTTTCGATGAAAATGGATGACTACAGGGTAATTTAACATTTCTTTTCCTAATTTCTAATTTTAATTTAATTTTTTATGTGGTGCTGATAGATTCAGCAATTTAATTTCTGACTCAAGATAGACTCAATTCATGTCAAAACACTTCAGGATAGACAGTTTCAGACTATCTAACATCTAGCCTTCTACTATTCTTTACAAACTTTCGAGCCAAGCTTCATCTCGAACTTCAATACCAAGTTCTTGTGCTTTTTGAAGTTTACTTCCAGCATCTGCACCTGCCACGACGAGGTCGGTCTTTTTAGAAACACTACCTGTCACTTTGGCACCCAGACTTTCGAGTTTACTTTTAGCTTCTGAGCGCTTGAGACGTTCCAATTTTCCAGTCAATACAACGGTCAAGCCTGACAAAGCTGCACCCGCTACTACTGTCTGACCTTTATAATCCAGATTGACCCCAGCTTCTTTCAATTCTCTTAGGAGAATTTCAGAGCCTTCTGTCGCAAAATAAGTCTGAAGACTTTTGGCAATCACACCACCCAGACTTTCAATACTAGCCACTTCCTCTGGATCTGCCTGAGCCAGATTTTCAATTGAATGAAAATGTTGAAGTAAGAGCTGACTGGCCTTGCTTCCGACATGACGAATTCCCAAACCAAACAAGAGCTTCTCGGCAGAATTTTCCTTAGATGCTTGAATGGCTTGATACAGTTTAGAAGCAGACTTTTCCTTAACCCCCTCTAAAAGGAGGAAATCTTCTTCTTGTAATCGGTAAATATCCGCCACATCCTTAACCAAATTGGCTGCGAAAAGCTTCTCAACAATAGATGGACCAAGGCCTGTAATATTCATAGCATCACGAGAAGCAAAGTGAATCAAACCTTCCATGATTTGGGCAGGGCAACGCGGATTGATACAACGAAGGGCCACTTCATCTTCAAAGTGCAACAAGTCAGAACCACAACTTGGGCAGTTTGTAGGGATATCTAGTTTCTCTTCAGAAACCCGTTTGGACTCTACCACACGTAAAACGGCAGGGATGATGTCCCCAGCCTTATAAACGATAACCGTATCGTCTTTTCGGATATCTTTTTCAGCAATATAGTCCACATTGTGTAGGGTCGCACGGCTAACAGTTGTACCAGCAAGCTGAACAGGAGTCAGGTTGGCAGTTGGGGTCACAACACCAGTACGCCCCACAGTCCAGTCAACTGATAGAAGCTGAGCTTCTTTTTCCTCAGCAGGAAACTTGTAGGCTACAGCCCACTTTGGAGCCTTAACGGTAAAGCCAAGTTCTTCTTGACCTGCTAGGTCATTGACCTTAATCACCACCCCATCGATATCATAAGGCAGATTGTCCCGTTCCTGTCCTACTTCTTGGATAAAATCCCAAATCTCATCCATGCTTTCAGCCAGAATTCGCTTAGGATTAACCACAAAACCTAGTTGTTCTAGGTGCTTCAAAACCTTTTCTTGGCTATCACGAGTTGACGGACTGGCTTCTTGATAGAGGAAAGTGGCAAGGTTACGCTTGGCTACTACTGCTGTATCCAGCTGACGCAGAGTTCCTGCTGCCGCATTACGAGGATTGGCAAATTCAGACTCTCCATTTTCTTGGCGAGCTTGGTTAACCTGGTCAAAAGAAGCGCGTGGCATGTAACATTCCCCACGAACTGTGATATCTAGTTCTTCTGGCAAGGTCAAAGGAATGTCCTTAACACGCTTGAGGTTTTCTGTGATGTTCTCCCCAACAGAACCATCTCCACGCGTTGCCCCAACAACGAAAATCCCCTTTTCATAAGTCAGCGAGATAGATAAGCCATCGATTTTCAGCTCACAAATATAGGTCGGATGAGCCACTTCCTTACGAACACGCGCATCAAAAGCTTCAAGCTCCTCACGTGAAAAAGCATCCTGCAAACTATAAAGAGGATACTGATGACTGTATTTTTCAAAACCATCTAAAACCTTGCCACCAACACGATGGGTCGGACTGTCTGCTAATACTTGATCTGGATAGGCAGCCTCCAACTCGACCAACTCACGGTAAAGGCGGTCATACTCACTATCTGAAACCGACGGATTGTCGCTGCTATAATACTCAGTCGCATAGCGATTGAGTAAGGCGACTAACTCATTCATTCTTTTATTCATAAAACCATTTTACCATAAACTAAGCCCTCCTCACAAACGAGAAGGGCGGAAAAAACACTCAGATTGGAATTATTTTTAAAACTCAAACAGTCTTATGTCTCTTTTTCAAAACGGGTTCGAACATAGCCTAGAGCTAAGAAAGATAAAACGACAACTCCAAGTCCTATAATCAAGAAAGAATAAAGATGGACACTTGGAAGAAAGGTCATTAAACCTGTTACTATAGGCATAAATAGTATAGCTAAGGTATAAATCGAACTGAGAACTCTTCCCAGATATTCACCTTCAACCTTGGTTTGTACTTGAGTAAAAAAGTGAATATTGAAAATCGTCATAAAGAGTTCACAAATGAAATTCCCTGAAAAAGTAAGATAAGATGGGAGGGTAAATCCCATTATCATTACCCCAAGTCCAGTTAGAGCCAATAAAAACAGAAGCATTCCCATACTGGCTTTAATCTTACTAGCTAGCAGCGCCCCAACAATAGACCCAATAGCACCCATTGTTAAAATAGTAGCATAGGCACCTTGTACTCCATAGAGTTGATTTGAAAAGGGAAGGAGGTAATTAAAAGCTGCAAAGAAAAAATTGACACTTGAAGCCATGACTAGTAAAAAGAAGATTTCCCTTTGCTTCACAATATAGTGAACTCCCTCCTTGATATCAGCAAAAATATCTTTACCAGTAAAAAGTTTCTTATCTTGAACCATTGGTTCTTCTTTTGGAAGTAAGGCCACTAGAACAAATGCTATAAAAAAAGTCAAAGCATCTAGTAAGAGCGTCAGATGGAGACTTGAGAATTGTAAAACAAGAAAAGAAAGTACAGGAGAACTCACGCTGACAACCTGCAAGACCAACTCCAAACGAGAATTGTAGAGGACCAGTTCATCCTTCTCTACCAATTCGGTGATAATGGCCTTATTTGCTGGTCTAGAAAAGGCAAAAGCAATAGCCTGAACAATATTGGCAAAAATCAAAGCTCCAATCATCCAGCTGTCATTCCTTATAAAAGAAATAGCCAGACAAAGAATCCCACAAACAAGGTCTGCCGCCATTAAAATCTTACGACGAGAAAAACGGTCTGAAATGACTCCGCCAAAGGGATTTACGAGAATAGATGTGACGAGTTCAGAAATCTGATAAATCCCTAGAACTGTCTGTCCTATCGTTCCCATTGATGCCAACCAAACACTGTTTCCATAATCATAGAGCATATTCCCTATCTTGTTAACAGCTCCACGGCTAATCAACTGTACGGCATAGCGATTCATATAAAAACTCCTCTCAAATTTTGAAACTATTGTATCAAAACCGAAAGGAGCTTTTTCATTTTTCCCTTATTTGGGAAAATTAATTTTTGATAAATTTTTCGTAGTGTTCCTGATAGTAGGCTACTTGCTCTGGAAGACCTAGCACGTCAAAAATATGCATGGCCTCTTGCATTTGCTTACAACCTACTTTACACTGTCCCTTTTGATACAAGGCAAAACCTTTTAAATAATGGAAAACATTACGCTCATAAAGCTTAATACCTTTACCAATAATCTTCTCTGTATAAGCTTCAAAATAGCTTGCATTGTTAAAAGAAAGATGCTCTAAACAATGCTGATAACAATTGAGGGCCAAAATCAAAACCAATCTCTTATGGCGACCAATCTCTTGGTAAAATTCCTCCCTCTCCATAACTTCTCTACCAATCCGTGTGACATAGTCTACATCGTAGAAACTATAGAGGTTACCAAACAGAATCAACTCATACATGGTCCATTCTTCTGTTTTGAAGAGATAATCTGCTACCTTATCCAAATCATCCTGCTTTATATGATAACTCGAATCTCTTTGACAAATCAGACCTTGTAGCAAAATCCAGTTCAGCTCAAAATAGAGTGGATTTGTCGAACTCTTAGCCTTTTCAAGTTGTTCTTCTTGAAGCTTTTGAAAACCTGCAATATCATTTGAGTAGTAAAGCGGAATAATTTGTCCCATCATAGCAACATGTTCATGATTATGGAAATCCCTAGCCTTATCCATGAAATTTTCGATTGTGACATGAATATTATCCAAAATCTCAAAAAAACGTGAGACTGCTAGGTCAGACTCCCCAAGCTCAAAGCGAGATAACTGAGAAGTTGAACAGGACTCCCCTGCCGCCTCCTTTAAAGAATAATTTCCACTTGTTCGAAATTCACGAAATACTTTTCCAAGATGTTCCATCTTTACACCTGCTCTGACAATTTTTCCCATTCAAGCATAGCTTCTTCCTGACGATGGCTGATTTTATCCAGTTCAGCCTGTAATTCCATCAGTTTGTCAGCATCGTTTGTTTCCAACATCTGTTCAGAAATGGCTTGACTTTGACTTTCTAACTCTTCAATTTCAGCTTCTAGACTTTCGATTTGTCGCATGAGTTTACGAACTTCTTTTTGACTTTCTTTCTGGGCCTGATAGTCATTAACTGGACTTGCTTCTTTTGCTTGATTGTTAGTTGAAACTTCCTCAGCCTGAATCATTTCTACTTCTGCTTTCTTCTCAACATAGTAATCGTAATCTCCAAGGTAGAGAGTCGAACCCTTCTCAGACAATTCCAAAACATGAGTTGCAACACGATTGATAAAGTAACGGTCGTGGCTGACGAATAGAAGAGTTCCATCAAAGTCAATCAAAGCATTTTCTAGCACTTCCTTGCTATCAATATCCAAGTGGTTGGTTGGTTCGTCCAAAATCAAGAAGTTGTTGTTCTCCATAGACAATTTAGCCAAAAGCAAACGAGCTTTTTCGCCACCAGACAGCATGCCGACTGATTTTTTAACATCATCTCCTGAGAAAAGGAAGGCACCTAGACGGTTACGAATTTCAACTTCCGGTGTCAGTTTAAAATCATTCCAGAGTTCATCCAGAACCGTATTACTTGGTGTCAGCTTGCTTTGGGTTTGGTCATAGTAACCAACTTCAACATTGGCGCCAAAGCGCTTTTCACCTTTGATAAAAGGAATCTGATCCACGATTGATTTGATAAAGGTTGACTTGCCAATACCATTGGGACCAACAATCGCAACAGCATTCATCTTACGAAGGTCTAGGTTAATCGGTTGTGACAGAACTTCCCCATCATAGCCTATAGCTGCATTTTCAACAGTCAAAACAACATTGCCCGACGTTTTCTCAGACTGGAAGGTCATGTTGGCTGCTTTCTTGCCAGCTTCAGGCTTGTCTAAACGCTCCATTTTTTCCAGTTGTTTACGACGAGATTGGGCACGTTTGGTCGTTGAAGCTCGGACTAGATTGCGATTGACAAAGTCTTCTAGAACAGCAATTTCCTTCTGTTGCTTTTCATAGTTTTTTGCCTCAGTAGCAAGTTTTTGCTCCTTCAACTCGACAAAGCGAGAGTAATTACCCACATAGCGATCCAAGGAATGCTTAGTCAAATCCAGAGTAATCGTCGCAACCTTGTCCAAGAAATAACGGTCGTGGCTGACAATAATAAGGGCACCGCTATAATTTACTAAGTAATTCTCTAGCCAGGCTATAGTTTCAATATCTAAGTGGTTGGTTGGCTCGTCCAAGACCAAGAGATTGGGCTTTTCAAGGAGCATTTTAGCAAGTGCCAAACGAGTATTTTGACCACCCGAAAGCTCAGCAATTTTCATCTGCCACATAGACTCGTCAAACTTGAATCCATTCAAAATCGCTCGAATATCAGCTTCATAAGTAAAGCCACCTGCTTGGCGAAAATTTTCAGATAAACGATCATAATCTGACATCAGTTTATTCAAATCCTCACCAGACTTTTCACCCATCTCTAACTCCATCTGACGAAGTTGTTTCTCCGTCCGACGTAAGTCATCAAAGACATGAAGCATTTCATCGTAGATGGTATTTTCAGACTCAAAACGGCTATCTTGGGCTAGGTAAGACAGAGAAATATCTTTTTTCTTATTGATTTCTCCGCTAGTTGGCTCCTCTTCTCCAACTAAAATCTTCAAAAGAGTAGACTTACCTGCACCATTTTTCCCAACAAGAGCAATTCGATCTCGTTCATCAACCTGCAGGGTGATATTATCAAAAAGAACTTCTCCTGCAAAAGAACGTTCAATTTTATTAGCTTGTAAAATAATCATACAAGTAGTATAGCATGTTTCCCTAAGGCATTCAAGACTTGATAAACCGGCACATGTCACCACTTTTATGTAAGTTATGCTAAGGTTTTACTAAAATGCTAAAAAATGCTATAATGTGAACGGTTAAAACAATTTACAAAAAGGAGAATTTTAATGTCTTACCAAGAAAATTACCAGAAATGGGTTGATTTTGCGGAGCTTCCTGACTACCTTCGTCAAGATTTGGAAAATATGGACGAAAAAACAAAGGAAGATGCCTTCTATACTAATCTTGAATTTGGTACTGCAGGTATGCGTGGCTTGATTGGCGCTGGTACAAACCGCATCAACATCTATGTTGTTCGTCAAGCTACTGAAGGATTGGCTCGTTTGATTGAGTCAAAAGGTGGAAACGAAAAAGAACGCGGTGTGGCAATCGCCTACGATAGCCGTCACTTCTCACCTGAGTTTGCCTTTGAGTCTGCAGCAGTTCTTGCTAAACACGGCATCAAATCTTACGTATTTGAAAGCCTTCGTCCAACTCCAGAACTATCATTTGCAGTTCGTCACCTCAACTGTTTCGCAGGTATCATGGTCACAGCTAGCCATAACCCTGCTCCATTTAACGGTTACAAGGTTTACGGTGAAGATGGTGGACAAATGCCTCCACACGACGCGGACGCTTTGACTACTTATATCCGTGCAATCGAAAATCCATTTGCAGTTGAAGTTGCTGATGTAGAAGCTGAAAAAGCTTCTGGCTTGATTGAAGTCATCGGCGAAGCTGTCGATGTAGAATACCTCAAAGAAGTTAAGGACGTTAACATCAACCCAGCCTTGATTGAAGAATTTGGTAAAGACATGAAGATTGTCTACACACCACTTCATGGTACTGGTGAAATGTTGGCTCGTCGTGCTCTTGCCCAAGCAGGATTTGACTCTGTTCAAGTCGTAGAAGCTCAAGCAACTGCCGACCCAGACTTCTCAACTGTAAAATCTCCAAACCCTGAAAGCCAAGCAGCCTTTGCACTTGCAGAAGAACTTGGTCGCCAAGTTGGTGCAGATGTGCTTGTTGCAACTGACCCAGACGCTGACCGTGTTGGTGTTGAAGTTCTACAAAAAGATGGTAGCTACCTCAACCTTTCAGGTAACCAAATCGGTGCTATCATGGCTAAATACATCTTGGAAGCCCACAAAAATGCTGGAACTCTTCCTGAAAATGCGGCTCTCTGCAAATCTATCGTATCAACTGACTTGGTAACAAAGATTGCTGAAAGCTACGGCGCAACCATGTTCAACGTTTTGACAGGTTTCAAATTTATCGCTGAAAAAATCCAAGAATTCGAAGAAAAACACAACCACACTTACATGATGGGATTTGAAGAAAGCTTCGGTTACTTGATTAAACCATTCGTACGTGATAAAGACGCTATCCAGGCCGTTCTTGTCGTTGCTGAACTTGCTGCCTACTACCGTTCACGTGGTTTGACTCTTGCTGACGGTATCGAAGAAATCTACAAAGAGTATGGCTACTATGCAGAAAAAACAATCTCTGTTACTCTTTCAGGTGTCGATGGTGCTGAGCAAATCAAAGCAATTATGGCTAAATTCCGCAACAATGCTCCAAAAGAATGGAATGCAACAGCTATCACTGTCGTAAAAGACTTCAAAGCCCAAACAGCTACTGCTGCTGACGGCACTGTTACAAACTTGACAACTCCTCCAAGTGATGTGTTGAAATACACACTTGCTGACGGTTCATGGATTGCCGTTCGCCCTTCAGGGACAGAACCAAAAATCAAGTTCTACATTGCAGTTGTAGGGGAAACAAACGAAGAATCACAAGCTAAGATTGCTAACATCGAAGCAGAAATCAATGCTTTTGTAAAATAAAATCCTATAAAAGATGAGACAAACCAATCTCATCTTTTTTTCGTATCAAATCTAAGCAATTTTAGAAACTTTATGGCATACTAGACTTATCAATGAAAGCGAGGTAATCTCATGGAACAATTTTTAGATAATATCAAAGACCTTGAAGTCACTACAGTTGCGCGTGCGCAAGAAGCTCTTGATAAAAAAGAAACTGCAACTTTCTTTATCGGTCGCAAAACTTGCCCTTACTGCCGTAAATTCGCAGGTACATTGGCAGGTGTCGTAGCTGAAACTAAAGCCCACATCTACTTCATCAATAGTGAAGAACCAAGCCAACTTAATGAATTGCAAGCATTCCGCTCACGCTACGGAATCCCAACTGTACCAGGCTTTGTTCACATTGCGGATGGACAAATCAATGTCCGTTGCGACTCTTCAATGTCAGCACAAGAAATCAAAGAATTTGCAGGATTGTAAAAAAGCCACTCATCGAGTGGTTTTTAAATGGTCAAAATTACCTTTTTTCAAGCAAATCTTGTATCATTCTATGTAGTTCTTCTATCTTCTCGGATTGTCTCTCTAGTAACATTCTCTGACTGGACAATTCATCTTGGAGTTTATCAAGTTTTATCTGTTCATCTGAATTATCTTTTACAAAAAAGTTCGTCAAGGCACTCGTTAACATTCCTATTGTTCCAATACCGACAAGCATCAGTAAAACTGCTAGCCATTTCCCAAAAAGTGAAATTGGAACAATATCACCATAACCAACAGTAGTTACTGTCACAAGAGCCCACCAAAGACTATCTGAGAAGGATTTCTCTTCAACTACAGATAAAATTGAACTTCCTACTAGCACAATAAAGATATTAACATACAAGATATAAATCAGGCCATTTGTCCGTAAGAGTTTGCTTACCTTCTTTTCCAGCTTGCCAGTTAATCCAACGATTCTTAAAAGACGAGTCAGTTTCAGTAATTTTGTCAGCCTTGCTAGGCGAAAGATACGTCCTAATCGAAACACTGTAAAAATAGCATTTAAAGGCAGGATAGCTAGCAGATCAAAGATATTTTCAATTATGAATCGCCATTTCTCTTTACTTAAAAAGAACCGCCAGCCATAATCTACCACAAAAACACCCCAAAGTTGTAAGTCAATAATACTGTATGGAGGACTGTCTAAATCAATCATCTCAGCAAATCCAAGTAATACCAGAATAACAGAGATTAAAGCAAGTAAAATAATTGTTGTATCATAATAATCTGCAAAAAACCATTTTTTCTTCAAATTTTACTCTCCTCACTTTCTATACTGTTATTACTCAACTTTAATTCAATAAATATCTCTCCGATGACCAACTTCTAAAGTAGCAATGACTACTTCATCATCTACAATTTGTACGATAACTCGATAATTACCAATTCTATAGCGCCATTGACCAACGCGATTACCAACCAAAGCCTTTCCGTGTCGTCTCGGGTCTTCCAAAACATTGGTTTGTAAATAGTTTGTAATTAGCTTCTGCGTATAACGATCCAATTTTTTCAATTGCTTGATGAAACGTCTTGTTGGAACTAATTTATACAAATTATTCATCCTCCAAGCCTAAATCATGCATCATTTCTTCCCAAGTAATGGGTTCAACTCCTTTTTCCAAGTCTTCTAAATACTCTTGATAGGCTAAATCTGCCACACGAGCATCGTATTCATCTTCTAGAGCTTCAAGAGTTTTGGTGCGGATAAGTTCCGACAGGGAAACTCCTTCAAACTTAGCCATTGCTTTCATAAATGTTTTATCAGCTTCAGAAACTTTTAATGTAATAGTAGTCATCTTTTGCACTCCCTTTTTTAATAGTAACACCATTGTATTACTTTTTAGGTGTTCAGTCAATATAAAAAGAACACCTTCTTAGCGTTCTCTCTATATATCTGTCAATGGTGTTGCTGTATCTGGTGAAGTATCATATACTTTAAAGTCTATTCCAACTCCCAAATCAGCTTGCGCCAGCTGATTGACCATGGTCATGTGAGCCAGTTCCTTGATATTGTTTTCCTTAGACAAGTGACCAAGATAGATTTTCTTAGTGCGATTTCCTAGCGTCCGAATCATAGCTTCAGCACCGTCCTCGTTAGAAAGGTGACCCAGATCCGATAGGATTCGTTGTTTGAGTCGCCAAGCGTAAGAACCTGCTCGCAAAATCTCTACATCATGGTTGGACTCGATAAGATAGCCATCTGCATTCTCGACAATTCCTGCCATACGGTCACTAACATAACCTGTATCTGTCAAAAGGACAAAACTCTTGTCATCCTTCATAAAGCGATAGAACTGCGGTGCGACCGCATCATGGCTAACACCAAAACTCTCAATATCAATATCTCCAAATGTTTTGGTTTTGCCCATTTCAAAAATATGCTTTTGCGAGGCATCCACCTTGCCAAGATACTTGCTATTTTCCATAGCCTGCCAGGTCTTTTCATTGGCGTACAAATCCATACCATACTTGCGAGCCAAAACACCCACTCCATGAATATGGTCAGAATGCTCATGCGTAATCAAGATGGCATCCAAGTCCTCTGGTTTGCGATTTATTTCAGCAAGTAAGCTGGTAATTTTCTTGCCCGACAAGCCTGCATCCACTAAAAGTTTCTTTTTTGGGGTTTCCAGATAAAAGGAATTTCCACTGGAACCCGACGCTAAAATACTGTATTTAAAGCCTGTTTCACTCATTCTGGTCTTCTATTTCGTCCTCCCATACTTCTTCCTTCACTGCATCCTTATCATAAGGGAGCACAATTGTGAAAGTTGATCCCTTACCGTATTCACTCTTGGCCCAAATAAAGCCATTATGCTGTTTGATAATTTCCTTAGCAATAGACAGTCCCAGACCTGTTCCACCTTGGGCACGACTTCTAGCACGATCCACACGATAAAAACGGTCAAAGATACGTGGTAAATCCTGCTTAGGAATACCCAAGCCTTGGTCTGAGATAGATAAAATCATCTGATCATCAGTTGTCTTCATTGTCACTTTAATTTTACCACCATCTGGTGAATACTTGATGGCATTGTTGAGAATATTATCAATCACCTGCGTCATCTTGTCTGTATCAATTTCAATCCAGACAGAGGTAATCGGATAATCTCTAACCAATTCATATTTCTTCTCTTCGTCTGGTCCCCTCATCTTATCAAAACGGTTAAGAATAAAGGTAATAAAGGCAGTGAAGTTAATCAGTTCCACATCCAGATGACTGGTCGCATTGTCAATTCGAGAGAGATGGAGGAGGTCAGTTACCATGCGCATCATACGATTGGTTTCGTCTAGAGATACCTTAATAAAGTCTGGTGCAACAGGTTCTGACAAGGCTCCCTCATCCAAAGCTTCAAGATAGGATTTTACACTAGTCAGTGGAGTCCGTAACTCATGACTAACGTTAGAAACAAAGAGTCTCCGTTCGCGCTCTTCCTTCTCTTGCTCCGTTGTATCATGCAGAACGGCAACCAGACCTGAGATAAAGCCAGATTCTCGACGGACCAAGGCAAAGCGTACACGAAGGCTCAGATATTCACCATTGTCATCCTGAGAATCAATCATGAGTTCAGGAATCTGCGTAATCAAATCACGAAGTTCATACTCATCTTCAATCTTAAGCAATTCTAGAATACTTTTATTGAGAACCTCTTCTTTCTGAACACCTAGCTGTTTCTTAGCCATGTCATTAATCATAGTAATCTTGCCACGACGATTGGTCGCAAGGACTCCATCCGTCATGTAAGACAGGATACTATGTAATCGTTTACTCTCTTGTTCCAGATTTTCTTGAGTCAAACGGATTACTTCTGATAAATCATTGAGATTATTGGTAATATTAGTGATTTCAGAGCTTCCCTGCATATCCAATACCTGAGAATAATCTCCTGCAATCAAATCTTTGACTTTTTGATTAATTTGCTTCAACCGAATATTATCTCGCCGATTTTCTAGCAAAAGCAAGGTAACAATCAAGATAAAACCCAATAAAATTAAAATGAAGATAAAATCACTAGTAAGAATATTTTTTCTAATCAATTCAATCATTATTTCTCATATAATAACCAACACCACGACGTGTTAGGATATACTCTGGACGACTAGGTGTATCTTCAATCTTCTCGCGCAAACGTCTGATAGTTACGTCAACTGTTCGAACATCTCCGAAATAATCATAACCCCAGACCGTTTCAAGCAAGTGTTCACGCGTAATTACTTGACCGATATGAGAAGCCAAGTGATACAAAAGCTCAAATTCACGGTGAGTTAAGTCTAGTTCTTCACCGTATTTCTTAGCAACATAGGCATCTGGAACAATCTCTAAGTCCCCAATTTGCAAGGGTTGAGTTTTATTTTCATCTGATTCTTGATTATCTACAGAAGCCAAGTCCGTGCGACGAAGGAGAGCTTTAACACGCGCCTGCAACTCACGATTTGAG
Organism: Streptococcus toyakuensis; assembly: GCF_024346585.1. Classification (NCBI taxonomy): domain Bacteria; kingdom Bacillati; phylum Bacillota; class Bacilli; order Lactobacillales; family Streptococcaceae; genus Streptococcus; species Streptococcus toyakuensis. The sequence goes on from NZ_AP024523.1 coordinate 1,194,180, forward strand.
AAGGGTTTTGTCACATAGTCATCCGCCCCAAGCTCTAAACCGATAACCTTATCAAATTCGCTATCCTTAGCTGACAGCATGATAATAGGCACACTACTAGTCTTCCGAATAGTCTTCGCAACTTCTAAGCCATCAATTTCTGGAAGCATCAAGTCCAAAATAATAATATCTGGTTGCTCTGCTTCAAATTGTTCTAGCGCTTCACGACCGTTAAAAGCAGTTACAACCTCGTAACCTTCCTTGGTCATATTAAACTTGATAATATCCGAGATTGGTTTTTCATCATCTACAATTAATATTTTTTTCATTTGTTCACCTTTTTCTCTACTATTATATCAAAAAATAGCAAGAAGACACAATAGCTAGTCTTTGCTACTGTCTAAGTTGGCTTGTGCATAAGACTGCCAGATTTTTTGTTGGGGTTTAGCAAGTGGAACATCCTTAAACTCTTCTGGTGAAAGCCAGCGAACTTCCCTATCTGAAAAGTCATAGTAGTCACTTACCTGGCCTGCTACAATTTGAACATGCCACTTGCGATGACTAAAGACATGCTTGACAGTCTCAAAACAAACATCAAGCCAATCAACATCTAAGTCATAGTCCTGCTGAAAACTCTCCTCTGGACTGGGGCCAAAATTCACACTTTCTTCTGCAACCTGATGAAAGAGGTCAAACTGCTCTTCTTGCGAAAAGTTATCAACTTCTATCAAGGGGAAATGCCAAAAACCTGCCAATAGCTTTTCACTTTCATTTTTTTCAAGTAAAAACTGTCCTTGAGTATTTTTGACCACCAAGGCTTTAAGATAAATTGGAACAGGCTTTTTCTTGGGAGTCTTGATTGGATAACGGTCCATTGTACCATTCTGATATGCCGCACTAAAGTCCTTAACTGGGCTTTCTTCTGGTCTGGGATTTACTGGCGCCTCAATATCTGAGCCTAAGTCCATCAAAGCTTGATTAAAGTCACCAGGTCTTTCTGGGTCAATCAGGATTTCCATCATTGCCTGAAAAATTTTTCGATTACTTGAAATCCCAATATCGTGGTTGACTTCAAATAGACGCGCCAAAACACGCATGACATTACCATCTACAGCTGGCTCAGGCAAGTTAAAAGCAATACTGGAAATGGCTCCTGCTGTATAAGGACCAATCCCTTTCAAGCTGGAAATTCCTTCATAGGTATTTGGAAATTGACCACCAACGTCAGTCATAATCTGCTGGGCTGCAGCCTGCATATTACGAACTCGAGAATAATAACCCAAACCTTCCCAAGCCTTTAACAAACGCTCTTCAGGGGCAGTTGCCAAACTTTCCACTGTTGGAAACCAGTCCAAGAATCGTTCATAATAAGGAATAACCGTATCCACCCTGGTTTGCTGGAGCATAATTTCAGACACCCAGATATGATAAGGATTTTTACTTCTCCTCCAAGGTAAATCTCTTTTGTTTTCATCATACCAGGCAAGAAGTTTCTCACGGAAAGAAATGATCTTCTCCTCCGGCCACATGACGATACCGTATTCTTTCAAATCTAACATATCTCTAGTATAACACAGAAGATTCTAACTGTCCTTTTCCTAGTATTAGTACTCTTCGAAAATCAAATTCAAACCACGTCAACGTCGCCTTGCCGTACTCAAGTACAGCCTGCGGCTAGTTTCCTAGTTTGCTCTTTGATTTTCATTGAGTATAAAAAGCCTCTTCCCAAAGGAAAGAGGACTAAATCTTATTGATGAACAGCTTGGGCTGCTGTGATAAGGGTCAACTTGTAAACATCATCTGCATTACATCCACGAGAAAGGTCGTTAACTGGCTTGTTCAAACCTTGCAAAACAGGTCCTACAGCCGCAAAGCCACCAAGGCGTTCTGCCATCTTGTAACCGATATTTCCTGCCTCGATACCTGGGAAGATGAAGACATTTGCTTGACCAGCTACTGTACTTCCAGGAGCTTTCAGAGCTGCAGTTTCTGGAACGAAGGCTGCATCAAATTGCAATTCCCCATCGATTTCAAGGTCAGGACGCAAGTCGTGAGCAATTTTAGTTGCCTCAACAACCTTATCAACGCTTTCTCCAAATCCTGAACCTTTAGTAGAATAGCTTAGCATAGCAATTTTAGGCTCGATTCCAAACATCTTAGCTGTAATTGCTGAGTTGATGGCAATTTCAGCCAAAGCTTCCGCGTCTGGATTGATATTGATGGCACAGTCCCCAAAGAGGTAACGCTCCGTACCACGAACCATGAGGAAGGCACCTGAAGTACGAGTTACATTTGGACGAGTTTTAATGATTTGCAGGGCTGGACGTACTGTTGAAGCTGTTGAGTGAATAGCTCCAGACACCATTCCATCAACCAAGCCCAAGTAAACCAACATAACACCAAAATAGTTGACATCTTCAACCAAAACCTTGCGTGCATCTTCTTCAGACATTTTGCCCTTGCGACGTTCTACCAAGGCAGCAACCATTTCTTCAAATTTATCGTAGTGTTGAGGATCAATGACTTCATAACCGTCCTCAATCCCTTCAATTTCAAGATAAATTTTAATTTTTTCAGGATTTCCAAGCAAAACAGGAATCACTTCTGTTTCTTTTACCAGGCGTTTAGTCGCTTGAAGAATACGAGGTTCTTCCCCTTCAGGGAGAACGATACGAGCATTTTTACCAACTAAGTTGGCTTTGAGACTTTCAAAAACTTCCATGAGTTTTCTCCTTTAAGATAATAATTATACTCTGAAACAATTTTTATAGAGTATTAGTTGATAACTGGGTAATAAGGTTACTGAAATCATCCGGCAAGGGACTTTCTAACTGCAAGTCTTGCTCTAGAAAAGGATGATAAAAGGATAGGTAATGGCAATGTAGGGCTTGGCGCTGAATTCCATCATCTAGACTACCACCGTACAAGTCATCTCCCAACAAAGGAAAACCAATATGAGAAAAGTGGACTCGGATTTGGTGGGTTCGCCCAGTGTGCAGGCGAATATCGACTAAGTGAATATTTCCATAAGAAGCTACAATCTTGTAAGAAGTATGAGCATACTTTCCACCTTTAGCTACACGTCTGGTAATAATGGAGTCTTCATCACGCGCAATCGGGGCAATAATTTCCCCCTCTGACTCCAAGTATCCTTCACCTTTAACCAAAGCAAAGTAGCGTTTCTCGATAGATTTTTTCTGCAACTGCTTGTCTAGTCGTGCATGGGCATAGCCGTGCTTGGCAAAGAGCATCAAGCCAGAAGTGTCCCTATCGAGCCTAGTCACAATGTGAACCTGCTGATTTTCATAGTTTTGCTTGACATAGTAACCCTTAATAAAATTGGCAATGGTATTGGAGTGATTGACACTAGGAATAGAAGCAACTCCATAGGGTTTATTCAAGACTAGAAAATGATCATCCTCAAAGAGAATATCCAGTGGGCGCTCGATAGCTTCTAGAGTTTCAAAGCCTTCCTCAGCGGGAATATCAATGATAACGCGGTCTCCAATATCCAATAGATAAGTTGCATTTTGTGGTTGATCATTAACCAGAATAGCTCCGCCTCGAAACTTAATCTTAGCTAGCAGCCCCTTAGAAACCTCGTGCTTTTTTAAAAAGGTCTTAACCTTGACATGTTCATCTGCGATAAATTCAAACCTCATTCATCCACCTCGCCGATAAATGCATCCTTAACACGATTCCAGAAACTGGTGTGGCTCGGTGACGCGACAAAGTGAATCTTATGATGGTCAATTTGATACTCAATACGCTCAATATTGCGGAAGGAATAAACGCTATTGTCAACCGAAATGGTATGGTAATCGTTTCGCGTTGGAATGAGTTCAATCTTATCCTTCTTTGGAACAATAATGGACGAACCCAGCGTTCGATAGACACGATTATTAAGGCTGGCAATTTCCGTTAATTGCAAAGCTTCAATGGTTGGGTGTAAAACAGCTCCACCAAGCGACTTGTTATAGGCTGTACTACCAGTCGGTGTCGAAACTGTTAGCCCATCTCCACGAAAACGTTCAAAGTGGACACCGTTAATCACAACGTCCGCCACCATGGTTCGATCAGACCTGCGGATACTGGCTTCATTTAGTGCTCTAAAAATCTTCACTTCACCATTTTCAAGAAAGACCTTCACATTTAGAACAGGGTATGATACCTTTGCACCAGTATCTAGCTGCAAATTAGTCACTAGCTTATCCAACTCAAAATCACGGTAGTCCGTATAGAAGCCCAAATGTCCAGTGTGAACACCAATGAAGCGGACCTTGTCAAGCTGGTTTTCGTACTTATGAAAGGCCGACAAGAGCATACCATCCCCACCAATGGAGATGACAATGTCCGGATTGGTATCATTGAGTATAAACTGGTTTCTCTTCAAACGATCTCGCAATTCATACAAAACCCTTTGACTTTGCGGTTTTCTATTAGCTATCAGGTCAATTCGTTTACCTGTATTCTTCATCTGTATCGTCACTGTTTCCTACACCGTCATTTAATTTTCTACTCAAAGGATCAAAAAGAGCCTGGGCTTCCTGGATATCATCTCGAATTTTACCCATTTCTTCATCCAACTGATGGGCAATTTTGGCAGTAATTTCCAGTCTCTTTTTAATTTCCTCTGGGAAATCCCCTTGGTACTTGTAGTTGAGAGAATGTTCTATCGTTGCCCAGAAATTCATGGCCAAAGTACGAATTTGAATTTCCGCCAAAATGGTCTTGGCTCCATTGATGGTGTCAACCATATATTCTACTACCACATGATAGGAACGGTAGCCTGAAGCCTTTCGATGAGTAATGTAATCTCGCTCTTGTACAATCCGCATATCCTGACGCTTGCGCAAAATAGCCACAACTTCTTGGACGTCATCTACAAACTGGACCATCACACGCAAACCAGCAATATCCTGTAAATCGTGTTCCAAGGTCGCATAAGTAATACCACGTCGAGCCATTTTTTCCTTGATACTTTCAATTGGCTTGACTCGACCAGTCACAAACTCAATCGGAGAATGCTTATTTTGCTTACGATATTGCTTACGAATACCACGTAGTTTAATCTTTAACTCACCAACAGCTTGAATGTAAGGATCTAGAAATTCTTCCCATTCTAAGGTCATATATTCTCCCTTGTTCCCATATTATCCTTCAAAAATATCTTTGATTTTTTCTCCAGATTCATATACAATAAATACAAAGCTATTATATCATATAATCCGCTTTCAACGATAAAGAAAAGGTAAGAAAATTGAAACATTTAGAAATTGAATTGAAAACACTCTTGAAAAAAGATGAATATGATCGTCTAAAAGACCAGTTCACAGGTGTCACTCCTGTTCTTCAAAAAAATTACTACATAGACACACCTGATTTTGAACTGCGAGAAAAGAAAGTTGCTATGCGCATTCGAACCTTTGAAGACTGGGCAGAATTGACACTCAAAGTCCCGCAAAGTGTTGGAAACATGGAATACAATCAAAAATTGCAACTAAAAGATGCTGAAAACTACCTGAGCAAGGAAGAACTTCCTCAAGGACTAGTACTGGATGAATTGGCGAAACATGGTATTAAAACTAGTGAATGGCAGATTCTTGGTTGTCTAACGACACTTCGCTATGAAATGCAATCAGCTATTGGTCTCATGGCGCTGGATGAAAGTCAGTACTTTGATATTACAGATTACGAATTAGAGCTTGAAGTTGAAAATCACGAGCAAGGGAAACAGGATTTCCAACAATTTTTAGAGGAAAATCAGATTGATTATCAAAAAGCTCCCTCAAAATTGGTCCGATTTGTCAAAAGCATGAAAAATAGCTGAAATAATCTCTATTTTTTGGTAGAATAGAAAAGATAAAATACAAAAATCCCAGTTCATATAGGCTAGGCAGATATTACTAGGATTTAAAAAGTTTACAGAGGACGGTCTATAATGTCAGATAGAAAAAACATGAAACTTTTCGCACTCAACTCTAACCAAGAGATTGCACAGAAAATTGCTCAAGCTGTTGGTGTCCCACTTGGAAAACTATCATCACGTCAATTTTCAGACGGAGAAATCCAAGTAAATATCGAAGAAAGTGTCCGTGGTTATGATGTGTACATCATCCAATCAACAAGTTTCCCTGTTAACAACCACCTAATGGAATTGTTAATCATGGTTGATGCTTGTGTGCGCGCAAGTGCCCACAGTATCAACGTTGTCCTTCCATATTTTGGCTATGCACGTCAAGACCGCATCGCTTCACCTCGTGAGCCACTTACAGCGAAACTTGTTGCTAATATGCTGGTTAAAGCTGGTGTTGATCGCATCCTTACACTTGATTTACATGCCGTTCAGGTTCAAGGCTTCTTTGATATTCCTGTTGACAACCTCTTCACAGTTCCCCTATTTGCAAAACATTATTGCGATAAGGGCTTACTTGGCTCAGATGTTGTTGTTGTTAGCCCTAAAAATTCAGGGGTAAAACGTGCCCGTAGCTTGGCTGAATATCTTGATGCTCCTATCGCCATTATCGACTACCCTCAAGACGATGCAACTCGCAACGAAGGCTATATCATCGGTGATGTTGAAGGTAAAAAAGCCATCTTGATTGATGATATTTTAAATACAGGACGTACCTTCTCTGAAGCTGCTAAAATCGTTGAACGTGAAGGGGCTACAGAAATTTATGCTGTTTCTAGCCACGGCCTCTTCGTCGAAGGAGCTGCTGAACTTCTTGACAATACTAATATTAAGGAAATTCTTGTGACTGATTCAGTAGCAACAAAAGAAAAAACTCCTAAAAACGTATGCTACATCACTGCTAGTAAGTTAATTGGTGATGCTATCGTCCGTATCCACGAAAGAAAACCAGTCAGCCCACTCTTTGCCTACAACAAAAAGAAATAAGGTGATTCTTTGATTTATTTGGACAATGCTGCAACGACTCCCATGTCAGCAGTTGCTATTTCAGCGATGACCAAGGTTATGCAAGAAACCCACGGAAACCCTTCTAGTATTCATGGGCATGGTCGTCAAGCTGGCAAACTCTTGCGAGAAGCCCGCCAGGAACTAGCTCAGTTACTGGGGACAAAACCTCAACATATCTTTTTCACTTCTGGTGGAACCGAAGGCAACAATACTGCTATCATTGGTTACTGCCTTCGTCACCAAGAACAAGGAAAACATATTATCACAACTGCTATTGAGCACCATGCTGTCCTTGAAACCATTGATTACTTGGTTCAACACTTTGGGTTTGAAGCAACCATTATCCAGCCAGAAAATCAAGAAATCACCGCCCAGCAAATTCAAGAGGCCTTACGTGACGATACGATTTTGGTTTCTACCATGTTTGCCAATAATGAGACTGGAAACCTACTGCCCATTGCTGAAATTGGCCAAATACTCAAGCAACACCCAGCCGCCTATCATGTCGATGCAGTTCAGGCTATTGGTAAAATCCCTATACACCCAGAAGAATTGGGCATTGATTTTCTCACTGCTTCTGCCCACAAGTTCCATGGTCCTAAGGGAATCGGTTTTCTCTACGCATCTAGCATGGATTTTGATTCCTATCTTCATGGCGGAGACCAAGAACAGAAAAAACGAGCCGGAACTGAAAATCTAGCTGCCATCGTGGGTATGGTTGCAGCCCTAAAAGAAGACCTAGAAAAACAGGAAGAACATTTCCAACATGTACAAAATCTAGAAACTGCCTTTCTTGCAGAGCTAGAAGGAATTCAGTATTACGTGAATAGAGGACAACATCATCTCCCTTATGTTCTCAATATTGGATTTCCTGATCAGAAAAATGACCTTTTACTCCTTCGGCTAGATTTGGCTGGAATTTCTATCTCTACTGGCTCAGCCTGTACGGCAGGCATTGTCCAATCCAGCCATGTTCTTGAAGCCATGTACAGGGCAAATTCAGAACGCTTGAAGGAATCCGTTCGTATCAGTTTGTCGCCACAAAATACTGTTGAAGACCTACAAACCCTCGCAAAAACCTTAAAAGAAATTATCGGAGGTTAGCCATATGGCATTTGAAAAAACCATTCAGTTAAAAAATTGTCGTTACGACTACACTCTTAGCCCTTCTGTTAAAAAATTCACCCTCAAAGATAACACCTTTTTTGAGACTAAGGTTGGTAACTATGAATTGACTCGCCTTTTGGAAAAAGTGCCAAACAGCGGTGAAGGCTTCCAACTCAAAATCATCATTAACAAGGAACTTACAGGGGCTAAAATCAATATCACTGACAAGTTTGGTCTTCGTCTAGTTGATATTTTCAAATCAGAAGACCACCACATTCATCAGGAAAAATTCTACTTCCTCATGGATAGCTTGGTAGAACGTGGTGTCTTTACAAAATCAGAAAGATAGGTCCCATATGTTTGAATTGACCTATAAGGACAGCTATCATGTAGAGCGTACACTCAAGTATGAGGATTATGAAGCTCTCATGCTGGCTTTGTCAGGATGTGTGACCCTGCCAGATACACTTTATGTAACTTCTCTGACTTTTAATAGCCAGAAAATTTATCAGGGTCTGGTCGGAGACCTCTACCGTTTTCTATCACATACAGACTTTTTACATCAAAACTAAGATTTTTCTTAGTTTTTTCTTGTTTTTGTTGATTTTTTCACAATGTTTCTATAAAATAGAAGAATAGAAAGGTTGTGATTTTGTGAAAGATAAACAGTTTGCTATTCCAAAAGCTACAGCGAAAAGACTCTCTCTCTACTATCGAATTTTTAAGAGATTTCATGCAGAAAAGATTGAACGTGCCAACTCTAAGCAAATTGCAGAGGCTATCGGTATTGATTCAGCGACCGTACGTCGTGATTTTTCCTATTTTGGTGAACTAGGTCGTCGTGGTTTTGGCTATGATGTCAAAAAACTCATGACGTTTTTTGCCGATTTACTCAATGATAACTCTATCACCAATGTCATGCTGGTTGGTATTGGAAATATGGGCCATGCCCTTCTCCACTATCGCTTCCACGAACGTAACAAGATGAAGATTATCATGGCCTTTGACCTAGATGACCATCCTGAAGTCGGTACCCAAACTCCTGACGGGATTCCCATTTACGGAATTTCTCAAATCAAGGATAAAATCAAGGATGCCGATGTCAAGACTGCTATCCTGACCGTTCCCAGTGTTAAGTCACAAGAGGTTGCTAATCTCTTGGTAGATGCTGGTGTGAAAGGAATTCTTAGTTTTTCACCAGTCCATCTGCATTTACCAAAAGATGTGGTCGTTCAGTATGTCGATTTGACAAGTGAACTCCAAACCCTCCTCTACTTCATGCGAAAAGAGGATTAGAAAGCGAAAATCATTTTATGAAAAAACCAGTTATTGGGATAACAGGAAACGAAAAAACTCATCCAGATGATGACATCATGATGAGCTACGCAGCAAAAGGCTTTGTGGAAGGCGTTAAAGACGCTGGAGGGATTCCCATCATCCTACCGATTGGTGATCAAGAAATGGCCTGCCACTATATCAGTATGATTGACAAGCTCATCTTGACAGGTGGGCAAAATGTTGATCCAAAATTCTATGGTGAACCAAAAACAATTGATAGCGATGACTACCACCTTCAAAGAGATATCTTCGAACTGGCCCTCATCAAGGAAGCTATTAAACAGAAAAAGCCAATTTTTTCTGTCTGCCGTGGTACCCAACTCTTTAACGTTGCCATGGGTGGAACTTTGTACCAAGATATAGAAGACCATTGGCAGGATTGTTCTGCCGAATACACAACTCAACGCTTGGTGACAGAACCTGATACTGTTCTCCGAGAAATCTATGGAGAAATTTCCCATATCAACTCCTTCCACCATCAGAGCATCAAGGATTTAGCACCAAATTTAAAGATTGCGGCTCATGATCCTAAAGATGGTATCATTGAAGCTGTCATGAGTACGGATGATGTTGCCTTTCTCGGTGTCCAATGGCACCCAGAGTTTCTTTTTGAAAATCGTCCCAAAGATAAAAACCTCTTTGACTATATCGTTAATGAACTTTAGATTAAATCTGTCTTTTCACGATAGCTAAAATAACTGGAGTGAGAGACAATCAAATGGTCCAAGAGGACAATTCCCATCAGATCGCAGGCTTCTTTAACAAGTTTAGTGACATGATCATCATTTCGGCTAGGGGCTACCGCTCCTGAGGGATGATTGTGGACCAAAATGAGTGAAGTCGCCATATGCTTAATAGCATAATGAAGAATCTCCCTAGGTTCAGCTATACTGCGAGTTGCAGAACCGATAAAAATGGTCTGTTGATGAATGATTTGATTTTGAGTATTGAGATAGAGCGCCACCAGGTGCTCTTGTTTTTTGTCCCCCAATTCCTGCTGCATCTTCTTGGCCAACTTTTGGCTACTGAGAATACTTTCCATCTCAAGGGTCTCATGTTTATGAATACGATGGCCCAGTTCAATCATAGCTTGTAATTCTATGGCCTTAACACGGCCGATACCAGACAGACTCTGCAATTCCTGCAGGGTCATTTTTTTCAAATCCGTTAGGTTTGAAAGATTGTTCAAGGCTTTCTGGGCAATTTCAAAAACACTAGCTTGACGTGTTCCTGTCCTGAGTAAAATAGCTAGTAACTCTTGATTACTGAGCGCTTCAACTCCTTCCTTGGCCAGTCTTTCTCTTGGTAATAGTGAATCTTCTTGGAATGAAATACTGTACATAAAAATCCTCCTCACTTTATTATTCGTGAGAAGGATGGAAAATTAGATTTTTTTCTCAATTGGGGCCACACTAGCCAAAAGTTTTTTCAAACCTACTTCTGGGAAATTGATTTTCAATTCCTGCCTAGCACCGCTACCTGAAACTTCCAGAACGGTTCCCTCTCCCCACTTCTTGTGGAGGGCAATGTCACCAATGGACCAATTTGCCTCGCTAGAAGCTGATTTTGCTCCAGCTGTAAATTGACCAAATGGAAGACCGCTTGATTGGATAGTTCTTGGGGCAGCACTGCGTTTACGGTCTTGAAGGGCCTGGGCTAAGCTCATGCCTTGACCAAAGGCAAGGCCGCCACTGCTATAAGATGCCTTAAAGCTTGTATTTGCTGGACGAGCCAGACCTTGATACTCAAGTAAGTCCGAGCTGATTTCGTTAATAAAACGAGTGGGACGGTTGTAGTTGGTACGACCAAAAAGCAGGCGCGAGTTGGCATTTGTTAGATAGAGGATTTTCTCTGCACGCGTGATACCTACATAGGCTAGACGGCGCTCTTCTTCCAATTCATCTGAATCCTCAGCTGCACGACTAAGTGGAAAGACATTTTCTTCCATCCCAATCAAAAAGACAACTGGAAACTCGAGACCTTTGGCAGCATGCAGGGTCATCAAGGTCACTTCTGATGTCTCCTGACTACCTGAATCTGTGTCCGCAATCAAGGCCAAGTCATTTAAAAAACGACTCAGTTTATCCAGACCAGTTTCTTCTTCTGGCCCATCAGAGGTGTCATCAAAGTTTTTCGTCACAGAGAGGAACTCCTCGATGTTTTCTACACGAGCCTTGCTTTCTAAGGTCGCTTGGGCGTTAAGAATATCGACGTAACCTGTTTTTTCTAGGACGGCCTCAACCAACTCAGTAATGCTTAACTGGTCCAGTTGCTCCCGCAAATCCAGAATCATATTGGCAAAATCCCAGATAGATTGGGCTGCTTTCCCCTTGATACCAGACAACATAATATTGGCTGAAGCATCTAGCATAGACATGTCTTGCATATTCGCAAAGTCACGAATTTTCTCGACTGTACCTGGCCCAATTCCACGCTTAGGCTCGTTGATAATACGCTCAAAACTGATATTGTCACTCAAATTGGCAATAAGATTGAGGTAAGCGATAATATCTCGGATTTCCTTACGGCTGTAGAACTTTGTTCCGCCAACCATGGTATAAGGAATATTTGACTTGAGCAAGGCTTCCTCAATAGTACGGGACTGCGCATTAGTACGATAAAGAACTGCAAAATCCTTGTGAAGGAAGTTTTTACTCCGACCAAGTTCATCGATAGTTCTGGCTACAAATACAGCCTCATCTAGCTCATCATTGGCACGATAGTAAACGATTTGTTCCCCATCAGCGTTTTGAGTCCAGAGATTCTTAGGACGGCGGTTTTTATTATTTTTAATAACCTCATTGGCCGCTTGGAGAATGGTTTTAGTTGAACGGTAATTCTCTTCCAACAAAACAACCTTGGCTTGGGGATAATCTTTCTCAAAATCCAAAATATTCTGCATATCCGCACCACGCCAACCGTAGATAGACTGGTCCGCATCCCCAACCACACAAATATTTTTAAAGCGTGAAGCCAAGAGTTTGACCAGTTGGTACTGGGCATGGTTAGTATCTTGGTACTCATCAACGTGGATGTACTGAAACTTCTGCTGATAGTAGGTCAAGACATCAGGATTTTGATCAAAGAGACGCAAGGTCAGCATAATCAAATCATCAAAGTCAACAGACTCAGACTGACGCAGTTCTTTCTGATAGGCTGTATAACACTGGGCTACGATTTGCGTATACATATCGCCAGCTTGGGCAGCATAGCCAACATCATCAATCAGATCATTCTTAGCATTGGAGATAGTCCCTAAGATGCTCCGTTCATTCCATTTTTTCGGATCCAAGTTCAACTGCTTTAGAATGCGTTTCATGAGCGTTCGCTGCTCTCCTGGATCGACAATTGTAAAATTACGATTGTAGCCAATATGGTCCGCATCGCGACGCAAAATACGAACACACATGGAGTGGAAGGTCGCAATCAGACAGTCCTGAGTCGCTGGATTGAGGCTATAGGCACGCTCCTTCATCTCACGCGCAGCCTTGTTGGTAAAGGTAATGGCCAAGATATTCCAAGGATTGACTAGCTTTTCATCAATCAGATAAGCAATACGGTGGGTTAAAACACGAGTCTTTCCAGAACCAGCCCCCGCCATGATCAACAAGGGGCCTTCTGTCGTTTGCACCGCCTCAGCCTGACGGTCATTCATTCCATTTAATAATGCGTTCATCTTCTCTTCCTTACTCTTGAAGTCAATATTTCTATTATATCAGAATTCAGGGAAAATATCTTTACCTAGACTGGTTACGTGTAGAAGGCAACTTCTTATATCTAGATAAAAAATGAGCTTGGATAGTATTTCCAAACTCATTTTTTACTCAATGAAAATCGAAGTGCAAACTAGGAAGCTAGCCGCAGGCTGTACTTGAGTACGGCAAGGTGAAGCTGACGTGGTTTGAAGAGATTTTCGAAGAGTATAAAGTCAATTACAATATACTAGAACAAACCTAGGACTGTTCCATCGCTTTCAACATCCATATTAAGAGCAGCGGGTCGTTTTGGAAGTCCAGGCATGGTCATGACATCACCAGTTAAGGCAACGATAAAGCCTGCACCTAATTTTGGTACCAATTCACGAATGGTAATTTCAAAGTTTTCAGGTGCTCCAAGTGCATTTGGATTGTCTGAGAAACTGTATTGAGTTTTAGCCATACAGATTGGCAATTTGTCCCAACCGTTTTGAACGATTTGAGCGATTTGTGTTTGAGCTTTCTTCTCAAAGTTCACTTTGCTACCACGGTAGATTTCAGTAACAATCTTTTCAATCTTTTCTTGGACAGAAAGGTCATTATCATACAAACGTTTGTAGTTAGCTGGGTTTTCAGCGATGGTCTTGACAACCGTTTCAGCAAGAGCTACTCCACCTTCTGCACCATCAGCCCAGACACTAGCCAATTCAACTGGCACATCAATTGAAGCACAAAGTTCTTTCAAGGCTGCGATTTCTGCTTCAGTATCAGAGACAAATTCATTAATAGCTACTACTGCAGGTACTCCAAATTTACGGATATTTTCAACGTGGCGTTTCAAGTTAGCAAAACCGGCACGAACTGCCTCCACATTTTCTTCTGTCAAAGCGTCTTTAGCCACACCACCATTCATCTTAAGGGCACGAAGGGTTGCGACAATGACAACTGCATCTGGAGATGTTGGCAAGTTTGGTGTCTTAATATCAAGGAATTTCTCGGCACCAAGGTCTGCACCAAAACCAGCTTCAGTAACTGTGTAATCAGCCAAGTGAAGGGCTGTTGTAGTTGCCAAGACAGAGTTACATCCGTGAGCAATATTGGCAAATGGACCACCGTGCACAAAGGCAGGTGTTCCGTAAATTGTCTGAACTAGGTTCGGCTTAATCGCATCCTTCAAAATCAAAGCTAAGGCACCTTCAACCTGCAAATCACCTACAGAAACAGGTGTACGATCATAGCGATAACCGATAACAATATTAGCCAAACGGCGTTTCAAGTCCTCGATATCCGTAGCCAAGCAAAGAATGGCCATTATCTCTGAAGCAACGGTAATATCAAAGCCATCCTCACGTGGAATTCCGTTTAGAGGACCACCAAGCCCAACTGTAACATGACGAAGTGCACGGTCGTTCAAGTCCACAACACGTTTCCAAAGGATACGACGTTGGTCAATTCCCAGCTCATTGCCTTGGTGCAAATGGTTGTCAATCAAGGCAGAAAGAGCATTGTTGGCAGTCGTAATGGCATGCATGTCCCCCGTAAAGTGGAGGTTGATGTCTTCCATTGGCAGCACTTGGGCGTAACCACCACCAGCAGCACCACCCTTAATCCCCATTACTGGACCAAGAGATGGTTCGCGGATAGCAATCATGGTTTTCTTGCCAATCTTGTTCAAGGCATCCGCAAGACCAATGGTAATGGTTGATTTTCCTTCACCTGCAGGTGTTGGGTTGATGGCAGTAACCAAGATCAATTTCCCAACTGGATTGCTCTCAACTGAACGAATTTTATCAAAGCTGAGTTTAGCCTTGTATTTTCCATACAACTCCAAATCGTCGTAAGAAATTCCAAGTTTCTCTACAACATCAACGATTGGCTTCAACTCAATACTCTGTGCGATTTCAATATCTGTTTTCATTCAAAACTCCTCTAACCTCTTATATGATAACTCATTATAACACAAAACAAGATTTTTAACATCCTAAAACTCTCTAAACGTTCGTAAATATCCCTGTTTTTAAGGTTTTTAGAGCCCTTTCTTAAATTTTATATGGCTTTATAGTTTGAAACTATATTCTTTCCTTTTACCAAATTTTTATTGCTTTCATTTTACTTACCGTTTATTTTTGTGTACAATAGTGCTATGAAAATTTTAGTTACATCGGGCGGTACCAGTGAAGCTATCGATAGCGTCCGTTCTATCACTAACCATTCTACAGGACGCTTGGGGAAAATCATCACAGAAACCTTGCTTGCTGCAGGGCATGAAGTTTGTTTGATAACAACAAAACGAGCTCTGAAGCCAGAAGCCCATCCCAACCTAAGCATTCGAGAAATTAACAATACCAAGGACCTTCTCCTTGAAATGCAAGAACGTGTCAAGGACTATCAGGTCTTGATTCACTCAATGGCTGTGTCCGATTACACTCCTGTTTATATGACAGGGTTTGAGGAAGTTCAATCTAGCTCCAATCTAGAAGAATTTTTAAGCAAGCAGAATCATCAAGCTAAGATTTCTTCAACTGACGAGGTTCAGGTTTTGTTCCTAAAAAAGACACCCAAAATCATCTCTCTAGTCAAGGAGTGGAATCCTGCTATTCATCTGATTGGTTTCAAACTGCTGGTTGATGTCTCTGAGGATTATCTCATCGAGATTGCCAGAAAAAGTCTTATCAAGAACCAAGCAGACTTGATTATCGCAAATGACCTGACTCAAATCTCAGCAAACCAGCATCGTGCAATCTTTGTTGAGAAAGATTATCTTCAAACGGTTAACACTAAAGAAGAAATTGCAAAACTCCTCCTTGAAAAAATTCAAGCCTATCATTCTTAGAAAGGAAAGCTATGGCAAACATTCTCTTGGCTGTAACGGGCTCAATTGCCTCTTACAAGTCGGCAGATTTAGTCAGTTCTCTAAAAAAACAAGGCCATCAAGTTACTGTTTTAATGACCCAGGCTGCTACAGAGTTTATTCAACCTTTGACACTACAGGTACTCTCTCAGAATCCTGTCCACTTAGATGTCATGAAGGAACCCTATCCTGATCAAGTCAATCATATCGAACTTGGAAAAAAAGAAGATTTATTTATCGTGGCCCCTGCAACAGCTAACACTATTGCAAAACTAGCCCACGGCTTTGCGGATAACATGGTGACCAGTACAGCTCTAGCTCTGCCAAGTCATATTCCCAAACTCATCGCACCAGCAATGAATACAAAAATGTATGACCAACCGGCAACTCAGGCTAATCTGAAAACATTAGAAAACTACGGCTATCAGCTGATTACTCCTAAGGAATCCCTACTAGCTTGCGGAGACCATGGACGAGGAGCTTTAGCCGACCTCACAATTATTTTAGAAAGAATAAAGGAAACTCTCGATGAAAAAACGCTCTAATATTGCACCCATTGCTATCTTTTTTGCTACCATGCTCGTGATACACTTTCTGAGCTCGCTTATCTTTAACCTTTTTCCATTTCCAATCAAACCGACCATCGTTCATATTCCTGTCATTATTGCCAGCATTATTTACGGTCCACGAGTTGGGGTTACACTTGGATTTTTGATGGGGCTTCTTAGCCTGACAGTTAATACGATTACAATTCTGCCGACAAGCTACCTCTTCTCGCCATTTGTACCAAACGGAAATATCTACTCAGCTATCATTGCCATTGTCCCACGTATTTTGATTGGTTTAACTCCTTATCTAGTCTATAAACTGATGAAAAACAAGACTGGACTAATCCTAGCTGGTGCCCTTGGTTCACTTACCAACACAGTCTTTGTCCTTGGAGGAATCTTCTTCCTATTTGGAAATGTTTATAATGGAAATATCCAACTTCTTCTGGCAACTGTTATCTCGACAAATTCGATTGCCGAATTAGTTATTTCTGCAGTTCTAACCCTAGCTATTGTCCCAAGACTGCAAACTTTGAAGAAATAAAAACAATCTCCACTTTCATACTTGAAGGTGGAGATTTTATTTGAAGTAGTTTCTTTTTAGTGAAATCTTTACCAATATTTATACTCAATGAAAATCAAAGAGTAAACTAGTAAGCTAGCTGCAGGTTCCTCAAAACACGGTTTTAAGGTTGCAAATGGAAGCTGACATTGTTTGAAGAGATTTTCGAAGAGTATTAACTTAAAAATGACCTATAAACCCAAGTAAATCCTTGCTTTATTGCCTTGTTTATTGTACTATACTAATGTATATACAGTAAAAAGGAGATTCTTATGAATACACGGAAAAAGACACAATTTATGACAATGACAGCCCTCTTAACGGCTATTGCGATTTTGATTCCAATTGTTATGCCTTTCAAGATTGTCATTCCACCTGCTTCTTACACTTTGGGGAGCCACATCGCTATTTTTATTGCCATGTTCTTGTCGCCCTTGATGGCAGTTTTTGTCATCCTAGCCTCTAGTTTTGGATTTTTGATGGCTGGCTATCCTATGGTTATCGTTTTTCGAGCTTTTTCCCATATCTTTTTTGGGACTTTGGGAGCTCTTTACCTGCAAAAATTTCCAGATACACTAGATAAACCAAAATCTTCTTGGATTTTTAACTTTGTTTTAGCGCTTATCCATGCCCTTGCTGAAGTATTGGCCTGTGTCGTTTTTTACGCAACTTCTGGTACCAATGTAGAAAATATGTTTTATGTTCTCTTTGTGCTAGTTGGATTTGGCACAATTATCCATAGTATGGTAGACTATACATTAGCACTGGCTGTCTATAAAGTGCTCCGAAAACGCCGTTAAAAGGAAAAACTATGACAAAAGATCGCAAACAAGCCCTGCTCAAACTCTTGAAAGAAGCTCCTAAAGCTCTCAATGGCCAAAGTTTGGCGGAACATTTTCATGTCACACGTCAGGTCATTGTCCAGGACATTGCAATTTTGAGAGCCGATGGCGCTCCTATCTTATCCACCAATCGTGGCTACGTCTATAAGCAAATTGATACTAATCCTTATGTTCACAAACTGTTCAAAGTGAAACATGAAGTTGAAGAAATCGGTCAAGAACTCCTTGCTATCGTCGATAATGGAGGACGTGTCCAGAATACTTTGATTGACCATCCCGTTTATGGAGAAATTGAAACCTTGCTGAAACTGTCTTGCCGCAGAGATGTGCAACATTTTCTAGAACAAGTCGAGCATTCTGATTTTAGACCTTTATCTGAATTGACAGATGGTATCCATTACCACCTAGTTGAAGCTGAAACACAACAAGACCTCCACTACATTGAGGAGGCCTTGGATCAACTTGGCTATTTAGTAAAAGACTAGAAGATTTTCTTCGCCCAGCCATCTTCTGTACGGTGGCTGTAGAAAAACTCTGACTTGTCAGGAGCTTCCATCATTTCCATCAAGGGTAACATATCATAGGCCAGATCCAAGTTTGGAATCTGGTCTTTTTGTATCCAAGAGATCAAATAGTAACAATGATATTTAAAAACTACATTGAATGAAGATGAATAAGTACCTACTTATTAAAAATATATTACCAATTATGTTGATCAACATTATCCTTAGTCACAAGATAAATTGGAGAAACTGTTTCTTTTTCTAGTTTTTTCCCTTGATAATGATCAATTGCTGATTGAATAGCGATTTCACCCATCTTAGCTGGTTGCTGAGCAATAGTGGCAGTAATATCACCTTTGGCAATAGCATCATGTGCATCTGGTTGACCATCAATACCAACAATTAATACATTGCTAAGACCAGCTGCTTTTACTGCTTGTGCAGCTCCCAATGCCATCTCATCATTCTGTGCAAAGATTGCTTGTACTTCTTTGTTTCCTTGAATCATATTTTGAGCTGTATTCAAAGCTTTTGCACGATCAAAATTAGCAGATTGACTAGAAAGAACATCTAAATTTGCCTTTGAAATTTGTTCAAATCCTTTACCTCTATCTACTGTTGCAGAAGCGCCCGGGACTCCTGATAATTCAAAAGTTTTTGCTTTTTCTCCCAATTGCTTGGTAATAAATTCAGCAGCCATTTTACCCGCTTCTACGTTATCAGAAGCAACAGTTGTCAAGACTTCACCGCCATTACTACCGCGGTCAATTAAGATTACTGGAATATTTGCATTATTAGCAGCTTTAATAGATGTAACAATTGCATCAGAATCAACTGGATTAATTAGTAAAGCATCTACATTTTGACTAATAAAATTTTGAATATCATCTGCTTGTCTAGCAGCATCATCTTGTGCATCTGCTATCTTCAAAGTTACTTCTTTTTCTCCTGCGGCTTTTTCAAGACCATCTTTCATAGCTACAAAATAGGGATTGTTAGTAGTCGAAATAGAAACTCCTAATTTTAATTCTTTTGCCGACTTTTGAGTCGTAGATTTATTATCATTTGATGAATTTCCTAAACCAGTTTTTCCACAAGCTACTAAAGCAAAAATAAATGTTACAAACAAAGCAAAAATGCTAATTTTTTTAATAATTTCATGTTATTACTCCTCTTAATATATATAGGGATAGTTTCCATCCCGACTATTGTTCGTCATCTAATAAATTGTTGCTATTTCCAAAAAAATTGAAAATGATTCTACTGTTTTACAACTTTAAAACGATCAATCAGAACAGCAATTAAAATTACAACTCCTTTTACTACTTGCTGCCAAAATGCTGAAACACCAATAATATTAAGTCCATTATTCAAAACTCCAATAATTAAAGCACCTATTAGAGTCCCCAGTATACGACCTTTACCTCCTGATAATGAGGTTCCCCCAAGAACAACAGCTGCAATAGCATCCATTTCATAACTAGCACCTGCTGTTGGTTGAGCAGAACTTAAGCGTGATGTTATAATCAATCCAGAAATTGAAGCCATCATACCTGAAATTGAATAAATGATAATTTTCACTTTATTTAGTTTCACACCTGATATATATGCTGCTTTTTCATTCCCCCCTATAGCATACACAGATTTACCAAATGCTGTTTTATGAAGTAAAACATATAAAACAATAAATACAATAAACATAATAATTACAGGAAATGGAATTCCGACTATGTAACCTTGCCCCAAAAATTGAAATAAGAATGTATCACTTAATCCTTTTGTAATAGGATTCCCATTTGTATAAACAAGTGTTGCGCCTCTAAAAATAGTCATAGTTGCTAAAGTAACGATAAATGGAGCTAATTTCCCGTAGGAAATCAATAAACCATTCATCATCCCCAGAATGCAACCCAAAATTAAAGAGATGAGAATTGCTAATGTAATAGGCATTCCAGATCCTAATAGGCCAGCTGTGAGCGCACTGGATAAGGCTAAAATTGAT
Source organism: Streptococcus toyakuensis (assembly GCF_024346585.1). NCBI lineage: Bacteria > Bacillati > Bacillota > Bacilli > Lactobacillales > Streptococcaceae > Streptococcus > Streptococcus toyakuensis. The sequence goes on from NZ_AP024523.1 coordinate 1,214,529, forward strand.
CCAACTGATAAATCAATTCCACCTGTTAGAATAACAAAGGTCATTCCAAAAGCGCTCAGTGCATTTGATGTTACTTGCAATAGTAAATTTAACAGATTATTTGCTGTTAAAAAATTTGAATTGATAATAGTGATGACAGCCATTAAAATTATCAATGCTATTACTGTTGTCAATTCTGACATATACTTCATAGTATTTTTCACACTATTGTCCTCCTGTAGCTAGTTGCATAACTTTTTCTTGTGTAGCTTCTCGACGTGTTAATTCCCCACTAATTCTACCTTCATGCATGACCATAATGCGATCACTGACTCCAATCACTTCTGGTAAATCTGAAGAGACCATAATAATCGGTACACCTCGTTCAGCCAATTCATTCATTAATTGGTAAATTTCACGCTTAGCACCAACATCTACCCCACGAGTTGGCTCATCTAAAATCAGTACTTTTGGTGCAATACCTATCCATTTTGCTAAAACTACTTTCTGTTGATTACCACCAGAAAGTGTTCCAACTTCCTTATCTGGATAACCTGATTTAATTCGTAGCCTATCAATTAAACGTTGTACAAATATATCACTTGTTTTATTATCAAAAATACCATTTTTAACAAAATCTCGAGTACTAGGTAAAGTTATATTATCTTTAATAGAAAAATCTAAAATCAATCCCTCATCTTTACGATCTTCTGTTAAGAAACCAATTCCATGCTTAATTGCTTCAAAAGGATTTTTAATTATCAGTTGTTCTTCGTTTATTATAATTTGACCAGATTTTAAAGAATCAATTCCAAAAATTGCTCGCATTATTTCAGTACGACCAGCACCCATCAAACCAGAAAAACCAAGAATTTCCCCTTGACGTACATAGAAAGAAATATCCGTAAAAGCATCACCAGAAAGATTCTTAGCTTGAAAAACAATATTCCCAATCTCAGCCTTTTTTTCTGGATAATAATCTTCTAATTCACGACCTACCATCTTCTGAACTAATTCATCCGCATTGGTTAACTTCGTTTTCTTGGTATCAATTACAAACCCATCCCTCATAACAGTTATAAGATCTGTAATCTTAAAGATTTCTTCCATCCGATGTGAAATATACACAATACCTACACCATCAGATTTTAATCCTTCTATCACTTTAAAAAGTGTTTCAGTTTCACGATCAGTTAAAGCTGCTGTGGGTTCATCCATAATCAACAAGGAAACTTCTGATAATAAACATTTTGCTATTTCTATCATTTGTTGTTGTCCGACTGATAATTGACCAATGATTGCATCGAGAGGAATAGATATATTAAGACGTTTAAATGCTTCTTTAGCTTTCCTTTCCATACTAGCCTTATCTAGAAATCCAATCGAATTTTTAATTTCTCTTCCTAAAAAAAGATTATCAAGTACAGTCATATCTGGCCAAGTATTCATTTCTTGATGAATAAAACTCAGTCCAAACCGTTCTGCCTCTTGAGGATTAGAAAATGTTTTTTCTTTTCCATCAATAAAAATAGTTCCTGAAGTAGCTGGAAAAAGTCCAGTTAAAATATTCATTAAGGTTGATTTGCCTGCACCATTCTCTCCCATTAAAGCATGAACTTCTCCTGAATTAAGAACCAAATCAATACTTTCTAAAACACGATTATTCCCAAAAGATTTTGAAATGTTCTTCATTTCAATTTTCATAGGCAACCCCCTTCTAAATAATAACTCCTGATTGCAAGATTATATTCGAATATGGTGTATCTTCCCCAGTGCGAATAACTGCCTTAACTTTAGTATTCATAGCTTTCAATTCTTCATGACTAATATATTCAATAATTATATTCGATCCTAAAAGATCTAGAACTGCTTGCCACTGTTCTTTGTTTTTTTCCTTAATTTCTTCTGCTAAGAAAATTTTTTCAATAAGTACATGATCTGAATATTCTTTTAAAACTTCTAAAAAACTTGGACTACCTTTTCTTAATGCTAAATCAATTTTATCAACACCTTTTGGAACTGGCAATCCTAAATCTCCGATACAAACCAAATCCATATGACCTAAATCATCAGCTAGTTTTGCTATATTACTATTTAAAATCCCATATTTCTTCATATCCTGAATGCTCCTTTATTTCTTTCAAACTCGGCATGCCTCCTTGCGCTCCAAATCTTTGAACAGAAAGATGTGAAGCAATTGTTGCAAAGGACAATGCAACATTCATCTCTTTTCCTTTTGAGATAGCATAAGCAAAAGCACCATTAAATGTATCTCCTGCTCCTGTAGTATCAACTACTTCTGCTTTTATAGCAGGAATCTTCTGAACTACTGCCCCATCATAATAAATGGAACCTTCAACTCCTAATGTCACAATCATTTTATTAGGATAAATTTTAATAATTTCTTCTAATTTCTTATCTGGAAAAAGCTCTGAACATTCATGCTCATTAGGAGTAATAAAATCACAAAAAGGAATCATCTCTATATCTGTTTCTCTAGCTGGTGCAGGATTGTAAAGCACCTTAACTTTATTTTCTTGGCAAAATTTAGCTATAGATAGATTGGCTTCATGTGGTATTTCATTCTGTAATACAACAATACTTGCATCACTAATCAATTCCCACTCATTTTTCCAATCATTTGTTTTAACTAAATTATTCGCTCCGGGATAATAAATAATCCTATTATCACCTCCATATAAAGTAATTTGTGCAACTCCCGTAAATTGTGGTACCGTTCCCACATGTTCTGTAGAAATATTATTATTTTGCAGATTACTTAGTAAATCTGCTGAAAAAATATCTTCTCCGACGTTTCCAAATATGTAAATATTATCTTCTACACCGGATAATCTACCAATAGCTACAGCTTGATTTGCACCTTTTCCACCTGGAACTATATTAAACGAATCCCCAAAAATCGTTTCACCTCCTTCTGGAATCCTTTTTGTTCTCATAACTAAGTCCATTGAAATACTTCCAACAACAACAATTTTACTCATTACTTTCTCCTTAATGTATTTCTTTCTACGTATCTAACAGGTAGTTTAATTTTAGCTTCATCTATAGAGAACTTATTTGCCATATTATAGATTAGCTTTGCAGCCTGTTCTCCCATTTTATATGATGATTGGTGAATAGTTGATAAAGAAGGGTAAATAAATTGACTAAGTACAATATCATCATAACCAATGATTTGAATATCATCTGGAATTTTTTTCCCAATTGCTAAAATTTCATGAATATAAGCTATTGCATGAATATCAGAAGGTGCTATAATACTATCAATATTTGGATTTCTTTTTAGATTCTCTTTAGCTTCTTTTTGATTTTTTTCAAAGTCAAACGTTTCACTTTCTTCAATACGAATCTCTAAAGATTTATTCCTCAAATAGTTTAAACTTGCTTCAAACCGTTCCGCGATATTCTCGGCTTTATCATCTAAAACTTTAATAATCAGAACTTGTTTAGCACCTGCATTACAGATTGCTTCAGCAGCCAAACGACCACCTGACTGATTATCAGAAAAAACACCGTAACCTGTATCTTTACTAATTCGGTCAACTACAACAACAGGTAATGATAAATCCGGATATTCTTTTGTGAAGTCATGTGTAGTAATAATGCCAGCAGCATTTGTTTTTAACAGTAAATTAACATATTCACTCAAAGATTCTTGGTCTGAAATCGTACCAACCATAATTCTATAACCTTTATCTTTCAAATATGATTCAGCGCCTCGAACCAATCTTGGGAAGAAGGGATTTGAAATATCTGGTAATAAGAGTCCTACCATTTGGTTTTTTTTAGTTTTCAAAGATTGTGCTAATACATTTGGTGTGTAATTTAATTTTTTAATCGCATTTTTTATTTTCTCTCTCGCATCATCTCCAACATAACCTTTTTTTGATATATATCTTGAAACCGTTGATTTTGATACTCCAGCTTCTTCAGCAACCTGTTTTATTGTAGTCATCATTCCTCCTTCTTACGTTGTGGAACCGTTCCCTTATTCTATAGTAAACGTTTTCTTTTGATTTGTCAATACTTTTCTAAAAATATTTTAAATTTATTTCAGAGTACATATATTTTTTCCAAATCTATTATTACTATTATACAGGAAACACAACAAGACCTCCACTATATAGAGGAGGCCTTGGATCAGCTCGGTTATTTGGTAAAGGATTAGAAAATTTTCTTTTCCCAATCGTCTTCTGTACGGCGAGGGTAGAAAAATTCAGATTTGTCCGGAGCTTCCATCATCTCCATCAAGGGTAACATATCATAGGCCAGATCCAAGTTTGGAATCTGGTCCTTTTGCACCCAAGAAACTTCTCCCTCTTCTGAAGAGCGAAGGGTACCAGAGAACTCAGTCGCCTTATAACAAACGACAATATAGCGCCCACCTGTATCTAGTGGCCAATTTTTAATGCCGACCAGTTGAGGATTTTGGATAGTCAACCCTGTTTCTTCATAGATTTCACGAATGACAGACTCCGCAAAAGCCTCACCATTTTCTACATGACCTCCAGGAAAGGCATAACCAGACCAGCGATTGGTTTCAGGAGAGCGATACTGCATAACCACGCGCTGAGTTTCAAGATCTTCAATCAGACAAATGTTTGTTAAAATCGTTAATTGGGAACGTGACATAAATTTACTCACTTTCTAATTTATTAAATTTTCAGACTTGGTACCAGAAATATTAGCTTTTACTTTTTAGAATTATTTAGAATAGAATACCATCCGTTTTTCCTTCATAGGCTTTCCAAGTTCAAGTATCTTTTCTTGTCCATCAAAAGTAAAACCCATTTTTTGATAGAAAGCAATGGCTCGTTTATTATCTTTCAATACCCATAAGAAAATTTCAGAAAAATGATCAAGAGCAGTCAAAGCTGCTCTCACTAACTTTTGTGCAATGCCTTTTCCGTAATAGTCTTTTAAAACATATAAAGCAATAATTTCACCAGCTTGAATAGTCTCATCACGAAAATTACCATAACTGATAAAACCAACCACCTTCACGCCATCCATCGCAATCAATGTATTTTCTGGATACTTTTGACTAAAGAATCGGCATCTTTCTAATGTCATTGTCTCCTGAAATTCTGCAGGCAAAAGGTTATCATAAGCCTCTCTCCACGTTTGCCAGTGAACGAGGGATTTATCTTCTATCTCTTCAGGAGTTTCCATTGATTTGATAATAACCGTCATTTGTTTTCTTCTCCTTAATCCAACATCCTAACTTCCTTTGCTACTTTTTGTAGAAATTTTTGTCTCGTTGAACTTGTATTTACTTCACGGCCTAACTCTCCCAAGATTGAAACCCTCTTTGTTTTTATGCCACAGTGATTCAATACAGCATTCTTTAATGCTGATATTCCATAACTGTCTGGAATGTTAACTGGACCTGAAAATACTTTGTACCACCAAGTTGGTGCCATAGAAGTTGCATAGATACTAGCTGTTTTTCCTTTTAATAACTTTTTGAACTGTTTACCTCTCAAGTAATTCAAAATAAAGCTTCCTCGATTATTTGCAGAGTATGCAATGCCTGGCGTAAAAACACGATCAATCCACCCCTTCAATAGACTAGGCATACTACTCCACCAAATAGGATAAACAAAAATGAAATGATCTGCCCACTGAATTAATTCTTGAGAGCGTAGAATAAACGGATTGTCCTCCATTCTTTGTCGATAACCATAACGTAAAACAGGATCAAACTCTTCCTCATTAAGATTAATCATTTCAAGTTCATGTCTCTTTGAGTCTATATTTTCTACAATCGTTTGAAAAATTGCTTGACAGTAACTTTCTTTATCAGGATGTCCATTGATAACTAAAATATTCATAAAATTCCCCTAATCCAAGGCCTTGACTTCCAGCATCATATCCCGAATCTGAGCTGCTAGTTCAAAGTCAAGCACTTCAACTGCTTCTTGCATTTGTTTTTCGAGTTTCTTAACAAGTTCTTTGCGCTCTTGTTTGTTTAGGCTATTGATATCGACTTCCTTGTCTTCTTCCTTAGCAACTGCCTTGGTCACGGCAATCAGGTCACGGATTTCTTTCTTGATTGTCTGAGGCACAATACCGTGTTCTTCATTATAAGCCATCTGGATTTTGCGACGGCGGGCAGTTTCATCGATAGCACGTTGCATAGACTGGGTAACCGTGTCCGCATACATGATAACATGACCTTCGCTATTACGTGCAGCACGTCCAATGGTCTGGATGAGTCCACGTTCGTTACGAAGAAAGCCTTCCTTGTCAGCATCGAGAATCGCTACAAGACTCACTTCAGGAACGTCAATTCCTTCACGAAGGAGGTTGATTCCGACCAAGACATCAAAGACACCCAAGCGCAGGTCACGGATAATCTCAGTCCGCTCCAATGTCTTGATATCCGAGTGCATGTACTTGACCTTGATACCCATTTCCTTGAAGTAGTCGGTCAAGTCCTCTGCCATCTTCTTGGTCAAGGTTGTGATAAAGGTACGCTCGTTCTTTTCAACACGGGCATTGATTTCACCCAAGAGGTCATCAATCTGCCCCATAGTTGGACGGACTTCCACCTCAGGATCCAAAAGCCCTGTCGGACGAATGATTTGCTCAATCACTGTCTCGGTCTGTTCATTTTCATAGTCACCAGGTGTCGCTGAAACGTAGACAATCTGATGTACATGACTTTCAAACTCTTCACGACGGAGAGGACGATTGTCCAGAGCAGACGGCAAACGGAAACCATAATTAACCAGCATTTCCTTACGCGAACGGTCTCCATTGTACATGCCTTTTATTTGTCCCATAGTCATGTGACTCTCGTCAATCATAATTAAAAAATCATCTGGGAAGAAGTCGAGAAGCGTATAAGGAGGCTCACCCTCACTCCGTCCATCCATGTGACGTGAATAGTTCTCAACCCCGTTGGTATAGCCCATCTCACGCAACATTTCGATATCATACTCTGTCCGCTGTTTCAAACGTTGAGCTTCTAGCAATTTGCCTTCCTTCTCAAAGACAGCTAGTTGCTCTTCTAATTCTGCTTGAATCTTTGCAATGGCAACTTCCATGTGGTCATCATTGGTCACAAAGTGAGTCGCAGGGAAAATCGCCAAATGATCCACTTCTCCCAATACCTGACCAGTCAAAGCTTCCACTTCACGAATACGGTCAATTTCGTCTCCAAAAAATTCTACTCGAAAAGCGTGTTCATCTCGGGAAGCTGGGAAAATCTCCACTACATCCCCACGCACACGAAATCTTCCCCGTTGGAAATCAATATCATTTCGCTCAAACTGGATGTCAACTAAGTCATTCAAGAGTTTATCACGAGAAATTTCAAGACCTGGACGGAGACTAACGACACTATCAGCGTATTCCTTGGGCGAACCCAAACCATAGATACAAGAGACTGAAGCCACGACAATAACATCATTGCGCTCCAAAAGGGCTGAAGTCGCTGAGTGTCGGAGCTTGTCAATCTCGTCATTGACAGAACTATCCTTCTCAATGTAGGTATCACTAGAAGGGACATAGGCCTCAGGTTGGTAATAATCATAGTAAGACACAAAGTACTCAACTGCATTTTCAGGGAAAAATTCCTTAAACTCCCCATAGAGCTGGCCTGCTAGAGTTTTATTGTGGGCAATAACCAGAGTTGGTTTATTGACTTTGGAAATGACCTGACTCATGGTATAGGTCTTCCCTGTTCCGGTCGCCCCCATCAGAATCTGAGCTTTTTCTCCCCCCTCGATATTATCAACCAACTGCTCGATAGCTTGGGGTTGATCTCCTGAAGGTTGATATTTTGATACTAGTTTAAATTGATTTTCTGTAATGCGGTTAATCATAAGAATCCTCTCTCCATGTGCTATTCCTATTTTAGCATACTTATAGCATTTTCACGAAGAAAAGGACGGACCGAAGTCACATCCTTTCATTTTCTTTCTTTAATTGATAAGCGAGATAAAGAATCAGCACAAACAAAATAATACTGGACACGATGGAACCCTCAATACCAAAAGACCCACCAGAAAGGCAGTCTTGATTGCCTTGTGGAGTAAATTTCATGATTGAGGTTCCTGAAGACTGACCACTAACTAATACTCCAAAGAGGTTTCCCTGTGCGAAATTCCAAGCTCCATGAATACCACCTATACCCCATATAGTATCTGTTTTAAGAAGATATAGGGACATGGCAACTCCGAATAAAAAGAGATCAATTGCAGATAAGAAAGTTATGCCTGGATTTCCTAAATGAAGTAAGGTAAAGAGACTACTAGATATGATAATAGCGACTTTAAGATTAGTTCTCTTAGCCAATTGTGGAATCAGCCAAGCACGAGTAACCAATTCTTCTGCCGTTCCTTGTAAAATCCAAAAAGGTATTGTAAATAAAGTAAAAGCTAGCGAATAAGTATCCAAGTGAATGGAGTCAAATTGATACTGCCCCAACACTACTAGTCCAGCCAAAGCAAGTATAAAGAGGGATAGACCAAGACCGTATCCTTTAAATAAGGCACTTAAAAAATTTTCTTTATAGAATCCCAAGGTTCGAATCGGTCTTTTCTCTACTTTTCTAGTCCATCTAAACACAGTTAAGATGATAAAACCAAAGGACAATAATTCAAATATTAAATGGATGTCACTTGTTTTATCAGATAAATTATGAAATAACACTTGAAGGAAATCTGCAATTCTTTGACCACCCATACCAAGATTGCCAAATAGCCCGATCAATGCTAAAAAACTAAGGCCAAAAAATAGAGAAGATATGAACTCAGATATATAGACGAAAAATAGAGCTAACAAGGGGCTTGTGTAAATGTTTAAACTCATTTTAGAAGTTTCAAAGTCTTTTAAGATTCTTTTGTCTTTCATAACTTTATCCTCTTTTACTATATGATATACCTTTATTATAGCACTTCTGTTGTGTGATTCAAGACAAAACAAGAATTATGGATGTTATATTTTCTAACACAGAAATATAAAAATTTGCCTTTTTTTACTTTTTCTGATATAATGGGAAAATATTCGGAAAAGGAGACTAAAAATGAAGAAAAAATTTCTAGCATTTTTGCTAATTTTATTCCCAATTTTCTCATTAGGTATTGCAAAAGCAGAGACGATTAAGATTGTGTCTGATACCGCCTATGCACCTTTTGAGTTTAAAGATTCAGATCAAACTTATAAAGGAATTGATGTTGACATTATTAACAAAGTCGCAGAGATTAAAGGATGGAATATTCAGATGTCCTATCCTGGATTTGATGCAGCGGTCAATGCGGTTCAAGCTGGTCAAGCTGACGCTATCATGGCAGGGATGACAAAGACGAAAGAACGTGAAAAAGTCTTCACCATGTCTGATACTTACTATGATACAAAAGTTGTCATTGCAACTACAAAGGCACACAAAATTAGCAAGTACGACCAATTAACTGGCAAAACTGTTGGTGTTAAAAACGGAACAGCCGCTCAACGTTTCCTAGAAACGATTAAAGATAAATACGGCTTTACTATTAAAACATTTGACACTAGTGATTTGATGAACAACAGCTTGAGTGCTGGTGCCATTGATGCTATGATGGATGACAAACCTGTTATCGAGTATGCTATTAACCAAGGTCAAGACCTTCATATTGAAATGGATGGGGAAGCTGTAGGAAGTTTTGCTTTCGGTGTGAAAAAAGGAAGCAAATACGAGCACCTGGTTACTGAATTTAACCAGGCATTGGCTGAAATGAAAAAAGATGGTAGTCTTGATAAAATCATCAAGAAATGGACTGCTTCATCATCTTCAGCAGTGCCAACCACAACTACTCTAGCAGGCTTAAAAGCTATTCCTGTTAAAGCTAAATATATCATTGCCAGCGATTCTTCTTTTGCACCTTTTGTTTTCCAAAATTCAAGCAACCAATACACTGGTATTGATATGGAATTGATTAAGGCAATCGCTAAAGACCAAGGTTTTGAAATTGAAATCATCAACCCTGGTTTTGATGCTGCTATCAGTGCTGTCCAAGCTGGTCAAGCAGATGGTATCATTGCTGGTATGTCTGTCACAGATGCTCGTAAGGCGACTTTTGATTTCTCAGAATCCTACTACACTGCCAATACTATCCTTGGTGTCAAAGAATCAAGTACCATTGCTTCTTATGAAGATTTGAAAGGAAAGACAGTTGGTGTTAAAAACGGAACCGCTTCTCAAACCTTCCTAACAGAAAATCAAAGCAAATACGGCTATAAAATCAAAACCTTCGCTGATGGTTCTTCAATGTATGACAGTTTAAATACTGGGGCCATTGATGCCGTTATGGATGATGAACCTGTTCTCAAATATTCTATCAGCCAGGGTCAAAAATTGAAAACTCCAATCGCTGGAACTCCAATCGGTGAAACAGCCTTTGCCGTTAAAAAAGGAGCAAATCCAGAATTGATTGAAATGTTCAACAACGGACTTGCAAACCTTAAAGCAAACGGTGAATTCCAAAAGATTCTTGACAAATACCTAGCTAGCGAATCTTCATCTGCTTCAACAAGCACTGTTGATGAGACAACTATCTGGGGCTTGCTTCAAAATAACTACAAACAACTCCTTAGCGGGCTTGGTATCACTCTTGCTCTAGCTCTTATCTCATTTGCTATTGCCATTGTCATTGGGATTATCTTCGGTATGTTTAGCGTTAGCCCCTACAAATCTCTTCGCGTAATCTCTGAGATTTTCGTAGACGTTATCCGTGGTATCCCATTGATGATTCTTGCAGCCTTCATCTTCTGGGGAATTCCAAACTTCATCGAGTCTATCACAGGCCAACAAAGCCCAATTAACGACTTTGTAGCTGGTACTATTGCCCTCTCACTCAATGCAGCTGCTTATATCGCTGAAATCGTTCGTGGTGGTATTCAGGCCGTTCCAGTTGGACAAATGGAAGCCAGCCGAAGCTTGGGTATCTCTTATGGAAAAACCATGCGTAAGATTATCTTGCCACAAGCAACTAAATTGATGTTGCCAAACTTTGTTAACCAATTCGTTATCGCTCTTAAAGATACAACTATCGTATCTGCTATCGGTTTGGTTGAACTCTTCCAAACTGGTAAGATTATCATCGCCCGTAACTACCAAAGTTTCAAGATGTATGCAATCCTTGCTATCTTCTATCTTGTAATTATCACGCTTTTGACTAGACTAGCGAAACGCTTAGAAAAGAGGATTCGTTAATGGCAAAACTAAAAATTGATGTAAATGATTTGCATAAGTATTATGGAAAAAACGAAGTTTTAAAAGGAATTACAACTAAATTCTATGAAGGAGATGTTGTCTGCATCATCGGTCCTTCTGGTTCTGGTAAATCCACTTTCCTCCGTAGCCTTAACCTTCTCGAGGAGGTAACGAGTGGCCACATCACAGTGAATGGTTATGATTTGACTGAAAAATCAACCAATGTCGACCATGTTCGCGAAAATGTAGGAATGGTCTTCCAACACTTCAACCTCTTCCCGCACATGTCCGTCCTAGAAAATATCACTTTTGCACCTATTGAACACAAACGGATGACCAAAGAAGAGGCTGAAAAATTGGGGATGGAGTTGCTTGAAAAGGTTGGACTAGCAGATAAAGCTAATGCCAACCCAGATAGCCTTTCAGGCGGTCAGAAACAGCGTGTAGCTATCGCTCGTGGACTTGCCATGAATCCTGATATCATGCTCTTTGATGAGCCAACTTCAGCCCTTGACCCTGAGATGGTCGGAGATGTACTGAATGTCATGAAGGAATTGGCGGAACAAGGTATGACCATGATTATCGTAACCCATGAGATGGGATTTGCTCGCCAGGTAGCCAACCGTGTTATCTTTACGGCTGATGGTGAATTCCTTGAAGACGGAACACCTGATCAAATCTTTGATAACCCTCAACACCCACGTCTGAAAGAGTTCTTAGACAAGGTCTTAAACGTCTAAACTTAAACTGTAAGGATTTCCTTGCAGTTTTTTTCTATCTCGTATTGGATTTTTTGATTTTTCGGAAAATTATGTTAGAATTAAGTTTATGAAATGAGATTTCCTCATACCTAGCAAGACTAGGAATAAAAATAGAAATTAGGTAGCTAGATGTCATCTAAGGTTATTGTTACAATTTTCGGTGCGAGTGGAGACCTGGCTAAACGCAAGCTCTACCCTTCCCTTTTTAGACTTTATAAATCCGGCAATCTTTCCAAGCACTTTGCAGTTATTGGAACTGCCCGTCGTCCTTGGAGCAAGGAATATTTTGAATCTGTTGTAGTCGAATCGATCCTTGATTTGGCAGATAGTACCGAACAGGCTCAAGAATTCGCTAGTCACTTCTACTATCAAAGTCATGATGTCAATGATACAGAACACTACATTGCTTTGCGTCAATTGCAGGCTGAACTAAATGACAAGTACCAAGCTGAACACAACAAGCTCTTCTTCTTGTCTATGGCACCTCAGTTCTTTGGAACTATCGCAAAACACCTCAAGTCTGAAAACATTGTGGATGGTAAAGGTTTTGAGCGCTTAATCGTTGAAAAACCATTTGGTACAGATTACGCAACTGCAAGCAAGTTGAATGACGAGCTCCTAGCAACATTTGACGAAGAACAAATTTTCCGTATTGATCATTATCTTGGTAAGGAAATGATCCAAAGTATCTTTGCAGTTCGCTTTGCCAACCTGATTTTCGAAAACGTTTGGAACAAGGAATTTATCGACAATGTTCAAATTACCTTTGCGGAGCGCTTGGGTGTAGAAGAACGTGGTGGCTACTATGACCAATCAGGTGCCCTCCGTGATATGGTACAGAACCATACACTCCAACTTCTTTCTCTCCTTGCTATGGACAAGCCAGCAAGCTTCACAAAAGACGAGATTCGTGCTGAGAAGATTAAAGTCTTTAAAAACCTCTATCATCCAACTGATGAAGAGCTTAAAGAACACTTTATCCGTGGTCAATACCGCTCTGGTAAGATTGATGGCATGAAATATATCTCTTATCGTAGCGAACCAAATGTAAATCCAGAATCAACAACTGAAACTTTTGCATCTGGTGCCTTCTTTGTAGACAGCGATCGATTCCGTGGTGTTCCTTTCTTCTTCCGTACTGGTAAACGTCTAACTGAAAAAGGAACTCATGTCAACATCGTCTTTAAACAAATGGATTCTATCTTTGGTGAGCCACTTGCTCCAAACATCTTGACCATCTATATCCAACCAACAGAAGGCTTCTCTCTTAGCCTAAATGGGAAGCAAGTAGGAGAAGAATTCAACTTGGCTCCCAACTCACTTGATTACCGTACAGATGCGACCGCAACTGGTGCTTCTCCAGAACCATACGAGAAATTGATTTATGATGTCTTAAATAACAACTCAACTAACTTTAGCCACTGGGATGAAGTTGGTGCGTCATGGAAATTGATTGACCGTATCGAAGAGCTCTGGGCTGAAAATGGTGCCCCACTTCATGACTATAAAGCTGGAAGCATGGGACCTCAAGCTAGCTTTGATCTACTTGAAAAATTCGGTGCCAAATGGACTTGGCAACCAGATATCGCCTATCGTCAAGATGGTCGTTTAGAATAACAAAAAATCCTGCAAGTTTGTACCTTGCAGGATTTTTACTTCTAATTAGATTAAGCCTTCCAAGAGACCCTTCATAAAGTTTTCTGAATTAAATTCTCCAATATCATCGATTTTTTCACCAAAACCAATCAATTTTACAGGAATATTGAGTTCTTCACGGATGGCTAGAACAACACCACCTCGAGCAGTTCCATCAATCTTAGTCAAGACAATTCCAGTTAATGGCGTGATTTTTGAAAATTCTTTGGCCTGTACCAGGGCATTTTGACCCGTTGATGCATCAAGAGCCAAGAAGGTTTCATGTGGTGCTTCTGGTACAACACGTTTGATGATACGACCAATCTTTTCCAGCTCAGCCATAAGGTTATCCTTATTTTGCAAACGACCAGCAGTATCAATCATAAGAATATCAATTCCTTCTGCTACAGCTCGTTCCATCCCATCAAAGACAACGCTAGCTGGATCAGCTTTTTCAGGCCCCGTCACAACAGGAACATCAACACGACGGCCCCATTCTGCTAGCTGGGCAACGGCTCCCGCACGGAAGGTATCTGCTGCTACTAGCATGACTTTTTTGCCAGCTTGCTTGTAACGATGAGCTAATTTCCCAATAGAAGTTGTCTTCCCAACACCGTTCACACCGACGAAGAGCATAACTGTCAAACCATCTTGGAAATGGATTTGTTCATCGTAGTTGCCATCCTTTTCGTAGAGTTCAACCAATTTCTCGATAATGACACGGCGAAGTGCATCAGGCTTCTTAGCGTTTTCGAGTTTAGCTTCATAGCGAAGCTCTTCTGTTAGGTTAGAAGCGACCTGCACACCGACGTCACTCATGATGAGCAATTCTTCCAATTCTTCGAAGAAGTCTTCATCGACAGAACGGAAGTTAGCAAAGAAGGCATTCAAGCGTGCTCCGAAGCCTGTACGAGTTTTCTTAAGACTGCGGTCATATTTTTCCTGAACAGTTTCTTCTACTTGAGACGTTTCTGGTTCAAGCACTTCAGAACTATTTTCTTCTACAGTCTCTAGGAGCTCAGTATTCTCTTCCTCTGTGACTTCTTCTGAGTTTAGCAATTCTTCGACTTTTTCTTGATGAACCTCTACATCTGGCTCTGAATCCAGACTTTCTTCAACTGTATCTTGATTTTCCTCTTCTTCGAGCAGACCTTCTTCAGAACTTTCAACTTCTGCCACTTCTTGAGAAACTTCCTCAGCTTCTGTATCTTCAGACAAATCAAGATTTTCCAGAGCTTCTTTTACAACTTCTTCGATTTTAGGTTCTTCTTTTTTTCCGAATAGACGGTCAAATAATCCCATATCTTAGTTCTCCTTTAGCACATATTCTTCGATAGCCCAGGCGACAGCCTCTTCATCATTGGTCATTGGCGTCACTACATTTGCGACTGCCTTGACTTCAGGAACAGCGTTTTGCATGGCAACACCGAGCCCTGCCCATTCAATCATAGAGAGGTCATTGGCCTCGTCACCACATGCCATGACTTGACTTTGGTTAATTCCAAGATGGCTGATCAGTTTTGCCAAACCTGTTGCTTTATGAACATTCTTTGGTGACCACTCTAGCAACATTTCACGTGACTTAAAGATTTCATATTGATCAAACAATTCTGGAGAAATCTCTTGAATGGCTGCATCCAAGGGTTCTTGAGCAAAGGCAGTCACGCATTTATTATAAGTCATTTGACTAGATAGGTCTTCAAAGTCAACTGGAACAAAAGTCAAAGCTGGATTGAATTTGGCATAAAGACTTTCTTGGTCAGATTGAATTTGATAAACAGTTCCTTCTGAGATGGCATCAAGAGGCAGTGATAATTTCTCTGTTTCCTCATACAAGCGTGCCACATCATCATATGAAAAGACTGTTTTATCAAGGATTTCACCTGTATTTTTCTGAACCAAACCACCATTAAAAGTAATCGTATACTCATCTTCCTGACCATCAGTCCCTAGCTCATGGAGAAAGAAATCCATAGCTTTTAAAGGGCGACCAGTTGTCAATACGACCTTAATACCACGATCACGCGCAGCTTTCAAGGTTGCCTTGGTGCGATCCATCAGCCTTTTATCAGTAGTCAGCAAGGTACCGTCCAAGTCCAATGCAATCAATTTTATATCTGCCATTATAAGCCCTCCATATAAGCTATAACCGACTGGTCCTTATGGTGACCAATCACTGTCTCTGCTAATTCTAAAATTTCAGGTCGTGCATTTTCAGGAGCTACAGGATGTCCCACAACCTGCATCATATGCAAGTCATTTAGATTGTCTCCAAAAGCCATAACCTGATCCATTGTGATACCAAGTTTTTTAGCTAATTCAACAATAGCCACACCCTTATCGACATAGTCCAGAACAATATCAATGGATTCAAAACCAGTTGTCATGGCCTTAACACCAGGAACGTTTTCATTGACCCAAGCTTCCCCAGCTTCTAGCGTTTCTTCTGTGAAGTTGGTTGTAAATTTGAAAATGTCATCTGTGATATCTTCCAAACTCGCTACTTTTTGGATATTTTCATTATAGTGCTGGCTCACTTTCAAATAGGTCTCATCAACCGTATCTAGAACATAAGCTCCCTTTTTTCCCGTCAAGAGCAGTTTATTGATATCTACATAAGGTGAAGTTTTCAGCATTTCAAAAGTTGATAGATAAAAGTCACGAGACATAGTCGCTTCATACAAGTCCTGACCTTGATATTCTACCAAACTGCCATTTTCCGCGATGAAAATAATGTCATCACGAACATCAGCAAATAATTTTTCTAGAGACAGAAATCCGCGCCCTGAAGCTACCGCAAAGTAAATCCCTTTTTCCTTGTAGGAAGCCAAAAGAGACTTGAGGCGGTTCATATCAAAGCGTCCATTCCCATCTAGGAAGGTTCCGTCCATATCCGTTGCTACTAGTTTAATCATAAAATCTTTCTTACTCCGATTAGTAAATCTACCTTCTATTATACCATAGATAGCTAGAAAAAGGACGAGTCTATCAGCTTTACCTATCTTTTATCCTTTCCTACTAGCTAGTACTGATTTCAACTTAAAAACTCTTAAAAAATTAAAATCGTGCAACTTTTTTCAGACAGTTTTAAAAGATTGATTTCCTTATATTTTTCCTTTATACTGGATAAAAAGGAGAATAATATGTCAGAAACAAATCACGAAATTGATTCAAATTTTGCAGGTCGTTTAAATATCCTGCGTGCGGGTGTGCTTGGTGCCAATGATGGGATTATTTCCATTGCTGGTGTGGTTATCGGGGTTGCTAGTGCCACGACCAATATCTGGATTATCTTTTTATCAGGCTTTGCAGCTATTTTGACAGGTGCCTTTTCAATGGCTGGTGGAGAATATGTATCCGTTTCAACTCAAAAAGATACCGAGGAAGCAGCCGTTGCGCGTGAGCAAGTCTTGCTAGACCAAGATATGGAACTAGCCAAAAAGTCCCTCTATGCTGCCTATATTCAAAATGGTGAGTGTGAAACATCAGCCCAACTTCTCACCAACAAAGCCTTTTTAAATAATCCGCTCAAGGCTTTGGTAGAGGAAAAATATGGGATTGAGTATGAAGTGTTTACCAATCCTTGGCATGCTGCTATCTCTAGCTTTATTTCTTTTTTCCTTGGTAGCTTACCACCAATGCTTTCAATTACCATTTTCCCAAGTGAATACCGCATCCCTGTTACTGTCCTTATCGTCGGTGTGGCCCTTCTTCTCACTGGTTACACTAGTGCCAAACTTGGAAAAGCCCCAACCAAAACAGCTATGATTCGAAACCTAGCTATTGGTCTCTTGACTATGGGAGTTACTTTCCTGCTCGGACAACTTTTCAGCATTTAATACTCTTCGAAAATCTCTTCAAACCACGTCAGCGTTGCCTTGCCGTAGATATGGTCGCTGACTTCGTCAGTCTTATCTACAACCTCAAAACTGTGTTTTGAGCAACCTGTGGCTAGCTTCCTAGTTTGCTCTTTGATTTTCATTGAGTATAAAATACAAGAAATACCTCGATTTTGAAGTCGAGGTATCTTTTTTACATTTGGACAATCTTGCGATAACTTCTTGAAGTAATCATGAAAATCAGCACATAGGCGATGAGGAAGATAGCGCAGATAGACAAGGTCACAGTCAACATCATATTCGTATCTATTACACCAATCACTTTTAAAATCAGACTAAGCATATGGTAGGCAAAGGCTAGATGTATGAAGGCAAAAAGCAAAGGAAGGAAGAAAACAGTTAAAACCTGTTTGTTAATAGTTTGCTTGATTTGCTTTTGATCTAAACCGACTTTCTGCAAGATAATAAAGCGCTCACGGTCTTCATAGCCTTCAGAAATTTGTTTGTAGTAGATGACCAGAACAGTTCCGACCATAAAGATAATGGATAGGAAAATACCGATAAAGAAGACACCACCAAAGAGGGCACTCATCTGAGAACTAGCATCTGCTAGATTGCTACCGTAAACATAGCTACCTTCCGTGTTTAATTGAGCATTAAACTGATTGAGGTATTTATCATATTCTTCAGCGACCTTGAGTTGTTCTTCTTCGTTGGCATTTACATTCATACCACCGTAAAACTGATTATAGATAGCCGAATCTGGGAATTGATCCAAAAAGGCTTGTAAATTAGGTACAACAAGGTAATTGTAATCAGCAGTCAAAATATTAAACTGATTTGGAACATGGTTTACAATGAAATCTTTAGTAAATTCTTCTTTGACAGAAAATTGATGATCATTTAGAGTTAGAGCTTTCTGTTCTTTAACTCCCTCATTCTTTGCAAAGAGTCCGACCTCATTTCCTGATAGAGACAATTTTTGGCCAGTCATATTTTCATAATCTTTTTGGTCAAATACCATGAAAACTGTTGTGGGTTGGACACGATTTTGTCCTTTTTCAAAAAGGGTTAACTTGCTACCTTCTTGGTTTGCAACACCAAAGTAAGCGTAACGAAGAACTTCTTTCTCTTTAATCTTATAACCTTTGTCACTTGCAAACTGGCTCAAGAGTTTGTCCAAGTCTTCTTTTTCAACATTTTGTCCTGAAACCCCAAAATCATGAGGATTTAGAACTTTTTTAAAGCTTTCTGAGGCATTGAAAATACTAGTCGCTGCTGACATGGTTACCAAAACCATTGTTGACAAAATAGCGATAGTTGCTAGTCCAACCGCATTTTTCTTCATACGGAAAATCAAGTTGGACACTGAGATAAGGTTATTGGGCTGGTAATAGTATTTCTTGTTTTTCTTTAAGATTTGAAGGAAAACTGTAATTCCTGCATTGAACAAAAGATAAGTACCAAAGATAACCAGCAAAACAGCTAAGAAGAAGATTGTTAGGGCTGTAAGAGGATCTTTTACAGTAAGCGCAAGATAATAACCAATACCTAAACTAATCGCACCAAGAATAGTTTGGAGAGGAAGGAAACGTCCTTTTTTCTCACCACTAGCTTTTTCACGAGAAAGCTGGAGGGCATTCATACGGGCGATTCGAAGGGCATTCAGGAACATGAGGCCTAGGAAAATCAATCCAAAGACAACAAGTACTGTAATGACAACTTTCATCTGGAAGGTGGCGACCAGTTCAACCTTCAATTTCATCAGTTTGAGCAAGAATGCAAAAATCAACTTGTCAAATAAGGCTCCAATACCGATACCTGCTCCAACAGTTAGAATTCCAAATAGCACTAACTCTTTAAAGGTCATACTGATTAGATGGCGCTTCTCCAAGCCCAACATGCCATAAATCCCTAGTTCCTTGGAACGGTTTTTCATAACAAAACTATTTGCATAAAGGACGATAATAGCTGACGCAAGGGTGACGACAAACATACCAAATCCAAGAGTAGCTTGAATGGTTGTCCCTCCACGGATTTCCGAAATCTTGGGATTGAAGGTTAGAGAGTAAAAGAGATAGGTGACGGTGACTGCCAAGAGAACAGCCAGCGCAAAAGGATAGTAGAGTTTGCGGTTTTTAATCAAGTTCGATACCGCTAACTTATTGGTTAATCGAAACATACTAATTCACCTCGCTTGCCATGACAGTCAAGGTATCAGAAATTTCTTGGAACATCTGACGTTCTGTCTTCTCTCCACGGTAGATTTGGTTGTAAAGAATGCCGTCTTTGATAAAGAGTACACGTTTAGCTCTGCTAGCTGCTGCTGTTGAGTGGGTTACCATGAGAATAGTTTGGCCACGCTCATTGATTTCATCAAAGACATCAAGTAAGGCTGCAGATGACTTGGAATCAAGGGCTCCTGTTGGCTCATCCGCAAGGAGAATTTCAGGTTCTGTGATGATGGCGCGGGCTACTGCTACACGCTGTTTCTGCCCACCTGAAATCTCGTAAGGATACTTCTCTTGCAATTGGTTGATACCAAGATTCTCAGCTGTCACCACCAATTTCTTCATCATCTCCGTAATGGGTCTTCTTGACAAGACAAGCGGAAGCAAGATATTATCCTTTACAGAGAGAGTATCTAGCAAGTTAAAGTCTTGGAAGACAAAGCCCAGCTTTTCACGACGGAAGCTAGAAGCCTGTGAATTTTTAATGGTTGCTGTATCAGTTCCATTCAGATAAACCTGACCACGAGTTGGTTTATCCAGCATAGCTAGGATATTGAGAAGAGTTGATTTACCAGAACCAGACTCACCCATGATGGCAACGTAGTCACCCTTTTCGACGGTAAAGTGAATATCCTTGAGAGCTTCTACTTGGTTGCCCTGAAAACGAGTTTTATAAATTTTTTGAACGTGTTTTACATCTAAAAGTGTCATGAGAATCTCCTTTCTTAATATCCCATCAAATGAAATGTTGCTTGCATCATAGCGCATCCCAGCTGAACGCGCTCGATATCTTTATGGCTTGGTTTTCTTGTTTTCTTCTGTAAAATTTGTTTCATGATGATACTCCTTTGTTCTTTATGAGTCTAGTTTACATCAAAAAAAGACCGCTTGCCATAACCTAACCTTACAAAAGAGACTTTAATCTTACATTTTTGTAAGATTGGAGGAAATGTAGATATTTTATTAAAAATATTTTACCATAAAAAGAAAGCAAGAAGAAAACCCTTGCGGATACAAGGGTTCAAAAATTTTAAAATAGATTAGTCGAATTCATAGACTAACAGTAAAATAACTGTTTCTACCTCACCAAAACCATCCATCATTTTCTTCAATAGCTTGGACTTCTTTGCGTTTCTTTTTCAGCATTTAATAGTTATTGACTGATTTAACTTAATAAAACTAATTTCAGATAGAAAAAAATTGTCTTTTATAATTATAAATATATTCGTACTTATAAAAGATATTCAATCCGACTATTATAAATATCCTACACAATTTACACCTATAACTCCTCTTCTTAGGAATATCGTATGAAGTTTCTCATGCTCAAATTGTTCATATTCAAATCGCTCGTATTCAAATTTCTCATATTCAAACGGTTCGTATTCAAACTTTTCATATTCAAAAACTTCAATTCCTATTTCTTTTAATACTTCTTCTGGCAACTCGTAATCTTGATCTACTAAACCAAATAGAGTAAATCCTGACTCAACACAAAATGATAGCACTGGATTGTATATTGAAGAGTAAATAACAGAGCCAGCTATTGATCCTACAAAACTACCTATCATGTATCCTAAAGGAACAACTTCATTAAGTTGAGAAAGAAATTTAGGTAACGGAATTTTGATATATGCTTTTCCTAATAATCCCATTGAAAATGCACAGGTTGTAATAAACATTTCTTTAATTAACTCGGTCACCATCTCACTTCTATTCATCTCGCCAGTAAATGCTTTATACGAGTTCTTCATCGAGTTCATTACTAGTACTGTCACTACACCTATTACTGATGGATTAGCTTTTTTAAGAGTCTTTCCAAATACCCCAGACAGACAACTTGCTGTAATTGCTGCTGAAACTGTACCTCTTACAAATCCTTCGCCTGCTCCTGTAAGTGCTGCAAAACCTATTTTTTTAAATTGTCTTTCACCGACATATCCATTCTTAATTAGATAAGCTATTGCATTCCATATTTCAGGTGCAACTTGCAAAACCATCGATATTGTTGCTGCAGTTAAGCCAGCCTTGTATGATTGTTTTAATATATGAGTGTATTTAATAAGCTCTTCAGTTGTTAAGTGTAAATCCTCAGAATTTACTCCACCCTCTTTAGCCAATTGCGCTAGATCGTGAGCTTCTTGTTTAGATAAAGGAATTGACTCATTTCCTTTATTATCTCTAACTCTATCACTCAGGTAATTTCGAGTATCCTCATACTTATTAAAACCTTTGGGGGAATTAATTGAATACTCTCGCCCTTTACTTTCTAATATTGCAATAATTTCCTCAAGTTGATCAGATGGAACAATTCTATGTTGTTCAAAATAGACTGTAGTATTCGGATCTATTTCTTTGTCCATACTTCTCTTTTCTAAATAGATGGGAAACTCATCTTTTATACCTTTAGGTTTATAATCATTATAGCAATCAATAATACTCTTTGACTGTTGTTTAGCAGTCGAAGTAGCATCTTTATAATATTTTAAACCAAACTTAGCATCGAAGTTTACTCCCGTAATATCAGCAGATCCAAAATCATGGCTACGATCAACTTGTACTCTGTTTTTTGAGGAATTAATAACTGCCTTAATATTAAAGGTTCCGCCGTGCCAAAATTCAGCAGCATCTCCCTTTAATGTTTCTACAAGTGAACCACTTGATTTAAGATTATTAATAGAGTTCATCAAATTATCTATCTCTGAATTTACAGTATCTATATACTGCTCTCCATCTACAATTCCTGCTAAATTACCAGCTCGCTTTTGAAAGAATTCATATCCCTCTCTAAAACCATCCATTCATCACCCCTCCAAGAACTCTGATAATCCATCCATGTATAATATTAAAGTCAAAGCTCGGAATTGTTGGTCAGTAATTTTTCTCTGATCATCTGTTGTTGTAATCCATTTTGTAGCTTCTGCAACCGCATTGACTGCATCCGCTGCAATAGCTGGCACAGGTCCCAAGAAAGATAATAATGTATTTCCAACATTCATCATAATATCAGGAATATCACCCATAACACCAACAGCTGCGTCTAGTGCTTGTTCATGAAGTGGTTTTTTAAACTCTATTAGTTCAAACTCAGTCTTGTAGTCACTACAGAGATTAATAAATTCATTGTAACTATCTGGGTTATCTATAGTACTTGAAACTAGCATCATACCACGCTTGCCTAACCATCCATATTTCATTCCAAGTTGGTCAAATTTTACAGTCATACTTGGTATTTCATCTTTACTAGCTTGATTTTCTCCTATAAACAAAACATGTTCATTAGACGATATTGTAGACATATTATCTAAATAATGCTTTTCTAACCAAACACTTACTTTAATTGCACCATCTTTAGTTCCTATAATTACGTCTTCTTCATCGTCATTAGCACTTACAAGTTGGCGTAAGTAATTAGCATATCCAACTGTACTCTCATCACATACAATAATTAACTTTGTTATATTTAGTTCGAACATAAAAAACTCCACATTTTATGAATATTATTTTTCGATTATGATTCCATTTAGTAACTCTCTTTATAGATTCTTGAAAAATTTTTCACTATAATAATCAAAATCGTTTTATACGCTTATTATACCATTTAGCCATAGATTCTGACAAGATGAAAAAAGCCTTGTATTATATAATACAAAGCTTATTTTCTTATTTACCTTACCAAAACCAGCCTTCAGTGTCATCAATAGCTTGGGCTTCTTTGCGTTTGCGTGGGCCTGTTCCGTACATTTCTGCTTCGATTTCTTCCTTGGTTGGCATGACAGAAGCTAGGATGATATAGATAATCACGCCAAGTCCAAAGTTTGCGACTGTAAAAATAGCAAATAGAAAACGAACAAGGGTAACATCAAAGTTCCACTTGTCTGACAGACCTGCCAGAACTCCTGAAATCATGCGATTTCGTCTCATTTTATAAAATTTACTGTTCATGATTTTTCCTCTTTCTGCTAGATTAGACATAGTATATCACGGGTAGGCTCGGCTTTCATCAGTCCTCAGGCTGATTTATTAGTAGCAATTTACCTCGACAAAGTCCACAGCGATAGCGTTTGGTATCAATCCTTCGCTTGCGCTGATACCTTTGCTGGCAGGATTGGCAACGATAAAGCTTGATTTGTTTGGTGTTACTATTGGGCAAGGATGGTACAAACCTTAATCCATCCACTGCTTTCAAAAGTTCCTTAAAATCCCTATCCTTGTGTTGATAGCCCTTCCCTTGAAAATAGAGGTGATAATGACAGAGTTCATGTCGGACAATTTTCCTAAAAACATCCAGACCGAGTTCCTGATAAACCTTGGGATTAAAATCCAAATGCCCATCTTTTGGGAAAAATCGTCCACCTGTCGAACGTAGACGACTATTCCACTGGGCATGATGGATAAAAGGTCTGCCGAAGTCTGCTAGTGAGACCTGCTTAACGTAATCAGTCAGTTTCATTTGGAGCTAGGAGCGACAGATTGACTTTTTCACGTTCAGTATCTATTTTCTTAACCCAAACTGTTACCAAATCTCCGACTGACACCACTTGGCTGGGATGTTTGATAAATTTGCGACTCATGTGGGAAATATGAATCAAACCGTCCTCGTGAATTCCAATGTCAACGAAGGCACCAAAGTCAACTACATTACGCACCACACCCTCTAGCTTCTGACCAACCACTAAATCCTTGATATCTAGGACATCTTGGCGAAGCACAGGTGCGTCAAAGGAATCACGGAAATCTCGACCTGGTTTGAGAAGATCTGCAATGATATCTTTAAGAGTTTCTGGACCAAGGTCTAGCTCTTGCGCCATTTCCTTGACTGAAAGCGACTTGAGTTTGCTTTGTGCTTCTTCATTCAAGTCCTTGATATCCAAGCGTTTGAAGAACTCCTTAACCGCAGAGTAGTTTTCTGGGTGAACTCCTGTATTATCAAGGATATTGCTACTTTCAGGGATACGTAGGAAACCAGCAGCCTGCTCAAAGGCCTTGGCTCCCAGACGAGGAACTTTCTTGATTTGAGATCGTGAAGTGATTTTTCCTTCCTCCTCACGGTATTTGACGATATTTTCAGAGATGGTTTTATTGAGTCCAGCTACGTGTGAAAGAAGAGCTGGGCTGGCCGTATTGACATTGACACCGACTTGGTTCACCACGGTATCCACGACAAAGTCCAGACTCTCAGACAGTTTCTTCTGACTGACATCATGCTGGTACTGACCAACGCCGATTGACTTAGGATCGATTTTAACCAACTCTGCAAGAGAATCTTGCAAACGACGGGCGATAGAAATGGCAGAGCGTTTTTCAACGGTCAAGTCTGGAAATTCTTGACGAGCAAGTTCGCTGGCAGAATAGACCGAAGCACCACTTTCATTGACGATAACATAGCTGACTTCTGGAAAATCTTTCAGAACTTCCGCTACAAAGGCTTCACTTTCACGACTAGCAGTACCATTTCCGATGGCAATAATTTCCACCCCGTACTGACCAATCAAGTCTGCCAAATCTTTCTTGGCTACTTCGATTTGACGAGCTGATGCTGGTTTAACGGGATAAATGACCTGAGTTGTCAGCATTTTTCCTGTAGCATCAACGACAGCTAGCTTGGCACCTGTACGAAAGGCAGGGTCAAATCCAAGAACCACGCGCCCTTTTAGAGGAGCAACCAAGAGGAGATTACGCAGGTTGTCCGAAAAGAGTTGGATAGCTCCTTCTTCCGCTTTCTCAGTCAATTCTGTCCGAATGCGACGCTCGATAGCAGGCAAGACTTTTTTCTTAACAGATTGCTGAACCACTTCATCAATATAGGCATTTTTCACCTTGAAACGAGCAGCAAAGAAGGCAAGAATACGGTCTGTCGCATGTTCAAAACCGACCTTCAAGACACCTAGCTTCTCCCCACGATTGAGAGCCAAGGTACGATAACCCTGCATATTTCCAACCGTCTCTGAAAAATCATAATAAATCTGAAAAACCTGCTTTTCATCGAGACTTTCATCCTTAACTTGAGAAGTGAGTTTAGAGTGTCTCAGCACTTCCTGATAAGTCATAGCACGTAAATTGACATCCTCCGATAAGGCTTCGACCAAGATATCAACTGCACCAGCTAAGGCTTCCTTGCCAGTCGCAAATCCTTCACAGACGAACTTTTCAGCTTCCTTCTCTAAGTCAGTTACATTCTGCAAAATCAAGCGAGCAAGAGGAAAGAGTCCAGCTTCACGGGCAATGGTTGCCTTAGTCCGACGTTTTTCTTTAAAAGGTAGATAGAGTTCTTCTACGTCTGCTAATTTTTCGGCAGCTAAGATTGCCTCTTCCAACTCCTTGGTCAACTTGCCTTGTTCTTGAATCTTAGCTAAAACAGCTTCCTTACGGTCGTTGAGATTTGTCAGACTTTTATCCAAGTCGATAATAGCCTTAATCGCCACCTCATCCAGACTACCAGTCATGTCCTTGCGATAACGCGCGATAAAGGGAATAGTTGCCCCTTCAGCTGTTAAAGACAAGACAGTATCAATTTGTTTTAAGGTCACACCCAAATCTTGGGAAATTTTTAAATATTTTTTATCCATAAACCTATTATACCATAAGCTAAACGTTTCAAATTACCTCTTACAATTTTAAAACATAAGTTGGGAAATAAATTTACTTCATTTCAATATTCTATTCATTGAGAAGGTTTCAATTTAGAATTCTACTAGATTACAAAAGGATTAGTGATTAAATTTTCACTGTTTTTATTTTTGACAATAATGCGCCACTATTCTCCCTCTCTATTCTTCAAGAAAACCCTTTTTTGAACAATAGGATTGTAATTTCTGTTTCTAATCGTCCAAAATGCGTGTTTTTGAGAAATAAAAAAATCGCAAGCCTGAGCCTGCGGAGGGGATAATCTTTTTTGAAATTTTTAAACAAAAAGGAGCATTTAAGCTCCCTCCTTTGAAATAACGGACACTTGGCTGGTCGGTGTACCCAGCATCTCAGATACCTTTTTCAAGGTGCGGCAGGAACCTTTCTGCCCTCAAATGTCTTTCGTTAATGTTATTCTAGCACTATCTACTTTTTTTGTCAAGTTTTCTCAATCTACCAGACTTAATCAGGATTTATAAAGCTCTATTATTCGTTAGATACTCAATTTTAACTTTTCCCTTTTCCTCAAAATAATAGTATAATAGAGGTAGAATTTAGAATCGAGGTACACCTATGGCTGTAAAATTTACAAAACGAGACGACTTGGACAAAATGTTTGAAGAGTTTGCTAAACTCCCAGATTTGAAGCAGGTCACTTTCCCTGATGACAAAGAGAAAAAGGCCAAAGCAGAAAAGAAAAACTAGATGACTGCTTTCCAACAACTCCCATCTAGTGTGCTTCAGACTGGAGCCATTTTTCTCTCCATTATCATTGAAGCCCTCCCTTTCGTGCTGATAGGAAGTATTGTCTCAGGGCTGATTGAAGTCTATATCACACCTGACAAGGTTTATCATCTTCTCCCTCGAAATCGTTGGGGGAGAATCTTTTTTGGGACCTTCGTTGGGATGCTTTTTCCTTCTTGTGAATGTGGAATCGTCCCCATTATCAATCGTTTTCTGGAAAAGAAAGTTCCCAGTTACACGGCTGTTCCCTTTCTTGTGACTGCACCAGTTATCAATCCCATTGTTCTATTTGCGACCTATTCTGCCTTTGGCAACTCCTTTCACGTTGCCTTGTTACGAGCTCTGGGGTCCATTCTTGTAGCTGTGATACTAGGAATTTTTCTGGGATTTTTCTGGCAAGAACCCATTCAAAAAGAAAATCGTTTTGCCTGTCATGAGCATGATTTTTCTCACTTGAGCCCTGCAAAGAAAGTTTTTCAAGTCTTTGTGCAGGCCATTGATGAATTTTTTGATACGGGGCGTTATTTGGTATTTGGCTGTCTCTTTGCCTCTATAATACAGGTCTACGTTCCGACACGCATTTTGACTTCTATCAGTGCGACCCCTCTTTTTGCCATCTTGCTGTTGATGCTTTTGGCCTTTCTTCTTTCACTTTGTAGTGAGGCAGATGCCTTTATCGGTGCTTCTCTTCTCTCGAGTTTCGGTTTGGCACCAGTTCTGGCCTTTCTCGTTATTGGCCCAATGCTAGATATCAAAAATATTCTCATGATGAAAAATTACTTGAAAGCACGATTTATCAGTCACTTCATAACGATTGTAACTCTGGTCGTTTTAGTCTATTCTCTCTTGATTGGAGTCATCCTATGATTCGATTTTTAGTTTTAGCTGGCTATTTTGAACTGACCATTTATCTCCATCTGTCGGGCAAATTAAACCAGTACATCAACATGCACTATTCCTATCTGGCCTATATTTCCATGGTGCTTTCTTTTATATTGGCTATTGTTCAATTGTATATCTGGATGAAGCAAGTCAAAACCCACAGTCATCTGAATAGCCGATTAGCGAAGGTAATAAGTATTGCTCTTCTGGCAATTCCAATTGTTGTTGGTTTAACTTTCCCAACTGTTAGCTTGGATTCTCAGACCGTATCTACCAAAGGCTATCATTTCCCCTTATCAGAAGGAACGGATCAAGCCATTCAGACCAGCGAAGGGACGACAAGCCAATATTTGAAACCAGATACCAGTTCTTATTTCTCAAAAACAGCCTATGAAAAGGAAATGAGAATGGCGGCGGATAAATACTTGTCCAAAGATAGCATTCAGGTCACCAACGAAAACTATATGGAAGTCATGGAAGCTATCTACGACTATCCAGATGAGTTTGAGGGTAAGACAGTCCAGTTCACAGGCTTTGTCTATAACGACCCCAGTCATGCCAATAGCCAATTTTTGTTCCGCTTCGGCATTATTCACTGTATCGCAGATTCGGGTGTGTATGGATTGCTGACCAAGGGAAATACCCGTCAGTATGAAAATAATACCTGGATTACAGCCAAAGGAAAACTAGTCAATCACTATCATAAAGAACTCAAACAAAACCTCCCAACCTTGGAAATCGATAGCTTTACCAAAGTCGATAAACCAGAAAATCCCTACGTGTATCGCGTGTTTTAAAAAAGTAGCCTGGAAAGGGCTACTTTTTCTATTTAGAAATAAGAATCTAAAGTATGGATAATTTTATATAAAACTCCGATTTCCTACTCAGCATCCTTCCAATTCCGAGCAATTCCTTCATCTTTCTGGAGTTGATCTACCAGTTCTTCAACAGAGTCAAATTTGACCATTTCACGGACACGGTCTAGCCAGTAGACAATGACTGTCTCACCGTAAATGTCATCTGAAAAATCAAAAATATTGACTTCAAAACGTGGTTCTTCTCCATCGAAAGTAACATTTTTCCCGACACTCGCCATTCCACGATATCTTTTACGCTGCACTTCAACATCGACTACGTAAACACCATCAGCTGGCATATAGGTTCGATCTCTTAAAACTAAGTTTGCTGTTGGGTAACCGATAGTCCGTCCACGTGCATTGCCATGAACAACCATTCCACGTGACGGTAGAGGAGTGCCAAGTAAATGACCAGCTTCTCTGACATCTCCATCAAGAATAGCTTGACGAATACGAGTAGAACTAATTTTCCCCTTTTCATCTTCAACAGGAGGAACAATGATGATTTCTCCATCAAAATAATCCTTCAAATCATCCGCAGTTTTCTTATCAGAACCAAAGGTGTAATCAAATCCTGCTACGATAATCGCTGGTTTTAATGCTCTAACATAGGTATCAAAGAACTCTTGACCCGTTAAACTAGCAAATTTACTACTAAAGTCAAGTAAGAAAAGAGCCTCTACTCCATGCCATTTCATCTTATGTTCTCGTTCTTCATGGCTGACAATATGAAGCATTAATTCTGGGTTGTAAGGTTGCAAAGCAAGCTTAGGGGACTCTGTAAAGGTCATCACGACAACTGGTATATAATCTTTCATAGAAGCCTTACTAGCTACTTCAAAAAGCTTCTGATGTCCCTTATGAATACCGTCAAAATAGCCTAATACAAGAACTGTCTTATCAGGTACTGCGATGTCTTTTGCGTTTTTTATAGGTACTGTTGTAATCATGAAACTATTATATCATAGAGAAAGCCTTTTCGCTAAAAGGAAATCCCAAATGTCATTTTTTACTCCTGAAATGACCTTAAAAACATTTCAGGATGTTAGTTTTAAGAAAATGAGTCTGGGACAAAAGTCTAGCCTTAAATATAAAAAGCGAACAAAACGAGTTATCTGAAACTCAGAATTCTGTCTTGTTCGCTTTTTTTGTCTAATCTATCGATTTTTAAAATTTATAATAAAGAATTCCTAAAATCAAAATCTTTTTGTCCCAGACTCATCGTTTGGTAACTAGTCTACTGTTTCTTCTAAATCTTTTAACTTAACCGAAACAATCTTTGAAACACCCGATTCCTGCATGGTCACTCCATAGATGGAATCAGCCGCTGCCATGGTCCCCTTACGGTGGGTTACGACAATAAATTGGCTGTCCTTGTCAAAGCGGTTAAGGTAATCCCCAAAGCGTTTGACATTGGCTTCGTCTAGCGCAGCCTCTACCTCATCCAAGATAACAAATGGAATAGTCTTGACACGGATAATGGAGAAGAGCAAAGCAAGAGCTGATAAGGCTTTTTCACCACCACTCATCAGATTAAGAGACTGAATTTTCTTACCTGGTGGTTGAACAGAAATCTCAACCCCAGCTGTCAGCAGGTCTCCTTCAGTTAAAATGAGGTCCGCCTGACCTCCACCAAACATCTGCTTGAAGGTCACTTTAAAGGACTCACGAATAGCCTCAAAGGTTGATTTAAAGCGTTCCTTGACCTCATCATTCATCTCTGTAATGGTCTCAAGGAGCAGGTTTTTCGCTGACAATATGTCATTTCGCTGGCTATTGAGGAAATCCAGACGGCTGTGAACTTCTTCGTACTGGTCAATAGCTTCTATATTGACAGGACCCAGTGAGCGAATAGCCTTCTCTAAGTCCTTCACCTCTTGCTCCGCCAGATTGAGATTTTCCAATTCATGCGCCTTTTCTAGTGCTTCAGTATAGCTAATCTGATACTGGTCTGTTAATTGACTTTGTAGATGGCGCAAGCGCTCGCTGACCTTTTCTTTCTTAGCTTCAGCACGTGTTTGCTTGCGAATCCATTCCTCATTCTGCTGGCGAGCCTGATCCAAATGACTAGCAATGTCATCCAGCTGACCCTCAATATCATCCAACTCAAACTGCTTGCGAATCAAACCTTGTTGGAGATTGGTTTTCTGATTTTTTGCTTCTTCGGCCTGCTGACTGAGCAAATCCGTATCAACTTTC
This sequence comes from Streptococcus toyakuensis, assembly GCF_024346585.1. Lineage (NCBI taxonomy): Bacteria > Bacillati > Bacillota > Bacilli > Lactobacillales > Streptococcaceae > Streptococcus > Streptococcus toyakuensis. The sequence goes on from NZ_AP024523.1 coordinate 1,245,504, forward strand.
TCAAGATTGTCAACCTTTTCTTGAAGAAGGCGCTGGATTTCCTCTTGCTCGATATCTAAATTGTCCAATTCCTTGCCTAAACGTTCAATATCTGCAACTTCATAACGTTTTTGTCCTTGCAGTTCTGTCTTAAGCAGGCGAACTTGCGCTACCTCTTCCTGTAAGTTTTGATAGCGTTCTTGGATTGCGTTTTTGTTAGACTTAATTTCTTCAATCTCAGCTTCCAGATTTTGCTTATCACTCGCGATAGTAGCAAGGCGATCTTGGCATTTTTCCTTATCTGCTTGCCAATCACCCTCAGTAAGACGATTTAATTCCTCTTCTTGAAGTTTCCAAAGAGTTTCTAGCTCTTCAACTTGCTGACTAGTTTGCTGATAAGCGAGAGACAAGCCTTGCTCCTGAATACGAGCCTGCTCTCCTTGAGATTTGATAGCTTCTAAACTTTCTGTCAATCCAGCCATCTCGTCTTGCAAGTTCTTCAAACTCGCTTCTTCTGAACGAAGACTTGCTTCTTCTTCAGCAATTTCTTTTTGTAATTGCTCCAGTTCTGGCTTGATAAAAATGCTGTTATTCTGGCGATTGGCACCACCTGCATAAGAACCACCTGTGCGCAACTCTGTCCCATCCAATGTCACCATACGAACCTGATAACGAACCTGGCGAGCAGCTGCACGCGCGTGTTCTACGGTATCAAAAATAGCCGTCGTAGCTAGCAAGTTCTTGAAAATAGCTTCCAACCTATTATCGAATGTCACCAACTCATCTGCCATGCCCAAAAATCCCGGACTTGCAGCGATAGCATCTTGATTCTGGCTAGAAATCGTACGAGCCTTGATCGTTGTCAAAGGAAGGAAAGTTGCACGACCTGCTCTGTTTCGTTTGAGGAAATCAATCGCCTTGGTTGCCGACTCTTCATCTTCTACGATGATATGCTGACTGCTGGCTCCAAGCGCAATCTCTAGAGCAGTTTGATAATGTACATCAAAGGTCAGGTGCTCACTAACAGCACCAATAATTCCACCAAGGCGGGCTTTTTCTTGGAGAACACTCTTAACACCTGCATAAAAGTTACTGTGATTTCTAAGGATATTTTCCAAACTTTGGGCTCTAGCCTGCTTGTTTTTGAGACTATCCAGACGGTCAAAGAGTTGACTTTGTTGAGCTTGATAGGAAGTTTTCTGTTCCTCTTGCTCCTTGGCACAGACTTGATAGTCAGCCAATAATTTCTGAACCTGCTCCTTGGCAGTTTCAAGCTCTTCTTTTTGCTGACTCGCCTTTTCTTTAGCTGTAGCCAATTGTTCTTTGAGTTTTTCTAGTTGATCTGCTTGTTTTTGAGAAAGCTGGCGACTATTTTCCAACTCATTCTCAATACGAGTCAGTTGGTTTGAGACATCCGCTTCTTCTTGTAAAAGAGCTACAAAGCGTTCACGTAGAAGCTCAATCATCTGATCAGGATCATCTGAAAAAGCTAGTAATTCAGCCTCTAATTGATTCAGTTTTTGATTATTTTGGACTAGATTTTCCTCTAACAGAGTTAAAGAGCTTTCTTTATCAGATTTTTCTTGGCTGAGTAAATTTCTCTTATCCTCCAAAGCAGCCAAACGAGCTTGTGCTTCCTGTTGATTCAGGGCTACTTGTTCAGATTCTAATTTCGATAGGGCTAATTTTCTCTCTAAATCACTAATCAGACTGGTCAAATCCATCAAACTGCCTTGGTCTTTGGCCATTTCAGCCTGTAAATCTTGGCGTTGCTTTTTAAGAGTATGATTTTCTTCCTCTAATTTTTCACGCTTTTGGTAATAACTAGTCAATAGTTCCTGAACCTGTGCCAACTCTTCTTCTGTCAAATCTAGTTCAGCCTTATTTTCCTTGATTTGAGCAGCTAAAACATCCAAGTAAATAGCTTTACGTTGGCCTTCCAAATCTAGAAACTTACGAGCATTTTCAGCTTGCTTCTCAAGAGGCTTGATTTGATTGTCCAACTCATAGATAATGTCTTCTAGACGATCCAGATTATCCTGGGTTTGCTGCAGTTTACTCTCAGTTTCTTTTCTGCGAGTCTTGTATTTTAAAACTCCAGCAGCTTCTTCAAAAATAGCTCGGCGTTCCTCAGGCTTAGAGTTGAAAATCTCCTCAACCTTCCCTTGGGAAATGATAGAGAAGGAATCTCGTCCCAATCCAGTATCCAAGAAAAGGTCATGAATATCACGCAGACGGACTTTCTTGCCGTCAATCTTGTATTCGCTATCTCCACTGCGATAGATATGACGTTCTACCCTGATTTCTTGACCTGCATCCTTGATAAATCCGTCATTATTATCCAAAGTCACAACTACAGAAGCATAATTGAGCGGTTTGCGACTTTCTGTTCCAGCAAAGATAACATCCGGCATCTTGCCACCACGGAGACTCTTGACACTAGACTCCCCCAAAGCCCAACGCAGACTTTCTGTAATATTCGACTTTCCAGATCCATTGGGCCCAACAACTGCCGTCACACCTTGGTCAAAGACTACCTTAGTCTTATCAGCAAAAGACTTGAATCCCTGAATTTCGATTTCCTTTAAATACATGAATCCAGCCCTTTCTCAACGGCATTTTTGGCAGCTTCCTGCTCTGCTAGTTTCTTAGAACGACCTTGACCTTGACCAATGCTCTTACCTTCAACAAGAACTTCTACTTCAAAAACCTTATCGTGGGCAGGACCCGTTTCAGAAATTACCTGATAACGAATAGCCACATCCCCATTGACCTGAAGCAACTCTTGGAGATGGGTTTTGTAGTCTGTAATCATCTCAAATTCGCCTGCTTCAACCTTAGGAATCATGACTTGATAGATAAATTCCTTGACTTTGGCCACATCCTTGTCCAAAAGGAGGGCACCAAGAAAGGCCTCAAAGGCATCACCAAGAATGGTATCACGATTGCGACCACCAGATTTTTCTTCCCCCTTACCCAGCTTGATAAACTGATCAAACTGACAATCACGCGCAAAACCAGCCAAACTCTCCTCACGGACAATCATAGCACGGAGTTTAGATAAGTCACCCTCAGGCTTTTTAGGATATTTTTTATACAGATATTCTGAAATCAATAGCTGTAGAACAGCGTCTCCTAAAAATTCCAAGCGTTCATTGTGTGAAATTTTTAAGAGGCGGTGCTCATTGGCATAACTCGTATGAGTAAAGGCAGTCTCCAGTAAATTTTTGTCTGCAAATTCGATTGCAAAATGGTTCTTTAGTACAGTTTGTAATTCTTTCATACCAACCTCTTTCTAACTGATAACAGTCCTTTTTATTATATCAAAAAAAGCCCCCTGAGTCACTTTAAAACGGGACTGGAGAGCATTTGGGAATTCTTTAAAAAGAGATTTTCAGTTTTAAGGGCCAATTTAGGGCTGTGTAAAGAAAAAAGCCCTATTAAAGGCTTTTTAGGATGTTTACATCCACCCTGAGGGAATCGAACCCCCATCTCAAGAACCGGAATCTTACGTGATATCCATTACACTAAGGGTGGAAACTTGTTTTATTATAACAGAAATTTGCTCTAATAACAAGTTTTTTTCTAGTGAGATAGCCCGTCTTAGTGGGAAGCATCCCCATTCCAGATGGAGTTTTTCACGATAACATAATCAACGTGTTTAAGGTCAGCAACCTGACGTCCACCTGCATAAGAAATAGCACTTTGAAGGTCTTGTTCCATCTCAGTTAAAGTGTCTTGCAGATGACCTTTAGCAGGAAGCAAGATACGTTTGCCTTCCACATTTTTGTAAGCACCTTTTTGATATTGTGAGGCTGAACCATAATATTCTTTGAACTGTTCACCATCGACTTCAATCGTTTTCCCTGGACTTTCAATATGTCCTGCAAAGAGGGAACCAATCATGACCATGCTAGCACCGAAGCGGATAGACTTGGCAATATCACCGTGAGTACGAATTCCTCCATCAGCAATAATCGGTTTACGTGCAGCCTTGGCACACCAACGAAGGGCAGCCAATTGCCAACCACCTGTACCAAAACCTGTCTTGACCTTGGTGATACAAACCTTACCTGGACCGATTCCGACCTTAGTAGCATCCGCACCAGCATTTTCCAATTCACGCACAGCTTCTGGTGTTCCCACATTTCCTGCAATGACAAAGGTATCTGGCAATTCTTTCTTGATGTGTTGAATCATAGAAATCACGCTATCCGCATGACCGTGGGCAATGTCAATCGTGATGTACTCAGGAGCATCAGATTTGAGCTGGCTAACGAAATCATACTCATAATCCTTAACACCGACAGAGATAGAAGCAATAAGCCCTTGCTCATGCATGCGCTTAATAAAAGGAATACGTCCTGCCTCATCAAAACGGTGCATAATGTAGAAGTAACCACCTTTAGCCAGTTGCTCTGCTACATTTTCATCCAAAATCGTTTGCATATTAGCTGGCACAACAGGTAGTTTAAAGGTGTGATTTCCTAAAGTGACACTTGTATCCGCTTCTGCACGGCTTTTAATGACACATTTATTTGGAATCAATTGAATATCTTCGTAATCAAAAATTGGAAATTCATTTAACATATCGATGTCTCGTTTCTTTTGTAATGACCTACCTATGCTTGCGCATCTCTACGCCTTTTCCGACGTTTCCTTAATTAATTATAAATCAAAGTACAGATTTTGTCAAATAATTTTATAAATTAAAATATAATGTTCGGATTTTTCTTGCGTAAATAGAAAAAAGAGGGGAAATTGTTTTCTCCCCACTCCTTCTCTATTCTAATAATACTCACCCTGGCGGTAGTCCCATGAGTTAAAGGTGTCTGAAAGGTGCATCATGATTTTATCAATGTCAAGTCCTTTACGAATCACAACTGGTGCTGGTGAAGTTGAGCGAGCTCCTCCTTGTTCTGGGATGAGTTTGCCGTCCTTATCGACCATAGACACCATCACACCTTGCTCATAGCGAGTTTCAATCGTTTTGTCAGGCTGGATAGAAGCAACGTAGTCATCTGCCTCGATAACAAGGTCCACTGCTCCTTCGATACGTTCTCCAATACCTTCTACTTTACCACGGTTTCCTTTTCCAGATGGGTTAGCTGATGAGGCATAAACCATCTTGCCTTCTTCCCAAAGTTTGGCAGCCAATTGTTCACCAGCTTTACCAAATTTGATAACAAAACAGCTCGTTCCATGCACGTCAGTCATCAGCTCTTCACGACCATCACCGTATGCTTTGAGTTTTTCAAAAGCTTCTGGTTTCCAAGGAAGGATACAACCAAGAAGAATATCTTCATCCCAATGTTTTTGGTAGAAGGCTTCAATTTCTGGGTTAAGTTGTGCTAAAGCACGAAGCTCATCCATGCTACCGCAGAGAACAACACCTGGTTTGTTACGGTTACGCTCTTTGGCTGCGAACTTACGCTCAAGTCCTGCCTTATCGCTGGTCATGATAATGTAACCAACTTTAGTAGGGCAAACGATACATCCGCCCTCACCTTTTAAAATGTCATAGCCTTCTTGTGAAAGTGTTCCGTTCCATTGAATGTGTTTTGTCATAGTTCTATTTCCTTTTCTAATTTTCTTCTAATCCTGCCAGTAGGCTGGTCGTTGTTTTTCATAGGCAGCAATCAAATCTTCATACTGCAAGGTAATTCCGATATCATCCAAACCATTTGAGAGCTTGTGTTTCCACTCGCTATCAATTTCAAAAGTGAACTCTCCAACCGGTGAGATGATTTTCTGTTGTTCCAAGTCCACAGTTACCTGGTCAGTCGGTTTGAGCTGGGCTAGCTTTTCTCTAACCTCTCTAGGCTGAACAATAGGCAACATGCCATTATTGAGTTCATTATTGTAATGAATATCCCCAAAAGATCCTGCAATCACGACCTTAAAACCATAGTCTGCTAAGGCCCAAGCTGCATGTTCCCTCGAAGAACCTGCCCCAAAGTTATCCCCTGAGATAAGAATACTGGCTTTACGATATTCAGGCTGATTAAAGACAAAGTCAGGATCCTCAGTATACTTGTCGTCCAGATAACGCCAAGCATACATGAGGTACTTACCAAAGCCTTTTTTATCAATCAACTTGAGAAACTGCTTGGGTAGGATTTGGTCGGTGTCGATGTTATCATTCATGAGAGGAACGGTCGTTCCTGTATAAACTGTAAATTTCTCCATATCCTCTCCTTACTGGGCTTCTGGCATTTGCCGAACATCTACGAAGCGCCCTGCGATAGCTGCTGCTGCTGCCATGGCTGGACTGCAGAGATGGGTCTTAGCACCAAAGCCTTGTCTGTCTTCAAAATTTCGATTGCTGGTTGAGGCGCAGTGAACACCATCTGGAACCTTGTCAGGATTCATCCCTAGGCACATAGAGCAACCTGGGTCTCTCCATTCAAAGCCAGCATCTAAGAAAACTTTATCCAAGCCTAATTTCTCCGCAGCTCGTTTGACAGGACGGGATCCTGGAACTACGATAGCCGTTAAGTTAGGAGCTATTTTCTTCCCTTTGACAAATCGCGCCGCCAGCTGCAAGTCACTGAGACGAGCATTAGTACATGAGCCAATAAAGATATAGCCCAGTTCAATATCCGCTGGCTTTTGACCTGGTTCCAAGTCCATGTAGTTGTAGGCTCGTTCATCATTCATATCCTTAATTTCTGGGAAACTACTGTCAAAGTCAACCCCCATAGCAGGGTTGGTTCCCCAGGTCACCATAGGAGCAAGGTCTGAGACATCCATCTGGATAACCTTATCGTAAACAGCATTATCATCACTGACAATTGTTTTCCAATCCGCCACAGCCTCTTCAAAGTCCTCTGGAACACATTCTCGTCCCTTGAGATAATCATAGGTGGTTTGATCCGGATTCATGATTCCCATCTTAGAACCAAACTCGATGGACATATTGCAGATGGTCATTCGCTCTTCCATGCTCAGTGCATCAATTGCTTGTCCACGATATTCCACCACATAGCCAACACCACAGGCAACGCCGTACTTGGCAATCAAGGCTAAAATGTAATCCTTGGAATAAACTCCTTTTTGAGGAACTCCAGTGAATTCTACCAGCATTTTCTTGGGTTTGACCTGCCAGAGGGTCTGGGTAGCGAAGACATGCTCAACCTCACTAGTCCCAATTCCAAAGGCGATCGCTCCGAAAGCTCCGTGAGTTGCCGTATGGCTGTCTCCACAGACAATGAATTTCCCCGGTTGGGTCCGTCCTGTTTCTGGACCAACCATGTGAACAATTCCTTGTTTTTCAGAACCATGGGCCGCATGTTCAATCCCAAACTCCTCAACATTTTCTGCAAGCTTATCAATTTGTACCTTAGAAATCACATCTCGAATATCGTAGATATTGACTGTCGGGACATTGTGGTCAAAGGTTCCAAATGTCAAGTCTGGTCGTCTCAATCTACGACCTGCGTCTCGTAATCCTTGAAATGCCTGAGGGCTGGTCACTTCATGAATATAGTGCTGGTCCACATACATGAGTTGGGGTTGCCCCTCTTCTCCTGTGATGACATGACGGTCCCACAATTTATCAAAAATCGATTTTCCTGCCATCCATTACCTCCAAATAAAATATAAGGCTACTAGTGTGGTCACCATCCCAAGAAACCAAACTGTTTTAAAGTACCATTTTCGAGTCTTGTGATGAAAGATGATTCCTGCTAACCAAGCACCAAAACCACCACAAGTAAAGGCTAAAATAAGTAAGATTTTCTCAGGGATGCGCCAAGCTCTTCTCCTCGCCTTGGATTTGTCAATGCCATAAATCAAGAAAATGATGACATTCCAAATCAAAAGGACTAGAGTAATTTTTTCGTCTAACTTCATAACCTTGCGATAATAGCTTCCGTCATTTCCTTGGTCGAAGCCTGTCCTCCTATATCTCTCGTTAATGTACCAGCTGCCAAACTTGCCTCAACAGCACGCTCGACACGCTCTGCATCCTCATAACGTCCAAAGCTGTCTCTCAGCATCATGGCCACTGATAAAATCATGGAAATAGGATTGGCAATTCCTTGACCTGCAATATCAGGTGCTGAACCGTGAATAGGTTCATAGAGACTTGGTCCATTTTCAGAATGACTGGCTGATGGCATAACCCCAAGTGTGCCAGATAGAACGCTTGATTCATCAGATAGAATATCTCCGAAAAGATTCTCCGTCACGATGACATCAAACTTAGCAGGATTAGTAATCATAAGCATGGAAGCTGAGTCGACTAGCTGGTGTTCCAAGGTCACATCTTGGAAATCCTTTGCGACCTTCTCAGCTACTTTCCGCCAGAGTTTTGATGTTGCCAACACGTTTTGCTTATCAATACTGGTAAGGATTTTTCTCCGACTTCTTGCGATTTCAAAGGCTTTGCGAATAATCCGCTCCACTTCCTCATAGCTATAGTCGTTGATATCACGCGCTTTTCTTTCTTCAAGAATATGATCCCCAAAATAAATCCCACCTGTCAACTCCCGTACCACAACAAAGTCTACACCAGCAATTCGTTCCGGTTTGAGTGGTGACAAATGCTTGAGACTGTCAAAGATTTTTACAGGGCGAATATTGGCATAGAGATTGAGTTCCTTACGGAGAGCTAGCAAGCCTTGTTCAGGGCGAACCGCTGCTCCATCATACTGAGGACTACCGATAGCCGCTAGGAGAATGGCATCTGTTTCTCTACATGCTTTGAGGGTTTCACTAGGTAAAGGATGGCCTGCTGCATCAATTCCTGCACCTCCAAAAGGTCGTTTGTCTATTTCATAGTCAAAGCCTGTTTTTTCAGCTAGAGCTTCCAAAACTTCTAAACCAGCCTCCATGATTTCTGGGCCGATTCCATCCCCTGCCAGAACTACTATTTTCTTTGTCATAGCTTTCTCCTTTACACACTAGGCATATCACGATAGGAAACACTGCGTCCCATCTCACCAGCATTCTCTTTTTGAACAAAGGTATTAGCATTGATGTAGGCAATAGCAGATGCTTTCAGTACATCGAAATCAAGCCCTGCTGCATTAAAGATGGTTTCTGTATCTCTGTTTTCAACAGTGACCAAAACCCGAGCTTGGGCATCAATTCCATCTGTCACAGCGTCAATAGTATAGGACACCAAGCGGACGGATTGGTTAAAGAACTTATCGATAGCGTTAAAGATTGCTTCAACAGAACCTTGCCCTGACGCATTGAAATCAACTTTCTCACCATCCATATTGGCTAGGCTAACGAGTGCTTCAATGTCATTATCTGCATGAGTTTGAAGTTGTAAATCATCAAAGTGGAAGCCTTCTGGATTTTCAACCATGGTTCCAGCTACCAGAGCACGAATATCTGCATCTGTGATTTCTTGTTTCTTGTCGGCCAATGCCTTGAACTTAGCAAAGAGTGGTTTGATATCCTCTTCTGTAAAGTCTAAGGCCAGTTCTCTTAGTTTTTCAACAAAGGCATGGCGACCTGACAATTTTCCAAGTGGGAGGCTGTTACTCTTGACACCGACCAATTCAGGGGTGATAATCTCATAAGTAAGAGGATTTTTAAGGACTCCGTCTTGGTGAATACCAGATTCATGAGAAAAGGCATTGCCACCAACAACGGCCTTGTTTTTAGGAACTGGGATACCTGAGAAGCGAGAAACCATTTCTGACGTATTGATGGTTTCATTTAAAACAATACTAGTTTCTGCTTGATAGTAATCTTGACGAATATTGAGGGCCACTGCAATTTCTTCCAAAGCAGCATTACCAGCTCGCTCCCCGATACCATTGATGGTTCCTTCGACTCGTCCTGCCCCATTCTTGACAGCAACAAGGCTATTAGCCACTGCCATTCCGAGGTCATCATGACAGTGAGGCGAATAGATAATCTGACGTTCCGTTTTGACATTCTCAATCAAGTATTTGAAGATAGCTCCATATTCCTCTGGTGTGGTAAATCCTACCGTATCAGGGATATTGATATAAGTCGCACCTGCATCAACCGCTGTTTGAACGACTTGTAAGAGGAAATCCAACTCTGTTCTGGTCGCATCCTCAGGAGAGAATTCGACAACCTCAAACTTGGAACGTGCATAAGAGACATGCTCCTTAATAGCTTCTAGAATCTCTTCCTTGCTCTTATTGAGCTTATACTTGCGGTGAATGGGACTAGTAGCGATAAAGACGTGAACCTGTGGATATTTGGCATCCTTGAGGGCTTCGTAACAAGCATCAATATCAGACTTGACAGAGCGGGCCAAACCAGTCACTGCCGTTTTCTTCAAGGTCTTAGCAATCTCCTGAACTGCCGTAAATGAGTCTGGACTAGCCGCTGGAAAACCAGCTTCGATGGCTGAAATGCCCCATTTCTCCAGCTGTCTTGCAATGGCAATTTTTTCCTTGATTGAAAAGTTAACACCCGGTGTCTGTTCTCCATCCCGAAGGCTGGTATCTAGAAATTCAACTGTTCTCATAAGATTTCCCCTTTTCCAAATGTGGTTTTAAAAAAACATCTCGCTCAGAAACCCAAGCGAGATGTTGATTCACTCCCGCTTGGTAAGCCAAACAGGACTAATGCTTTTTGCACTAGCCCGAGTACCTCAACAACAAAGCAAATTGATTAAACTTAGCTGTTTTCATGTTTGACTTTCTCCTTCGTTTGATATCTTGTTTAGTATTTTAGCATAGGCAAAAGTGCTTGTCAAGAAAAAATCCAATATTTTCTGAAAATTTCTTCAGTAGAGAATATTTTGCTAATTGAAAGTTCTTGAAAACCATTGAAATGTTTCATTTTTTAGTGGTTAAGTTCCAACTTTTTTCTATAAATTCCAATACTTCTTTATCTGATAAAGTATCATCAAGCGCCACACTAATCCAGTAACGTTTATTCATATGAAAAGCTGGATAAATGCCCTTTTTTGAAAGTAAATCGGCTACTTTGTCATGTTTGAGGTTGACTGCTTCCACTAGCTCTTCTCTGCCCTTTTCCAGCTTATCCCAAGAAATTTTCATCAAGACGGCATACCACTTTTTATTGCCTTCATGTCTTAACACTGCCGTATCAGGCGATTTCTCCCACAAATACTCCAACTGATTACCATACTTTTCCTGAACTTGAGTCATGATTCGCTTAGTCTGAGGGCAGATAAAATCCTGTACCTCAAAACAAGCCTTCCGAATCTGGTAGAGAATCTCCAGACAAGCCTCACGGACACTTGCAACAAAACTTCCTGTCATACTTTCCATATGAACTTGAGGATAGAGGTCACCAGTCTCCTGGTCAAAGACTTGAAAACTCACATTATCAGTAGTGATGGACACAGTCATGACAAAGTCATCCTGCAAAATTTGGCAACTATAGGTCCACACTCCACCATTTTCTACAAAACCATAATCATGAGCCTTTTCTTGATTAAACTGATAGGATTTAAAAATTTCAAACATAAGTGAAAACTGCTACCCAAAGCTAGCAGTTCCTTTCTATTTTTTAAAAGACAACCTTGGTTCCATGTAATTGTGTCACGCCTAGCTGATTGATAAAGGTTTGACGGTTGTCAAGGTCAATCCCCCCACCTGGTAGAATTTCAATTTTACCTTTAGCGTGCTCCAAAATTCTGTGATAGTGAGCAAAACGTTTTTCTAAGGAGTCGCCAGACACACCAGCGCGAGTTAGGATACGAGTGACTCCAGCTTGACTAAGCCAGTCAATAGCTTCCAGTTGATCTTCATCGCTCAATTCATCAAAGGCCATGTGGAAGACAATTTCCATTCCTTTTGATGCAGCAATTAACTTTTCAAGATTAGGCTTATCCAACTTCTTATCAGCTGTTAAAGTCCCAAATACAACCCCTTGACTTCCAGCATGAGCAGTCAAACGAATATCTTCCAGCATGATATCAATTTCTAGGTCATTATAGACAAAGTCGCCACCACGTGGACGAATCATAGTCATAATGATCGTATCGTAGTTAGATGCCAGTTCAACCGCTGCCTTGGTTACTCCATAGCTTGGTGTTGTTCCTCCCACTGCTAGATTATCACAGAGTTCGATTCGACGAGCTCCAGCCTGCATCGCTTTTTCAAGCAAGGTCACATTTTCAGCACAAAATTCGTAAATCATTTGATTCTCCTTGAGTATTACTTTAAATTTATTATATCATATTGTTGTGAATATACTTTCGTTTTTATCAAGGGAAATAACTACTATTTTAACTATTCTTTATCTGGAATGACCTTGAAGAGATAATAAGTGATAAAGATGGTCAAGGCTCCCAGACCGATTTTGACTGGTAAGAGAGGGGCAAAATAAATGGAAATTCCCATCAAGATGTAGATAGATACGATGATTTTTTTCTTACGTTCACGCGCAATGGACTTGGTCTCACGAAAATCAGCCACATATGCTTGATAGAGTTTGGTATGATAAAGCCAATCTTCGAAGCGCTTGGAACTTCTTGAGAAACAAGCAATAGACAACAAAAGAAAAGGCGTTGTCGGCAATAAGGGCAAAACAACCCCAATAATAGCCAAGGCCAGTGATAAGAAACCAATAATTAGATAGATAAGACGCATAACTTCTCCTAGTTAATACTCTTCGAAAATCTCTTCAAACCGCGTCAACGTCACCCTTACCGTAGGTATGGTTCCTGACTTCGTCAGTCTCTTCTGCAACCTCAAAGCAGTGCTTTGAGCAACCTGCGGTTAGTTTCCTAGTTTGCTCTTTGATTTTCATTGAGTATAAAATAATCTTCTTCTAGTTTCGCATACAATGGTGAATTTTGTCAAGTTCCAACCAAAAAGAGCCTGAAATTCACTTTCAGGACTCTCCTCTTATTTAATCTTTTCTTCTTCGTAGTCACCATTACTACATACAACCTGCTTGCCACCACCACGGACTTTTTTCTCCATGAGGAAATTGCCACATTTTGGACAGTCACGACCAACAGGCTTATCCCAAGAGGTAAATTCACATTCTGGATAGCGATTGCAACCATAGAAGAGACGGTTACGCTTGGTTTTACGCTCAATGATTTGTCCCTGATGACAACTTGGACACTCAACACCGATTTCTTTCACGATTGCTTGGGTATGACGGCAATCTGGGAAATTGCTACAAGCATAGAACTTACCAAAACGACCAAGTTTAATGACCATTGGACTGCCACACACTTCACAATCAAATCCAGCTGGTTCATCCTTAATCTGGATTTTCTCCATTTCTTCTTCAGTCTTGGCCACTTCTTTGGAGAATGGTTTGTAAAAGGCATCAATGACACGTTGCCACTGCTCTTTTCCGACTTCGACATCATCCAGTTTGCCTTCCATTTCAGCTGTAAAGGTCACGTTTACGATATCTGGGAAATATTCAACGATGAGCTTATTAACAATTTCTCCCAACTCTGTCGGTTCAAAGCGTTTGGCTGCAAGGCGAACATAATAACGTTTCTGAATGGTTTCAATTGTTGGTGCGTAGGTTGACGGACGGCCAACCCCATTTTCCTCCAAGGTCTTGATCAGTGTCGCTTCAGAATAGCGAGCAGGCGGTTGAGTGAAATGTTGCTCTGGTTTGCTATTTACCTGCTTGACTACATCTCCAACAGCCATGTCCGGTAACATCTTATTCTTGTCAGAATCATTATAAATGGCAAGATAACCATCAAACTTAACCTGACTACCATTGGCAGCAAATTGAACTCCATTTTGCGACAATTTAACAGCCATAGTATCAAAGACAGCAGCTGTCATTTGGCTAGCCACAAAACGATTCCAGATAAGGGTATAGAGCTTGAGCTGGTCCTTGTCCAGATACTTAGCAATACTTTCAGGTGTATTAAAAACGCTAGACGGGCGAATAGCCTCATGGGCATCCTGAGCACCTGAAGCATTTTTAACCTTGCTACCATGCTTAGAATACTTGCTACCAAAACGATCCGTAATGAAACTTGCAGCTTCATTTTGGGCTACAGGACTGATACGGGTCGAATCAGTACGCATATAAGTAATCAAACCTTGGACACCAGAACCAATATTAATCCCTTCATAGAGCTGTTGGGCAACCATCATGGTCTTTCGAGTACGGAAATTGATTTTATTGGCAGCATCCATCTGCATAGATGAAGTAGTATAAGGTAATGGAGCATTGCGTTTGCGCTCTTTCTTATCCACCTGATCCACTGAAAAGTCTTTACTAGTCAGACGAGACAAGACTTCCTTGACCTCATCATTGCTAGTCAGTTTCAGCTTTTTGCCATCTACTCCATAGAAGGATGCCTGAAATTGCTTGGTTCCCTTTTTAAAGACACCATCAATTGTCCAGTATTCTTCAGGCTGAAAGACATTAATTTCATTCTCACGGTCAATGATTAACTTAAGCGCAATAGATTGAACGCGCCCTGCTGATAAGCCCTTCTTGACCTTCTTCCACAAAATAGGCGAAATCGAATAGCCTACCAAACGGTCTAGGACACGACGAGCCTGTTGGGCATCGACCAAGTCCATATCAATCTTACGAGGTTCTTTAAAAGCATTTTTGACCGCATCCTTGGTGATTTCATTGAAGACCACACGGTTGGCATCATTTTCATCTAAGTTGAGAATATGGGCCAAATGCCAAGAAATCGCTTCTCCTTCACGGTCCGGGTCACTCGCCAGGAAGACTTTATTAGCTTTTTTGGCTTCTTTTTTTAAGTCATTGATGAGAGGGCCCTTTCCTCGAATATTGATATATTGCGGTTCATAATTATTTTCAATATCGACAGACATACTGGATTTCTTCAAATCACGGATATGCCCGACACTGGCTAAAACCTTGTAGTTTCTGCCTAGATATTTTTCAATCGTCTTGGCCTTAGCAGGCGACTCCACGATGACTAGATTTTTTTTAACTGTTGATTTTTTCTTTTTTGTTGCCGTAGCCACAGTATCACACCTTTTCAAAGTAATAAACTTTATAAAGTGTAAACCATTTTTTGAACCCTGTCAAGACTTAGCTACTATAATAGAAGAAAAGTTTATCTAGTAAGCGGACTTTCTTCTTATACTCAATGAAAATCAAAGAGCAAACTAGGAAACTAACCGCAGGTTGCTCAAAGCACTGCTTTGAGGTTGCAGATGAGACTGACGAAGTCAGTAACCATACCTACGGCAAGGTGATGCTGACGTGGTTTGAAGAGATTTTCGAAGAGTATTAAAATTCAAATTCCGCAAGAACATCCTGCCCGCTGGTGACCAATTTTGCCCCTTCTTGAATCAAATGATGGCAACCGTCTGATAGTCCATCTAAAATGCTACCAGGAATAGCAAAGACATCGCGCCCTTCTTCCATTGCTCTCTCACAGGTAATGAGACTACCTGAACGCATCTTAGCCTCTGCTACAATCACACCACGACAAAGTCCAGCAATGATACGATTACGGGCAGGAAAATGAAATTTCAGAGGTTGTTCACCAGGTCCGTATTCACTTAGAACCAGATGGTCATTGCCGATGTAGTCTTGCAAGCGTTTATTGGCTTTAGGATAAAACACATCCAGTCCTGTTCCAATCACTGCAATGGTTTTTCCGCCATTCTGAAGAGCTGCCATATGAGCTGCTGTGTCAATGCCCTTGGCTAAGCCACTGACGATAACCAGTTCATTTTCCAAGCCCTGAATGACTTTTTCAACTGACTTAGCTCCCTGTTTGCTACACGCACGACTGCCCACGACTGCTACCTTCGGGAATTTCAAGAGGTCAAGATTTCCCTTGTAAAATAAAAGTACAGGCGCATCATATATTTCACTCAAATCCCAAGGGTAACAGTCATCTAAAATAGAGAAAGATGGAAATTTTTGAAACTCCTTCTCCAAATGCGCATCGTCTATCTGAAAGTAACGTTCCATAAAAACAGCTGGATTTCTGCAACCTGATATTTCTGCAATATCACCCAACAAAAGTTCTTGATCGACATTTTCACCGTATTCTAGAACTGCCAAAACCTGTTGATTGGTCAAACCTGATTTTTTCAATTTATAGATTTCATAGTTTGTGATTTTCATAAATAACTCCATTTCTTTTTCTACTCATCTATTTATTCGTAAAAAAATCAAAAAACATCCGACTATTTCAGCCAGATGTTGGAATCTTTAATTTTCGTTTTTAAGAATTTCTTCTAATTTATGATAATCTTGGACACTATCGATTTCATAGATGCTATTGCCTTCTAATTCTTCAACATAGACATCCAGCTCTTTGATATTATCCTTAACCATATTATCCCAGTAGAGATCAACAAATTCACCACTTGCATAGGCCTTATCGATAAAGCTGACAATCTTTTCTGCAGTTGGAGCATCCCAGAAGGATACACCACTAAGGATGCGACCCGCCTTGCTATCAACAATAATGTCTTGAACCTTGTAGTCATCTCCATAGACCAAGAACCATTCGTTGGTACAATCTTCACGATAAACACTAAAATAAGTCGAACGTGTCAAATCATTGCGGAACATATTTTTAAAGAGATAATTATCGGCATCAATAACATAACTGTTAGCTAATTCTTCTTTTACAAGATAGAGAGAGTAAAAGTTATTGTAGTCAGCGTATTTATCATTGAAGACGAGGCGAACACCATATTTTTCTTTCAAGTAATCGAATTGTTCTTTAAGGTAACCAACAATGATGATGATTTCATTGATTCCTTTTTCTTTTAAAAACTCAATTTGGTATTCAATCAAGGGTTTTTGATTAACCTGAACCAAGGCTTTAGGGGTATTTTCAGTCATAGGACGCAAGCGAGTTCCCAATCCCGCTGCTAAGATAATGGCTTTCACACGAATCTCCTTTATTCTTTAATAATAATATAAACTCCAGCAATGACGACAAGTGACGTAATAATTGTCAGCATATCTAGCGGTGCACCCAAGAAAACAACTGCAAATAAGACTGTCCAAACTACATAACTCACGTTCAAGCCTGTAGCCTTGGCTGGTTGCAAGCGATTGATAGCGATATAATAAGCCAAATAGGAAATCATATCAAAGGCTGCAAAGACAATCATAAGACCTAGCAATTGTCCATTGGCCACTTCTGCAAATGACTGATGAGAGAAGAGCACAATCACAAGATAGGACAAGAATGAAGTTACTTGACGGATTAAGAGGGCTTCGATTTCACTCAATTCACTTTCCATAGCAAAAGAGCTTAGAACACTCTCACTTCCCCATGCAATGGCACAAACTAAAGCACAGAGAATCCCAATGTAGAAGGAATTGACCTGTTCAACCTTATAAGTTTGAGCAATAATCCCTGCAATAATCAAGACAATCCCAAATACAGTATTTTTTGAAATCTTGTGCTTCAAAAAGAAGAAAGCCAATAAAACCGAAATCGCAGGGTAAATAGCCGACACAGATGAAGCTAAGGAACTTCCGATATACTTAACCGCATAAAGATTGGCCTGCATACCGATAGGGCCTGCTAGCAAGGCCCCAATGATCACACTAACATTGCGAATATTTAAGAAAATTGAGAGACGAACTTTTCCTTCTTTTACCAAGAGAAAAGCTAGTAGAATAAAGATACTCAAGAAATCGTGAGCAGCAGCCACCACAAAGGGTGACAAATCTGTAAAAATCGAAAAGATGTAAGCGCTAATTGTTAGACCTAACCCCCAGAAAACACCTGAGAGTAGACCGAAGGAAACTCCATTTTTATTTTTCATATGAACCTCCATAATTAGCCAGACCTTTAACAGCTCTTTGGTAACGATTCACACCATAGTCACCAAAATCTGCCCCTTGCTCTTCTTTATAGACTGTCCATAGACTCCAAATAGTGTCTTGTAAAATTTTATAAATGGCAATCTTTTCACGAGTGACAGGTGTTTGGGCACTCTCGTAGTGAGATAAGAACTCTTCTTCCTCTTGGGGAGTGAATTCGGACTCTAAAAAGAGGGCAGCCAAATCCCACATTGGATCATTCATTGATGAATATTCCCAGTCAATCAGATAAAGTCTTCCTTGAGGTGATTCGATAAAGTTTTCAGGAACCAAATCGATATGACAAGATTTTCTGTCAACACCTAAGTCAGCAAGTCTTTTCTCTAAGGAGAAGACTTCTTCTCTAACTGCTTCATAGTTGGCATAGGGGATTTTTTCCTCAATCAAAGATTCGTATTTTTTGATTTCTTCAAAAGGAGCAAATTCTCCTCTTAATTCCTTGCCAGAAGCATGAATAGTTTGTAATATTGGAGCAATTTTATCAAATTTGGTCTTGATTGACGTTGAATCAAGCGTAATCGCAGATTCGATATACTCATTTACTTTGATACCAGCTTCAATATCAAAAAGATAATTTTTTACATCTAAGTCTAAATCCTTTAGTAGTTCAAGATTGTACTTTTCATCTTGACGATTGATCAGCTTTTCTGTTCCTTTACCAAAGAATTTAACAATGTATTGCTTATTTGTTGTTTTGGCCAAATAGTTTTGATTGGTCATTCCCCCCAGTTGTTCAACACTGAGGACTTCCTCTTCTTGACTAAGTAGGGATGACATTTTTTCTTTAATGATTTTCTCCACAATTAACCTCCAGCACTTATACTTCCCACTTAAACACTGTTTTAAAGGCTGTGTTTAAATCGGTCGCAAAGACACGGTGAATATCTTTAATTTCTCTTACAGGTTCTTCTAGATAAAGGATATTTTTAAGACGATTGGCAAATTTCTTGACTTCCATCATTTGGATTGCATTTTCAAAATCAATGCGACCAGAACGAGAGGACCCAACCAAGAGCAAGCCTTTTTCTAAGGCATCGCGTGTATTGAGATTGACTTTATACTCACTAACTCCCATCATAAGAATCGTTCCCTGAGGACGAATATAGCGAATCAAGTCATTAATAGCTGGTCCAGTACCATCACCACCACAACACTCAAAAGCATGGTCAAAGGCCAAATCTTCAGGAATATTATCAGTAATATAGCATTCTTTGGCAAAAGAGAAGAGTTCCAATTTTTCCCAATGACGACCAATAACCACAATCTCTGCTTCTGGCAAAGTATAGTTGATAATATTGGCAACCACAAAAGCTAAACTTCCATCTCCGATAACGGCGATTCGGTCCCGCTTGCTATGAGCAAGAGTCAATAGGCGATTCATAGCATGCATACCGACACTGACAAACTCTGTAATGGCCGCAACCGTATCTTCGATAGCATCATAAGCCACCACACGATCTTTAGGAAGAGAAACAAACTCTCTCATAAAGCCATCAAATCCACTAGACAAGAAATGAGCCCCTGTCATGTAGTTTTCATAGAATTCTTCATCACTCTGCATAGGAGGCTGATTAGGAATCATGACAACTTTTTGCCCAACCTCGTAGGTTCCTGTCGGGTCAGAAATAACGGTTCCACATGACTCGTGAATCATTGCCATTGGAAGCTTTTTGTTCAAAATCTTGGGATCACGTTTTCCTTGGTAGTAACGCTGATCCGCATGACAGACCGCCATATAATTAGGACGGATGAGGATATGATTCTCTTGGTCAATAGCCTCTTCCTGATATTTGACATTGATAAACTTAGGCTTAGTTAGTTGATAAATTTGATTAATCATTTTACTAGTCTTTCTCAATCATACTTTTTGCAATCTTCAAATCTGTTACGGTTGTAATCTTCAGATTTGAGTATTCACCTTTGGCTAAGGCCACATCTTTTCCTTTGATCACAAAGATTTTACATGCATCTGTCAAGATTTCCTTCTCTTCAGCAGAAAGAGAGCCATAAAGGTCCATGAAGTCCTTGCAACGGAATGTTTGAGGTGTTTGTCCTTGATAAAGGTGAGCACGATTTGGAATATCTGTAATGAATTGACCATTGGTACTTTCAACGATAGTATCAACCGCTTCTACCACTGTGTCCACTGCGTCATGATTTTGGGCAAGTTGGATATTGTCTTGAATCATGCGAAGTGTAATAAATGGACGAACAGAATCGTGGGTAACAACGATATCCTCTGGAGTAAGCGGACGATAAGCATCAATGGCTTCAATGATTTTCTCAATACTTGTATTGCGGTCAGCACCACCCTTTGTAATGATGATGCGTTCCTTATGAAGAGGAAGATATTTATCTACAAGATCTTCTGCATGAGAAACCCAGTCTCCATGAACCCCAACTACAATTTTTTCAATACTTGGTTCCAAGACAAATTTTTCAATTGTATGAATCAAGATAGGTCGATCACCTAGCTCTAAAAATTGTTTTGGCAAGTTACTGATTCCCATACGTGTGCCAGTTCCACCAGCAAGAATTCCTGCATAAATCATCTATTTTCTCCTTTGTCTTACTAAAAAAACTTATTCTCTCTATTATACCACAATCTAGTCCTATCATGAAAGAAATACCGGCCCTCCCGTTCTAGAATAGGAGGATTAAGCAGTTCCATTATTCAAAGAAACTAGTCCATTTCTAGTAGTGACTAGGAATTCTGTAGGCATTACTAGAAATGGCTGTGAAATTTTAGAGTTCTTCAGAATAATATAGTTTTCTTAAAGAAAACTTAAAATTAAGCTTTGAAACTTCAAAGTGATTACTTGACTTATACTCAATGAAAATCAAAAAGCAAACTAGGAAGCTAGCCGTAAGCTGTACTTGAGTACGGTAAGGCGACGCTGACGTGGTTTGAATTTGATTTTCGAAGAGTATTACTGCCCTTCATTTCTTATTAGCTGACTTTATGATATAATGAAAAACGAGGTAAATTGAATGAAAAGTATAAAATTAAATGCTCTATCTTACATGGGAATTCGTGTCTTGAATATTATTTTTCCCATCTTAACTGGTACCTACGTCGCGCGTGTCTTGGACCGAACTGACTATGGTTACTTCAACTCAGTCGACACAATTTTGTCATTTTTCTTACCCTTTGCAACTTATGGAGTCTATAACTACGGTTTACGGGCCATCAGTAATGTCAAGGATAACAAAAAAGATCTGAATAGAACCTTCTCTAGTCTTTTTTATTTGTGCATAGCTTGTACGATTTTGACCACCGCTGTCTATATCCTAGCCTATCCTCTCTTCTTTACAGATAATCCAATCGTCAAAAAGGTCTACCTTGTTATGGGGATTCAACTCATTGCCCAGATTTTTTCAATCGAGTGGGTCAATGAAGCTCTGGAAAATTACAGTTTTCTCTTTTACAAGACTGCCTTCATCCGTATCCTGATGCTGGTATCTATTTTCCTGTTTGTCAAAAATGAACACGATATTGTTGTCTATACACTTGTGATGAGTTTATCGACACTGATTAACTATCTGATTAGTTATTTTTGGATTAAAAGAGACATTAAGCTTGTTAAGATTCACATAAGTGATTTCAAACCGCTCTTTCTCCCTTTGACAGCCATGTTGGTCTTTGCCAATGCCAATATGCTCTTCACTTTTTTGGATCGTCTCTTCCTCGTTAAAACAGGGATTGATGTCAACGTTAGTTACTATACCATGGCTCAACGAATTGTGACCGTTATAGCTGGTGTTGTAACAGGAGCTATCGGAGTGAGTGTGCCTCGTCTCAGTTACTATCTAGGAAAAGGCGATAAGGAAGCCTATGTCGCACTTGTTAACAGAGGCAGTCGAATCTTTAACTTCTTTATCATTCCACTGAGTTTTGGACTCATGGTTTTAGGACCAAATGCCATCCTACTTTACGGTAGTGAAAAATATATCGGAGGTGGTATCTTAACCTCTCTCTTCGCTTTTCGTACGATTATCCTGGCCTTAGATACCATTCTTGGTTCCCAAATTCTCTTTACAAATGGCTATGAAAAACGAATCACAGTCTATACAGTCTTTGCAGGATTACTCAATTTGGGCTTAAATAGTCTCCTCTTTTTCAACCACTTCGTGGCTCCTGAATACTACTTACTGACAACTATGCTATCAGAGGCCTCTCTACTTGTTTTCTATATCATTTTCATCCATAGAAAACAACTCATCCACTTAGGACATATCTTTAGCTATACTGTTCGATACTCGCTCTTTTCACTTTCCTTTGTAGGAATTTATTTCCTGATTAATTTCTTGTATCCCGTGGATATGGTCATTAATTTGCCATTTTTGATTAATACTGGTTTGATTGTCTTGTTATCAGCCATCTCTTATATTGGTCTACTTGCCTTCACCAAAGATAGCATTTTCTATGAATTTTTAAACCATGTCCTAGCCTTAAAAAATAAATTCAAAAAATCTTAGGAGTATAGAATGAAACAACTAACCATTGAAGATGCCAAACAAATTGAATTAGAAATTTTGGATTATATTGATACTCTCTGTAAAAAGCACAATATCAACTATATTATTAACTACGGTACTCTGATTGGGGCGGTTCGACATCAGGGCTTTATTCCTTGGGACGACGATATTGATTTGTCCATGCCTCGAGAAGACTACCAACGATTTATAAACATTTTTCAAAAGGAAAAAAGCAAATATAAGCTCCTTTCCTTAGAAACTGATAAGAACTACTTTAACAACTTTGTCAAAATAACAGACAGTACGACTAAAATTATTGATACTCGGAATACAAAAACCTATGAGTCAGGTGTTTTTATCGATATTTTCCCTATGGATCGCTTTGATGACCCTAAGGTCATTGATATTTGTTATAAACTGGAAAGCTTCAAACTTCTGTCTTTCAGTAAATATAAAAATATTGTCTATAAGGATAGCCTTTTAAAAGATTGGATACGAACAGCCTTCTGGTTACTCCTTCGACCTGTTTCTCCTCGTTATTTCGCACATAAAATCGAGAAAGAAATTCAAAAATATAGTCGTAAGAATGGTCAGTATATGGCCTTTATCCCTTCTAAATTTAAGGAAAAAGAAGTCTTCCCAAGCGGTACCTTTGATAAAACAATTGATTTACCCTTTGAAAATTTAAGCCTTCCAGCACCTGAAAAATTTGATACTATTTTGACGCAATTTTATGGAGATTATATGACCCTACCACCAGAAGAAAAACGCTTCTACAGTCATGAATTTCACGCTTACAAATTGGAGGATTAGGATGCAGTATTTAGAAAAAGAAGAAATTAAAGAAATTCAACTAGCCCTGCTAGACTATATTGATGAGACTTGTAAGAAACATGATATTCCTTATTTTCTCAGTTATGGAACCATGCTTGGAGCTATCCGCCACAAAGGTATGATTCCCTGGGACGATGATATCGATATTTCCCTTTATCGTGAAGATTATGAGCGCTTATTGAAAATTATTAAGGAAGAAGACCATCCACGTTATAAGGTTCTATCCTACGACACTTCTTCTTGGTACTTCCATAATTTCGCATCGATTTTGGATACTTCTACTGTTATCGAAGACCATGTTAAGTACAAGCGTCATGACACCAGTCTCTTTATCGATGTCTTCCCAATTGATCGCTTTACAGATTTGAGCATTGTCGACAAGAGTTATAAGTATGTAGCTCTTCGTCAACTAGCTTATATCAAAAAATCACGCGCAGTTCACGGTGACAGCAAGTTAAAAGATTTTCTAAGATTATGTAGCTGGTACGCCCTCCGATTTGTCAATCCCCGTTACTTTTACAAGAAAATTGATCAGCTAGTCAAAAATGCTGCAACTAACACTCCTCAATATGAGGGAGGAATTGGTATTGGTAAAGAAGGAATGAAAGAAGTCTTCCCAGTTGATACCTTTAAAGAACTCATCTTAACTGAGTTTGAAGGCCGTATGTTGCCCGTCCCTAAAAAATATGATCAATTTTTAACCCAGATGTACGGGGATTATATGACACCACCATCAAAGGAAATGCAAGAATGGTATAGTCATAGCATTAAAGCTTATCGCAAAAGCTGATTAAGCAGTAGTTTACAAGAAAAAATATAACAAAAAAGAGAAGATCGTTATACCTTCTCTTTTTTCTATTTAAATCGCTTCTGTGACAAAACTACGGCTTTCCAATACTTTGAGCATGGCGTTAGCTGTATCTAGGGCTGTGAAGAGGGGCACCCCGTGTTCAATAGCTGAACGGCGAATCTGCTCTCCATCTTCGTCTGCAGTTCGTTTTGTTCCTACTGTGTTAATGATAGCTTGAATTCTTCCTTTACGAACAAAGCTTGGAATATCCTTATCGTCATCACCAATCTTACCAACAGGTTGGGCTTGCAATCCATGACTGGCAAAGAAGGCTGCTGTCCCTTCTGTCGCGAGGATTCCATAGCCAATATTTTGGAAACGACAAGCCAAGTCCAAGGCTTCTTCTTTGGCATCATCAGCGATGGTAAATACAACGTTACCAAAAGTTGGCAAGTGTAAGTAAGAAGCTTCAAAGGCCTTATAGAGAGCTTTTTCCAAAGTCGTATCAGAACCCATAACTTCCCCTGTTGACTTCATTTCAGGACCAAGTAAGCTGTCTACCTTAGCTAGTTTGGTAAAGGAGAAGACAGGTGCCTTGATATGAACGCGGGTACTTTCAGGGTAAAGTCCATCTTGGTAGCCAAGTTCTTCAAGTTTTTGACCAAGAATGAGCTTGGTTGCTACTTGAGCCATAGGGATATTGGTCACTTTAGAAAGGAATGGAACCGTACGGCTGGCACGTGGATTGACCTCAATAACGTAGACTTTTTCATCCTTGATAACAAACTGGATGTTCATCATTCCAAGGCAATTAAGGCCGATTGCTAGACGTTTCGTATAGTCTGCTATAGTTTCCTGAACCTTTTGCGACAAGGTTTGTGGTGGGTAAACGGCCATTGAGTCACCTGAGTGGACACCAGCACGTTCGATATGCTCCATGATACCAGGGATAAGGACATTTTCTCCGTCTGAAATGGCATCAACTTCACACTCTTGTCCAACGATATAAGAGTCTACAAGGACTGGATGGTCAGGACTAGCCTTAACCGCTGTGCGCATGTAAGAACGAAGGTCTTCTTCGTTTTCAACGATTTCCATAGCACGTCCACCAAGTACATAAGATGGACGGACAAGAACTGGGAAGCCAATCTTTCGAGCTGCAAGAACTGCTTCTTCTTCATTGGTAGCCGTTTGTCCTGGTGGCTGTGGAATATCCAAATCTTTAAGAGCTTGCTCAAAGAGGTCACGGTCCTCAGCTCGGTCTAGGTCAGCAACCTGTGTCCCAAGGATGGTCACACCTGCTTTCGCCAATGGCTCCGCAAGGTTGATGGCTGTTTGACCACCGAACTGAACGATAACACCCTTTGGTTGCTCCAAGTCGATGACGTTCATCACATCTTCAAAAGTCAATGGTTCAAAGTAGAGTTTATCAGATACCGAGAAGTCTGTAGATACGGTCTCTGGATTTGAGTTCATGATGATAGCTTCGTAGCCAGCAGCTTGGATAGCCTTAACAGAGTGAACCGTTGCATAGTCAAACTCGACCCCTTGACCGATACGGATTGGACCAGAACCTAGGACAAGTACAGATTCCTTATCAGACTTGATAGACTCGTTTTCCCAACCATAGGTTGAATAGAAGTATGGTGTTTCAGAGTCAAATTCTGCCGCACAAGTATCTACCATCTTATAAACTGGAACAATCTTGCTTTCCAAACGAAGCTGGCGAACTTGGTCAGCTGTCGTTTCCCATAGTTCAGCAATCTTACGGTCTGAGAAACCATTTAGTTTTGCTGTTTTCAAGACTTCTAGATCTTGTGGATGGGCACCTAATTCTTGCTCAATTTCAAAGATATGCAAGAGTTTATCCAGATAGAAGATATCAATCTTAGTCAATTCAGCAATTTCTTCTGGTGTGTAACCACGGCGAATAGCTTCTGACACATAGAAGAGACGGTCATCCTGGGCTTTGACAACTTTTTCAATCAAGGCATCATCCGAAACCGCTGCAAGTTCAGGCATTTCATTGTGGTGCACACCAATTTCAAGGGAGCGACAAGCTTTAAGGAGAGATTCCTCGATGTTACGACCAATCGCCATTACTTCCCCAGTCGCCTTCATCTGGGTACCAAGACGGCGCTCACCCTTTTCAAACTTGTCAAATGGGAAACGCGGAATCTTGGCAACCACATAGTCAAGGGCTGGCTCAAACATGGCATAGGTTGAACCTGTAACTGGGTTGATCACCTCATCTAAGGTCAAACCTACGGCAATCTTAGCAGCCAATTTGGCAATTGGGTAACCTGTCGCCTTTGAAGCAAGGGCTGAAGAACGCGATACACGAGGGTTTACTTCAATGACATAGTACTTGAAGCTGTGTGGGTCAAGGGCCAACTGAACGTTACATCCACCTTCAATCTTGAGGGCACGAATAATGCTCAAGCTAGCGTCACGAAGCATTTGGTTTTCATAGTCTGACATGGTTTGAGCAGGGGCAAATACAATGGAATCTCCTGTATGAATCCCAACTGGGTCAAAGTTTTCCATGTTACAAACAACCAAAGCATTGTCAGCTGAGTCACGCATAACTTCGTATTCGATTTCCTTGAAACCTGCAATCGAACGTTCAATCAAACATTGGGTCACAGGTGACAATTTCAATCCATTTTCAGCGATTTCACGCAATTCTTCCTCATTAGCACACATTCCACCACCAGTACCACCAAGTGTAAAGGCTGGACGAACGATGACTGGGTAGCCAATTGTTGCTGCAAAGGCAACAGCTTCTTCAACAGTGTTTACAATTTCAGATTCTGGAATGGGTTGTTCCAATTCTTCCATCAATTGTTTAAAGAGGTCACGATCCTCCGCTTGGTCAATAGCAGATAATTTAGTTCCCAGAAGTTCAACACCAAGCTCATCAAGGATACCATTTTTAGATAATTCCATGGCCATATTAAGACCAGTTTGCCCACCGAGTGTTGGTAGCAAGGCATCTGGACGTTCCTTGCGAAGAATTCGTGTCACAAACTCAAGTGTAATCGGTTCAATATAAACCTTATCAGCAATTTCCTTGTCCGTCATGATAGTTGCAGGATTTGAGTTAACCAAAACAACCTCATAACCTTCCTCTTTCAACGACAAGCAAGCCTGGGTCCCAGCGTAGTCAAACTCAGCAGCTTGACCAATAATAATCGGACCAGAACCAATCACCATAATTTTTTGAATATCAGTACGTTTAGGCATAGTTTATGATACAAAGCCCGTAAAGAACACAGCGAAAATAGGAAACTCGGTGCAGACGCCTTCAGCGTCAAGACGATGTTTATCTTTTTCACACAGTTCTTAGGGCGTGTTCACTTCCGCGAACAATGTATCTTCTCCTTTCTATTCGGCAACTCTCAGGTTGCCATTAAATAAATTCTCCGACGAGCTTTTACTCGTTCTTAGTTTGATTGTTTAAAAGCTTCCATCATCTCGATAAACTCATCAAATAGGTAGCTAGCGTCGTGTGGACCAGGGGCTGCGTCTGGATGGTATTGAACAGAGAAAGCAGGTTGGTATCTGTGACGCACACCTTCAACTGACTTGTCATTGATTTCTTCGTGGGTAATGATCAAATGCTCTGGCAAATCCTCACGGCTAACTGCATAACCATGGTTTTGACTTGTAAAATCCACACGTCCTGTAGCAATTTCACGTACCGCATGGTTAAATCCACGGTGACCAAACTTCATCTTGTAGGTCTTAGCACCATTTGCCATTGCAAAGAGTTGGTGCCCCATACAGATACCAAAGATTGGAATTTTTCCTTGCACACCACGAATCATATCCAGTGCCTGTGGAACATCTTCTGGGTTACCTGGACCGTTTGACAACATCACTCCGTCAGGATTGAGATGGAGAATTTCTTCAGCCGTTGTCGAATACGGAACAACCGTCACATTACAGTTGCGTTTAGAAAGTTCACGTAAAATTGAATGCTTGAGACCAAAGTCCACCAAGACAACACTCAAACCAACTCCTGGAGCTGGATAGGAAGTTTTAGTAGAAACCTGCTTGATATTGTCTGTCGGCAAGACTGTCGCTTGGAGCTGGTCCGTCACATGATCCATGCTGTCCCCAACATGGGTCAAGGTTGCACGCATAGTACCATGCTTACGGATAATCTTGGTGAGGGCACGCGTATCAATTCCTGAAATACCAGGAATTTTCTTGGCTTTCAAAAATTCATCCAAGGTCATTTGATTACGCCAGTTACTTGCTCTACGCGCTTCTTCAAAAACAACGACTCCCTTACAAGTTGGAATAATGGATTCGTAATCATCACGGTTGATTCCATAATTTCCTACCAAAGGATAAGTAAAGGTCAAGATTTGTCCATTATAAGACTGGTCTGTAATGGATTCTTGGTAGCCGGTCATGCCTGTATTAAAGACGATTTCGCCTGTAACATCAATATCTGCTCCGAAGGCTTTGCCTTCAAAAACTGTGCCATCTTCTAATACTAGAAGTCTTTTTGTCATATTTTCACCTCTCGTGGACGCTCACTGGCGTCTTTTAACGTCTTGTGTTTTAGTTGGCGTTTCTACTCGCCAGTACGGATTCTAAGATTGCCATTCGAACAAAGACACCATTGGTCATTTGTTGGACAATCCGTGATTTTGGTGCTTCAACCAAGTGGTCTGCGATTTCTACATCACGGTTGACTGGAGCTGGGTGCATGAGGATTGCTGTTTCTTTCAAACGGTCATAACGTTCTTGAGTCAAGCCATGTTGGGCATGGTAGTCTTCTTTTGAAAAGACAGCTCCACTATCATGGCGTTCATGTTGCACACGGAGAAACATCATGACATCCACCTGATCAATGATTTCATCAATGGTTACAAACTGTCCATAATCTGCAAACTCTTGACTTCTCCATTCCTCAGGTCCAGCAAAATAAAGTTCAGCTCCCAAGCGTTTCAAAATCTGCATATTGGATTTAGCAACGCGTGAGTGGTCCAAGTCACCTGCAATCGCAACCTTGAGACCCTCAAAGTGACCAAATTCCTCATAAATAGTCATCAAATCAAGCAAGCTCTGGCTAGGGTGTTGACCCGAACCATCTCCACCATTGATGATGGAAGTCGTAATCGTCGGACTTGCAATTAACTCTCTGTAGTAGTCAACCTCAGGGTGGCGAATCACACAGACATCCACTCCTAAAGCAGACAGAGTCAAAATGGTATCATAAAGTGTCTCACCCTTATTGACTGAACTAGTCTTCACATCAAAGTCAAGTCGCTCCAATCCCAGTTTAATCTCTGCCACTTCAAAGGACTTATGCGTTCGTGTAGAATCCTCAAAGAAAAGATTGGAAACAATCGGATGGTCCTCATAGGGAAGCTGAGCTCCATTTTTAAACTCAATTCCTCGCTTGATCAATTTCATCACTTGATCGACAGTGAGGTCTTCCATGGACACCACATGGTTTAATGCTTGTTGATTTACTGACATGGCTACTCCTTTAGCTTTCTAAGCTTCTTCAGTAATCAGAACTCTATCTTGGCCATCAAGTTCTGCCATCTCTACGATGATTTCTTCAGAACGACTGGTTGGGATGTTTTTTCCAACGTAATCTGGACGGATTGGCAATTCTCTATGTCCACGATCGACTAGAACTGCTAAACTCACGCGCGCAGGACGACCATGACCTACAATATTATCAATAGCAGCACGGATGGTACGACCTGTATAGAGCACATCATCCACCAAGATAACTTCGCGGTCTGTCACATCGACAGAAACCAAAGAAGTATCTTCTCCACTTTTAACATCATCACGGAAAGGTTTAGTATCCAATTCCACAACAGGAACTGAAAGATTTTCTAGCTGTTCCAAACGTTCTTGGATTCGGTGGGCGATAAAGACACCACGAGTTTTAATACCAGCCAAGACGATTTTATTCAAATCTTTGTTGCGTTCGATAATCTCATAAGTAATACGCGTAATCGCTCGTTTGACAGTCAATTCGTCTACAACTTCTTTTGCCTTCATGACAAACCTCCAAAAAGAAAAGTCTCCTTAAACAAGGAGACTTGAAATGTATAGCCAAGCGAGCCCTACTGCAAACAGTATAGACTTCACCCTACTACTTAATCGTTCTCCTTGCCTGCCTCACGGGACAGGTTTAAAGGAATATTTAGTTATCAAATACTATAGCACAAAGCATGCTTAAAATCAAGCAAAAACTTTTGAAACCCCATCTTATAAATTGCTTATAAATTGCTAAAGTCATATAACTGTGGGTACTGGTCACACTCTGGATTTTTAGGATGGCAAATGGCTCTTCCAAAATAAATCATGGCCTGATGGGCAGCTAACCACTGCTCCGGTGGCAAGATATCCATGACCCGCTTTTCCACCTCAAGCGGTGTCGCTGATTTTTTGACAATATCGTGGTGTTTGCAGATACGCTCCACATGAGTATCCACTGCAAAGGCTGGAATCCCAAAGCCCACACTCATGACAACATTGGCTGTCTTGCGACCAACTCCTGCAAGACTTTCCAATTCCTCACGTGTTTGAGGAACTTGGCCATCAAAATCATCTAGTAACTGTTGGGCACATTTTTTAAGGAATTTAGCCTTATTCCGATACAGTCCCAGGCGAGAAATGTGTGAAGCAATCTCACTCTCTGTCGCTACAGACATGGCTTGTGGCGTTGGAAAGGCAGCAAAGAGACCTGGTGTAGCCTTATTTACCGCTGCATCCGTTGTCTGAGCTGACAACATGACCGCAACTAGTAGTTCAAAATGATTGGTAAAATCAAGACTGGGCTTGGCATCTGGAAACAGAGCAATTATTTCTTCCAGCACTTTTCGTGCTCGTTTTTTTGACAAGACCATTATTCGTCTCCGTCAAATAGTCCTTGTAAGCCAGCAAAAGGACTGTTTTCTTCTTTCTTAACTGCCTGTTGAGCTTGGTATTCTTCTTCTGTCATGATTTGCCAGTCATTTCCTGAAACAAATCCTTGACCAGCCTCTTCTTCAGCCGTCAAGACCTTGATAGGAATGTTGAGAAGGATATTATCTGACACGCTCTCAGCAAGGTCAAGTTCTCCATTTTCGATAGGCAAGACCAAATCATCGTCTAAAACTTCCTGATCTAGTTGGTTAGTTGCACCTTCCATGAAAACTTCCGTTACTGGATAAGATTCAACTAACTCAACTGGTTCCATACTGCGACTTGAAGCAAGAACAATGGTATAAGATAGTTGATAATCTAAGAAATACATACGGTCTTCGTACTGTACTTTCCCAACTGCAAGGATATCTTTTACATCTAAAATTTCTTGATTGCGTGCACGCAGGTCTGCAGCTAGGTCTAACGTTTGTTCAAAATGCAAGCCTTCAGACTGCTTACGAATTTCTTGAATATTTAATTTCATACTTCCTCCATAAAGATTTACTCTCTTGATTATACCATGAAAAGCCTACAAATCAGCCCACCAAACTTTTTAATTAACATTCGATTTTTTAACATGTTTACTATGACATTTTTTAGTGCCATACTATAGGCAATAATACATCAGAGCAAGGAGGATGCTCACATGAAAGACAAAGAACTCATTACTAATGCAACCCAACTCCTATCCGAGTTAAATAAAAGTTTCCAAAGCTGCAAACAGGGTAGGGCAGATGATATTCGACTGCAAGAGCTGCTAAACACTACTCTGCAAGAGCTCAAAAAAGCGGAAAAGTTGGACAACAGTATTTTAATCGACCTTGAGAAATTTTACCAACGTACCAGTCTTCTGATTGGTCTTGGTAGCCTAAAACTGAATGATCAAGCACGCACTGCTTGGCGAAACTATGATAAATTCCATTACGAGCATATCAAACACGTACTGACTCTCTATGGACCTGTTTTCGGATTTTAGAGATTAGAATTGTCAGTTTTCTGTTGACAAAATTTCCTTAAAGGTATAGGATAAAGATACTAATACTCGGAGGTAAGGGAGACATGAACAACTAAGTCTATCAAATAAAGAAACTTTATTTAGTAGATCTTGTTTTTGTCTCTTTTTGTGTGCTCTTTTCATACTAGATTTTCTAGTATCTTATCCTCATTGAAAATCAAAAAACTAGAAGGCTAACCATCTGCTCCTCTTGAGTTGGATTAGGCAATCCTAAGCTAGTTTGACGAGCTTTTCAACGAGGATAATAGAGTTTTGACAGTGACTTTGGGCTCTACTAGATAAAGTAGAGCTTTTTGTTATGCACTATCGACATTCTAGAAAGGGCAATCATATGATAAAAATCAATCACCTGACCATCACACAAAACAAAGATTTACGAGACCTTGTCTCAGACTTAAACATGACCATCCAAGACGGGGAAAAGATAGCTATTATTGGAGAGGAAGGAAATGGCAAATCAACCTTGATTAAAACTTTAATGGGAGAAACTTTACCTGATTTCACTATCAGGGGAGACATTCAATCTGATTATCAATCAATAGCCTACATTCCTCAAAAACTCCCCGAAGAGCTGAAAAAGAAAAGTCTACACGACTACTTCTTTTTGGATTTTGCTGATTTAGACTACAGTATCCTCTATCGTTTGGCTGAGGAGTTACACTTTGATAGCAACCGTTTCGCTAGCGTTCAAGAGATTGGAAGCCTTTCGGGGGGCGAAGCTTTGAAAATTCAGCTCATCCATGAGTTAGCCAAACCCTTTGAGATTCTATTTTTAGATGAACCTTCAAATGACCTAGACCTTGAGACGGTTGATTGGCTAAAAAGTCAGATTCGAAAGATTCGGCAAACCGTTATTTTCATTTCCCATGATGAAGACTTTCTTTCTGAAACGGCTGATACTATTGTCCACTTGCGACTGGTCAAGCACCGTAAAGAAGCGGAAACGCTAGTAGAGCATTTAGACTATGATAGCTATAGCGACCAGAGAAAGGCTAATTTTATAAAACAAAGCCAACAAGCTGCTAACGACCAACGAGCCTACGATAAAACCATGGAAAAACATCGGCGAGTCAAGCAAAATGTAGAAACTGCGCTTCGAGCTACCAAAGACAGTACTGCTGGGCGCCTATTAGCTAAAAAGATGAAAAATGTTCTCTCTCAAGAAAAACGCATTGAAAAGACAGCTAAGTCCATGACCCAAAAACCACTTGAAGAAGAACACATTCAACTTTTCTTCTCAGATATACAGCCATTACCTGCTTCTAAAGTCTTAATCCAGCTGGAAAAAGAAAATTTATCCATTGACGACCGAGTTTTGGCTCGAGAACTACAACTAACTGTCCGTGGCCAAGAAAAAATCGGTATCATCGGCCAAAATGGTGTTGGTAAATCAACTCTGTTAGCCAAGTTACAGCAACTTCTTAATGATAAAAGAGAAATTTCGCTTGGTTATATGCCACAAGATTACCATAAGAAACTGCAATTAGATTTATCTCCAGTAGCCTATCTCAGCAAAGCTGGGGAAAAAGAGGAACTACAGAAAATCCAATCCTACTTAGCCAGCCTCAATTTCAGTTACCCAGAAATGCAGCATCAAATCCGCTCCTTATCTGGCGGACAACAGGGAAAACTCCTGCTTTTGGATTTAGTCTTACGCAAACCAAACTTTCTCCTACTGGATGAACCCACACGAAACTTTTCTCCAACTTCTCAACCCGAAATTAGAAAACTCTTTGCAACCTATCCAGGCGGTATCATCACTGTTTCGCATGACCGTCGTTTCTTAAAAGAGGTCTGTTCGACTATCTATCGCTTGACAGAACACGGTTTGGATGTAGTTAATTTAGACAATTTATAAATTTGCAACATAGCAGATAGGTGGGGCAAAAACACAATTTTAGGAGAAGAGAAAGTAAATCTTCCCACAATAAAACGCATAATATCAAGTTTTTTTCACACCTGATATTATGCGTTTTTCAGATTTTAAAGGCTTTTTCCCAGCCTTCATTTTACATATGTTTTAAACGTTCAATACGTTCTGAGATAGGTGGGTGGGTATAAAAGAGTTTTTGGAACCCTCCACCTTTCTTGGGATCATTGATATAAAGTGCACTGCTGGCGTCATCAACATGGTGATGCATCGGCTCGCTATTGTCCAACTTACGTAGAGCATTGATCATTCCTTGAGGATTGCGGGTCAACTCGACACTGGAAGCATCAGCTAGGAATTCCCTCTGGCGGGAAATAGCTAGTTGCACCAAGGTTGCAGCAAGAGGTGCCAGCACAATAGCTAGTAGAGAAACCACGAGCATAATGATTTCTAAGCCATTTCCGTCACGATCATCGTCATTTCGTCTGCGACCTGCCCCACCCCACCACATCATACGACCTGCCATACTAGAAAGCATGGTGATAGCACTGGCAAGGGCAACAGCAATTGTCGAAATGCGGATATCATAATTACGAATATGACTAACTTCATGCCCCATAACAGCTTCTAGTTCTTCACGATTCATGATAGCGAGGAGACCTGACGTCGCAGCAACCGCCGCATTTTGAGGATTAGAACCTGTCGCAAAGGCATTTAAAGAAGAATCCTCAATGATGAAAACACGGGGCATAGGAATCTGAGCCACCATAGCCATATCTTCCACTACATGGTAGAGGTCTGGTGCCGTTTGCTCATCAACTTCACGCGCGCCATTCATGGACATGACAATCTCTGTTGATTGAAAAATCATAGACATGGCATAGATAAATCCGATAATCAGTGCAATAACCAAACCGCCAAGCCCAGATCGCATGAAGAGGTAACCAACTGCATAGCCAACCAGAGCTAAGAGTAGGAAAAATACCAGCAACAAAATCCAGGTTCTTCGTTTATTGCTTGCAATTTGATCAAACAACATCTTAGTCACCTAAACCGCTAAAATCAACTTTAGGAACTGCCTTTTCCTCTTCTGGTGTTTGAAGGAAATCTGCTGCTTTAAATCCAAACATTCCAGCGATAATATTGCTTGGGAAAGTTTCTAATTTTACATTGTAGTTGCTGACAACACTGTTGTAGAGTTGACGAGAGTAAGAAATTTTATTTTCTGTGTTTGTCAACTCCTCTTGCAATTTAACAAAGTTTGCACTAGCTTTCAAATCTGGATAGCTTTCTGCAACTGCAAAAATACCTGAAACCTGACGAGTAAGGGCATCACTAGCTTTCATAGCTTCTGCTGGTGAAGTCGCTGCCGCCACTTGGTTACGTAGTTCTGCCACCTTTTCAAGGGTAGAACCTTCATATTTTGCATAACCTTTTACAGTTTCAATCAAGTTTGGCAAGAGGTCATTTCGACGTTTCAACTGAACATCAATCTGGCTCCAAGCCTCCTTGGTTTGCATACGATTCTTAACCAAACCGTTATAACTAACAATCACAAAAATAACAATAAGAGCTAAAACTCCAAGAATAATCCAAGTCATTATATAAGTCCTTTCTGCTTTTAGATTAGTACCAGTATATCAAATTTTTAATGATTGTGGTAAAATAAGATGATACTAAAGAAGGAAAAAACTATGAAACCAGAAACATTTTACAACTTGCTTGCCGAGCAAAATCTTTCACTTTCGGACCAGCAAAAAAAACAATTTGAACGCTATTTTGAACTCTTGGTCGAGTGGAATGAGAAGATTAATTTGACGGCTATTACAGATAAGGAAGAAGTCTATCTGAAACACTTTTACGATTCGATTGCACCCATTCTGCAAGGCTTAATTTCAAATGAAACTATCAAACTTCTTGATATTGGAGCCGGGGCAGGATTTCCTAGTCTACCTATGAAAATCCTCTATCCTCAGCTAAATGTAACTATCATTGATTCTCTCAACAAGCGCATCAACTTCCTCAAACTTTTGGCTCAGGAACTGGATTTAGACGATGTTCATTTCTACCATGGACGTGCCGAAGATTTTGCCCAAGACAAAAACTTCCGTGCTCAGTATGATTTTGTAACGGCTCGTGCGGTTGCCCGTATGCAAGTCCTATCTGAATTAACTATTCCCTACCTTAAAGTTGGCGGAAAACTATTGGCACTCAAGGCTAGCAATGCTCCTGAGGAATTATTAGAAGCTAAGAATGCCCTCAACCTCCTTTTTAGTAAAGTAGAAGACAATCTCAGCTACGCCCTACCAAATGGAGATCCACGTTACATCACAGTGGTAGAAAAGAAAAAAGAAACACCAAATAAATATCCAAGAAAGGCTGGCATGCCCAACAAACGCCCGCTTTAAATTTTTTAGTAAAAAAATATTTACAAAGTCAGCCTCGCTCTTTTATTTTCAGGCTCGGGAAAAAATGATTTACAAAATCAACCTCGCTCTTTTATTTCTAGGCTCGGGAAAAAATGATTTACAAAATCATTTTTTTCTGCTATACTATCCTAAGCAAAGGTTTTTAATGTCATCCCGTGAGGTGACGAAGACGCAGAAATACTTGAAACTCTTTAAAGTCTAAATTTTAAAGAAGTCTTACTCTGAGGGCCTATTGCTGTAAAATAATGGGCTCTTTTTTGATGCCCAAAAGTGAGGTTTATATGAAACAAGAATCAACTGTTGATTTGTTACTAGACGTTGACCAACGTCCTTCGGCTGGAAAAGGAATTCTCCTTAGTTTCCAACACGTTTTCGCCATGTTCGGTGCGACCATCTTGGTACCCTTGATTTTGGGAATGCCTGTATCTGTTGCCCTTTTTGCTTCAGGTGTCGGGACACTCATCTATATGATTTCAACTGGATTTAAAGTTCCAGTTTATCTAGGTTCTTCTTTTGCCTTTATCACAGCAATGTCACTGGCTATGAAAGAAATGGGGGGTGATGTATCTGCTGCTCAAACAGGAGTTATCTTGACTGGTTTGGTCTATGTCCTTGTGGCTGCAGGTGTTCGTTTTGCAGGTACAAAATGGATTGATAAACTCTTGCCACCAATCATCATCGGACCTATGATTATCGTTATCGGTCTGGGACTTGCAGGTTCAGCTGTTACCAATGCTGGTCTTGTAGCTGACGGGAATTGGAAAAATGCTCTTGTAGCAGTTGTTACTTTCTTGATTGCTGCCTTTATCAATACAAAAGGAAAAGGCTTCCTACGAATCATTCCATTCCTCTTTGCCATTATCGGTGGTTACCTCTTCGCACTAACACTTGGCTTGGTTGACTTTACACCAGTTCTTAAAGCCAACTGGTTCGAGATTCCTGGTTTCTACTTGCCATTTAATACAGGCGGTGCCTTTAAAGAATACAATCTTTACTTCGGTCCAGAAACCATCGCTATCTTGCCAATCGCTATCGTAACAATTTCTGAACATATCGGAGACCATACTGTTTTGGGTCAAATCTGTGGCCGTCAATTCTTGAAAGAACCAGGTCTTCACCGTACTCTTCTTGGTGACGGTATCGCAACTTCAGTTTCTGCCTTCCTTGGTGGACCAGCCAATACAACTTATGGAGAAAATACAGGGGTTATCGGTATGACTCGTATCGCTTCTGTCTCAGTTATCCGTAACGCTGCCTTCATCGCGATTGCCCTTAGCTTCCTTGGTAAATTCACTGCCTTGATTTCAACCATTCCAAATGCTGTACTTGGTGGTATGTCAATCCTTCTCTACGGAGTTATCGCAAGTAATGGTTTGAAAGTCTTGATCAAAGAACGTGTAGACTTCAGTCAAATGCGTAACCTAATCATCGCAAGTGCTATGTTGGTCCTTGGACTTGGAGGAGCTATCCTTAAACTTGGTCCAGTTACCCTTTCAGGTACTGCCCTATCAGCCATGACAGGAATCATCTTGAACTTGATCTTACCATACGAAAATAAAGATTAAGAGTCTAAACACATCAAAAAACGAGCATTTCCAATTACGGAAGTGCTCATTTTTCTTCTTTCTAAAAAAGGAAAGCCCTGCGGCCTTCCTTTGTCTTACTTACGTTTCTTCTTCGCTTTTTTCATTTTGTTAGCCATACGTTTCATTGACTGTTTCATGGCAAATTCACCGATTTTACCTTTTAGTCCGCCACCAAACATCTGGCTCATATCTGGCATTCCTGCTCCTCCGAGAGCTGACAGGTCAGGCATACCGCCTTGTCCCATCATTCCTTCAAGGGCAGACATATCTATTCCTCCCATATTTGGCATATTTTTAGGAAGGTTGTTTGGATTGATTCCCATTTGCTTCATCATTTTGTTCATATCTCCAGACATGACACCTTGCATGAGTTGTTTAGCCTGGTTAAAGTCTTTGATGAATTTATTGACTTCTACAAAAGTATTTCCAGAACCTGCAGCGATACGACGGCGACGGCTTGGATTTAACAAATCGGGATTTTCACGCTCCTCAGGAGTCATCGAAGACACAATGGCACGTTTACGAGCAATCTGGCGTTCATCTACCTTCATGTTTTGAAGGGCTGGGTTGTTGGCCATACCTGGAATCATCTTGAGCAAGTCTTCCATCGGCCCCATGTTTTGCACCTGATCCAACTGATCAATGAAATCATTGAAATCAAAGGTATTTTCACGCATCTTCTCAGCCATTTCAAGGGCTTTTTGCTCATCGTATTCTTGAGAAGCTTTCTCAATCAAAGTGAGCATATCCCCCATGCCAAGGATACGGCTAGACATGCGGTCTGGGTGGAAGGTTTCAATGTCCGTAATCTTTTCACCTGTACCAGTAAACTTGATTGGTTTTCCAGTAATGTGACGAACAGATAAAGCAGCACCACCACGAGTGTCCCCATCAATCTTGGTAAGGATGACCCCAGTCACTTCTAACTGAGCATTAAACTCACGCGCAACATTGGCCGCTTCTTGACCAATCATGGCATCAACCACGAGGAGAATTTCGTTTGGTTGAGCCAGTGCTTTCACGTCACGAAGCTCATTCATCAAAAGCTCATCAATCTGCAAACGACCTGCCGTATCAATCAAGACATAGTCATTATGATTAGCTTGGGCTTGCTCCAAACCTTGACGTACAATCTCAACAGCTGGTACTTCTGTTCCAAGTGCGAAGACAGGCACATCAATTTGTTGTCCAAGAGTTTTGAGCTGGTCAATGGCTGCTGGACGATAGATATCCGCCGCAATCATCAAAGGACGAGCATTTTCTTCCTTCTTGAGTTTGTTGGCCAATTTACCAGCAAAGGTTGTTTTACCAGCTCCTTGTAAACCAACCATCATGATGATTGTAGGAATCTTAGGTGACTTGATAATCTCAGCTGTATCAGAACCTAAAACGTCTGTCAGTTCCTCATCAACGATTTTAATAATCTGTTGCGCAGGATTAAGGGTATCAATGACCTCATGCCCGACTGCACGCTCACGAACTTTCTTGATAAAGTCCTTTACAACAGGCAAGGCAACGTCGGCCTCAAGCAAGGCCAAGCGAATTTCTTTGGTTGCCTCTTGGACATCAGATTCAGAGATTTTTCCTTTTTTACGTAGATTTTTAAAGACGTTCTGCAAACGTTCTGTTAAACTTTCAAATGCCATTTTTCTTCCTCTTATTCTCTATTATCAATACTGGTCAAAATCTCAATTTGCTCTTGCAGAAAAGCATCCTCTGGATAACGCTCTAAAATCTGGTCAAAAATTTGACTGCGAACAATGTAGTCCGAGTACATGTGCAATTTCATCTCATAATCTTCCAGAATCTTTTCTGTCCGCTTGATATTATCATAGACAGCCTGACGACTGACACCAAACTCCTCGGCAATCTCAGCAAGGCTGTAATCATCAGCGTAGTATAGCTCGATATAATTCATTTGCTTATCTGTCAAAAGCGCCGCATAAAATTCAAAGAGCGCATTCATACGATTGGTTTTTTCGATTTCCATAACTTTTATTATACCAAAAAATAGTCTAATCTACCACATTAGCAGGCTAATCCGAAAAGATAGCTAGCTAAATTTGAAAAAGACATGAGCCTAGCACCAAGTAATTTCCAATTGATAGCTGGCAAAGGGATGTCCCTCTTGATTTTGTAGTTGATAATCTAGTTCAATCTTTTGCCCATCAACTTGATAATGGCTCGTTTGGATGATAAACTCCTGCATGCCCATAGGTGTGGGAATATAGGCTAAACTATTGCTATCCTTTAGAAAGCGCATAATGGTCTTGGGATTGGAAAATCGGCTCATCACAAGTTCTTGACCATGAAATTTAATAACCACTTTTTCCTTTTCCTCATTATAGAAAAGCAGGTAGCTATAATCTCCTTTTTCATGCACTTCCACGTCATAAAGCTGGTCAATCACTTCCAACTGCTCATCAAACTGAATCGTATTTCGCATCCGAATCTTCACATCAAGTCCTCTTTCTTGTCTCTTGTCCTACTATTTTACCAAAAACTCTAGCTTTTTGCTATAATGGTCATATGAACGAAAAAGTATTCCGTGACCCAGTTCACAACTACATCCATGTCAATAATCAAATCATCTATGACTTGATTAATACAAAAGAATTTCAACGCTTGCGCCGGATCAAGCAACTGGGAACGTCCAGTTATACCTTCCACGGCGGAGAACACAGCCGCTTCTCTCACTGTCTAGGAGTCTATGAAATTGCACGACGTATCACAGAGATTTTTGAAGAAAAATATCCTGAAGAATGGAATCCTGCTGAGTCTCTCTTGACCATGACCGCTGCACTCCTTCATGACCTCGGACATGGTGCCTACTCCCATACTTTTGAACATCTCTTTGATACAGACCACGAAGCTATTACTCAGGAAATTATCCAAAGTCCTGAAACGGAGATTCACCAAGTCCTACTACAAGTAGCGCCAGATTTTCCAGAAAAGGTAGCCAGTGTCATAGACCATACCTACCCTAACAAGCAGGTCGTGCAACTCATTTCCAGTCAAATTGATGCAGACCGCATGGACTATCTCTTGCGTGACTCCTATTTTACAGGAGCATCTTATGGGGAATTTGACCTAACTCGGATCCTCCGAGTCATTCGTCCTGTCGCAAATGGTATCGCCTTTCAGCGCAATGGCATGCACGCCATCGAAGACTACGTCCTCAGTCGCTACCAGATGTACATGCAGGTTTATTTCCACCCAGCAACTCGGGCTATGGAAGTTCTCCTACAGAATCTTCTCAAGCGGGCTAAGGAACTTTATCCAGAAGACAAGGACTTCTTTGCCCGAACTTCTCCACATCTCCTGCCATTCTTTGAAAAAAATGTGACCTTGTCTGATTATCTGGCTCTGGATGATGGTGTGATGAATACCTACTTCCAACTCTGGATGACCAGTCCTGACAAGATTTTAGCAGACTTATCA
The DNA here is from genome assembly GCF_024346585.1 of Streptococcus toyakuensis. NCBI lineage: Bacteria > Bacillati > Bacillota > Bacilli > Lactobacillales > Streptococcaceae > Streptococcus > Streptococcus toyakuensis. Next base: position 1,286,623 of record NZ_AP024523.1, read on the forward strand.
CAGCGCTTTGTCAACCGCAAGGTCTTTAAATCCATTACCTTTTCACAAGAGGATCAAGACCAACTCGCCAGCATGAGAAAATTAGTTGAGGATATCGGCTTTGATCCGGACTACTACACTGCTATTCATAAGAACTTCGACCTCCCTTATGATATCTATCGTCCCGAATCTGAAAATCCACGAACACAGATTGAGATTTTACAAAAAAATGGAGAACTAGCCGAACTCTCTAGCCTGTCTCCTATCGTCCAATCTCTTGCTGGCAGTCGACACGGAGATAATCGCTTTTATTTTCCAAAAGAAATGTTGGACCAAAACAGCATCTTCGCAAGCATTACCCAGCAATTTTTACACTTGATTGAGAACGATCATTTTACCCCAAATAAAAACTAGAAGAGGAATTTTATGAGTATTAAACTAATTGCCGTCGATATTGACGGAACCCTAGTCAACAGCCAAAAGGAAATCACTCCTGAAGTCTTTTCTGCCATCCAAGATGCCAAAGAAGCTGGTGTCAAAGTCGTGATTGCAACTGGCCGCCCTATCGCAGGTGTTGCCAAACTTCTCGACGACTTGCAGTTGAGAGACGAGGGTGACTATGTTGTGACTTTCAATGGTGCCCTTGTCCAAGAAACCGCTACAGGACATGAGATTATCAGCGAATCCTTGACTTATGAGGACTATCTGGATATGGAATTTCTCAGTCGTAAGCTTGGTGTTCACATGCACGCCATTACCAAGGACGGTATCTACACTGCCAATCGCAATATCGGAAAATACACAGTGCACGAATCAACCCTCGTCAGCATGCCTATCTTCTACCGCACCCCTGAAGAAATGGCCGATAAAGAAATCGTCAAGTGTATGTTCATCGATGAACCAGAAATCCTCGATACTGCTATCGAAAAGATACCAGCCGAATTTTACGAGCGCTACTCTATCAACAAATCTGCTCCTTTCTACCTCGAACTCCTTAAAAAGAATGTGGACAAAGGTTCAGCCATCACTCACCTAGCTGAAAAACTCGGATTGACCAAAGATGAAACCATGGCTATCGGTGACGAAGAAAACGACCGTGCCATGCTGGAAGTCGTTGGCAACCCTGTAGTCATGGAAAACGGAAATCCAGAAATCAAAAAAATCGCCAAATACATCACCAAAACAAATGACGAATCTGGCGTTGCCCATGCCATCCGTACATGGGTACTGTAAAATAATTTGAATATAGAAAAAGCACTCCAGAAGTTAGAGATAATGTACTGACCCCAAAAGTTAGACAGAAAAATCTTACTTTTGGGGTGCAGTTTAAGATTCAGTATTTTTGGTTTCTAGTTCTATCCCCTTAATAATTATTAAATCTGAAAAACATAGTACATTATGTAAAACCTTTTTCAATTTTTTATTTTACTACAAATTAATATTATTTTTTCTAATGATAATTGATCCACTAATCTTCCTTTATAAATATTGCAGTGCTTTTCTTAATTAGCTTTTTTTCATAACTCTTTATAAGAATAACCAATAAACTACTTAGTAATCCCAAAATAACTAGACTTAATCTCGGGTTTAAAAGCCAATTAAAATAAGCAGCCAGTATCCCTCCAAAAGGAGCAAAAATGGTAGCTATTACAAAAGAACTAGAAAGTATCTTTCCAATATTATACACAGTACTTTCTTGCTGCTGTATTGTTGTGATCGAAACAGAAGCTATTGTAATTAATCCGCTCAAAATTGAATAACAAATTCCAAAAAATATCCAATTTTCTACTATTCCGCTTGCCATAATGACAAGTGGGATAGTTGCCATTGATATATTCATTAAGATAAAGGTATTCTTCTTATTCAAAAAAGTAGAAAGAAGGGTTACTGCTATCAAACTACCAAATCCAGCAATGGAGTAAACAATCCCAACAAGACTATTTGATAATTTTAATTGATCCTGTAAATAATAAATAATCGTTGCATTGAAGCCTAGCATAGCGATATTCACAACAATAGTAAAGAGTAAAGAAATCCTCAACTTAATATTTGTAAAGTTCTCTTTAAAACCTACAAAAATTTCTTTTATATCATCATTACCATTCTCCTTGTGTTCTTGATCTGGAATATATGAAATTAGTATTGAAAGAAATAACAATAAGAAAGAAGCACTATTTATAAAAAAAATACTATTAATATTAAACTTTAACATTAATACCCCTGCTAGAGCTGGAGAAATTAATTTTGAAATAGTTCGTACACCTTGAAATTGAGAATTATATTTTTGTAATTCTTCCTTCTCAAATAAAGCAGGAGTAATGACTGAGAATCCTGTTTGAAAAAGTGTCGAAAATAAAGGTAGCAAAAATGCAATAACATAGTAAAAAAATATAGAAACTGAATATTTAGATAATATTGGTATTACACTACATAATAATGCAGGTATTAATGTAGACCATAATAGTATTTTTTTCTTATTGAAATTATCTAATAAGTAACCCATAACGAATCCCAACAAGAATTGAGGTAACAATTCAATAATCACCATTCCTCCCATTGCAAAAGACGAATGAAATTCTTGGTAAATTAAGATTGGAAAAGCAATTTTCTGAAATCTATCTCCAACATTTGATATAAACTCACCAAAAGTAATTGTATAAAACGTTTTCTTATTAATATCCAAAATGTCCCTTCTTTCTAGTTAAACCACGATGAATATCACTTTTTATGAAATCGGTAAGACTTATTCCAAACCTCTTTGCAAGAGTTGGTACCGCACTATTTTCACTTAAACCATACATAGTTACTAACTCAATGAAATATACATCCTCGCCAGATACTCTAAAATCAAGATAACAAGTACCATCTATTTCATAATAATCCAAAATAAAGGTAATATTCAACCTCCGACTATAATGATAATATCCACAATCAATAACAATATTCATGTAAATTTTAAAAGTTTTTTTCATACTGAACCTCCCTTTATTTTTTATTTATTGTATAATAAATAAAAAACCTTTGAAATTTTGTTGGGAAAATGGGAAATATGAAATCAAAACTTGGTATAACACTCAGAAAAATTCGAAAAGGAAAGAAAATAAGTTTATCTTCAATTGCTGATAGTAATTTATCTAAATCTCAAATCTCTAGATTTGAACGTGGAGAATCAGAAATCTCTTGTATTCGACTAATCAATATTTTAGATAAATTGCATATAACTTTGGATGAATTTATTATTCTTCATGAAAATAATTCTACTAAAACTGGATCATTCGCTAACTTGGTGCAATATATTCGAAAACACTACTCCATAAAAAATTTTGATATTATTATTAAATTACTATCAAACTCTTCAAGTTATAACTTGGGTCCTTATGAAAAGACAATGGTAAAATCGATTCTCTATACAACAAATAAAAATTTTCTCCCCTCGGACGAGGAGTTATTACAGCTAACAGACTATCTTTTTAAAGTTGAAAACTGGGGTTACTATGAAATTATACTATTAGGTAACTGTGTAAGAACAATTAAATATAACTCCTACTTCCTATTAACTATAGAAATGTTAAAAAATTATATCTATTCAACATTAAATAAGACAAATAAACGGCTTGTTACACAATTGGCAATCAATTGCCTAATTGTTAGTATTGATAAAGAAGAATTTCAAAATTGTAGTTTTCTAATCAAAGAAATTAAAAAATTACTAAATAATGAATTAAACTATTATGAACAAACCGTCTTCTTATATACATGTGGATACTTTGAATTTAAGTGCAATCCTGCGAACGGAATCGAAAAGATGAAACAAGCACTTCAGGTATTTGAAATTCTAGGAGAACATAATATAAAAGCACAGTACCAAGAGCACTATGACAAATATATTAATCAATAGCAAATCTTTAACCACCATAGGATTAGTTCTTGTTATTCCAATAGTATTTCTGTACTAAATTTTTTATCAAAATCCTTATCATTAAGTACTTTTAAAAACATTTCTAAATTTTTTATTATGCTCTTATACTCATAAAGATAATGATCTAGCTCCTCTTGAAACACTCTTATTTCTTCGCTTACTTGTTCTACTGTAATTGATTCTGGCAAATTTAATTTTGAAAAGTCATATCTTGCAAGCTTTCGACTGCTCACATACTCACTCTTCAAATTGATAAGCACTTCCGCCATCTTATTTAAGTTGGCGATTTTTTCATTAATTTGATTGAGTTTTATATCTATCTCTGCTATTTCTTTTACTAACTCGTCTTTAATGTCTTGGTATTTCTTATCTGCTTCAGTTAATTCAATGAAGAGGTTAATCTCAGTAATCTTTTCCTGTAGACTCTTAACTGTAGGTCTTCTGTATGGTATTACTCGACTATCATTGGTTAGCTGTCTTATCAATGTTCGTCCTTTGACATACTGATTCTTATCCGAATGTTCTTTGTTATATACAAAGTATGAAGTTGTCTCACGTATAAAGATTTTATATTTTGTTTGATTCTCTTCTTCCAGAATATCTAATTGATAATTGGGAATCATGACCACCCGTCAAACGGGTGGTTTGTCCCAGGGCTATAAGCCCAAACTACCAGCCAGCGCCTAAAGACGCTGGCTTTCACGTTGTTCAAGCCTTATTGCTCTTGACTCGTCACTTGCCTCTCAAAGAGGCTTTAGTATTACTTACCACTATCCCTAAAGGGATCCTTCTTATTCAAAAAAGTAGAAAGAAAGGTTACTGCTATCAAACTTCCAAATCCAGCAATTGAGTAAACAATCCCAACAAGACTATTTGATAATTTCAATTACGTCCATTTTTTTCTCTCATTAATTGGACATAGCCCTTTGTTTCTATTTTTGAATTTAAAAACGAGAACTCTCCGCACATTTTATCATAAAAATTATTATAATCTTCTTTTGAAAAATCTCCTAGAATCTCTATTTCAAGATAAAATCCAAGACCATCAATCTTATCTAGATTAATCGTTTTATTTTCTAATTCATCATGATAAGTCTTTCTATGTTTACTTATTGTGAAAATATTTGAAAAACCATCTTGCAAGATATTCCTTACAAATTCTAATTTTTCAGATTCTAACTCTATTTCACTTTCACTCCACATTCCTTGTTTTATCGTATCTTTTCTTGTGAAAACACATGCTTTATTATCAGCTTCTTGACGAATTCTGTAGATAAAGCTACATACCTCATCATTTTCAAATTCTCTTCCTTTTATTTTAAAATATTCATCAACTTGCTTATTTTCACTCTTAAATTTATAAGATTTTTCTAAATATGAAATAGCATTATTATAATCTTTCTCATCGTTGAGTTCAAATCTAACTTCTAATTCATTCATTAATTTTACCTCTCAATTCTTCAAAGGCTGAAGTCCCTTTACATTCACTCAGTCTATAGTAAGTTTCTGTAGATGTTTTATGGACAAAAGCCTAATATTTTCTTGCACTCATTTTAGCACTTCAATATAATACTGTCAAGAATTTTTATAATATTTTTTATTTATTTTCATTAAATACATATTTGTATCTTTTGGACTGAAAAAACGATGCTTATGAACATCGTCTTTACTATTCTGTTAGATCTGCAATGTAATGCTCAATTTTTAGAGCCATTGACATATTGCCCTCAAGCTTATATAGGAAATAAGCCGTTTCAAAGTAATCTTTTACTGCAACTTTAGAAGAAAAATTCTTACTGACATTTCCCATCAATACATACAAATCAGCCAAAAGATATGTTGTTCTATACATCTTACATTGCTTTATCGTATCTGTGATTTTAGTAATAGCCTCTTCAGTATTATTCTGCAACCATAGATAGCGACAAACATTATAATTAAATTTAATAGAAAGGTTTAATTCTTCGATTGTGTTTAACTTGAGTTGATTTACTTGACACTCTAACTTTTCTCGAATTTTATTAAAACTCTCTAAAACTTCAATATCATAATAAAAATTAAATAGAGTATTTGCAACTTGAAGGTAGATCAGGTCAGTTACATTTAACTGAGACAGTACCTTCTCCAATCTTGCCACAGCCTCTTCTTTTTGCCCATAGAAATAAAAATCTATAAGAGATTTTATCCACTCCATATAAAACTTATCTACTAGAGACAAGCGATGTACCTTTACACTCTCTAGTTCATATATATATTTCAAAGACTCATAATTTCGATTTGTGATAAAAGTCTGGGCTAACTTCTTAAACTCTAGTAGCTCATCAATCTCCTCTCCAATCTGCTCATTATAAAAATAATCTATACTAACTTTTAACTTCTTAGACAGAGCATATAAAAAGTCGGCTCCTGGAGTAAATTCTCCATTCTCTAATCGACTAATCTGTCCCTGTTTACATATCCCCTCAGCCAATTCTCGCTGAGACATTTTTAATTCTTTTCGTCTATTTTTTAATCTTGTTGCTAATAGTGTGCCCACATTTGCATTTTCCTTTTCTATTCGATTTCAATTTCAATTGTAACATGATTAAATTTTAAATACAAATTAATAAACCAAAAGATACAAATTATATATAAGCAATGACTAGATAGGTTATTTTTGAAAACCTATCCCTTCTTCTTTTGAGATTTTCTTACTCAAACGATTGATAAAACTATTAACGTTAAATGTACTAGATGTTAGACTATCACGTTTAGATTTTGCTATTGATAGATTTAACAGACCAGAAATAGTCTTTTACAACATATCAAATTCAGGAGAATAATAACGATTTTCCCCATTTTTTTACACTCTCTAGTTCATAACAATCAATTCATCTTGTCACATACCTTAGCCAGAAAAATCTACACCAAATCTTTTCGAAAGCTGTTTAAAGCTTTGTACTTGCTTTCTGAGTTCATAGTTCTGAACCTTTATCTCATTTGTCCAATTCCATAATAAAAATAAGGACATTCTAATAATGGAAGTCTTTATTTTTAAACTAATAGATATCAAAGTTACTTTGCTGATCCACTTTATTAGGCTCTATAATCATTGACCAAAATATAATTTTTGGTCATGATTTGGTCAAAAAGACAAAAAATACTAAATTATTTTTAAAAATGAACTTGTGATAATTGCCTTCAAATAAACATTTTGAATTTTCTTTGTCTTTCTTTACATTTCTAAAAATGCCCCCTGCCGGAATCGAACCAGCAACTACTCCTTAGGAGGGAGTTGTTATATCCATTGAACTAAGGGAGCTAGATAAAAACTCTGCTGAATGAGCAGAGTTTTTTAGTCGAATTAACGACGGATTTCTTTGATACGAGCTGCTTTACCTTGAAGAGCACGCAAGTAGTACAATTTCGCACGACGTACTTTACCGTAACGAACAACTTCGATCTTTTCAACACGTGGAGTGTGGATTGGGAAGATACGCTCAACACCTACACCGTTAGAGATTTTACGAACTGTGTAGTTTTCTGAGATGCCAGCACCTTTACGTGCGATAACAACACCTTCAAAAATCTGGATACGTTCACGGTTACCTTCGACAACTTTCGCGTGTACACGAACAGTGTCACCAGGACGGAATGATGGGATATCTGTACGAAGTTGACCTTCAGTCAAGCTTTGGATTAATGGATTCATTTTATTCTCCTATCTTTGTCAATCTTGAGGAATCTTCCTCAGCGGATAAACTGTATTTTTGTGCGTCCATTACACACAAGATACAGTTTACCAAATTTCCACAAAAAAGTAAAGAAATTTATAGCAGAATTCCTAAAAAAATCGCAACTAAACCACCTAAATAGGTCAAAGTCAGGTAAGAATAAAAGACCTTCTTATCACTCAACAGTCTTTGGAGTTCGTCATTCAAGGTCGAAAAAGTCGTCAAACCTCCACAAAATCCTGTTGCTAGAATAGCATAGACTTCCTTAGACTCCACATGATTGTAGAATAATCCAATCAAAAAACAACCCAAAAGATTGGCTACGAGCGTTCCAACTGGCAATTTAGAAGCTTGATTATAGAGGGAAAAGAAATACCGTACTAGGGCTCCGCAGCCACAAGCAATTGCAAGATAAATGATTACCATTTTTTCCTCCCTAGACAGTAAGCCAAAAGCAAACCTCCACCGATGCTCAAAAGCAAATACAGGACCAAACTAAGATAACGCCCTGTATCAAGCAGTTTCACAGCATCAAGCATTAGACTAGAAAAGGTTGTTAAACCTCCACAAAAACCTGTACCCAGTGCTAAAACCAAGCCCTTACTAGTCCCCTTATAGACCAGATAGCCCTTGACAAGATAGACCAAGCAGAAAATGCCCAAATAGTTGACAAAGAGAGTTCCCCAAGGAAAGTCTGGACTGGCTGGTAACCAGATGGAAACTAGATAGCGGACAAGTCCGCCCACCATGGCAGCTAAAAAAATTCCTAGCGGATAAAATTGTTCTTTTTTCATTTGATGTTTTGATCCTGATAATCACGCGAACGTTTGAGTATGTCAGAAAAAGTCGCGACGATAGTCTCCTGATATCGCTTGTCCTCTACACGACTTCTAACTTTTTCAAAAATAACTGCCTCTCTCTTGGTATCTAAAATCGGCTTACCTGATGCTTTCTTATAAGCAACTACACCCTCAACCAAATGCATTCGTTCTTCTAATAGTTTGACAATTTGGTCGTCGATTTGATCAATTTCTTGACGAATAATATCTAAATCCATACATTCTCCTCCTTTATTTGAATTATTGTATCAAAAAGCCAGCAAATAGGCTAGTAAAATCCCAACTCACGATAAGAAAAATGCACTGATTGATTGCATCAGCGCACTTTTATGCTTATCCTACTTTAGCAGCCAATTCTTCTGCGAATTGTTCCAAGCGTTCAATATCTTCTTCTTCGGCAGAAAGATCAACTTTAACACACTCTGAACCTTTTTCTGCTCCTGTTGACACAAAAACACGGTCAAAGTCATCAACAGCCTTACAGAATTCATCGTAGAAGGTATCACCTGAGCCGACAACTCCGTAGATTTTGCCATTCAAGTTGAGGTCTGCTAGGTCTTCGTAGAAGTCCATCATCTCATCTGGCAATTCTCCATCACCATAAGTATAGGTCGCAACGATAGCGATGTCTGCTTCCAAGAAGTCTGAAGCGTCAACAGTTGTACATTCATCAACATCAACATCCAAGCCCAAGTCACGTAATTTGTCTGCTACAATATCTGCAATTTCTTCGGTATTACCGGTCATACTGGCAAATACAATTTTTGCTAATGCCATATCGTCCTCCTCAATTTATCTTTCTCCATTATAACACATCTTTTTCATTTTAAAAATAAAAATTCTTGTGCTACAATGAAATGAGAAAGAATTGAGGTTATTTATGGACATTTGCCATCAAATTTTAGAAAAAATCAAAGAATACGACACGATTATCATTCACCGTCATATGAAACCAGACCCTGATGCCTTGGGAAGTCAGGTGGGATTGAAAGCCTTGCTGGAACATCATTTTCCAGAAAAAACCATCAAAGTCGTTGGTTTTAATGAACCAACTCTCACTTGGATGGCTGAAATGGATCTTGTTGAAGATAGCGCCTACCAAGGCGCTCTTGTCATCGTCTGTGATACAGCCAACACTGCTCGTATTGACGATAAGCGCTATAGTCTAGGTGATTTTCTCATTAAGATTGACCACCATCCAAATGATGATGTATATGGTGACCTATCTTGGGTGGATACTAATTCTAGCAGTGCTAGCGAGATGATTACCCTATTTGCCCAAACAACCCAACTGGCCTTGTCAGATCGTGCTGCGGAGTTGCTCTTTGCAGGAATTGTTGGTGATACAGGTCGTTTCCTCTACCCTTCTACCACTGCACGAACCCTCCGCATAGCTGCCTCTCTGAGAGAACAGAACTTTGACTTTGCGGCTCTCACTCGCAAAATGGACACTATGAGTTACAAAATTGCTAAACTTCAAGGCTACATCTACGACCATCTGGAAGTGGATGAAAACGGTGCAGCTCGCGTTATCCTGAGTCAGGAAATCTTGAAACAATTCAATGTTACCGATGCGGAAACTGCAGCCATTGTCGGTGTACCTGGGCGCATTGAAAGTGTTAGTCTTTGGGGAATTTTTGTAGAGCAGGCTGATGGCCACTACCGTGTCCGCTTACGCAGTAAAATCCATCCTATCAATGAAATTGCCAAGGAGCATGATGGTGGAGGCCACCCTCTAGCAAGCGGTGCTAATTCCTATAGCCTTGAGGAAAATGAAATCATCTACCAAAAGTTAAAAAACTTGCTTAAAAACTGATAAAATACTTGCCAAACTTTTCAGAATCTGATAGACTAGTATGGTAACAATCTATGGCTCGCAAAGAGACCATGGCAGAAAGGAAATATTGAAAAATGAAAAAAGATATCCATCCAGAATATCGCCCAGTTGTCTTCATGGACACAACTACTGGTTACCAATTCCTTAGCGGTTCAACAAAACGCTCTAACGAAACAGTTGAGTTCGAAGGCGAAACTTACCCATTGATCCGTGTGGAAATTTCATCAGACTCACACCCATTCTACACTGGACGTCAAAAGTTCACTCAAGCAGATGGACGCGTGGATCGTTTCAACAAAAAATACGGTCTCAAATAATGATAAAAAGAACAGTTTCGGCTGTTCTTTTTTGTTTCTTGAAATCAACTGCTGTTTTCATGTTCCAAACTCATACTCTTCGAAAATCAAATTCATTCGTAATCTAAAGCGTTTACGTTGATTTCGATAGGTTGTTGAAAACATTTTAAACGTTTTTACTTTGGCAAAAATATTCTCAACCTTGATTCTCTCTTTAGATAGCATATGATTATAGGATTTATCTTCAAGAGTTAGTGGCTTAAGTTTGCTTGATTTCCTCGGAGTTTGCGCTTGTGAATACATCTTCATGAGTCCTTGATAACCACTGTCAGCAAAGATTTTACCAGCTTGTCCGATATTTCTGCGACTCATTTTGAACAATTTCATATCGTAGCAATCATTACAGACAAAGGGAGCTTTATCGAGTAGAGGGCAAGGAAGATTGTTAGAAGTAGAGTCTCTAATTTGTTTATTTCGTTTGACTTCTTTAGAAACAGTAGTCGGGTCTTTTAGAATAAGTTGCCCGATAGCTTTGAAGGTTTCACCGCGCTCTAAACCTAATTGGATATCATTACGGTCTGAAAGGGTAAGGTGTTTATGTTTTGTCATAGTGGACCTCATTTCTAACTCAAATGTCTCATACTTAATTCCACCATAAAAATCCGTTTTAGACTAATTTCCACTTCGGCTAGCCAAGTGGAAGTTACTTTGAGAAGTTACCCCAAGCACAATTCTTAGATTCTCCCAGAAAAAGATTAGACTTTTGACATCAAAATTGATAAAATAGGAAAGAAAATAAGATAAAAGGAAACTGTAAATCACCATGATGAACATGCAAAAATTGAACATACTGTTTTTAATTTTTGTAAACATCAAAAAGGTTGGTTTAAAAGGATTTTAAGTCCTTAAAATTTTTTATCCAACACTACTATTCACGCATCCAAGACAAAATCTTGGCAAAAAATACAGTAGCAAAGAGTACACCAAACTACCACTCATTATGGGCGGTAGTTTTCTTTTCGTCTAAAATAGAGATAAAAAGATAGGTGGTAGCCTTATGCGTTACGGTTATGTTCGTGTATCTACAAGAGAACAAAATATCGATAGACAATTTTCAGCCTTGGTAGAAAACAAATTACCAAAAGAAAATATTTTTATTGATTATGTTTCAGGAAAGGATTTTGACAGAATAGAATATCAAAAATTATTAACTACCTTGAAGGAGAATGATGAATTAGTTATTAAATCAATTGATAGATTGGGAAGAAACTATGATGAAATTTTAGAACAGTGGCAATCAATTACTAAGAAAAAGAAAGTAAATATAACTGTTTTAGATTTCCCCTTATTAAACACAAAGAATAGCACTGATAATATCACAGGAAAGCTAATCTCCGATATCGTTTTGCAAGTTCTGTCTTATGTGGCACAGTTTGAAAGAGAACAAATCAAACAAAGACAAATGGAAGGAATACGGGAAGCAAAGAAAAAAGGGAAAAAATTCGGCAGACCAAAATTGATTGTCCCGAATAATCTCCCTGATGTGATAGCTAAATATAAGAAAAAAGAAATAACCTTACGTGAAGGTGCAGATATCTTAGGAGTATCAAAAAGTACTTTTCATAATTGGATAAAAAATTCATAGTTCCTGTCAAAAAACCTAGGATTTTTTGGACAGGAAATACACTTTATTTTAGCACCAATTTCGCTAGAAAAAAGGTTATAAAATCCCGTATTTTGACCGATTATTATTACACTACCATTCTATCAAGTTTGTCCAAAAAAGTCTAAGTTTTAGGACAAACTGATTACTTTACAACAAATAAAAATAGGGAGTATTAAATGAATGCACAAACAAACTAAAAAATTTACACTTGCAACTATATCCAGTCTAACACTCTTCGGAAGTAGCTTTATTATAATTAATCATGCTTCCACTAGTGAACACGCTCTTACAGACAGTGTTTCAAGTGAATCAGTCAACAATTCAACTACGGCGATCCATACACCTGAAAACTTTCAAAGTGAAAAACAAATAGAAGCAACAATTACAAAGGTTAAAATTCATCATTTTGGATTTAATTTTGAAGGTGTACTCTCAGAGCCACTACCTCACGGAGGAGATAATGCAGCTAGAGGAAATGTTACTCTAATTGATAAGGCTAGTGGAAAGATTGTGTACCAACATAATAATGATGTCATTTTTAGTGGCCTTACTAAAGATGTCAGTGATCAATTTTTAGAACCTTTATTTTATAGCAATCAATTTAAAGGTGATGTTTTCGATATCAGACAGTTTCCTGCTGGAATTTATATCTTGGAGATGTCTGGAGAGGCTGGTTCGCCTTACGGTGACTTAACTGATACAAGAAAACGTGTCTTTAAAGTTAGAAAAGAGGTGACTATCGGAAATCCTTCAACAAATTCAAATACGAATACAACAACTCAATCAGGTTCGAATTCTAATATCTCAGGTAGTTGGGTACAATCTGGTTCTCGTTGGTGGTATAAACACGCCGACGGTTCCTATACAACTAATGACTGGGAAAAAATCAATGGTGTTTGGTATCGTTTTGATAACTCTGGTTGGATGCAAACAGGCTGGGTAAAAGATGGTAGCTGGTACTATCTCGACGGATCAGGTGCAATGAAGACTGGCTGGCTAAAAGATAACGGTAACTGGTACTATCTTCAAAACTCAGGTGCAATGAAAACTGGTTGGATGAAGGTATCTGGTAAATGGTACTATGCTTATAGCTCTGGTGCACTAGCAATCAATACAACGACCCCTGATGGCTATCGTGTCAATTACAACGGTGAGTGGGTTTAACATACAATAGAAATAGATTAAGGAGACAATTAAATGAACAAAGTTATAAAAATTGAAGACGAAACAGTTTATGTTGGAAAAGGTGATAATGGTCAATTTACTGCAATTTCAAGAAAAAGTTTTGGTTTTGAACCACGAGTAGGTGATTATGTAGAATTTTATCAAAACGGTGACGAGTATATTGTTTCAAAAATAGATAACAGTTCTCCAGTTAACTCTACTCAACATTCAAATGGAGTGAGCGATAAATCTAAACTGGCTGCAGCCTTATTTGCACTATTTTTAGGAGAACTTGGGGGCTACGATTTTTACATTGGAAATGCTAAACAAGGATACAAGCGTATCGGCATAACTCTGTTAGCAATCATTCCTATTTTATTGCCATTTGTTTTACTGGCAAATGCTATTTGGAATATTATGATTACTATTCAAGTTTTAACGTCCAAAACTGGTAGCAAATGGCATCAAGATGCCCAAGGTTTAGAATTGCAAGATTAAATACATGAAAAAATTATTTCTATTCAGTATCAGTATTTTAGCTATCTCTATTTTAACGGCTTGCCAACATCAGAGTGAAAACACTCCCTCAGCAAGTTCTGAAGCGACTGCTTCCAGTACTAGTTCAACTACTTCCACATCGGAAGAGAAGAAAAATGATTACACCCTATATAATCCTGTCCTTAAAGAATATGCCAAAGTATTAGATGGTTCATCAGCTTCACCTAAAGAGCTCAATTCAAAAGCAAACTTAAAAAATACTTATCCTAAAGAATACTCTGGACTACAATACAGCTTGTATGATTTAGACCAAAATGGTACGGACGAACTTTTGGTTGCCCTTAAAACGGATTCTAACTATTACGATTTATTAGATATTCGAACTCTAAAAAATGGGGAAGTTATTCGACTGACCAATGCAGAAAATAATCTGGATTTTATTGGAGAGCGAGTACATTTTAATCCTTTAGAAAATGGCTATTTCCAATTATCTACCCGTGTATCTACTAATCAAATCCAAGTTAAACTATACAAGTTAAATCAGGATGGAACACGGTTAGAGTTAATTAGCGAATCAGATACAGAAGAGGGACTGGGGACAAAACCACCTTCCCTTGATATAAGATCTTTCTCTTGGAAGTCTGTCACAAGTCTCATAAATGGAGAAACTAGCCTTCCGTCAGAAAGCAAAGGGATGGATATTTCTGCAATTCAAAATGGGGATTTTTCTAGTGTCTCAGGAACTTGGAGGAATCGTTCAGGTATTGAATTTACTTTCGACAAAAATGGTTTAGTAAGTGATAAGTCTAAAATTTCAATTGAACATGCTAAAGAAATTGACCACTATCTTAAGGCAAATTCTGTTTCTAAAGATGGAGGTGCTGGTACAGCTATTGCCTTTTTACCAGCTGGAGTTTCTTTAACTATGTCTGTCACCTCTTCTACAGATAATGGCTATACCGACTCATCTGATATCACACAAGACCGCTTATGGTTTGGACACCAACTTATCAATGGTAGTACTGAGGGATTTTTCTATAAGGTAGAATAGTCTTGGTAGACTCTTAAACTAGTTCATAAAATATCTATTAACTTTTCATAAATACATATAGGATAAATATTCTTATTTTCTTAGAATATTTATCCTATATTTTTATTATCTTTACATCCCTATCAATACTTGATGAATTCACTCTGAAAAAGATTAGACTTTTAACATCAAAATTGATAAAATAAAAAGGAAAATAAGATAAAAGGAAACTATAAATCACCATGATGAATATGCAAAACATGATGCGCCAAGCACAAAAACTTCAAAAACAAATGGAACAAAGCCAAGCTGAACTTGCTGCTATGCAATTTGTTGGCAAATCTGCTCAAGACCTTGTTCAAGCGACCTTGACTGGAGATAAGAAAGTTATCAGCATTGACTTTAATCCAGCTGTTGTTGATCCAGAAGATCTTGAAACTCTTTCAGATATGACCGTTCAAGCCATCAACTCTGCTCTTGAACAAATCGATGAAACTACCAAGAAAAAACTGGGTGCTTTCGCTGGGAAATTACCATTCTAATTAAAAAAACAAGCATTCAAGAGAATACTTACCTATCGTGGGAGGAACAACTGTTCCTCTTTTTTGTTACTAAAAATTGAAGAATTCCATCGCCTGTTTAAACAGTAAATCCGTGTACTCTGGGTCTTCTTGGGCAATGGTAACTTGCTCTTGAACCATTTCCAAATCATCTGTTATCATGCCATCAGCTCCTAGCTGAACAGATTTATCAAAGGACTCTGAACTATTGATGGTCCACACGTACAATTTCTGATCCGTATTCCAAAGCTTGTTGACAAAATTTTCATCCAAGGTTGAATACTCCATAGTGTAACCTGTGGCTTTGGTTCTTGGAAAAATACTATTGTAAGGCAAAATGAAATAGACTGGAATTTGTGAATCGTAGGCCAACACCTGATCAATCACATGGTAGTCTAAGGACTGCATTTGGTGACCATTCTGCTTAATGATGGCTCCATATTTGTCCATAAAGCGTTTCATCATATCTGGACTATCTTTTCGACTTGTTTTAATTTCAATAAGAAGTTTTTGATGCAATTCATTGGCTTTGTTGAGATAAGCATCAAAACTAGACACCTTACTCTGATAGCCATTTTCAGAAATATTAAGTTTGGTTAATTCCTCCAAAGTTAAATCCTGAGGATTGGCATTAACTCCTGTCAAATGCTTGATATTAGCATCATGCATCATGACAAACTGGCCATCTTTTGTTTCCTGAACATCCGTCTCAACAAAGTCTGGTTCTAGTTGGGCTGTCTTTTCTAGCGATTGGACAGTATTTTGGACACCATTCTTATTAGATACTCCTCTGTGAGAAATAACTAAAGGTTTATGTGCAACTGGAGCTTCCAAATAAACATAACCCTCAAGAGCGAAAAAGATACCAGCACAGCCCATCACTCCCCATCTCATCCAGTGGTCTTTCTTTCTCCTTGGTGTGATTTCTAATTCTTCTCCTGTCAAGAATGAAACAAATTTAATGAGAAAGTAAGTCAAGGCCATATAGTGGAAATTCTTAATCAAGACAAAGTTGATAATTCCCAGCACAAGAGATTCCTTATGGGTCAAACCATCCATTAGTGCCTGACTTGCCAAGATTGGAATCAATAAAAGAATGAAAAATAGGTATGTTTTGACGATAATCCAAAGCAAGTTCCAAATATAAAACCAAGAGTGCTTTCTTGTCTTCTCTAGACTGTATCTGACTGCTTCTTTGACTGTTTTCTTCTCAAATAAAAGCTGAGGTAGAGCAAACATGAAACGCACTGAAATGTAAAATAGAAGTAAAGCCAAAATAGTAACCACTATACCTACTAGCCAATACTTGTCTTCCACATAATCAACGATAAAGTCTGGAATGACAATTTTATTTAGGTAGTAAATCTTTAAAATCTTTCGAATCAATGGAAAGAGCATCATGACATAAAAGAAGATAAAGGCTATCTTGGAAAGCGTCACTTGCTTCATAAACAAGAAACTTTGATGAAAGACCTTGCGACTGTACTCTAGCAAGGTTCTCTTTTCATGACATAATAAATGACGAGCACCAATAAAGAGAAGTCCTATCTGGTAATAGGCAATCAGTAAATTAACGATTACCAGAACAAATAAAGCAAGACTAACAAAGGGAGAACCCTTTATAATGGCAAAAATATTGTTGTAGGATAGAAAGAGATAACCTGTCTGACGGAGCAAAAGTCCAGCAATCCAAGAATTTGACGGTAACCATACAAACTCAATCATCATGAAAGTCAAGAAGAAAAGAAAGAGTATTTTATCTAGATTAAAGTATATCTGCTTAAAACCTAGATTTTTAGGTTTTTCAGGTTTCATAGGCACTCCTAGTCAAATAATTGAGACAAGTCCAAGCCTCCAAAAGGATTATTCGAGAGGCTACTTTCTGCCCCTAACAATTCTCTAGCTTGATCCGACTCTAGAAAGGACTCGTAAACACGCGCTGTCATACGAGCATCCTCCAAGCTATTATGGGACTGACCTTGAAATCCAAGAAACGAGGCAACGGTTTGCAATTTGAGATTGGCAATACCATGTAAATCCGAACTCCGACGTTCAAAGGCTTCATCATACAGATCCACCTTGTACTGCAGGCTGTAGTCTAAACCATGATCCGCTAAAATAGGCAAATCACTTTTAGCAGCATTGTATCCAACCATGGGTAAAGAACCCACAAACTCTTGGAAATCTTTTATGACTTCCTCCACTGGAGGAGCATCTTTTAAGGTCTCGGCTGTAATCCCAGTCAAACCATTGATAAAACTTTTTAGAGGCACACTGGTATGAACATAGGAATCATAGGCATCGATTTCCCGACCATCTCTAAAACGCACTGCCGATACTTGGATCAAGTGTGTTTGTCCTTCGTGCTGATTAAATTCTAAATCGAAAGCAATGTAATCTTCTAATCGTTCCATTTTCTACCTCTCCTATACTGTTATTTTACTTGAGCAACTATACTATTTAGAAACAAAAGAAGCCATCAGGTTAGCATTTGACCTAAACAGCTCCTTGATTATCCTCCAAATAAACGAGCAAAAAAGCCTTTCTTAGTTGATTGGACTTCTTCTTTTGCTTGGTCCAGCTCTAGCTTAAGATTTTCTTGATCCTTCATTGCTTGAAGAGTCAATTGTTGCTGCTGATCGAGTTGTTTGTCTTTCTCAGCAATCTGACGGTCTTTGATACGCATCTGCTCGTCTTTTTCTGATAACTGACGATCCTTGGCTTTTAATTGTTCATAGAGACGAAGAATTTCTGCATTCTTCTCATCAACCAGAATCTCCATCAGTTCACGTTGCTTGACATCTTCACTGACAGGCTCATCTTCAAAAATCGTTTTTTTATAGATTTCTTCTAGCTTAATCAAGCCACTTCTGGTAACGACTGTTACCCCTTTGTCATTTTTATCTGTATCTTCTTCTGGTAATTCTTTGACACGGTTATTGATTGCTTGGCGAGATAATCCTAAGACCTCTGCAATCTCACTGACGGTCATTTCAATACTCATAATATCCTCTGAAACGTTTTCTAGCTTTTCTTTACTTAAATCTTATCATAAGCTAGAAAAACTGTCAAATTTTCGCTTAATCTAAGGCCTTCAAAAAAGCTAATAAGACTTGGGCAGAGCGACGTCCAGCTTCGATAATAAACTCATCAAAAGAGATGTTTGCTTCATGGTTGGCATTATCACTCATAGCTCGGATGACTAAGACTGGAAGATTAAGGGCATGCGCTGCCTGAGCAATAGCCGCCCCCTCCATCTCAACAGCCAAAACATCTGGAAAATGGGACTTAATCGCTTCTATCTTATCATTTCCTGCGACAAAACTATCTCCTGTAGCAATCAATCCAAGATGCCAGTTCTGGTCCAATTGAGATAGACTCTCTTGAATTTTAGCAACAAAGGTTTTATCTGATTCAAAATAAAGCGGTTGTTGTGCCATTTGTCCATAAGCATAGCCAAATGCTGTGACATCCACATCATGATAGGCTAATTTGTCAGCAATCACAACATCCCCAACAGCAATACCTTCTGCTACTGCCCCAGCTGATCCCGTATTAATCACAGCATCCACTTGAAAATGATCAGCTAAAATAGCTACACTCATAGCAGACATCACCTTACCAATTCCACTTTCTACAAGAACGACTTCATGAGAAGCAATGGTTCCTGTGTGATAGGTATTGCCTAAAACAATTTGCTCCTGGGCATTGTCCAAATGCTGGACCAGATACGCCAGTTCTTCTGGCATAGCCGCAATAATTCCTATTTTCATTTCAATTCCTTTTCTATTACAAAAGTTTCATTGCTAAGACAAGCAAAATTAAGAGAAAGATGACTGCAAATAAAATCTTATTCAACTTAGAATTGAAGACATTTCTCTTGGTATTTTCAATGCGACGGCTTTTATGAATAGACGGTTCGACCTGAATCTTCAAGGTTTCCTGGCTAAAACCATGATCCTTAGGATTGGCATAACCAAAATGGGAAGAAGAGGTTGGTAAAATTTTTGTCTCCTCATCATCTAGCAAAGGAGGACCTGAAATCTTTTCGCCTCTATTAGCTCTTTCAATCATTTCATCCGTTAATAAAGGTTTACCCATACTGACCTCCTCTATTTTTTCTGCAATTCCCAATACTGAACAGCCATAATTGTCTTAGCATCACAGATATGACCTGATTGGATCAATTCCTTGGCTTCCTCTAAGCTCACTTCAAGTACCTCCAAGGTCTCATCCTCATCCTG
Source organism: Streptococcus toyakuensis (assembly GCF_024346585.1). Classification (NCBI taxonomy): domain Bacteria; kingdom Bacillati; phylum Bacillota; class Bacilli; order Lactobacillales; family Streptococcaceae; genus Streptococcus; species Streptococcus toyakuensis. The sequence continues at coordinate 1,306,368 of NZ_AP024523.1, forward strand.
CGGACGCGGATTTTCTACCTTTGTCAAATCGCTTGCTAGGTATAGTTTTAACTTTTCATTACAAAAGCCAATGGCTGAGTAAAAATCGTACAAGAGTTCTAATTTCCCTGTATAGGCTGTTTCTTCCTCCAGTTCACGAAGGGCTGCTGCCACAGGGTCTGTATTCTCTCCTACTTCCAACTTTCCTGCTGGAATTTCGTAAGAGACAGCCTCGATAGCTTTGCGGTACTGCTTGACCAAGATAAGTTTTTGTTCATCCGTTACTGCCAAAACGCAGACAGCTCCATTGTGGAAAATCAAATCGCGTTGGGCAGTTCCCTTGCCTTCTGGTAATTCAACCTGATCTTGAACCAGTTTAAAAATTGGTCCTTGATAGATTTCTTTTCGGCTAAGCGTTTTTTCTTCAAATTCCATGATAGGCTCCTACTGATTCTTAGGATGATGAGGAAGGCGAGTTGCATATTCATCTTTATTGACCTGACGACCACGACCAATCGCAATCGCATCTGCTGGAACATCTTTAGTAATAGTTGAACCAGCACCAACGAGGGAATTGTCACCAAGTTCTACTGGTGCAATAATGGTTGAATTTGAACCAACAAAGACATTGTTACCGATGACTGTCTTGTATTTGTTTTTACCATCATAGTTAACTGTAATAGTTCCTGCACCAAAATTAACCTTGCTACCCACTTCACAGTTGCCGATATAAGTCAAATGTCCAGCCTTGGTATTCTCTCCAATAGAAGAGCCTTTAACTTCAACAAAGTTTCCAATATGGACTTGGGAAGCTAGACTTGAACCTGGACGAATGTGGGCGTAAGGTCCGACAGTCACACCATCTGCAACACTGCTTTCCTCAATCATAGAGTTGGTAATAACAGCTCCTGCTCCGATAGTGCTATCCACTACATAAGTACCGTTTGTCAAAACAGTCTCAGCACCAATTTTCGTTTGCCCCTTCAAGGTAACATTGGCTTCGATTTGAACTTCAGGCGCAATCTCAACATCAATATCGATATAAGTTGCTTCTGGATTGACAAAGCTAACTCCATTGACCATATGCTGATGATTGATGCGACGACGCATAACCGACTCAGCAGTCGCAAGAGCCACACGGTCATTTACCCCAAGACTTTCATCAAAATCTTTCAAAGTATAAGCGCCAACTTTTTCACCAGCTTCACGGAAAATGCCAATGACATCTGTAATATAGTATTCTCCTTGAGCATTATTGGTATTGATATTTTTCAAAGCCTCAAATAAACGCTCGTTATCAAAAACGTAAGTTCCAGTGTTGATTTCCTTGATTTGTTTTTCAAAATCTGTAGCATCCTTCTGCTCAACAATGCGAAGAACTTCAGCATTGTCATTACGCACAATTCGTCCATAGCCAAAAGGATTATCTGTTTCAGCAGTCAAGATAGTAGCCACATTTTTATGATTGATGTGGAAATCAATCAAGTTTTTCAAGCTTTCACCTGTGATTAAAGGAGTATCTCCAGCAATGACCAAAGTGTGACCTGACAAATCTTCTAAGATTGGCTCCGTCATCATAACTGCATGGCCAGTACCCAACTGTTCAGATTGAGTCACAAATTCTGTCTGTCCAGCCAAGACCTCTTCAACCAATTCTGCCTTGTGTCCTACAACTGTGACTGTCTTTTCAGGTTGGATAGCTCCCACACTACGGAAAACATGTTCCAACATAGAAATACCCGCAACCTTGTGCAAAACTTTTGGCAAATCAGATTTCATGCGAGTCCCTTTACCCGCTGCTAAAATAATGGCATAATTTGACATAATCTTCTCTTTTCTCTAGAAATTCCCTTTTATTATACCATATTTCAAATCATTCCACGCCCTTGAATGAAAAAATGCTCCCAAGTCCTTTCCTTAACCCATTTTTTGAGTATTTTTTTTGATTTTTAGGGTAAAATTATGAGATATGAGAAAACAAATTCATCCACTTATTTTATTTGGTTTTTTTGGGATTATGATGTTCATTTTAATCATCAATCGCCCACTTAATGACAACCAATCTTTTAAAACAAAATCCAACATAGCGCAGATTGAAGCACAGGCTTTGAAACACTTAGACAAACCGATTATTGACCTCTCTGGCTGGCAGCGTCCTGAGGAAATCAACTACGATGCCCTCTCACAAAATATTTCAGGCGCTATTGTTCGTGTTCACAGTGGTGCTCAAACGACAAAAGAAAATGATGCTTCCTTTATCAATGGAATAGACAAGGCCTATAAGAGTCATATCACTGAACTTCAAAAGCGGAATGTCCCCGTTGGGGTCTACGCTTATGTAGCTGGAAAAAGTGTCCAAGAAATGGAAAAAGTCGCTGAAGTTTTCTACAATGCTGCCTCTCCTTACAGCCCTAGTTACTATTGGCTAGACGTAGAAGACAAAACCATGTCCAATATGAACGAGGGTGTTGAAGCCTTTCGAGCAAAACTAGCATCACTAGGTGCTAAAAACATCGGCATCTACGTTGGGGTCTACTTCATGGAAGAACATAGTATTGATACAGGCAAGTTTACCTCTGTTTGGATTCCGTCCTACGGCTCTAACTCAGGATTTTTGGAGAGCAGTCCTAAAACTGACTTAGATTATGATATTCACCAATACACATCTAAAGGAAAAATTGCCGGCTTTGACCACGATTTGGATATCAACGTCATCTCTCCCTTAAAAAACAAAGAAGAAACCTTTAGAAAACTCTTTTTAAAACCTTAAAAGCATTTGTTTATCATTTGCTTTTTCTTTTTGTGTTTGATTGTGATACAATATAGTAAGGATTTTTTGAAATAGAAATAGTTGGAGGAACTATATGCTCTCATGGTTAGCACGTATTATTAAAGGGATTGTGATTGCTCTTGGATTTATTCTACCGGGAATTTCCGGAGGGGTTCTAGCAGCAATCTTAGGCATTTACGAACGAATGATTGGCTTTCTGGCTCATCCTTTTAAAGACTTTAAAGAAAATGTTTTATACTTTATTCCAGTTGCCATCGGTATGCTTCTGGGAATTGGCCTATTTTCTTATCCGATTGAATACCTGCTTGAAAATTATCAGGTCTTTGTCTTATGGAGCTTTGCGGGGGCTATCATTGGTACTGTTCCTAGCCTACTCAAGGAATCAACTCGAGAATCTGACCGAGACAAGATTGATTTAGCTTGGTTCTGGATAACCTTTATCATTTCTGGTTTAGGACTCTATGCCTTAAATTTTGTCGTTGGAACCTTAAGTGCTAGCTTTCTTAATTTCGTCCTAGCAGGTGCACTGCTGGCTCTTGGCGTATTGGTTCCTGGCCTCAGTCCATCAAATCTACTTTTGATTTTGGGCCTCTATGCTCCTATGTTGACTGGTTTTAAAACCTTTGACCTCTTGGGAACCTTCTTTCCGATTGGAATTGGGGCAGGTGCAACTCTCATCGTTTTTTCAAAATTGATGGATTATGCCTTAAATAACCACCACTCACGAGTCTATCATTTCATCATCGGTATCGTCCTATCAAGCACCCTTTTGATCTTGATTCCAAATGTAGGAAACGCTGAGAGTATCCAATACACAGGACTTTCACTTGTCGGGTATGTCATCATCGCCTTCTTCTTTGCGTTGGGAATTTGGCTTGGTATTTGGATGAGCCAATTGGAGGATAAGTATAAATAATGGCAAAAAAAGTTAAAATCAAAAAAACATTGGTAGAACAAATCCTGTCTAAAGCAGGTATCCCACATCAGGGGATTCAAATCAATGCCCTAGAAGGAGAGCTTCCTCAAGGTTATGAACGAGATCAGATTTTCAAAACCTTGGCTCTTTTGGGAGATAAAACAGGACCGATTATCGGAATTGTGCCCATCACTCAACACTTGTCTGAAAAGAAATTAGCCAAAATTTCTGGCAATAAAAAAGTGAGCATGATTCCACAAAAGGACTTGGAAAAAACAACTGGTTACATTCATGGAGCCAATAATCCTGTCGGAATTCGTCAGAAACACAATTACCCCATTTTTATCGATAAGATCGCTCTAGACTTGGATCAAATGATTGTCTCTGCTGGAGAAGTTGGTCACAGCATTATCGTCGCACCACAAGACTTGGCTAGCTTTGTAAAAGCTGACTTTGCAGATATCTTGGAGGACAGTAAGTAATGAAACTCTACTTTGTCCGCCACGGTCGTACAGTCTGGAACCAAGAAGGACGCTTTCAAGGTGCTAGCGGAGATTCTCCCCTTCTTCCTGAATCTATTGACACCCTAAAACAACTAGGGCAGTATCTCAAGGATGTTCCTTTCGATCAGATTTATTCAAGTGATTTACCTCGAGCGGTCAAATCTGCTGAGATTATCCAAAGTCAACTCAAGACACCCTGTCCTTTAGAAAGTGTTTCTAATCTCCGTGAATGGCAGCTGGGGAAGTTAGAAGGTTTGAAAATTGCAACCTTGGAATCTATTTACCCGCAACAAATCAAAGCTTTCCGATCTAACCTTGCTCAATTTGACACTCAAATGTTTGGAGCAGAGTCCCTCTATAGCACCACGCAACGGACCATCCAATTTATCAAATCATTAAAAGATAGTCCAGCTGAGCGTATTCTAATTGTCGGACACGGCGCCAATCTTACTGCCAGTCTTCGTACTCTTCTAGGTTATAAAGAACCACTTCTTCGTAAAGATGGAGGTCTAGCAAATGCCAGCCTGACCATTCTAGAAACCCATGATTTTGAAACATTTACTCTCAATACTTGGAATGATACTTCCTATCAATAACAGAACTTGATTGTAGCGTCAAGTTCTTTTTAGTTTTGAAAGATTATTCGTGAATTTCTTGGTTATTTATGATAAAATGGGAGTATCGCAAAAAATGACTCATCGTATTCAATTTTGAGTAAAACTAGGAGGATCCCATGTCAACAGAACATATGGAAGAACTAAATGACCAGCAGATCGTTCGCCGTGAAAAAATGGCTGCGCTCCGTGAACAAGGAATCGATCCTTTCGGAAAACGTTTTGAACGTACTGCAAATTCACAAGAATTAAAAGATAAATATGCCGACCTCGATAAAGAACAATTACACGATAAAAACGAAACAGCTACTATCGCAGGACGCTTGGTAACCAAACGTGGTAAAGGTAAAGTAGGATTTGCCCACCTTCAAGACCGCGAAGGTCAAATCCAGATCTACGTTCGTAAGGATGCTGTCGGTGAAGAAAACTACGAAATCTTCAAAAAAGCAGACCTTGGTGACTTCCTTGGTGTCGAAGGTGAAGTCATGCGTACAGATATGGGAGAACTCTCTATCAAAGCAACTCACATCACACACTTATCCAAGGCTCTCCGTCCTCTACCAGAGAAATTCCACGGTTTGACAGACGTTGAAACAATTTACCGTAAACGTTACCTTGACTTGATTTCTAACCGGGAAAGCTTTGAGCGCTTTGTCACTCGTTCAAAAATCATTTCTGAAATCCGTCGTTACCTTGACCAAAAAGGTTTCCTTGAAGTGGAAACACCTGTTCTTCATAATGAAGCTGGTGGTGCTGCTGCCCGTCCATTTATCACCCACCACAATGCCCAAAACATTGACATGGTGCTTCGTATCGCGACTGAGCTTCACTTGAAACGCCTTATCGTTGGTGGTATGGAACGTGTCTATGAAATTGGTCGTATTTTCCGTAACGAAGGAATGGATGCTACTCATAACCCTGAGTTCACTTCTATCGAAGTTTACCAAGCTTATGCTGACTTCCAAGATATCATGGACTTGACGGAGGGCATTATCCAACACGCTGCTAAAGCTGTTAAAGGCGATGGCCCAGTTAACTATCAAGGTACTGAAATCAAAATCAATGAACCATTTAAACGTGTTCACATGGTGGATGCTATCAAAGAAATTACTGGTGTCGATTTCTGGCAAGACATGACTTTGGAAGAAGCTAAAGCTATCGCTGCTGAGAAGAAAGTTCCAGTTGAGAAACACTACACTGAGGTTGGTCACATCATCAATGCCTTCTTTGAAGAGTTTGTTGAAGAAACTTTAATCCAACCAACCTTTGTCTATGGACATCCAGTAGCTGTATCTCCACTCGCTAAGAAGAATCCTGAAGACCAACGCTTTACTGACCGTTTTGAACTCTTCATCATGACTAAGGAGTACGGTAATGCCTTTACTGAGTTGAACGATCCAATCGACCAGCTTAGTCGCTTTGAAGCCCAAGCTAAAGCCAAAGAACTTGGTGACGATGAAGCGACAGGTATCGACTACGACTACATCGAAGCCCTTGAATACGGTATGCCTCCAACAGGTGGTTTGGGAATCGGTATCGACCGTCTCTGCATGCTCCTCACCGACACAACTACTATACGTGATGTATTGCTCTTCCCAACAATGAAATAAGCTCTTATCCTCTGACTCTTGTCAGGGGATTTTTTCATAACCAAAAGAAATAGACTGAAGTTTTCACCTCAGTCTATTTTTCTATCGGATTTTAGAAAGACAGTTTCTTTTTAGTCTTCTTTTTTCTTACGGGCTACAAGTCCGAATGCACCCAACATTCCAAGAAATCCAAGACTAGCTAGACCAGCCTTATCTTCTGTACCAGTATTTGGTAATTCCTTCTTATCATTGGATACGGTTGTTTCAGCTACTTGTTTAGAATCTGTAGAACTTGTCTGAACTGGAGTAGCTACTGGTTTTTCTGGATTTGAAGGACGAACTGGCGAAACAGGTTGCTCAGAACGAGTTGGGATAGCTACTTTCTTATAGGTATGAATCACATTGCCATTTTTATCTGTCTTGGTGCCAGTATATTCATAACCTTCTACAGTCTTAGGTCCATGGCTACCATTCTCCTCTGGAGAAATTTCTTTACCATCACCATCTTGGTAACGTGTTACGATATGAGTAGTTGAACTACCATTGTTACCTTGATTATTACCTTGACCATCACCATGATTAGATTTAGGAGTAACTTTCACAGGAACTTCTACAGTCACTTTACGTCCGTCTGGTAACTCTAATTCTACTGTTACAGATGGTTTGTCACCAGGTGTATTTGTTTTTGGAATTTCGCCCACTTTCGTAATCTTCCATCCTTCAGGAAGGTCTACATGTTTTTTCACATCAACTTCAGTAATCGGTGTTCCAACTTCAACAACAATCGGTGTTGTTTTCGGAGTAACAATGACCGGAACTTTGACTGTAACACGTTTTCCTCCTGGTAATTCAATTACTACTGGAATACTTGGTCTTTCTCCTGGTACATCTGTAGATGGTTTATCCCCAATACTAATGATTTTTCCACCTTCTGGTATTTGAATATGTTTTTCAACATCCTCATTTGTAATTGGATCACCAAGTTTCTTAACAATATCTTTGATAGGCGTTACCTTGACAGGAACCTCTACTTCTATTTGTTTACCATTAGGAAGTTCAATTTTAACTTTGACTGTACCTTTATCTCCAGGAGTATTTACTTCTGGAATTTTGCCTACTTCAACAATTTTACCACCTTCTGGAACCTTCACATGTTTTTCAATATCTTCTTTTGTTAATGGAGTATCTGTGACAGGTGTTTCAATTCCTGTAGCTGGTGTTACATTTACAGGAACATCTACTGTTATTGTTTTTCCATTTGGTAATTCAACTGTTACCTTAACTGGATCTTTCTTACCTGGAGTTGTCAAATCTGGAATGTTTGTGACTCCCGTTACTTTTCCACCTTCTGGAATTTTAATTCCTTTGGTGTAGTCCTCTGGCATTAATGGAGTATTCGTAACTGGCGTTTCAATTTCCTTAACTGGAGTTACGTTAACTGGAACATCTACAGTTATTGTTTTTCCATTTGGTAATTCAACTGTTACCTTAACTGGATCTTTCTTACCTGGAGTTGTCAAGTCTGGAATGTTCTCAACATTTGTTACCTTGCCACCTTCTGGAATCGTGATTCCTTTTGTATAATCCTCTGGCGTTAACGGAGTATTCGTTACTGGCGTTTCAATTTCCTTAACTGGAGTTACATTAACTGGAACGTCAACAGTAATCACTTTTCCATTTGATAATTCAACCGTTACTTTAACTGGATCCTTCTTACCTGGAGTTGTCAAATCTGGAATGTTTTCAACATTTGTGACCTTGCCACCCTCTGGAATTTTAATTCCTTTGGTGTAATCCTCTGGCGTTAACGGAGTATTCGTTACTGGAGTTTCAATTTCCTTAACTGGCGTTACATTAACTGGAACGTCAACAGTAATCACTTTTCCATTTGGTAATTCAACTGTTACCTTAACTGGATCTTTCTTACCTGGAGTTGTCAAGTCTGGAATGTTCTCAACATTTGTTACCTTGCCACCTTCTGGAATCGTGATTCCTTTTGTATAATCCTCTGGCGTTAACGGAGTATTCGTAACTGGCGTTTCAATTTCCTTAACTGGAGTTACATTAACTGGAACGTCAACAGTAATCACTTTTCCATTTGGTAATTCTACAGTGACTTTAACTGGATCTTTCTCACCTGGAGTTGTCAAATCTGGAATATTTTCTACATTGGTTACTTTTCCACCTTCTGGTACTTTAACATATTTGGCAATATCCTCTTTTGTTAAAGGTGTATTTGTTACTGGTGTTTCGATTGGTTTCGGTTTAGCTTCCACCACTTTAATCGTTGCAGGAACTTCAACTAAAACTTTTCCATTCTTATCTTTTACAACTACCGTTACAGGTTTATCTCCAACAGTTGTTGCATCAAATGGTTCTTTTTGTCCTTCTGGAACTTTGTATTCAAATGTTGAATCTTCTGGATAATCACTTGGAGTAATGTTATCTCTTGCTTGTGGTTTTTCAGTTGGATTTACAGGAATTAATTGTTCTTTACCTTCCACTACTTTAACTTTAGCAGGAACTTCAACAAGTTTATCTTCCCCGTCTTTTGCTTCTACAATAACATCTTTTTCGCCTGGTGTTGTTGTATCTACTGGATTTTTATAGTTGAATTTTATTCCATCTGGATATTGTTCAGGATCAATACTCTTAGATGCATCTGGTTGTTTGTTATTTTTATCTACTGGTACGTATTGTGTTTTAGGTTCCACTACCATTACTTTTGCAGGTATTTTCGCAATGACTTTATCTCCAATTTTTGCTACTACAACAACATCTTTTTCGCCTGGTGTTGTTGTATCTACTGGAGTTTCATAAGAAAACTCTGTCTCTTTAGGGAATGCTTTAGGGTCAATACTTCCTTCAACAGCTGGTTGTTTGTTATCCTTATCTACTGGGACAAATTGTGGATAGCTTTCAACAACTCGTACAGTTGCAGGAACTTCTGCAATAGGATTACCTTCTTTATCTTTGACAATGACATTGACTGTGTAATCACCCGGTTTTGTAGTATCCACTGGAGATTTTGGATCATATTCAAATGTTGAACCTTCTGGGTATTCCGTTTTATCAATACTGTTTTCTGGATTTGGTTGTTTATTGTTTTCATCCACTGGAACAATTTGTGGAACTCCCTCTACAACAGTAACAGGAACTTTAACAATCGTTCTTTTTTCTTCTCCATCAACTGTATATTTCACAGTCACATTTACATCCGTATCATCTGACAAATCTGGACTTGCAACATTTTCATCAATACTTACATTGGTAACATTTTCAGGAAGTTTTCCTTTGAAAGTAGCATCTGCAATAGCTTCTTTCGCTTTGGCAAGAGCTTTTTCTTTTGCTTTTTCCTTATCGCTATCTTTAGCAACAATAATACCTTTCGGTGTTGGTTTTGGAAGAACTGTTACTTTAACTTTTACTGGCTCTGTTAAAGTTTCTCCATTTTGATCCGTATAAGTCACCGGCACAGTTACTTCTTTGACACCTGATTTAGCTGTAATATCTTTAGCTAAATCTTTAGGCTCACCTTTGGTTCCATTTTCCCCTGGAGTGACCGCATCTGTTATATCCTTAGCAGTCAATTCATCTCCCTCAAATACAACTTTAGATGTTGTAGTTGAACCAACTACATTTACTGGAACATCCACGTTAACTGAAATGTCATCAATAACTTTTCCAGTAGCCTTATCTCTGTATTTAACTGTAACAGTAACTGGAGTTTGTGGTCCATTTTTATCAGTTTTTGGAGTAACAATCGCATCATCTGTTACAAATGGAGTTACCCCTTCAGGAACATTTGTTAGTCCAGAAATTGCTTTATTAACATTTTCGCGAATCGCATCGATTAATTTCTCATTCGATGTACCGTTTAAGACTGTAACGCCTTTAGGAACTGGTTTTGGAAGAACTTTAACAGTCACTTCAACCGGTTCATCCCGTTTAAATTGATTTGCCCCATAAGTAACCGTTACTGGAACTTTAATTTCCTGACCTGCTTTACCATCAGTAGAAATGTTGCTAATATCAGGATTGGTGACTTTACCGTCCTTACCAGGTGTAACAGCTCCTACTACTTTTTCTGCAGATGGCTTATCCCCTTCAACTACATATACTGTTTTTGCAGTTGATACACGTGGTTGAACTTTAATTGTAAACTCTTGAGTGATGTTGTCATCATTATCTTTCTTAGTATCAAATACTGGGTCTCTATCAAATGGATTGTCGACAATATCATATCCCATAGATTTCAAAACATCGATATGAGTTTGTACATCACTTTCAGAAATGGTTTCGCCTGATTTTCCAGTTAGAGTTAAGGCATGGTCAGTCAACTCAGTTTCTGTTTGAGTTTTTGGATCTACAGAAACGAATTTAACTTTTGCTTTTTGATCGTCTTTATCATAGGTAATCTTGATATTTGCTTTTGGATCCGTAATTTTTGGTGGATGATATCCTTTATCTAAATGATCTGGATCAATTGGTGTTAACGGATTTCCGCTCCCATCTTTTGGAGTATAACCATCTTTATGAGGGATAATTTGTGTGATTTCCCCAGTTTTGGTTGGATCTTTTGGATCATTAGGGAATGGAATTGGAGCTTCTTCTAAACCTGTTGTCGGATTAATTGGAGTCCAACTTCCAATTTTCGTATAAGTCACTTTTTCAGCTTCATCAGGAATGACTTTTGTATCTTTTGTAGGGGTAGGAACTTCTTTTGCAGCAACTTCTTTCTTATCTGCAATATAGCCTGTTACTGTTTCAACTTCTACTTTATCCCATGTTTTATTTGGTGCTTCCCAATCTGTATATTCGACTGTTTTATCGACAAGATTTACTTTTGCTTTTCTTGTAAATGTAACTACTTGTTCAGTAGAATCCTTCGCTTTTTCTTCTGTAGCAGTGTCAGATTCTTTCTTCACATATGAAATTACACGTTTAGCTGTTGTTTTCAAATCAGTCTCTGTCAAGCCATCAGGCCATTTCAAATCTGGATTTTCTCCATTTGGATCTACAGGTGTATCTTTTTCATGAGGTGTTGTAACAGGTACTTCAATAATTCTAGGTTTTACAACTACTTTAAACGTTTGAGAAGGTGTCGAAGTTCCATCAGTTGGGTTCACATCTTCTTGGTCATCAAAAGTTGGATGATGATTGTCTGCTGTATGGTAGCCATCACTTTCAACTTCGTACCCTTTATTTTTCAATTCTTTAATTTTATTTTCAATGTCCGTATTGGTTGGTAATTCTTCACCAGATTTACCTGTTAATTCGTAACTTTGAACAACTTCATTTGTGCCACTATCAACCTTTTTCTCAATGACTACTGTTGCTTTCTGATTAGAAGGAGTATAAGTAATCTCTGAATTCCCAAAGTTATCTGCTGGATTAAATCCGTCTGGAACTTTGTATCCTTCCTTAGGATTATTTGGATTTTTCGGTGTTAATTCTACTCCATTATACACTGGTGTATAACCTGGTACATAAGGAATGGTAATTGTTCCAAAATCTCCTGGTTTGCTTGGATCTGTTGGATGATTTGGATAATGAATTTTTTCTGGCGCATCATTTGGTTTCTTACCATTTGGATAAGTTGGAACAAATGATCCAATTTCTTTATAAAGAACTTTCTTCACTTCTGGAGTGACAAGACCAGTTGAAGTTGGCGTAGGTGCTTCTTTTGCAGGAACGATTTTATCCTCATTATCTACTAATAAATAACTATTTACTACAGGAGAAGGGACTTCATTAAACTTACCTTTTGTGCCATCAACTGTTGCATCTGTTAATTTATCTGCACCTTCATAAACTGTTCAATCAGAATACGTTACTTCCTTCGTTTCTGGGTTAACCGTTGCAGTACGTTTATAAGTTACTTTTTGAATTTTATCGACCTTATCCGCTTCAATTGGTTGAGCATCTACTTTATCTTTATCCGCTTCTTTTAAATACTTAATTGTACGTGTTACTTCTTTTACTAAGTCTTCACGTGTTACACCAGAAGGATAAGTTCCTCGATTTGTATCTCCATCTTTAACAGGTGTTCCTTCAGTTTTTGGAGAAACTGGAGAAGTTGAACTAGGATCAGTCGGATCTGTAGTTACCGTAGGATCTACCGTAATTAAATCTAAAACATGAACATTCACAGTTGTTTCGGTAGATTTTTTACCTTCACTATCTGTTGATTGTACTTTTACTGGATACGTACCTACAACTGTTGTATTTAGGTTACCAGCATCACTGACGGCAATTCTTGGTTTAGTAGAGTCCACTCCATCACGATCATCTTCTAAGTCCGTTGCCGATGGAACAGCTTTTTCTAATACTTTTTCATTTGTCCACTTATCGGCTTCTTTTGTTTTATACACATATAAATCAGAATTCTGAACAGCAACTGTTGGAGCTTCATTTTTCACTTCTCCATATGCAGGTTCTGATTCATTTCCTGCTTTATCATAAACAGTTACTTTAATTCGTTTGTCTGGATTTGTACTATCGCTCGCTTCATCTAAGTTAACAGTTTCAGGTAATGGTAATACTAATTTTCCATCTACTTCATTTACCTTTTCAGAACCGTTATACCAACCATCTGCTTTTTTCGTTAGGGTAATCGGTGCAGTTCCATTTGGTAAAGTAACTTTTAATGATGTCACTCCTCCGATGGCATGATTAATTCTATCTACTTTCGTAGCAGCCTCTCCATCCGTCAAGGTATGCTTATTGTTGTTTTTGTCATTGGCAATTAAATCTTGTTTTTCACGAGCTTCATTTGTAACACCTGTTTCATCTTCTGGAACAGAAATCAGTAATTTTTTAGGTTGATTCGTATCCTTTCCTTCACCTTTTACACCATCTGTATGAACGGCTTCTATAGTAGGTGTAACTGGTTTTGTAGAGTCAATATAAATCGTTTTATTGTAGTAGTATTCTGGATTATCACTATTTCTAAGTCCATTAACTACTGGATGATATTTACCATCAGCATTTGAAACATCTCCAGTATTTAAAGCTTGGTTATCTTGTCCATCACTTAATCCATTTGGTAAAAATGTTCTTACTTTAAAAGTAGCCGTTCCTTTATAATTATCAGCTGTCTTAAATGGGATACTTAAATTACGAGTACCGTCATTATTACCTTTATTAGAACCAATTCCAATATACGGATTAACACCAGCATTATTCCCTGAAGTTTGATACTTAATTCTTAATTTTCTAGTGGATTCATCCCAAGAAATATTTTTTGATGCAACGGGAACTCCTCCAAACCAAACCCAGTCTGATGGTTTTTTAACAGTATCTGGTAATTCTACACCTTCTGGGATATCCACTTCTGTTTCAGCAAAACCATAGTGACGAACTCCACCAACACTTTTAACGGTAATATCTAGGGTCCCTTCTTGTTTTGCTTTATAAAGATTATCTTCCCCATATTTCCCAGATACTCGATTAGTTTTTACATCTGTCGTTAATTCAGCTCCTGATCCAACAGCTAAATTAACAGCCCCAACAAAATAACCATCTGTTACGGTACTATTTGTCTTTGTTAAATATGATTTATTAATCGCTGTACCGTCATCTAACGCTTCTATTTCAACCTTAATTTTCTTTACATCTTGAGGTATCTCGTAAATAGCACGGTATTCTGACCAACCATCTCCATTTCCTCCTGATCCAGTAGGAGTTGATATATGTTCACTTTCATATTTTGTTCCTATTCCTTGGTCATCTCTTATACTAGAAATTTTATTACCTTTTTCGTCATAAACTGTAATTTTTAATCTTTCACCGGTACCAGCAGTTCCAGCATTACCATAGGCTCCACCAGTAATGGCACTTAACATAACTCTAGAATTTCCATTTACAGAGTATTCTTTAAAAATTTTTGTCCCTTTTTTCCCGAGTTCTAGATAGTAGCCTTTAGGCAAACTGTGTGTACCTACCATACCAGAATGATTGACACCGTTAGCGTAGTTTTGATTTGTAGCATTCACTCCAAGTGGATGATCAGGTGCTGGAGTTTCATTTTCATTAGGGTGAACTTTCCCATTTAAATCATATACTTTAGAAGGTTTAGCAGCAAATTCTGCAGGTCGATTCGCTGGAGCATTTGTTGGCGCTTCAGGTTTAACTGCTACTACTTTTTCTCCACCTTCAATTTTCCAACCATTTAAGGCATTATTATTGTTTGCCTCAGTAGCAGTTATTTCCTTTTCTTTCCAATTATAAGTTACGCTTCCTAAGATTTTTGTATCTCCACCTTGAGATGCTGTGCTTCTAGACCATTGTTTATTAACTGTTTTATTTTTTTTCTGTTGCATTAGTGAAATCAATATCTCCAAATTGGTTTTTTGCACTCTCAAAAACACCATCCTTTGGATTATTTCCTGAACCTAGTTTATTATTATTCGTTGGGCCTTCTTTGGCCGGAATAATTGGATTTGTTGTAGAGGCAGCCTCTCTAAACCCACTTTCCCCTTTACCTGGGATAACTTGTCCATTCCTTGGATCTTGGTTCTTGTTTACTTTTTCTTCTTCAGTTACTTCTGATTTGATACTGTTTAAAATGACAAGGCTACTTGAAAGTTGTTTAGCAAGTGCAGCAACTTTTGCCTGTGTTTTTGTATCATCGTTCAAAAGTTCTTTTGCTTTATGAACCAAATTTTTAGCATCATCAATGACTGATTTTGTTTTCTTACCTTCAGTTAATTGACTTAATCGACTTTCAACTTTAGCCACTAAATCTTCTAACGATGTGGTATTAATATCAGCTTTTTCTGTCACTACAGTTGGAGTTTCAACTTCACTGGCTTGTTTGTCAGTAGCAGATTCTTTTACAGAAGTATTATTTTGTCCATCGGCCACTTCAGCAGTAGCAGATACTTGTTCAGCAACTTCCTTAGAGGGGTCTGGGGACTTACCATTTAGATTTTGAACTTCTGTAGACTCTGGATTAGTTACTGGTTCAGCTGCTTGGACACTTCCTCCACCAAGGAAAAACAAACCAGTAGCTACAGCCACACTAGCCGCACCAAAACTAACCTTACGGATACTGTAACGTGTGAATTTCTCCACTTGCGATTGGCGAACATGACGCACTTTGGGTTTAAACATTTTCTTACTCCTTTTTCCCGATAACTATCGGTTAATATACTTAAGGAAGCTAAATAAAAAGCCCCCCCTAAAATATTTTTGTATATTTTAAAAGATTATAACTTATTATACTCTTTTTAAAACAAGAAATCAAGCAATTTCAGGTATAGTCGCTACAGTAATTTCATAAGCTCTTATTTGTGGTAAGCCCTTACAAAAAATAAAATTTATATTACTTTAGAGATTTTCTATATTATTTGATTGTTTATATGATTTGATTATAAAAAGGAATTTTCTAATATTTTTTATTACGTCTTCATTGAGTTTTAGCTATAGATAAGGGATTACAGAATGAAGCTAGATGCACAAGATCTACCCAAAATAGCTAAAAAATTTAGAAGTTGCTATAGCTTTATAAAATAAAATCTATAAAAAAACAAAGCCCAGTTTTAAAAACAAAACTAGGATTGCTATTGATTTTATTTTCCTTCTTTTACTTCTTTTGTTGCCACATCTTCTCCAAACCATTTTTGGCTGATTTCTTGGAACTTGCCTTCTTGGTAAAGTTGAACAAAGGCTTGGTTTAAAGCTTGTAGTAATCTTTTGTCAGCAGGTCTAACTCCGACCGCAAAAGATTCACTTTCAAATCCTGCTGAAAAGACATTGTAGTCATTTAATATCCCCTCAGACTGGAGGTAGTAATTAGCATACACTCGGTCAATCAACAAGGCATCAATCCGATCATTTTTCAAGTCAATCAAGGCCTCATTAAAACTCTGGTACTGATTAGCCTTCTGATCTTTGACACGATTTTTCAGTAAATCTGGCTGGGCTTCAAAGTCTAAATAACCAGAGGAACCTGCTTGGGCTCCCAAGGTCTTATCCTTCATATCCTCTACTGAATGAATCTGCTGGCCTTTCTTCGTAACCAGAACTTGCTGATTTTCCATATAAGGAATGCTAAAGGAAACTTTCTCTCGGCGTTCATCAGTGGCAGAATAGCCATTCCAAATGGCATCTATGGTTCCATTTTGCAGTTCTGTCTCCTTCATATCCCAGTCGATTGGTTGAAATTGAACCTTAAAACCTAATTTTTCAGAGACAGCTTGTGCTAAATCAATATCAAAGCCTGTATATTGGCCATTCTTTTCTTCAAATCCCATGGGGACAAAAGTATTATCAAAACCAATAGTAATGGTATCCTGCTCTTGATACTTATCCCAGTTATCCTGCTTTGGATCACTAGCCTTCTGAGTACAAGCTGTTAAAAAGAGAGTCAGGAGCGCAACCAATACCAAAGAAATTTTCTTATTAGTCATCGGCACCTCCTACTTGGGCTCAACCTTGAGAATTTGATCCGCAATATTTTCAGCGAATTGTAAATCGTGGGTAACGACAATCTGCGTCATCCCAAGTTCCCTATTTTGCAAGATTAGTTTTTCCACTTCCAAGCGTAATTCTGGATCCAGGGCAGAAGTTGGTTCATCGTAGCCAATGATTTCTGGGTCAATCATCATAGCACGCGCCAAGGCCACCCGTTGCTTTTGCCCACCTGATAATGAGAATGGATAGGCGTCTGTGTGCCCTGCCAGTCCCAATTGCTCCAAGAGACCTCGCGCCTTCTGCTCAGCCTCTTCCTGCTTCATTCCCATGGTTTTTACGGGCGATAAGGTCAAATTGTCTAGAACTGATAAATGAGGAAACAGTTGAAAATCTTGAAATACAAATCCTAGTAGATTCCTCTTCTCCAGTTCATCCAATTCTAAAGGTTCTCCATTATAAAAGATTTGCCCTGAATCAATGGTTTCAAGACCTGCAAGCATACGCAAGAGAGTTGTCTTACCTCCACCAGAAGGTCCTACGATAGCCAGGATTTGCTTTTCAGGAATTTTTAGACTGAAATTGGACAAAATTTGCTTTTCACCAAATCCCTTATTGATATTTCGTAATTCTAACATGGTAACCTCCTATCTATAGTAACTGTACTTCTTCTCAACTTTTTTGGCAAGGATGGTCACAATACCAATCAAAATCAAGTAAATGGTTCCTGCTAAGAACATAGGAACCAGACTAGCATCACGGTTTGCAGCTGTACGACTAGCCAAGATAAGGTCTGAAATTCCTAGAGCGTAGACCAGAGAAGTATCTTTGACCAAACTCATGACTTCGTTAAATACGCTAGGAAGAACAATTTTAGTCACCTGAGGCAAAATAATATAGCGCACTGTGTCAAAATGACTGAACTTCAAGACCTTAGCAGCCTCATATTGACCTTTAGGAATGGTATCAATTCCCCCACGAAAGATTTCAGCAAAGTAAGCCGCATAATTGAGAACAAAGGCAATGATGGCCGCAGGAAGACGGTCCAAACGAATCCCAATACTTGGAAGCACATAATAAATAAAAATCAATTGCAAGAGCAAGGGTGTGCCTCGCATAATCCAGATATAAATATTAATCAGATGATGGAGGAGCTTCCAATGGACTTGCAAGGCAAAGGCAATCAAAACGCCCAAGGGAATAGAAAAAATCAAGACCAGTGCAAATACCTGCAAAGTCATGCTTGCACCGCTCAATAAACTCGGTAATATCTCAAACAAATAAGACATACTGCACCTCCTAAAAATAATTGTTCCTATTATAGCATAAATAAACAAAATAACCAAGAAATTTTGTAAAAAAATTCTCTTTAAAAAAGAAAAACTATATCTATCAAAAATGATTAGATACAGTTTTTAAAAATATATTCTTACAATCTCTCAAATAGTTCTTGCATTTGCACATCATCTGGAACCAGTTTTAAGTAAGCTTGAGCATTGACTTTTGCTTCCTCAAAGTAGCCCAATTCACGCAAGAGATAGATATAGTGTTCCAGAAATTCGGGATTGTCCTTCAAATCTCCTGCCAACTCTTGGTAAAGGTCGTAAGCAGTATCCAAATCGTCCATTTCTTGATAAGAACGAGCAATCATCCACTTGGTCAAAAGATTTTCTGGCTCCTCACTTTGTAAATCTAGAATGTCTTCATAACGCTCCTGCTCTAGATAGATAGTGGCTAGACGGAGTAAGATTTCTTCTGTATCCTCAGCGTCTTCTTTGGCAGTAAGGAGGTAGTTTTCTGCACCACTAGCATCATGTAATTCATAAGAAAATTGTGAAGCAGCCAGCAAGAGACGAGTTTCAAAGGGATTTTTCTCCAAGCCTTGCTTAGCGATACTCAGGGCTTCTTGAACTTGATGCTCCTTATGTAAGGCCTGACTATAGCCATACTCATAGCCTTCAAAGTCAGGAGAAATGGTATCAAGCTGCTTAAAGTAGAGGACGGCCTTTTGGTATTCTTCTCGGTCAAAGTAAAGACTAGCCAATTCAAAAGCTGTTAGGTCATCGTATTCTAACTCCAGGGCTTTTTCTAAAAACTCTGTAGCTGTTTCAAATTTCCCTAACTGGGCATAGGCAAAGCCAATCCGTTGATAGGTAGAAATACCCGTTTGCTCATAAATAGTACGATTATCTAACTGAGCATAGCCTTGAATAGCCTCTTGGTAATTTTCCAACTCACTATCCAACTCTGCCAAGCCCAATATCAAGAGAGGATCCTCTGAATAACTCAATGCCTCCAGCAATTTTTCACGCGCTACATCTGTCAAACCTTCCATCTGGTAAAGGTCTGCCTTAAGAGCCAAAGCTGAAACATACCAGTCACTGTCAGTTTGTATTTCCTCTAGATAGGCAAAGGCTTCTTCGATTTGACCATCTTCGCTAGCAATAGCTGCCAGATTAAGATTTACCTCTGGAAAGTCCTCTAAGATTTTCAGGTAAATGTCCTTAGCCTGAGGATAAAAACCAATCCCTTCAAGATAAGTTGCCAACTCATACAGAAGGTCACTTGGATCATTTTCTAAAGCTTTGACGAAATAATGTTCTGCCTTAACTAAATCTTGCTCTTCCAAAGCCTGTAACATCTGTTGACTATTGTTCACTCTTTACTTCCTCTCCTTCTAGTTCATATAAACCACTAACTACCTTATACCATTCGAAAATGGCTGAAATGACAACCTTAGCAGAAGCATAAACAGGAATACCGAGCAAGACTCCCCAGATACCAAACATGGATCCTGAAGTTAACAAAACAAAGAGAACATTAATAGGGTGGATGTTTAATTGACTTCCCAAAATCAATGGAGAGACAAACCGTCCTTCAATAGTTTGTTCTACGATAAAGACAATCACTACTTTCAAAAGCATGACTGGCCCAGCAATCAAGCCCAATACTAGGGCAGGAAGCATGGCTAGGAAGCTACCAAGATAAGGAACCAAATTTAAAATACCAGCAGTAACACCCAGCGTAACCGCATAACGTAGACCGATAATCTTGAAGAAGATAATAAACATTACTGCTACAATAATAGCTACTGTTACTTGCCCTCGAACATAGTTGGACAACTGTTGATTCACATCTGATAGAACTTGTCCAACAGGTTCTTTCAATTTCGTCGGCATAAATTGGGTCAAATAGTGACGCAATCCTTTCCCATCACGCAAGAGATAAAAGAGCATGAAAGGAACAATAATCAAAGCAACAATCACTTGAGATGCCCCGCTAATAAAGGCACTCACCCAGTTAACTGCCTGAGAAGAAACCTTACTTGCCCAAACTGTAGCCTGACTTGAGAAGTTTGTCAACACTTGCTCTAACTGAGGCCTGAAATCATCTGGCAAACGTTTGGTTACCAAATCATCAATAACGCGATCAGCATCTTCCAGGTAGACTGGAACATTCCTTGCAAAACTTAAAACCTGACGTTGCAGATTTGGAATAGCTACTGCCAATCCCCAAATGATAAAGAGAGCGATGATGACAAAGACAATACTGATTGCGATAACACGATTGATTTTGCGTTTTTCCATCCAATCAACAATAGGATTTAATAAATAATATAGCAAACCAGATAGAATGACTGGCAACATCACAACTGCCAAAAAGTCTAAAACAGGTGAAAATAGAAAACTAATCTTACTTAAAATAAAAAGATTCAGTCCCAATAATAAAGTTACCAAAAATACCGTAATGGCCTTGTTATCCAAAAACCACTTAAAAAACCAAGATAGGCTAAAATGTTTCTCTTTTTGCTCCATAAATACTTCCTTTCTATTGTTCTCCCATTATACCATTTTTGAAACAAAATAACTCTTTTTTAAAGTGCTTACATGAAGACCACTACATAAAAAATCTCCTCAAAAGAGGAGATTCGATTAGTCTTGAATATGACGGTCTAAGTTTTTCTGATAATCAGCATTGGATTTAGCTTTTTCATCAGCAAATTTCTTGCGGAACTCATCCATTTCTTTAGTAGTGACAATCTTATCTTGAATTTTCAGATATTTGTAGCTATTTTCACTAGTCTTGTCACCTACCCAGCCACCGGCACCACTGCCAGGAACCACTTTCGTCACTAGCATTTGAGCACCATCAGAGTATACTGGAGTAACAAGTGCACTATCTGACAACCAAGCTTGGGCCTTAGCATATTTGGTATAACGTTTTTGAAGGTCTGTTTTCTCACTATTTGCATCATCAATCAGTTCTTTGTATTTATCCAATCCAACTGTTTTAATAACTGGATTGTCTGTTCCTGGTGCCACACCAAGAGCACTTAGGAGACTTGGACCTGAAGTTGGATCAAATACATCTAGATAAGTCGATGGATCTGCAAAGTCTGGAGTCCAACCACTGACTGCATTAATATCCCAGTCAGTATTTGCATTGGAAGTAGCTAGAGTAGTCATACTTCCCAATTCGTCATTAGAAACTTGTTGAATATCAACAACTACATTTTCAGAGCCTAAGGCTTCCTCAATGGATTGTTTATAAGACTGAACCTGACGAATAAAATCTGGATTTGATGAAGAAATTGGCAAATCTAAATGAATTGGGAACTGTACTCCATCAGCTTGCAGAGTTTTCTTAGCAGATTCAAACTTAGCCTTAGCCTTGTCTACATTATGAAGTGAATCTTGGGCATCATCAAGACTAACATCTTTCCAGACGTTATCCAATTTATCCAATTCTGTCTTAGTAACTTGACCAAATGTTTGATCTCCTACTTGAACAAATGTTGGAGGAGTGAAACTTGTCCGTAACTTACGAGGTCCTACTTCATCACCAAATACTTGAGAGATCCCTGCTTTACGATCTACCGCAAAAGTCAAGGCTTGACGGAAATCTTTGTTTAACAAGGCTTTCTTAGTAGATGTTTTTTCTGCATCACTTGTTTTAGCAGTGTGATTGTAATTTACACGATCGATATTGGTTGAGATATAAAAAACTCCTCCACGCTGTTGACCATACACAATATTATCCTTGTATTTTTCTTTTAGACGTTCATAGTTAGCAGAGTTTTTAAAGAGTGGTGCAGCTGGATAGTGTCCCTCATCAAAACCGCGACCTAGAGAGTCTGCATCTTGACCATCAAAGAAGGATAACTTGATATCATCAATAAAGACATTTTGTTTATCCCAGTAGTTTTGATTTTTGGTCATTTCGATAGAAGACTTAGATGTAAGACCTTTGAGGAGATAAGGCCCATTGTATAGAATACTCGTTACATCAGTTGGTTTACCAAAGTCATCTCCTTTAGAAGCTAAAAAGTCTTCATTGACTGGTGCAAGGACTCCCATTGTTGTTTTTGAATTCCAGAAAGACTCTGGATGATTCAAAGTATAAACAACAGTATAATCGTCAGTTGCTTTTACACCAACAGTAGAAAAATCCGTTGTTTTCCCATTTACATAGTCATCCAATCCTTTGATAGAATCCTGTACGAGATAAAGAGCCTGTGATTTCTTATCTGCTGCGTGTTTCAGACCAGTTACAAAGTCTTGAGCCTTGACTTCACCATACTCTTCCCCCTCGTTGGTATACCATTTTACACCCTGACGGATTTTATAGGTATAGGTCAAACCATCTTTGGAAACAGTCCAATCTTCTGCAACTGATGGAACCAGATTTCCATATTGGTCATTTTCAAGTAAACCGTCAATAACGTTACCTGTGACCTGTTTAGTGCTGACATTTCCTGAAACTGTATAATCCAGAGTCGAAGGATCTGATGAAAATACATAGGCATAAGTAACTGGCTTATTTGCTTCTTTATTAGCATTACCAGATGAACACGCTGCTAGGACAGCAGCCGAAAGTACAGCAACTCCTGCTGCTAGGAAAACACGTTTTTTCATAAACAAACTCCTTTGCAATTTGTATAAGATTATTATAGCACTTTTCAAAAGGAAATCAATACAAAATCAAGTTTGATTTAATATTTTATTATATTTATATCTATGTTATAGAATTCCTTCAACTACATTTTTTGTGATATAATAGTCTTATCTTTATATAGAGGTAACGTTATGAAAGAAACTGTTTATTTTGGAACTTACACACGTCGTACTTCCCAAGGGATTTACAAGGCAGACTTTGATACAGAAACTGGTCAGCTTTCAAATCTAGAACTTTTTGCAGCTGAGCCAAGTCCAACCTACCTTGCCTTTGACCAGCACCAACATTTATACACCGTTGGTAGTCAAGACGATAAGGGGGGAATTGCAGCCTATCAAACTGACGGGACTTTGTTAAATCATGTTGTTGAGGAGGGAGCCCCCCACTGTTATGTTGCTGTTGATGAAAAGCGTGATTTGGTTTACGCAGCCAACTACCACAAAGGACAGGTCCTTGTTTATAAACGTCAGGAAGATGGTCGTCTTCTACTTAGTGATGTAGATCAACACAGGGGCCAAGGTCCACATGAAAATCAAGCATCTCCTCATGTTCACTATACAGATTTAACACCTGACCACTATCTAGTGACTTGTGACTTGGGAACTGACCAAGTCATCACCTATGACCTTGATCAAGAAGGGAAATTATCTAAACTCTATACCTACAATAGTATTCCTGGAGCTGGTTCTCGTCATATCGTTTTCCATAACCACTATAAAATCGCTTATCTCATTTGTGAACTCAATAGTACTATCGAGGTTTTAATCTACGATGGTGTTGGCGAATTTGAACGTATGCAAGTTATTTCAACTTTACCAGAAGCTTACAAAGGCTTTAATGGAACCGCTGCTATTCGTCTCTCTAAAGACGGTAAATACCTCTACGCTTCTAACCGTGGCCATGATTCTATCGCAGTATATACCATCCTTGCGGACGGTAGCTTAGAGTTGTTAGAAATCGTTCCGACACATGGTCAGACTCCACGAGATTTTGATTTGACACCCGACCAAAAATTTCTCATTGCTGTCCACCAAGACTCTGACAATGCAACTGTCTTTAAACGTAATTGTGACAATGGTCGTCTAGCAGAACTCTCCAACAACTTCCATGTTCCCGAAGCAGTCTGCATCCGTTTTGCCCCTTAATAAAACATATAAAAAATGAACTTGGAATTTTCAAGTTCATTTTTTCTTATAGTCTATTTCCGACATTAATACGGTTAATGGCACGTTGCAGTGCAATCTTCGCACGACGTTCTTGGTCAATCAAGTGTTTGTCTTGTGCTTCTTCAATTGCACGTTCTGCACGAAGTTTGGCACGTTCTGCACGACTGATATCGATATCACGAGCACGTTCTGCAGAGTCAGCGACGATTGTAATCATATCATTGGCAATTTCAATAACACCGCCGTTTACTGCAATCCAGTTCACGTGATCTTCGTCATCAATACGTTTCACCTTTACTTCATCAACTGCTAAAACCGCAATCATATTTTCATGTCGTGGCAAGATCCCCATCTCACCATCCAGAGTTCGAACCGATACATAGCTGGCATGGTGATCATAGACGAGGCCATCTGGTGTCACGATCTGGACAGTTAACTGAGCCATAGATCACCTCTTAAAATCCCATTTTTTCAGCTTTTGCAATCACATCTTCGATAGAACCTACACCACGGAAGGCATCTTCTGGCAAGTGGTCGTATTTACCATCAAGGATTTCCTTAAAGCCACGTACAGTTTCAGCAACTGGAACATAAGAACCTGGCTGACCAGTAAATTGTTCCGCAACGTTGAAGTTTTGTGACAAGAAGAACTGGATACGACGTGCACGAGCAACCAAGGTCTTTTCTTCATCAGAAAGCTCATCCATACCAAGGATAGCAATGATATCTTGCAATTCATGGTAACGTTGAAGGACACGTTTTACTTCTGCAGCAACTGCATAATGCTCTTCTCCAACAATTTCAGGTGCCAAGGCACGTGAGCTTGAAGCAAGTGGGTCAACGGCTGGGTAGATACCCAATTGTACCAACTTACGTTCCAAGTTTGTAGTAGAATCCAAGTGAGCGAAGGCTGTTGCTGGCGCTGGGTCAGTATAGTCATCCGCTGGCACATAGATAGCTTGGATAGAGGTTACAGAACCCTTCTTAGTTGATGTAATACGCTCTTGCAATTGACCCATTTCCGTAGCAAGGGTTGGTTGGTAACCAACGGCTGATGGCATACGACCCAAAAGGGCAGATACTTCTGAACCAGCCTGAGTGAAACGGAAGATATTATCGATAAAGAGAAGCACGTCTTGGCCTTCCACATCACGGAAGTATTCAGCGATTGTCAAACCAGTAAGGGCAACACGCATACGTGCTCCTGGTGGCTCATTCATCTGACCAAATACCATGGCTGTTTTCTCGATAACGCCTGATTCTTTCATTTCCCAGTAAAGGTCGTTCCCCTCACGAGTACGTTCCCCAACACCAGTAAATACTGAAATACCACCGTGTTCTTGGGCAATGTTGTGAATCAATTCTTGGATCAAGACGGTTTTACCAACTCCGGCACCACCGAAGAGTCCAACCTTACCACCTTTAAGGTAAGGGGCAAGAAGGTCGATAACCTTAATCCCTGTTTCAAGGATTTCAGAAGAGGTAGACAACTCATCAAAAGTTGGAGCTTTTTTATGAATTGGCTGACGCTCTGCGTCTTCTGTAAAAGGAGCTTCCAAGTCAATGGTATCTCCCAAAACATTGAAGACACGTCCCAAAGTTTCTTTACCTACTGGTACAGAGATTGGACGACCTGTGTCCAATACTTCCATTCCACGAGTCAACCCATCTGTTGATTCCATGGCGATAGTACGGATCATACCATCTCCCAACTCTAAGGCTACTTCAAGGACGATTTTTGTTTTTCTTTCGTCATTTTTGTAGACGACAAGTGCATTGTTAATCTCAGGAAGTTTTTCCCCTGCTGCAAACAAGACGTCTACAACGGGACCGATAACCTGAGCAATTTTACCTGAACTCATCTCCTTCTCCTATTCTATATAAGATACTGTCGGTTCCTAGCTCAACTAGGTCCTAAGTTCATTTTCATACGAGCTGGACTAGAGCCTATTCTAAGGCACTAGCTCCTGCTACGATTTCTGTAATTTCTTGTGTAATCGCCGCCTGTCTGGCACGGTTATACTGAATTGTCAAATCATTGATGACTTTCTTAGCATTATCTGTCGCTGTTTGCATGGCGGTCATACCTGCAGCATTTTCAGCTGTCTTGGCATCGATAATAGCCCCGTAAATCATACTTTCTGCAAACTGAGGCAACAACTGCTCCAAAATTTCTTCTCGGCTGGTTTCCAATTCAAAAGTCAAGCTGTAGTCTTCATCCGCTTCATTTGGATCCAAGTCAACAATCGGAAGCATTTGTTCCACACGCATTTGACTGGTTAGCGTATTGACATGGTGGTTATAGCAGACATAGAGTTCATCAAAAAGTTCATTTTGGTACATTTCAACAGTTTTTGAAATAATCTTACGAACTTGATCAAAGCTAGGTTGGTCTGCCAAGCCACGTAGTTCATAAAGTGGTTGAATACCACGAGCCTTAAAGAAATCAGCTCCCATTCCACCAATACAGATCATTTCAAAACCTTTACCGTCTGGATGGTATTCTTCCTTCAACTCCATAACGGCTTTTAGAATAGAGGAATTATACCCTCCAACCAAACCGCGATCTGAAGTGATGACGATATAGGCTGTCTTCTTCACGGGACGGCTAATCAACATGGGATTAGTTGAACCACCAGCTCCATTACCATGAAGAATATCTGTCAAAAGTTTGCGAACCTTCTGAGCGTAAACTTGAAAGTTGCGAGCTGCTTCTTCAGAGCGACCTAGCTTAGCAGCTGATACCATTTGCATGGCATTAGTGATTTGACTCGTATTTTTTGTTGAGGCGATTTTTGTTTTAATATCATTTAGAGATACTGCCATCTGACACCTCTATTCTTATTGGAAGCTAGATTGATTGAGAAACTCTGTAATCGCAGCATCCAAGACTGCTTCTTCTGGCAAGTCTTTTGTATCACGAATGGTTTCCAAAATCTCTGGATGTTGAGCATCAAAGAAGGCATGGAACTCTTCCTCGAAACGAACAATATCATCTACTGGAACAGTATCCAAGAAACCATGTGTCAAAGCATAAAGAATGGTTACTTGTTTCTCAACAGGTAATGGTTTGTGAACAGGTTGTTTCAAGACCTCAACGGTACGACGTCCACGGTTCAACTTAGCCTGTGTTGCTGCGTCCAAGTCAGAACCAAACTTAGTGAAGGCTTCCAACTCACGGTATGAAGCAAGGTCGATACGAAGTGTACCAGCAACCTTCTTCATAGCTTTGATTTGCGCAGAACCACCTACACGCGATACAGATGAACCCGCATCGATAGCTGGACGAATACCCGCATTGAAGAGACCATCGCCAAGGAAGATTTGTCCATCAGTGATAGAAATCACGTTGGTTGCGATATAGGCAGAGATATCTCCTGCTTGTGTCTCGATAAATGGTAGGGCTGTAATTGATCCACCACCAAGTTCATCAGAAACTTTAGCTGAGCGCTCAAGCAAACGGCTGTGAAGGTAGAAAACATCCCCTGGGAAGGCTTCACGACCTGGAGGACGACGAAGCAAGAGAGACAGTTCACGATAAGCTACCGCTTGTTTTGATAAATCATCATAAACGATCAAAACATGCTTGCCTTGGTACATAAATTCTTCCGCCATGGCAACCCCAGCATAAGGAGCTAGGAAGAGCAATGGTGATGGTTGTGAAGCAGAGGCTGTCACAACGATTGTGTAGTCCAAGGCACCGTACTGACGAAGTGTTTCTACTTGCGTACGAACTGTTGATTCTTTTTGTCCAATCGCAACATAGATACAGATCATATCTTGACCTTTTTGGTTCAAGATTGTATCAATCGCAATGGTTGTTTTCCCTGTCTGACGGTCCCCGATAATCAACTCACGTTGACCACGACCAATCGGTACAAGGGCGTCAATAGCTTTCAAACCAGTTTGCAATGGTTCTGATACAGACTTACGTTGCATAACACCAGGAGCTGGCGCTTCTACTGGACGAGTTTTATCAGTATGGATTTCTCCCAGACCGTCAACCGGACGACCAAGCGGATCCACAACACGACCAATCAGACTTTCACCTACTGGGACTTCCATGATTTTCCCTGTACGGCGGATTGTATCGCCTTCACGAATATCTGTAAAGTCACCTAGGATGATAATACCAACGTCTGTTGACTCCAAGTTTTGAGCCATACCATAAGAGCCGTTTTCAAAAATCAACAACTCTCCACTCATGGCATTTTCAAGGCCGTGAGCACGCGCGATACCGTCCCCGATATAGGTTACAACACCTGTTTCAGTCACATCAAAATTGGGTTTGAAATTTTCAATTTGTTGCTTAATTAAAGCGCTGATTTCTTGTGCGTTAATTGCCAAAAGAACACCACTTTCTATTTCAAATTTTCTTTAACAACTTTAAGTTGTTGTTTAATACTCACATCAATTGTCTTGTGATTGGCAAAAATGACAAAACCACCAATGAGACTTTCATCGATTTCTTCTTTTACACTCCTTACTTTCAGAGACATTTTTTTCTCAATCAAAGGGAGCAAGCGACTCTTTTGTTCATCTGTTAAAGGATGAGCAGCAGTAATCGTCACTTCAAATCGATTTGTTTCTTTTTCAAGTCGGTTCAAGCAATCTACAAGCACATCATAAAAAAGATTTGCTCTGTGATTATAGGCCAGAACCTGGATAAAGTTTTGTATTAAAGGTGACACAGAGTCTTGGAAAAAAGCAATTGTTTTTTCCTTATCCGACTCGTCTACTGCCACTTGTTTTAAAAAAGAAGGCAGACCTGTTTCTTCAACAACTTGCTTGATTTGAGTCAAGTCTGAAAAGATACGGTCTTCTTCTCCTTTTTCTATAACCAATTGGACAAAAGGCATGCTGTATTTTTCAATTACCTTTACTGTTTTCTTGTCCATTAAGCTTCTCCTAACTGATCGATATACTGATCAATGAGTTCTTTATGGGCATGACCGTCAAGGTTTTGTGAGATGATTTTACCAGCCAAGCTGATTGTCAAATCTGCTACCTCACCCTTAACGCTTTGTAAAGCTTCAGCTTTATTTTGAGCAATTTCTTGGTTCGCTTTTTCTTTCAAGCGTCCTGCTTCTAGCTTAGCATCTGCTAAAATATTAGCTTTACTTTTCTCAGCTGTTTCTTTCGCATTCTCAATGATTGTCTTAGCTTCTTTACGGCTACCAGCCAATTCATCTTCGCGTTTTTGAGCCAATACTTCTGCTTTTTGACGTGCTTGTTCAGCTCCGTCAATATCTGCTGCAATTTTTTCTGCTCTTTGTTCGAAAATGCTAGCCAAATTTGACCAAGCGTATTTCTTAACCAAGACTAGCAAGAGAATAAAGGAACCAGCGATTAGTATAAAATCACCAAGTAATTCACCTACTGTTACATTCATAAACTACTCCTTTCTATTCTTCATCATTAATTTTATTTCCTAGGTACATTGAAGATAACAATGTAAATACATATGCTTGTACACAAGAAATAAAAACAGAAAATGCAGTCCAGATTAGATTTGTTCCAAAAGCAATAGGATACCAATAGAAGGCCTGATGAGAAAGTAGGACTAACATACTTGCCATCACTTCTCCTGCAAAGATATTACCAAAGACCCGCAATGCAAGTGAAAGGAGATTGGTAACTTCTTCTAAGAGATTCATTGGTGTCATAAAACCTGGTGTTACAAATGCTTTTAAATACTTTTTGATTCCACGACGACGAATTCCTTCTACGTGGGTCATTAAGATAATTGTAAAAGACAAGACCAAGTCAAATGACAAATTTGCTGTTGGTGAGGTCCAAAGATTTACACCATCTGTAGTCTGAATTCTAGCCATTAAGCCAATATTATTTGCAATGGCCATAAATAGGAATAAACAGAAATAAAAGAGAGAATAATCCTTTATCATTGGACCAAGGTTTGATTTTGTAAATCCAACAACAAAATCAAATAAATACTCTAATACATTTTGTTTTCCTGTGGGTCTCAAAGTCATATTGCGACTCGCCCAATAAATAAAGCCAAAAATAAGTGCTACAGTCAACAAAGTCAAAACTACTATGGTTAAATTAAAGGTAACAGGACCAATATTGATGGTTGGATTAATACTTTCTTCCATCTAAAATCCTCCCTTTTTCAATTTATACTTCTTTTATTTGATGATAAATGAAAAGACAAGAGTAACGAAGAAAGTACCTTCAATAAAGGCAACCCCTAGGATCATCAAACTACGTAGTTCTGAGATGATATCTGGTTGGCGAGCAACTGATTTCAACAAACCGTTCATCAACATACCTTCACCAAGAGATACACCCATACAGGCAAGACATAGACCGAAAAATGTTAAATTCATGACGAATTCTCCTTTTAATTAAAATTTACTTACTTAGTTTAGTCCTAAAAATTGGATTTGTCAACTTTTTACTAACATTGAAAGCGTTTAATGAAAATTATTTACAATTTTACTATTTTTAAGTCTATTATATAGAAAATTTTGGAAAAAACTTGTAATAAATCCGTCTATTATCTAGGTCTTTCTGAAAAATAATGAAAAAATCCGAGATGAAATCTCGGATGGAAATTAATATATTTTTTTAACCTAATGTTCTTTTAGTAAATAGGATTAAAGGGAAAGCAACTAGAAAGCTTTCGTCCCCTACATATTTATTAAGCACGAACTGTGACGCTGGTTCCATCTTCCTTATAAAGATTGATGAGCCCTTCCTTGAGAGCTCGAACCATATCTCCAGCTTGAACAGGTTGTGGAACCTTGATAGTCAATAGTTCCATTGGATTTGGAGCGCGATCGATCTTATTTCCTTTAGCATCATGCAAATCTTCGATATAAGTCTCAAAATGACGGAAACCTGGGCCATAAAACTCAACTTGGTCCCCTTCGTTAATGACGTTCCGTTGGCGAATGGTTGCTGTTTGTGTCGCATCATCGTAAGAAACCACTTCAGCGACAAACTTATACTCAGGAATTTTACGACGAGCACCAAACAACTGCTCATTTTCAGATGGTGTACCATAGTAGAAACCTGTTGCTAATTCACGTTGGGCAACCTTCCACATCTCATCAATCAAGTCTTGCTTGATAGCTTCAAACTTCTCTGGACTCTCTAGATAAGCATCAACAGCCGCCTTGTAGCAGTTGGTTACAGTTGAAACATAGTGAATAGACTTCATACGTCCTTCGATTTTTAGACTGTCCACACCGTTTTCAATCATATCTGGGATATGGTCAATCATAGACATATCAACGGCAGACATCGAAAATTCTTCTGGAATTTCACCTTTAAGGCTCTTACGTTCTTGACCAAATGGCATGTCGTAAAGATCGTATTTCCAGCGACAAGACTGTGAACAACCACCACGGTTGGCATCACGCATACTCATATGGTTTGAAAGAGTACAACGACCAGAGTAAGAAATACACATGGCTCCGTGGACAAAGGCTTCAATCTCAACATCTGTACGTTTGCGAATTTCAGCTAATTCTTCCATCGAAACCTCACGCGCCAAAACGACACGAGTTAAGCCCAGTTCTTTCCAGAACTCAAGGGTTTCATAGTTAGTGGCACTTGCTTGGGTAGAGAGGTGGATTTCAAGACCTGGTGCTTCAGTCGCTGCAATCATAATCAAGGCTGGGTCAGACACGATAACTGCCGCGATTCCGATATCACGTAGTTTACGGAACCACTCACCAGCACCAGCCTCATTTCCTTCGTGCATAACCATATTGGCAGCCACATAAACCTTAGCACCATACTTGGCCGCAAACTGGACACCTTCTTCCATCTGTTCGAAAGTAAAGTTTCCGGCACGGCTACGAAGGCCATAGGCCTGACCACCGATAAAGACAGCATCTGCTCCATATTGAACAGCTACCTTTAGCTTCTCTAAAGTCCCTGCAGGTGATAAAACCTCTGGACGTTTTAATGTTTTTGTCATGTTTTCTCCTATTTGCAATATAAAAGTTTGACGTTTTTCCTTCTCATTTTATAGTAAATAAGCCATAAAATCAAGCCTAGACAGATTGTTTTGACAATTCTAATCTTTTAGATTATTAAAGCAAAAAGATTGTCAAAGAGAAAAAGCCCACAGATGTGAGCCCTTTTCTAATATAGGTTAGAAAAAACTATTTCTCCACTTCTTTTTTCTTGTGTGCAAGAAATCCAAATCCACTCAAAACTCCTAGAAGTCCTAAGACTACAAGATTAGCATGATCTTCTGTACCTGTATTAGGCAATTCCTCTCTCTTACTTGCTACAGAAGTCGGAATTTGTGAAGTTTCTTTTGTCGATTGTTCAGTTGGTGTCTTTGATTTTGGTACTTCTACCTTTGGTGTCTCAACCTTTGGTGTTTCAACTTTTGGCGTTTCAACCTTTGGTGTTTCAACCTTTGGTGTTTCAACCTTTGGTGTTTCAACCTTTGGTGTTTCAACCTTTGGTGTTTCAACTTTTGGCGTTTCAACCTTTGGTGCCTCAACCTTTGGTTTCGTACCGACTGTGATAACTTCTTCTACTGCTTCTTCAGTAATCGTGGTTGGTTCATTCGGTGTTACTGCTCCTGTATTAGGATCCAAGGTATAAGTTATTGTAGTAGTTGTTTTACCAGCTTTACCAGTTCTTGTTACTTCTCGATAGTCTTTATCTTTTGTATTATCTTCTACATAACGTGTTGTATATGGAGTAGTTGTTTCTACAACTTTAGGTTTAGTACCTACTTTAACCACTTTTGGTACCATAGGAGTTTCTTTTTCAGTCGGCTTACCGTCAGTTACAATACCATCAAGTTCATTCACAATTTTAGGTGTTGTAGTTACAATTTTACCTTCGCTACCGTTCGATTCAACAATTTCCGTACCATAGTCGATTTTTTTGTCTTCTACATAAGTTGTTGTAATTGGAATTTTTGTTTCTGTTTCTACAGGTGGTAAGTTATTCTCATACTTCTGTTTATACACATAGGTAATGACAGTTTCACCTTTCACAATCTCTGTAACATCTTGTTTGTCTTGTTCTTTAAAGGTATAACGCTTGTTCTCAAAGTCCAAATCGGTCGGATGAGTTAAAGATACCTCAGAACCTACTTCTTTAAGTTCAGATTTAACACTAGGTGCAATTTCAACACCTTGTTCGTTTACAAACTTCTGAGTCACTAAACCTTTGTTTTGAACTTCTGTATAAGTAACAGTATGGAAAGTGCGAGACACACCGTTGATTGCTTTTTCTGTATCTGTCAATTCAACTCTTTGGAGATTTGATGCATAAACAATGCGAGGTGTAAACTGATTACGTTTATTAGGAACTACTTTACTAGCAATGTACTCTTTTTGAGAAATTGTATTTTCTCCAAGTAAAGATGTTTCTTGTCTATAAGTGTAATCAGCACCAACTGAACGTAATTCAAACTCGGATAATTTAGATTTTGGAATATCAGAAGACGTTATAACCCCTTTCCCCTTAAAACCTTGGACATCTAAGAATTTCGCATATAAATCTTTAATTGGAATAATATTTCCTTGCTAATCCTTATAAGTATAAGTTCGAGTGTAACCAATGAAATCAGTATGATTTTCAGCACGTCGAGTTAAGTTTTTAATAATTACATGAGTCTCAACAGGTTTACTGCTAAATGTAGCGTAAAGTTTGGTTTCTTCAGGTAGCGTATACTCAAATTTAGCAGTTGTCTCAATACTACCGATACCGTAAATACTAGATAAAACACTATCTGAACGAGGTGTGATGGTGTAACTATACACAGTGTTTGGAGTTAGTTCCACAATACGAGCAGGATACCCGATATTCACACGATTTGTTTCATATTTATCTGTAATTCCAATTCGATCAGGTACCTTAATAAATGTTTCTGTAACTTCCTCAGTAGTTGGTTTCGATACTGCATTATACAAACCTTGAGAATCAGTTAAATCCAATTCATTCGCTTTCAAGTAATGAAGTTCCCCATTACTTGATGTAATTGGACTAACTGACGCTTCTTTCGAGACATCTTCATTAATATCTCGACTATTTACCTGAGAAACTAATCTAGCTTTTACTTTGATATAATTAGCATTAATAAAAGTATTTTTAAACTCATCAATCTTAACTCTATCCGCTTTCACTTGTTCTTGTTCAGCTTTTGCAGACTCTAAATCACGAATTTGAGCATCTACTTTTTCTTCAGCAGTTGCGCGTAAATGTGTAACCTCAGAAGAACTATTTGCAACACCTACATTTTCAGTGGGTGTTTCTGTAACCTTAACCCCTAAAGCTTTTACTTCTTCAACTTTAGCTTTTAACTCGGTTTCTTTTACCGTATGTGTTGTACTCGTTTCATACTCACTTTGAACCACAGTTTCGCTAGGAGGAGTCTGTGCTGCATTAAGAGGTGTACTTGAATTTGGTTGTTCGTCAGCGCTTACAATCCCATTTAAAAATAAACTCCCTAAAGCAGTCGTTAGGATAATGCCACTTAACAAACCTAACTTAGTTTTACGGAGATAGCCATGACCTTTTTCTTGTTTTACTGCTTTATGCAATAGAAACACCAACTTTCATTTATTTGTATTGTTAATATTATTACATAATTAACTAAAAAAGTAAAGGTATCAACTCAAGAATTAAATACAATAAATTTATAAAAACTTCCTAACTACTGTACTAGAATTTTCTAAAATTCAAAAAACAATATCAGAACGGATTGATACTGATACAAAACAAAAAAACAAAATGACTCTTTATACATCTATGGTAGGATTCAAGACAGATTATTTATTTCTTAATCGATATATAAAAGGAATCCTGATTAAACTGTCTTTAAAACTTAAGAAATCAAGGATATGATAAAAGGAATGGATATCAGTATATCTATTTTTACCATCTCAAAAGTAGATCCAGAGAATATAACTGTTCTCTTATGATGAGACTTTGGAGGCAACCATTCTGTCTTGTTTTATGAAAGAATAGCTTAACCTTTTACTTAAAATATTCAGCTAAAAAAAGAGAGAACGATTTTGTTCTCTCGAAATCCTTATTTTTCATTTACTATAAGAGTAAAGTATTTATAGATTTACTCCCACTCAACTGTTGCAGGTGGTTTACTTGTAATATCATAGACGATGCGGTTAACGTGGTCCACTTCGTTTACGATACGTACAGAAATCTTTTGAAGGACATCCCAAGGAATCTTTGCAAAGTCAGCTGTCATACCATCGATAGAGGTGATAGCACGGATTGCAATCGTGTAGTCATATGTACGACCGTCACCCATAACACCGACTGAACGAACGCCTGTGTTCACTGTGAAGTATTGCCAGATATCGCGGTCAAGACCTGCTTTAGCAATTTCCTCACGAAGGATAGCGTCTGATTCACGAACGGTTTCAAGTTTCTCTTCAGTGATTTCACCCATGACACGGATAGCAAGTCCTGGTCCTGGGAATGGTTGGCGCCATACGATATGGTCTGGCATACCAAGCTCTGTACCAAGGGCACGAACTTCGTCTTTATAGAGAGTGTTCAATGGTTCGATCAGTTCAAACTGCATGTCTTCTGGAAGACCACCCACGTTGTGGTGTGACTTGATTGTCTGAGCGGTATCCGTACCAGACTCGATAACGTCTGTATAAAGAGTTCCTTGAGCAAGGAATTTCACATCTTTGAGCTTGCTTGCTTCGTCATCGAATACATATACAAACTCATTACCGATGATTTTACGTTTTTGTTCAGGGTCAGAAACGCCAGCAAGTTTATCAAGGAAACGTTTAGCAGCGTCTGCTTTGACGATATTCAAACCAAACTTACCACCAAGCATTTCCATAACTTGATCCGCTTCTCCTTTACGAAGAAGACCGTGGTCTACGAAGATACAGATCAATTGATCGCCAATAGCCTTTTGGAGAAGAACTCCAACGACAGATGAGTCCACCCCACCTGATAGACCAAGAAGGACACGTTTATCACCGACGGTTTCACGGATTTTTTGGATTTGCATATCGATGAAGTTATCCATTGTCCAGTCGCCTTTAGCTTTACAGATGTTAAGAGCAAAGTTACGAAGGATATCATTTCCGTATACAGAATGACGAACTTCTGGGTGGAATTGGATACCGTAAATGTGTTTATCTGGGTTTTCAATGGCTGCATAAGGGCAGTCAGCTGATGTTCCAGTACGAACAAAGTCAGAAGGAATCTCAGTAACCGCATCACCATGGCTCATCAAAACAGTCTGCTCGTCTGGTGTTGATTCAAAAAGAGCTGATGGTGTGTGAGTAAGAGTTGATTGACCATATTCACGATTTCCAGCATCACCTGCAGGGACAACTTTTCCTCCAAGTTTATGGGTCAATAACTGCATACCATAACAGATTCCCAAAATTGGAATTCCGAGTTCGAAGATTTCTGGGTCAATATCAAATGAACCATCTTCGTATACAGAGTTTGGACCACCTGATAGGATAATTCCTACAGGATTGATTTCACGAACTTCAGCAGCTGAAATTTTATGGCTCTTTAGTTCTGAAAAAACACCAATCTCACGGATACGGCGTGAAATCAGCTGGTTGTATTGGCTACCATAGTCCAATACGATGATTTTTTCTACATCTTGCAAATCAGTTGAAATGTTGCTCATCTTTTTCCTTTCTCAAAAGAAATATCTTTTTTTCAATATTCTATCACAAATAAGGGCGAATTACCAACTAAACAAGGCGAAGTTTGACTTTTTCTAGTTTATTGGGGTACAATAGAGAAAAGATAGAAATGAAGTGAAAAATATGCTACCCGCTTATATGAAAATCCATGATCAGATTAAAAAGGATATTGACGAACATCGTTGGGCCATTGGTGAGAGACTTCCCAGTGAAAGAGATTTAGCAGAGCAGTTTGAGGTCAGTCGCATGACCCTCCGCCAAGCTATTTCCCTCTTGGTCGAAGAAGGAGTTTTAGAGCGCCGTGTAGGAAGTGGCACCTTTGTATCCAGTACACGTGTACAAGAAAAGATGCGAGGGACAACCAGTTTTACTGAAATTGTTAAGTCCCAAGGTAAAGTACCCTCTAGCCAACTCATTTCCTACAGAAAAACCATTCCCAATGAACAGGAAGTTGCCAAGCTAGGAATTTCTCCAACGGAGAATATTATCCGAATGGAACGGGTTCGCTATGCCGACCAAGTTCCTCTAGTTTATGAAGTTGCTTCTATTCCTGAAAAATTCATTAAGGACTTTAAAAAAGAAGAAATCACCAGTCATTTCTTTCAAACTCTGCAAAAACACGGCTACCGTATTGGTAAATCACAGCAGACTATTTATGCTCGTCTTGCTAAGGAAAAAATTGCCCACTATTTGGAAGTTGAAAAAGGACATGCTATTCTAGGTTTGACTCAGGTTTCCTACCTAGAAGATGGTACTGCATTTGAATACGTAAAAAGTCAGTATGTAGGCGAACGCTTTGAATTTTATCTTGAAAATAATTAGATTACCACGCAAAAACTCTCTGTCACGGACGACAAAGAGTCTTTTTATTTTTCTAAGACTAAATCTTTCAACGAAATCAGAGTTACAGCAAACAATATCATTGCCATGCCAAGAAAATCAATAGGATAAAATTGTTCATTCATAATTAGGAAGGCAAAGAAAACTGCCGAAATTGGCTCAATAGAAGCCAACAAGCTTGACTTGACCGGTCCAATCAGACTGGCTCCTTTTAAGAAGGCTGTATAGGCAAAGACAGTACCGATAAGGATAATGCCCTCAAATGCAAGGAGAAAATCAAGACTAGTTGGGATAGCAGTCTGTAGAACCCCTGTAAAAGGAAGGGCGACTAAACCTGCTATGACCATTCCCACACCAATGAGCAAACTGCTCCCCCACTTCTTAATCAAGGCTATGGGCAAAATGATATACAGTGCGTAAGTCAGAGCAGAAAAGAGACCCCAGAACAGGCCTGCAGGTGTCATGGATAACTGGTCCAACTGCCCATGAGTTGCAATCAGGAAGGTCCCTCCAATGGCTAATATGATGGAAACTATCTCTCCCAGTGTCGGTGCCACCTTATCCTTGATACAGCTATAAATCAAAATCCCGACAGGACAAACATACTGAAGCACCGTCGCGGTTCCTGCATTGGTCTCCTGAATAGCAGTTAGATAGGCAAATTGATTGAGGAAGAGACCAATTAGAGCAAAAATGAGAAGAGACAGTAAACTCTTTCTATCATTTAAAAAGGCCAGCATTCTATCCTTTGCAGTAGCATAAGTCAAGACCATGAGAATCCCACCAGCGATTAAAAGACGCAAGTTGGTCAAAACCAGAGCCGAAATTCCGTGTGCCATCAGGTATTGGCCACTCGTTCCTGACAAGCCCCAAGCAATCCCAGCCACAACTGTTAATAGAGTCCCTTTTAAACTGTTTGACATGTCTCTCCTTACTCTTCTTTGCGAATCAAGTCCATCACTTGATTGCGGTCTACAATCCATTGAGCCCTCTCATCCTTTTCATAGGTACGATTCGATAGGAAAATAGCCGCTTCTTGCTTCTGGCGATTCCACATGATAAAGGTACCTGTATAGCCCGTATGGTCTAGCCAATCTCCTTCCAAATTCCAGGCCAAAGAACGTTCCTTGTCATCCAAAGGAGAAAAATTTTGACTCAAATCTCTTGCAAAATCATCTGATAAATAGTGTTCTAAAAAGATTTGTAGATCCTTTACAGTCGAAAATAAACCAGCACTACCAGCATGTCTGCCCAGGAGACGAGCCTTGGGATCATGTACCACACCTGCCTCGACACCTCTAACTGTTGGAACAGCAAGCTCAACAGGCCCAAACTGGGTATCCGCCATTCCCCAAGGTTTCCAGACTTGTTCTTGTAAAATCACATCCAAGTCTTGATTAAAGATTCTTTCCAAGATAAAACCTAACAGCAAAAAATGGACATCCGAATAAAGAAAGGCTGGCTGACTTCGTCTCTTAAGATGAAACATCGCTTCCTTTAATTCAGGTGCTGTTAAAAGATCACGATTGGGAATAAAAGGATCAAGGTCTGTAGCGTGAGTCAAGAGCTGGCGAATAGTGATGTCTGGATAATCACTCTCTGGTAAAAAATCTGTTACCGGTCTGTCAATATCTAATTGACCTTTTTCCCACAAGAAGGTAAAAACAGTGCCAACTCCAACAACCTTGCTAACACTGGCTAGGTCGTAAACTAGTCCTGCCTCAGTATCCAAGCCATGTTCTGGGTCACTATGTCCTACATAGATCTCCGTCCATTGATTGTCCTTAAAATACGCAAAAGAGGCTCCGGGATAAATCCCTGCCTCGATTTGTTCTTCTATTTTTTTAATAATCTTGGTCCACTTCATACTTCTTCAAACCACAATTCAACATTATTTCTATCTTTACCAAGGAAGAATTTTTCAGACTTAGGAATAAAATATTCTGTAGACTCAAACTTCTGGCGAAGACTTGCTATATCTAGTTCATTGACCAAGAACTTGAGCATAGATAAGTCCCAAGTAGCCGTATTGTCCACAGTCAAATCTTGACCCTGAGCTGGGATAAAATCAAGTGACACCCCAATTTCAGATACTTCCAAGAAACTTTCGATATCAGTTGGAAAATGTAATTCCATAGAAATCTCAAATTTACTTAAAGAAATTGACTCCAGATCTGTTTGAAACTCAGGTTTTTCTCCTACTTCTACTAGATTTTCTCTGTCATCTTCCGCATGAATCAAAACCAAATCAGCTTCTGGAGAGTAAATTTCAAAAGCGTAGCCATTTTGACCTTTATATAATTGATGAATCGAATCCGTTTTAGATAAGAGTCCTTCAATTTCCAAGGGATTTTCCACCTTGATAATCAATCTAGCTAGCTTCTTTCTTCCCTCTACCTTACGGGTACGCATGCTGGGAGCTTCTTCTAAAACTAGCCTTTCAAGACCTGTTTGATCCCCTAGTGATAGAAAGGCTGACTCCTCTAACAAGGCCTTCATGCCAAGGGTTTCAATATAAAATGTTTCATTTAATTTTCTATTATTAACTTTTAAAGTAGGAATAATCCGTACAATTTGATTTACATTCATAAATTCCTCCATCACTTTTTATTTTATAGGATTTTAGAATTTTTTACAAGATATTATGCTCAAATTTACCGATTTTTCGTAAAATTGCATCTAAAAAACCGAGGATTTCCCCGGTTTCAATTTCTTATAGGTAAAGGAATTTGAAGATAGCTACTGCCGCAATTGCTGCTGCAATCGGTGCTACTACTGGTACCCAAGAATACCACCATTTTGAATCACCTTTGTGCTCACCAAGAACTGATTTTGGAAGGAAAGCATGAAGGAGACGTGGTCCCAAGTCACGGGCTGGGTTCAAGGCAGGCCCTGTAGGTCCACCAAGTGATGTTACCAAGGCCATAACAAGGAATCCAAGTGCCAAGTGAGCAATTCCAAGACCAGAAGTCATAAATGGCGCTACTTGTTCTTTAGCTTGGTCAAGTGCTGCTGTTACTTGTTCTTGAGGAATTGTTTGACCTTGAGTAGTTGCTTGTGCAACTTGAGCATTGATAGCAGCTTGTGCTTTTGATACTAGTTCAGCACCAAAGAAGTTTTTAGTCATACCAAGGGCTGCAAAGAAAAGAACAAATGAACCAACAAACTCATTTACAAAACCATTAATAGTTGACGCAAAATGTGATTCTTTTGTACCATTATCCAAACTTGAAATTGTTGAGAAAGTACCCAAGATGTTGTTTGGATTTTCAGTTTTCAAGTAGTATGGGCGGTGTGTTGCCACAACCAAGGCTTGACCAAAGATAGCACCCAAAACTTGTGCGATGATATAAGGCGCAACTTGTGCCCAAGGGAAGAGACCGCTGATCGCAAGTCCAAGAGTGAAGGCTGGGTTGATGTGGTTTCCAGATACGTTACCAAACATCAAGGCTGGGATCATAACCCCCATACCGTAACCAACAGCGATAACGATCCAGCCACTTTGGTGACCTTTCGTACCTTTAAGTTCAACGTTGGCAACTGCACCATTTCCAAGAATGACCAAAATAGCAGTTCCCAAAAATTCAGTGGCATATTTAATTGCCCATGTGAAATCCATTTGATAGATTCTCCTTAAAATTTTTTAGACAATCCTTATTCTATCAATTTTTATATCTTTTAGCAACAGGTTTTCTAAAAGAATATATAAGAAAGCGGTTTTATTTCTCTTGTTAAAACAAAAGGATTAAGGTGGTGCATTTCCTTAATCCGAGAGTTCTTATTCTTGACGTTGTCCGAAATCTGCAATCATCTGCTCCATTTCTTGTCGACTCAGAGTTGTCAGCATATAAAGGTAATCTCCTTGAAGTTCCGCGAAGGCTGCTGGCATGATTTTTTTAACCTTGAACTGCTGGCTATATTTGGCAAGCAAATCCTCTTCTGAATAGACATAATGAGCATTTGCACGGCGAGAAGTAGCCAAACAATACTGAGGGGCAAACTCTGATGCAGGAAACTCTTCTCCCGCAACAATAGCTGCATAACCACGATAGAGGTCCAAAGAGTGAGCAAAGTTATAAACATCAATTGTAAAACCACCTGCAGGACGGTTATTGTACTCAATGGCAATGTAATCGTCCCCTTCGCGGAAGAACTCGATATGGAAGAACCGTTCTTTCATACCAAATTCTTTGACGATAGCCTCACCATATTTACGTAATTTGGGATCCATATCCTTAAGAACATAGTAGGAATTGTCCATCTTATACATCATGAGATCAAGCGGTGTATAGGCGTAGTCAAAGGTTGTTGAAAAGACAATCTTACCATCCTTGTCCACAAGCCCATCAAAGGTACAGATTTCGCTGGAAGTGACAAATTTTTCAAAGAAATAAACAGTTGAATGATCCCATTCGGCCTTGAAGTGATTGATATCGTCTTCAGTCTCAAGTTTAAAGGTTGCGGCTGCCCCAACTCCATTATCAGGTTTGGCAATCATTGGAAGACCGATTTCTTTCACTGCTTGATCCACATCTGCTTCCGTCTTAATAACAGCTCCAGGGACTACAGGGACACCAGCTTTTTTGAAGAGTTTCTTCATTTCAGACTTATATTTTGTCTTTTTGAGATCCTCTGGTTTGGCACCAAAGACATTGAATTGTTCTCTGAGTGCTGCGTCCAGCTCAAGCCAGTATTCATTATGAGATTCGATGCGATCAATTGGGCCATGCTTATAAAAGAGAAAAGCAACTGCACGTTTGACTTCGTCTGTGTTCTCAAGATTATCAACACGGAAATATTCTGTCAGGCTATTACGTAAAGGTTCATCCAATTGCTCGTAAGGCTCTTGACCAATTCCCAAGACGGTAATACCTTTATTGGCTAGTTCGATGGTAAACTGTTGAAAGTTTTGTGGATAGTAGGGAGAAATAACAAGGTAATTCATAGGTCACTCCTTTTATAAATAGAGATTGCCGAGGAAATAAGGCATTTGTTTGCGCCACCATTCCCAGTCGTGGGCGACATCGTGTCCCCATTCAGCAAACCAGGCTGGAATTTGTTTCTGGTCAAAGGCTTCTTTAAGCTTGTAGAAAGATGGTAGACCGTCTTGTTCCCAGGCTCCAAGACCCGTACACAGCACAATCTCTGCCTGACGGTAACGGTCAATAAACCAGCCGTCATTCTGATTCCAGATATAATCTACTGGCGAGTTTTGATAAATAGCATCGTCATTGTAGTAATCGCCAACAAAGAAACGTGCGTCGTAAACACCACTAAGAGCAATCACCTTGGTAAAGACATCTGGATGTTGGAGAAAAAAGTTGACTGCATGGTAGGCGCCCATCGAGCAACCTGTCGTCATCATACCATCAAACCAACCTGTCTTATGCTTGATAAAAGGAATGGCCTCATCAATCACATAGCGCTCGTAGGCACGGTGCATCTCTGCTTGGTCGTGACCATTTTTCCAAGTGGCCAACCAGCTCTCACTGTCTACACTGGATAGGGTAAAAAA
The DNA here is from genome assembly GCF_024346585.1 of Streptococcus toyakuensis. Taxonomy (NCBI): domain Bacteria; kingdom Bacillati; phylum Bacillota; class Bacilli; order Lactobacillales; family Streptococcaceae; genus Streptococcus; species Streptococcus toyakuensis. The sequence goes on from NZ_AP024523.1 coordinate 1,349,308, forward strand.
CTGGACACGGCCTTCCTCGATAAAGGAAGCACAAGCATCAATCATGCCAAAATCATAGTATTCATTGTGACTACCACCTGATGAAGCAAAGACCACAACTGGAATCCCAGCATGTCCATAACGATTAAGATACATTTCACGGTTAAGATTGCCACTCCAGTGGCTAAGGTTTTCAATATGCATTTGATTTCTCCTTTTCTAACTTACCATTTCTCTGCAAAAAATCTCAGACAGTCTGGTAAATTCTCCGACCAAGGGATTTCACTATGGATGGCACCAGACTGAACTTTCAAGACAAGATTATCTAAGTGCACCCCACCTGATATCAAATCATGGTAATACCGAAGAGACGAATCGATATAGGCTTGTTTGATATTACCAGCCATCAGGGTCTTGTCCGTATCATCTGCTTCTTCAGTTCCAACATAGATAAAGATACGCTGGTCAGACGATAGTTTCTTGCGTTCAATATAGCGATTAAAGGCTTCTTGATGGAGCCAGTTGGCAGATGAAAAGGCCCCTAAACAGCCAATTTGGTCTTGGTATTCCAAACCGATAAACTGGGTAATATTGCCGCCTAGTGAGGAACCAATCATAGCCGTATGCTGGCGGTCAGATTTGGTACGGTAGGTCTCATCGATAAAAGGTTTGACCACCTCCATGACAAACTCGGCATACTCCACACCCTTACCACCAAACTGCTGCCCTGGGATAGGAGATTCTTGGAACTTCCAAGCCGCATACTCATTCATCCGCCCCATACCATCATTGTCAATGGCAACGACAATCATGCGACTGATGTCAGGATTACGCTTAATAGCTGGGATAATCTTCCATGAATGGCCAATGAAGGACTCTTTACTATAAAAAACATTTTGCCCGTCATGAAAGTAAACAACAGGATAGGAACGATCCGTGTCTTTCTCATAATCTTTAGGCAGAAGAACACGTACACGGCGTTCCTTACCTGTATAAGGAACCTTGAGTTTGTGTTCTTTCATTTTTAAATAAAAGTAGGATTGATTCATTGTCAGAAAACTCTCTATATTCAAAATTTTATTTTATTATATCACAATTATAGAAAAAAAGTTAGTTTTGCTTCCATTTTTGGAATTAAAAACTAACTTTTTCATTTATTTTTCTAAATTCTTCTGGATTTTCTGATTAGAGCAAATTATCAATCAAGTCATCCACTTCATCTTTTTCAGCCTGCGGTGTAATCTCAGTAATCATGATTCCAGCCACAGCTCGCTCTACTAATCCTTCAACATCCATACGCGCTTCGTACTGCTCCGCATTCTTAATCTTAGGATTTGTTTTCGGACGATCTGGCGCAAAAATGGTACAACAGTCTTCAAAAGGCTGGATAGAAATTTCAAAGGTGTCAATTTCCTGAGCAATGTCAATAATTTCCAACTTATCCATTGTCACAACTGGACGGATGATGGGAGTGTTGGTAACCGCATTGATAGCCTGCATGCTCTCCAAGGTTTGGCTGGCTACTTGACCTAGGCTTTCCCCATTTATGATAACTAAACCATTTCGTACCTCACGAATACGATCTGTAATCCGCATCATAAAGCGACGAGTTAGAGTCATTAAGTAAGCTTCGGGCGCTTTGGCCTTGATTTCCTCTTGAATCTCTGTAAAAGGAACTTCGATAAACTGGATATTTCCACCAAACTTGGTCAATTTACGGGTCAAATCTTGGGCTTTCTTGAGAGCGCCTGGACTAGTATAAGGTGGGCTGGCAAAGTGAACGGCCTCTATATCTACCCCTCGTTTAAGCGCTAGATAGCCAGCTACAGGGGAATCGATTCCTCCTGACAACATGAGCATGCCTTTACCTGAAGTTCCAACTGGCAAACCACCAGCCCCACGAATGGTTTCATAAGAAAGATAGGCTGCTTCTTCACGTATCTCCACCTGAAGATTGATGTCAGGACTTTTCATTTGAGCTTGCACATTTGGAATAGCTTCAAAAACAGCACCTCCAAGGGTTTGATTGAGTTCACGACTATCCAACTCAAAGTTGTGGTCGCTACGCTTGCTAGAAATTTTAAAGGTCATGCCATCCTTGTAGATGTCCTGCATAATCTCTTGGACAGAAGACTTCAGAACTTCTACAGATTTTTCAACCTTATAAACAGGGGAAAAGTTTTGAATTCCAAAAACTTGTTTAAGCGATTCTGCTACTGCTGTATAATCTGCTCCATTGAGGTAAGCGTGGGCACGGTCACGATCTGCCGTTACCTTAACTTGGGGATAGATAGACAAAACGTCTGAAATATTATTGCGAAGTTTATTGATGAAACGCATACGGTTTTTGCCCTTGGTTGACAGCTCACCGTAGCGAATCATAATTTCTGAATACTGCATGAATGCTCCTATCTTACTTTTCTAGTTTGATTGTAAATCAATTTTAACTTGGTCAAGAACTGCTCGACCTGACTCATATCATTTTCAAGGTCTAGGCTAAGACGCACAGCTGACTGAGCCTTATCTTTATCTACTCCCATGGCAATCAGGGTTCCGGCTGGTTTCCCTGCCTTGGACGAACAAGCAGAGGTCGTTGAGATAAAAATATCATAGTCTTCAAAGGCGTGAACGATGACTTCACCACGAACACCCTTGATTCCAAAAGTCAGAATATGAGGGGCAAAGTCTTCCTCATCTGAAAAGACAGAAATATCTGGATAGTCCAGAAGTGCTTGGCGAATCACTGCCTTCATCTGACCAGTCTTGCTAGTAAAGATATCTAGCTTTTCCATAGACAAGCGGAGAGCCTTGGCTGTCGCTGCAATTCCTGCCATATTTTCAGTTGTCGAACGGTAATCACGTTCCTGACCACCACCTGTTAAAAGAGGCGTAATCTTCTTGCCAGACTTGATATAGACAAATCCAACACCTCGAACTCCGTGAAACTTGTGACTAGAGAAAGTCGCAGAATCCACTCGTTCTGTCAGATACTTTTCAGTCGGAATCTTGGCAAGTGCCTGAACCGCATCAACGTGGAAGGAAATAGTTGGCTTGTCTGCCAATAGTTCTGAAATAGCTTGAATAGGTTGAATCGAGCCGATTTCATTGTTCACAGCCATGACGGAAACGAGAGTCGTATCAGGTCTTATCAAATCTGATAACGCTTCAACATCTACAAATCCTTTGTTATCAACTGGAGCAAAATCTACTTCAAATCCTTGACTTTTCAACCAAAGGGCTGACTCTTTGACTGCCGGATGTTCAATGGCTGATACAATGATGTGCTTTCCAAACTGAGCCTTTTCAAAGGCCACACCCTTGATAACCCAGTTATCTCCTTCTGTCCCACCAGAAGTAAAGAAGATTTCCTCACTTTTCTTACCGATTAAATCTGCAATTTGCTGACGAGAAGCATCTAAGATTCGTGTTGCCTGATCTCCCAAACGATGGAGACTAGATGGATTTCCTAAAATTTTTGAAGCGACCTGCATATAAGTTTCAAGGGCTTCAGGATAGGGCTTGGTCGTCGCCGAATTATCAAAGTAAATCATGTTTTCTCACGCTTTCTAAAATCACTCCTTCTATTGTATCATGAAACGGAGTCTGCGACAAGAAAGGGCAATTCCTCTTTTTTTAAGATTTTTTTAAAGAAATGCGGTATAATAAATTTTAATTAAAGGAGAGAATATATGTCTAATTATCGTAGAACTTCAAAACCAAAAACAGAACACATCAAAAAAGGCTTTACGGTCTTTCAAAAAACTGTTGCCACTATCGGTAGTATCCTTGGCTTAATTACTGCAAGTATCACTATCATGAACGCCTTGGATAATAATAAAAATACTAAAAAAGAACCTACGACAAGCCAGACGACAACAATTGTCAAAGAAATTCAAAAGGAATCCCCTCAGGAAAACACTAGTCCCAATAAGGAAAATAACACTTCTCAAGAAAAAACACAGCAAGAGGAAACACCAAAATCTAGCGTCAAGGAAGAGAAAAAAGAAGAGCAGAAAGCAGCAACTCAGGATTCTTCTACTCCTACTCCAAGTAAACCTGCCACTGATAATGAAAAACAGTCCAATAATACTCCAACTTCGGAAAATAAAACTAATCAATAATCACTAAAATAGCCTCCTTCCAAGCTTGGAAAGAAGCTATTTTTTTATTGTTGTAAAACTTTTCTTGGTTTGGTACCTTCAGCTGGGCCAATGACACCTGCCATCTCAAGTTCTTCCATAAGGCGGGTCGCACGGTTAAATCCAACTGATAAACGACGCTGAATCATAGATGCGCTGGCTTTCTGGGTCTCAATGACCAAAGCCTTGGCTTCTTCAAAGAGCGGGTCACCACCAGATTCACCATCTGAAAATTCACCTTCATTTTCAGAAACCTCACCTGGATCAAAACTCTCATCGTAGTCCGCATCAGCCTGAGCCTTGATGAAGTTTACGATACGTTCGACATCATCATCCGAGATAAAGGAGCCTTGGAGACGAACTGGATGATTTTCATCGATTGGTTTAAAGAGCATATCTCCACGTCCAAGCAGTTTCTCAGCTCCATTTTCATCTAAAATAGTACGGGAGTCTGTTCCTGATGAAACTGCGAAAGCGACACGAGATGGGACATTGGCCTTGATCAGACCAGAAATGACGTCAACGGATGGACGCTGGGTTGCAAGAATCATGTGGATACCTGCAGCACGCGCCTTCTGTCCGAGACGAATGATAGCATCTTCCACTTCCTTGCTGGCTACCATCATAAGGTCAGCCAACTCATCCACAATTACAACAATGAGTGGTAGCGGAACCTGCTTGTACTCAGACTGAGCATTAAACTCTTCTACCTTGGCATTAAAACCTGCAATATTCCGAACTCCCACCTTGGCAAAGAGTTCATAACGATTTTCCATTTCATCCACGACCTTTTGCAAAGCCTTGCTAGCCTTACGTGGATTGGTCACAACTGGAATCAAGAGGTGGGGAATATCATTGTAAACAGACAACTCAACCATCTTAGGGTCCACCATCATAAACTTGACCTGGTCGGGTCTTGCTTTCATCAGAATGCTAGCGATAATGCCGTTAACCGCTACTGACTTCCCTGAACCCGTTGAACCTGCAACTAGCAAGTGGGGCATCTTGGAAAGGTCAAAAGCTCTTGCGGTGCCATTAACTGCCTTTCCTAGAGGAATTTCTAAGAGATTTTCTGCTTTCGTTTGAGATTGTTCCCATAGTTCGCGGAAGGATACCGTCGCAATCTCAGAGTTAGGAACCTCAATCCCGACTAAGGATTTACCAGGTATTGGAGCCTCAATCCGGACATCCTTGGCTGCCAAGGCTAGAGCGAGGTCATCTGCTAGATTGGAAATGCGGTTAACCCGTACACCGACTGCTGGCTTGACTTCATACTTGGTCACTGACGGCCCAATTTCAGCCCGTTCAACCGTTACCTTAATACCAAAACTAGCAAAAGTTTCTTCTAGGATTTTGATGTTTTCACGAACGATTTTCTTCTCTTTCGACTGGTCTTTTGGTTTATCTGGGGCAAAGAGTTGTAAGCTTGGAAGTTTGTATTCAAGGGCTTCCTTTGCTGAAAAATCGACCTGAACATCTTCGACATCAGAGCCATCTCCCTGTTCAGTGAATTCAAGTTCAGCTTGAGGCAAGATGATCTCTGGTTCTACCCACTCTTCTTCTGGAACAGGTGGAACGTCAAGCACAACATCTTCTGTAAGAATTTCACCCGTTTCCATATCAACAGGAGGCATATCGAGTAAGGCTTTTTCAGCCTCTTCTTTTTCTAATCTAGCCTCTTCCTCAGCCTTTTGGCGAGCTTTTTCTTCTTGTTTGACAAAACGTTCCTCTTTTCGACGCTCATGCCCTTCCCGCCATTTGGCAAAGCCTTTACTGCAAAATTCAGCAATATCGTAAACAGACCAAGGACTGACTAGGAGGGCACCCACTAAAATCAAGATAGAACCAATAAAGTAAGTACCGATATTTGAGAAGAGAAAGGCTGTTGGCACATAGAGTCCAACACCAATCAAGCCTCCACCAGCAAAACTGGTCGTTCGAAAACCAGTCAGATCCGTCACAACCTGAGCCATAGTCCCTTTTAAAACCGACTTGTCCAAACCATATTTCCAAACTAAGTAGGCCTCAAAAATCAAGAGTAAGCCAGCAAATATGGTGAAAAAACCTGATAAGAGTCCTTCCTGTTTTCGTATCCACTTGAAGAAGAGGTAGAGCAGGATACCAAATATTGCCAGATAAGCTAGGCTACCCACCAGCAAGCGAATGAAATTGTAAAGGGTTATACCTGCAGCCCCTAATTTGAAGGCTGCGAAAATCAATAAAAGGGCGATTCCTAACGAAATCAACATTCGTTGAATCGCTTCTTTTCTTTCGAGTTCTGCTTTAGACGGTCTCCGTCTTGTTTTACTTGTATTCTTGTTTGCCATTCTTCTATTATACCATATTTCACAGGCATTTCGGAAAGAGAAAAAGACTGCACCAAACGGTCCAATCTTTTCATTTTTCTATTTTTTATGCTTGTGGTTTGCGTAGGTAACCATAGACCACACCACTTACGATTGCTCCTACCAAGACAGCAACGAGGTAAAGAAGAGCATTTGAAGTGAGGGCGATCACGAAGATTCCTCCGTGTGGCGCCATGAGTTTGATACCAGTAAGACCAACGAGGCCACCTGCTACTGCTGAACCAAGGATAAAGCTTGGGATAGCACGAGCTGGGTCAGCTGCACCAAACGGAATCGCTCCCTCAGTGATAAATGACAAGCCCATGATGATGTTTGTCAAACCAGAGTTGCGTTCTTCTTTAGTAAATTTATCTTTGAAAAGAAGCGTTGCGACAAAGATTGCAAGTGGTGGCACCATTCCTCCAGCCATAACTGCTGCCATGGCTACAGAACCACCTGAAGAAACAGTCGCTGCAAGCGTACCTGTACCGAAGACATAAGCCGCTTTATTAACTGGTCCACCCATGTCAACAGCCATCATTCCTCCAAGGACGATACCAAGAAGGACAGCTGAACCTCCTCCAAGACCGCCTAGGAAGTCATTCATAGCAGTGTTGATTGCTGCCATTGGGATGTTAACTGCTAACATGACAAATCCAGTCAAAATTGTCCCAAGAAGTGGCAAGAGAAGGATTGACTTAGCACCTTCAAGTGAACGAGGAACTTTAACGTATTTCTTGATAGCAAGAACCAAGGCACCTGCGATAAATCCACCAACAAGGGCACCTAGGAAACCAGATGAGACACCTGCAAGAGTTGAAGTTGCTTCACCACCTGCGGCATAAGGAATTTTACCAAAGGCAAAACCTTCTTTTGCTATAGCACCAGCCACGAAACCTGCTACCAAACCTGGTTTTTCAGCAATAGAGTAGGCAACATAACCTGCAAAGACTGGGAGCATCAAACCAAAGGCTGCACCACCAATTTTCATAAACATAGAAGCTAACTCATGGTAGGAACCAAGATTGCCAAGGTTTTCATTTGGAACACCCAAAGCACCATCAATCAAGAAGGCAAGGGCAATCATGATACCCCCACCGATAACGAATGGCAACATTTGAGATACACCACTCATCAAGTGTTTGTAGAAGGCACCACCAAGGCTTTGTTTTTCGTTAGAGGCTGTTGCAGCTTTGGCTCCATTAGCAGCACGGTAGACTTCAGCATCTCCTGAAAGAGCCAAGTTAATCAATTCTTCTGTTTTACGGATACCGTCAGCAACTGGACGATTAATCAATGGTTTGCCATCGAAACGATCCATTTCAACTGCCTTGTCTGCCGCGATGATAACAGCTTTAGCATTGCGGATGTCTTCAGCAGTTAGTTGGTTTCCAACACCGCTAGCACCGTTGGTTTCGACCTTGATGCCAACACCCATTTCAACAGCAACTTTTTGAAGGGCTTCTTGGGCCGTGTAAGTGTGAGCAATACCGGTCGTACAAGCTGTAACAGCTACGATAAAGTCACCAGAGTCATTGGCAGGTGCTTGAACAGGATCCTCAGCTTTTTCTGACGCTTGGTCAAAAAGTTCGATAACTTGGTCAGCTGATTGTGCTTGACGAAGTTTGTCAGCAAAACCGTCTTTCATCAAGTATTGAGACAATTCTGCCAAGGCTGCTAAGTGAGTGTCATTAGCACCTTCTGGAGCCGCAATCATAAAGAAGAGGTCAGTTGCTTGCCCATCCAAACTCTCATAATCAACACCCTTGTTTGACTTAGCAAAGAGAACAGTCGCTTCTTTGACAGCAGCATTTTTGCTATGAGGCATTGCGATTCCATCACCCAAACCTGTAGAAGTCAAAGCTTCACGCGCTAAAATTCCTTCTTTAAAGGTTTCAAAATCTGTCACATAACCGTGGTCTGTCAAACTTTTAATCATCTCTTCAATGACAGCTGTTTTTTCAGTCGCCTGTAAATCCAGCAACATGACATCTTTTCTCAATAGGTCTTGAATTTTCATCGTTTTTCTACCTCAACTTTTTCATATGTTTCTTTAATAAATTCTGCTGTTGCCAAGTCATCCGAGAAAGTAGTTGCTGTTCCACAAGCTACTCCCCATTTGAAGGCTTCTACTGCATCTTTTGATTTGACAAATTCACCAGTAAATCCAGCAACCATAGAATCACCAGCTCCAACTGAATTTTTGACTGTTCCCTTGATTGGTTTAGCAAAGTAAGCTCCCTCAGATGTTACCAGAAGGGCACCGTCGCCAGCCATAGAGATAATGACGTTTTGAGCACCTTTAGCCAGTAACTCACGAGCGTATTTCTCAATTTCATCTAAACTTTCGAGTTTAACCCCAAAAATCGCTCCAAGTTCATGATTGTTTGGTTTGACCAAAAGTGGCTGGTAGTCCAAACTATCAATCAAGGTCTGTCCTTCAAAATCGCAAACTACTTGCGCACCAGTCTGACGGGTCAAGGCAATCAAATCCTTATAGATAACATTGCCTAGATTTTTAGCACTTGAACCAGCAAACACGACCGTATCATCTGCAGTCAGATTCGATAAAATAGCTTTCAACTCTTCTAGCTGAGCTGGTTCAACAGATGGACCCGTTCCGTTGATTTCTGTTTCTTGGTCTGCTTTAATTTTAACATTGATACGAGTATCCTCTGCCACTTGGACAAAACGTGTCTCGATTTCTTCATCAGCCAAAGTATCTGTGATAAATTTACCAGTAAAGCCTCCGATAAATCCCGTCGCTGTATTTGGAATATCCAAACGTTTCAAGACACGACTGACATTGATTCCTTTCCCACCAGCAAACTTATCATCACTGTCCATACGATTGACACTACCGACTTGGACTTGGTCCAGACGGACAATATAGTCAATGGATGGATTGAGTGTGACTGTATAAATCATACTTCTATTACCTCCGTTTTCTCCTTAATAACCTGCAAGAGCTCATGCCCTTGACTTGTGATAACAATAGCGCGTTTGAGTGGTGCTACCTTAGCAAAGCAAGTTTGTCCAATTTTAGACGAATCCGCCAAGACATAGGTCTGTTTAGCATTCTCTAAAATAGCACGCTTAACAGCTCCCTCCTCCATATCGGGAGTCGTATAATAGCCATCGTCCACACCATTCATCCCGATAAAAGCACGGTCAAAGTGCAATTGGTTAATCTGGTTAAGAGCAACGCCCCCTATGCTTGCATCTGTCGCCATCTTAACACTACCTCCAACCATGACCGTTGGAATCTGCTTTTCAACCAACTGAGCGGCATGGTGAATCGAATTAGTCACAACAGTAATATTCTTATTAACCAATTCATGAATCAAAAAGGCAGTTGTTGTTCCAGCATCGATAAAGATGACATCTTGTTCCTTGATGAGAGAGGCAGCTTTCTGAGCAAGTAACTTCTTCTCTTGAAGGTTTTTGACAGATTTTTCTTGAATGGTTTCTTCTTCCTGCAAGGAGTGGGGTAATTCTGCTCCACCATGCACGCGACGAAGCTTGTTTTCCGCTTCTAACTCATCCAAATCTCTTCGAACCGTTGATTCTGATGTTTCTAGCAAACTAACTAATTTTTCTAAAGAAACTACATGATGTTGATTTAACTCCTCTAAAATCAGCTGTTTACGCTCTGTTTTTAACACTGAATCACCTCCTGTTATCGTTTACACTATTCATTCTATCACACTACATTTCAAAGTCAAGCATTTTTTGTCATTTTCTTTCAAAATCTATCATTTTTCTTATTTCCAGAATTTTTATTGCAAGATAAGAGCCTTTATGGTAGACTATTTGAGTAAGCATTGGAAGATTACTCAAGAGGCTTAAGAGGCCGTGTTGGAAACGCGGTAGGCGTGTAACAGCGTGCGTGGGTTCGAATCCCATGTCTTCCGTAGAAAAGAAAAATTATTTCTAGGATGCAACAAATGTTGTATCCTTTTTGTATCCCTTTTTTAATAATAGGGTCTGTTTTAGGGTCTGCCTTTTTCGCAAAAGAATACCAAGGAATACCAAAGACAAAAATAAAAAACGTTGATTTAACAACGTTTTACCAAGTTTTGCAAAAGAATGCAAAGGAATAATGGAGCCGGTGGGAGTCGAACCCACGTCCAAACATCTGCTAACATATTTGTCTACAACCATAGGTTATGTATTCGTTTAACAGTCCCTCGACACATAACTCAAGCCTAGAAACCGCGAGTCTATCAATCTCTTATCAAGCCGCTAGACAAGACTTGATCGTATCTCGCTAATCATAAGACCTGTCATTGAACACGAGCAATCCAAATCGGGTCACGCCTGCTGGTTTTTAGGCAGCTAGAGCGTAAGAAGTGTTATTTTTTGCAGTTATATTTAACTGAGCGTTTACGTCGCCACACGAGTCGCAAAATATGCCTCATAATGCCTGTCGAATCCGTAACGACCCCAAAAGACAATAGAACCATTATAACCTATCTTCATGAAAAATGCAAAATCAAGCCACCTCTTTAGAAAAGAACCCCTTTTAAGGCTTCCGATAAGACTTGATAACCGGCTACACTTAGATGGAGGCCATCTGTTGTATAGTCTTTTTTGAGTTGTCCTTCTGTATCTGTCAAACTATCATAAACAGGCACAAAATCTACTTGCATATAAGCGGATGCTAGAGCCTCATAGGCTTGATTCCATTCTCTAATCTTTTCATTGGTTCGGATATAAACGGTCTGCTTGTATTTCTCTCCCTCATTGACTGGCAAAATGGAAAGTAATTTAATCTCGGTCAGTGGATAATCACGAGCAATGGATTGTATGATAGCTTCGAGATTATTGAGAGCCTCATTCACAGGCACATCTTTTCCGATATCATTTGTCCCAATTAAAAGGACAATTTTATCTACTGCTCCACCGTACAGATGCGCATCAAGGTTCTCTAGTAACAGCCCTGTCTGATACCCTCGAATGCCTCGATTGACAATCGTCTTCGAAGTCCCAAATAGTTCCTGCAGAGGATAATATTCGACAATGGAATCCCCAATAAAAAGAATGTCTGGCTCTAGAACAGAAACCTGATTTAAGTGACGATACTTGGTTTGGATTTTTTCTTGTTCCTTTAGTAACCAATTTTCTAATAACTGTACTGCCACTTCATTCTCCTTTTTCTAACCAGTTTTCCAAGACTTGATAAACTCCTCCTTGGCTGTTAGCCGGTGCTAGAGCCGTCGCAACAGCTTTGGCTTTGTCATCAGCATTTTCCATCGCATAGGCAATTCCAGCTATTTCAAGCATTTCAACATCATTTTCACTATCACCAAAAGCCATAATTTGTTGGGGGTTCAAGTTCCAACGCTTGAGTAATTCTTCCAAGCCCCATGCTTTATGAATCCCAGCTTGAAGGATATCAATGCAACCATAGCCACTCGATACAGCTCGGACACGGCCATCAAAGAGAGCATTGATTTCTTCCAAAACCGAATTCAAACGTTCCTCACCAACAACCATACTCATCTTGAGCACACCACCAAAGAGGTCAGAGGTTAATTCATCCACAAACTGCATCCGTTGGTAGAATTTTTCAATCATTTCTGGAGTCATAAAACTTTCAAGGTCTGTAAAAATAGTACCTTCCTTGACGAAACCACCCTTCATCCCCGTTACAACAAACTGGTCCTGACACGCTCGACCCTTGAAATGAGCCAAAGCCTTGTCAACAATGGCATCATCCCAAGTCTGAGCCTGAATCAATTCATTGTTTTCAAAAATACGAGCACCGTTAGCAACAACCAGAACCACTCGATCGACCAAGTGCTCCAGTAGTTGCCTCATGCGGTGAATTTCATTGCCCGTCGCGATGACAAAACGAATCCCCCTTTGATCCAACTGATCTAAAATCTTTTCCAAGCGTGGAAGATCAAGCTGACCTCTAGCATCCAGCAAGGTCCCATCCATATCTGTCGCAATTACTTTAATCGTCATTTCATTTCCTCTGGATTCAAACTAATCCCACTTCAATCCCACATGTTCGTTCATTTCTTTGTAGGCTGTATCAATTCGTTCCTTAGTCGCTTCGTCTAACTGGTCACGATGACTACCACCCTCGATAAAATCTTCTAAGATATAGGTTTGGTAATGATATAAAGGATAGCCTTCTGGTGAAAAGGTTCCCTTTGGTGTTCGATTGACCCAAGTAGGATGAGCTTTAGCTGTTCCGATAGTTGTTTTTCCATCCTTCTTCTTAATGGTCACGTCCATAAGAACACCACGTTCAGTCCACTTAGCATTCTCTTCATCTCCCATAGATTCAATCCGTTGATTGGAAATGAAGTTCCCCATTGAATAGATAATGAGTTTCTTTTCTCCATCTTTTTCAACCGTTTCAGATGGTTCCACAACGTGAGGATGCCCTCCAAAGATAATATCCGCTCCCCAATCAATCATCTTGTGATAAAGAACTTTTTGTTCTTCAGTTGGTTCCAATCGATACTCAACACCCATCTGAGGCATGATAATGGTGATATCCGCTTCCTTTTCCGCTCGTTCAATTTCAGCCTTCATCTTATCTTCGTTTAAATCTGAAAGATAACGATTATAATCCTCTTGAGAAATATTTTGCTCAATTCCATTAAATCCATAAGAATAAGCCAAAAGTGCAACCTTGATACCATTCACTTCCTTAATGACCAGCGGAGCCTGATCACGTGGCTCGTGCGTATAAACTCCGATTGGAGTGATTCCAGCCTTCTCAATAATATCGGCCGTTGAAATAACCCCCTCAATTTGCGAATCCAAAATGTGATTATGAGCCAAATCTAGAACATGATAACCTGCATCCTTAATGGCATCCATAACTTCAGCAGGAGCATTAAAGAGAGGATAACCTGCTAAATAATGATCCTTATTAATGGTTCCTTCAAAGTCACCAATAGCTAAGTCTGCTTGCTTAAGCCAAGGAGTAACATACTCAAAATTCTCATGAAAATCATACGTTCCATCATCCTTTTTTGCTGAAAAGTAAAGAATATCATGATAAAGCAAATCACCATGAGCCATAATTCTAGCAGTTTTTTCGTCTTCCTGGTCCTGAGACTTTTTCTTAGTTCCTTCTTGAGAAATAGTATCTCGTTTTTGACTGGTCATAGGCATGCCTTGGAAGCTTTCAAACAACAAGACCAAACCCATTGATAAAGCAACAGCTAGCAAGAGTATCGCCACAAATCCCTTGTTGCTCCACTTACGATAACGTCTAAAAAAGTTGACTAAACCTTTCACAAAACGAAAAACTGGTCCACGTTTATGTCTATCTTGTCTTCTTTTCATCTTCATTCTCCCTACTTTCTAATGCAAGCCTTCTCTTTTTATTATATCACAGATAAGTAATTCTTTCACAATTGAATTGAACCTAGTAGGCATTTTCTATAAAAGCTCGATGCCGTAATGCTTTCAATCCTTGTCATTTTGTGATATAATGTAGAAGTAATGAAAGGAGAGAAAATGTCTGCTATAGAACGTATTACAAAAGCTGCTCACTTAATTGATATGAACGATATTATCCGCGAGGGGAATCCGACTCTTCGCGCAGTTGCTGAGGAAGTTACTTTCCCCTTGTCTGACCAGGAAATCATTCTTGGCGAAAAGATGATGCAATTCCTCAAACATTCCCAAGATCCTGTCATGGCTGAAAAGATGGGGCTCCGCGGTGGGGTTGGACTTGCTGCTCCTCAATTGGATATCTCAAAACGCATTATCGCTGTTTTGGTACCTAATATTGTTGAAGAAGGAGAAACTCCACAGGAAGCCTACGACTTACAAGCCATTATGTATAATCCAAAAATCGTCTCTCACTCTGTTCAAGACGCTGCTCTTGGCGAAGGAGAAGGTTGCCTATCTGTTGACCGTAATGTGCCTGGTTATGTAGTTCGCCATGCTCGCGTTACTGTTGACTACTTTGACAAGGATGGCGAAAAACACCGCATCAAACTTAAAGGCTATAACTCCATCGTTGTTCAGCATGAAATTGACCACATTAACGGAATCATGTTTTACGATCGTATCAATGAAAAAGTCCCATTTGCAGTTAAAGATGGTTTACTAATTCTAGAATAAAGAAAATCCCGTTGCAAGACGGGGTTTTGTGTTATAATAGAGGCATGAAAACAAATGATATTGTCTATGGCGTCCACGCCGTTACCGAAGCCCTACTTGCAAATACCGGCAACAAACTCTACCTCCAAGAAGATCTCCGAGGTAAGAATGTTGAGAAAGTCAAGGAGCTGGCTACAGAAAAGAAGGTATCCATTTCTTGGACCTCAAAAAAATCTCTCTCTGAGATGACCGAAGGTGCTGTTCACCAAGGTTTTGTTCTACGAGTGTCCGAATTTGCCTATACCGAGCTGGATCACATCCTTGCCAAAACACGCCAAGAAGAAAATCCACTTCTCTTGATTCTGGATGGGTTAACTGACCCTCATAATCTAGGTTCCATCTTGAGAACAGCTGATGCGACCAACGTTTCAGGTGTCATCATTCCCAAGCACCGTGCTGTCGGAGTTACTCCTGTCGTTGCCAAAACGGCCACAGGTGCTATTGAACACGTTCCAATTGCCCGAGTGACCAATTTAAGCCAAACTCTAGACAAACTCAAGGATGAAGGGTTCTGGACCTTTGGAACAGATATGAATGGTACTCCTTGCCACAAGTGGAATACAAAAGGGAAAATCGCCCTCATCATCGGAAATGAAGGAAAAGGTATCTCTAGCAACATCAAAAAACAGGTCGATGAGATGATTACCATTCCGATGAATGGACATGTTCAAAGTCTCAATGCCAGTGTTGCTGCAGCCATTCTCATGTACGAAGTTTTCCGAAATAGACTATAAAAAAAGTTTCCAGTCATCTGATTGGAAACTTTTTTATGATTATACTCAATGAAAATCAAAGAGCAAACTAGGAAGCTAGCCATAGACACCTCAAAGCACTGCTTTGAGGTTGTAGATAAGACTGATGAAGTCAGCTCAAAACACGGTTTTGAGGTTGTGGATAAGACTGACGAAGTCAGTTACCTATACCTATGATATATACGGCAAGGCGAAGCTGACGTGGTTTGAAGAGATTTTCGAAGTGTATTAACTATGTTCGGTGATAAACTTGTAGGCTTCTTGGCCAGCGATTGCTCCATCTCCAACTGCTGTTGTTACTTGGCGAAGGTCTTTCAAGCGAACATCTCCAACTGCAAAAATACCGTCAACTGCAGTTTTCATGTGGTTATCTGTCACAATCCAACCTGCCTGATCTTGGATATTTAATTCTTTAACAAAATCGCTAACAGGGTCCAAACCAACATAGATAAAGACACCACCAAAGGCTTGCTCTGTCACTTGACCTGTTTTCACATTTTCAAAGACGACCGATTCTACTCGGTTTTCACCCCTTATTTCCTTGACTACAGAATCCCAGATAAAGCTGATTTTCTCATTCGCAAAAGCGCGGTCTTGTAAAACCTTTTGGGCACGAAGTTGGTCACGACGGTGAACAATGGTAACAGTCTTTGCAAAGCGAGTCAAGAAGATAGCTTCTTCGACAGCCGAATCTCCACCACCAACTACCAACAAATCTTGGTCACGGAAGAAAGCACCATCACACACGGCACAGTAGGAAACACCACGACTGTTCAGTTCTTCTTCTCCAGGTACTCCCAAAGGACGGTGTTTAGAACCAGTTGCTACGATAACTGTACGTGTTTCATATGTTTGGTCATCAGTAATCACTTTCTTAAAATCACCATGGTCTTCTACATTTTCAACATAACCATAAATGTGCTCAACACCAAGATTTTCAAGTGGTTCAAACATCTTTTCAGCCAATTCTGGACCACTGATATTAGCGTACCCTGGGTAATTTTCGATATCGGAGGTATTATTCATCTGACCACCTGGTAGACCACCTTCAATCAAGCCTACTTTGAGATTGCTTCGAGCAGCATACAAGGCTGCAGTCATTCCTGCAGGACCAGCACCGATAATAATAGTATCGTACATATAGATTCCTTCTTTCTTGTTGTAACTATCTTTATTCTAACTCTTTCTTGTCAATCAAGCAAGGATTATGCCTTGAAAACAAGAATTAAACTCATAACCGCAAAGGATAATACTGGAACAACCAAGACTCCAATCATAATCATATCATAGAGATGGGCTTGGCGAGCCTTGGCTGTCTTATCAACTCCCGACATGGCTCTTAGTCCAATCCAAATCCCTAAAAAAATCAGGACGAGGATGGTGGTCAAGATCAAACTCTCGAAATATAAAGAAAATAGTTGCAGTAGCATGATTTCTCTCATTTCTATCTTTTTTAAAGAGTAAACTCAGCTAGTCCAGCTAACTGAGTTTTCCTTTATCTATTATATCAAATATAAGTCCGTTTGTAACTAGCAAAGAATTCTTTTGTCCGCTCTTCTTTAGGATGGTGGATAATCTCATCCGGTGTTCCAGACTCAATGATTTTCCCCTTATCTAAGAAGAGAATCTTATCAGCTACTTGGGCTACAAAGGACATGTCATGACTGACCAAAATCATGGTCTGACCTGACTTAGCAGCATCTGCAATAGACTTCTCTACTTCACCGACCAATTCTGGGTCAAGGGCTGAAGTTGGTTCATCTAAGAGCAAGACATCTGGTTTCATAGCAAGCGCACGCGCCAAGGCAACCCGTTGCTTCTGTCCACCTGATAAATGACGAGGATAATGGTTCTCTCGGTCAGAAAGTCCAACCTTAGCCAACTCTTCCTTGGCAATCTTGGTTGCTTCTTGGTCAGATAATTTCTTGACAACAACCAAACCTTCTTTCACATTATCAAGTGCCGTGCGGCGTTCAAACAAATTAAACTGTTGAAATACCATAGACAGCTTGCGGCGTAGGGCAAGGATTTCTTCTTGAGTGATTTTAGAAAAATCAACTGAAAAATCATCAATCTGAATAGAGCCACTGTCAGGTGTTTCAAGATAATTGAGATTGCGAAGGAAGGTTGATTTTCCAGCTCCTGAAGAACCAATCAAGGCTACGACTTCTCCTTTTTGGATATCCAAATTCAGATGATCCAAGACAGTCTGTCCTGAAAAGGATTTGCTTAAATTCGAAATCTTAATCATTAACGAAGGTCTCCTTTCACATCTGTTTGCACTGTATCCGGTGCAGAAATAGCCATTTTTCTCTCGATGAAACGACCGAGGCTTTCAATTCCGATATTGACTACCCAATAAACAAGAGCAACGGAGATGAAGCGTTCAAAATAGCGGTAGTCAGCTCCACCCAAAATCTGAGCTTGGGCAAAGACTTCCACAACACCCGCACTGAAGGCTAGAGAAGTCCCTTTGGTCAAGCCGATTAGGGAATTGATTAAAGTTGGAGTCGCCACAACAGCTGCATTTGGAATAATCACTCGACGATAAACTTGCGCTCGGGTCATCCCCAAACTACGTGCCGCCTCAATCTCACCAGGATTGACTGAGAGAATGGCTGCACGAATGGTTTCACTAGCATAAGCTGCCTCATTAAAGGCAAAGGCGACAATCGCAAAAACAGCCGCTGGAATGGCATTGATATTGAAACCAGTTCCCCATTGCTGATTGAGAGCTTTCAAAGCCAAAGGAATTCCGTAGTAGGTCAACATGAGTTGCACCAAAATCGGTGTCCCTTTTAAGAAACTAACGAAGAAGGCCTGCAAGGGATATAGAATCTTGACACGATTGATTTTCACAATGGCAAAAAGAAGCGCCAAAACCAAGCCAAAAAAGGCACCACCAATTGTCAACATAATCGTTGTTGGAAGTTGTTGGACAATTCTTGGAATCCCATCAAAGACCGAACGCAGGCTAAACAGCTTGCCATCCGGAATCAATTGCATCAAGTTTTGGTACCAATCTGATGCTAAAATCGTTGTAACATTCATAAAAACATCCTCTCCTGATAATGATTCATTCTACCATACTTCTGCCGTCAATGAAATTATTTGCTACGGTCAGATACAGACTTTGTCTACCTACTAGTTTATCATACTTTGAAACAGGGAGGTTATATATTTTATCTATCAAAGAGATAAGTAAAAACTATTTCAATCCCAATTCTTCATAAGCTTTTCGATAACCGATTTGCTTAACAGTCCCGTTTTCTACTAAAATGGGCCGTTTTAACAACATACCGTCGCTTGCTAGTAACTCAGCTGCTTCTTGGTTTGACAGGCTTCCTACCTTATCTTTCAGCCCTAATTCACGGTATTTGATCCCACTGGTGTTGAAAAATTGCTTCAACTCAAAACCTGAAGTCTCTAGCCAGTTTAAAATGACTTCTTGACTAGGTGTTTCTTCCACGATATGGACGGCTTTGTAGTCCACACCGAGTTGGTTTAATTCTTGTTTTGCTTTTTTACAAGTTGAACATTTTGGGTATTCGATAAATTCTAACATGTCTTTCACTTTCTATTATTTATATCTTTAAAATCTACGCCTTCATAATCCAAGAGCCAGGCTTTCTTTTCCACTCCTGCAGCATAACCTGTCAGACGCTTGCCTGCTCCCAGCACACGATGACAAGGTACTAGAACAGACCACGGATTGCGTCCCACCGCTCCGCCAATTGCTTGAGCAGAATCCACTTGTAGCTCTTGGGCTATTTGTCCATAGGTCACTGTATGACCATAAGGAATTTCCTGTAAATAGGACCAAACTCGCTTTTCAAAATCCGTTCCGATTGGAGCCAAGGGCAAGTCGGATAAATCCTGAGACTTGCCTTTAAAGTAAGCATCTAAGCAAGCAATAACTGGGTCTAAAATGGGATGACTAACAACTGCTTCTATCGTCTCATCTCCTAGTCCCCTCTCAAAATGCTTCTGCTCCTGCACCCAAACGCCATACAGATATTGCTCGTCGGCAACCAAAGACAAGGTTCCTATTGGCGAAAAGTAGAGCATTTTTGCGTACTTCTTTTTCATTATTTCTTCAATTTTTGATAGGCCAGGCGTTCGCCATCAACCGGCACCTTACCAACTTGTCTAAAACCAAGTTTTGCAAAAATATGTTGCATGACCTTGTTTGCAACATGCGTATCTGAGCGAAAATCTAGATAATCAAATCCTTCAATCAAGCCCTCTAAGAAGGTTTGAGCAACTCCTTGTCCCTGCACATCTGCTGCCACAGCAATACGGTGAAAGACTAGGTACTCTGACTCTCCAGCTTGCCATTTTCCTTCATAAATAGCTTCATAGGCTGCCTCTGGACTTTTGGTCACAGCTGCATAGGCTAGTAGTTCTCCCTCTTCCAAGGCTACGTAGGCTTGACCTGAGATAATATCATCGATAATAATGTCCGCATTTGGATAACCATTTTGCCACTGGTCACTACCAGCATCTGCTAAACATTTCTTGGCTTCCTCCATCACCTGCATGATGGTATCTACTTCATTTGGAAAAGCTAAACGAATCTCCATCTTTTCTCCTCATTTCTGACTAGTTTCTCCCATCATAGCATAATTCAAGCCTTTTCACAAGCAGTTAAAACTTGACTTTCTGTTTTTATTATTTTATAATCTAGTTATTAAAACTAGATTATAAGGAGTTTAAAATGAAAACTACCTTTTCCTACCCAAAATGGGCAGAAATTCCAAACATTGACCTCTATCTGGACCAGGTTTTGCTCTATGTCAATCAGGTCTGCGCTCCTGTCTCTCCAGATAAAGATAAGGGGCTAACAGCATCCATGGTCAATAACTATGTCAAACATGGTTATCTTACAAAGCCTGACAAGAAAAAATACCAACGCCAACAGATTGCCCGTCTGATTGCTATCACAACCCTCAAGTCTGTATTTTCTATTCAAGAAATAGCCCAGACACTGAATACTCTACAAAGTCAGGCTAGTTCAGAGCAACTCTACGACGCCTTTGTAGATTACATGAACCAAGAGATTGACCCAGCAAACCCTATTATCCAAAGTAGCTGCCAAACAGTTAAACTCTATCATCAAACTCTAGACTTAATCCATCATACTCAAGAGGAGGTAAGCCGATGAACACTAGTCTTAAACTCAGCAAACAACTCAGTTTTGGAGAGGAGATTGCTAATAGCGTGACCCATGCTGTGGGGGCAGTCATCATGCTCATCTTGCTCCCTATTTCATCCACCTATAGTTATGAAGCACACGGATTTTTATCCTCTATCGGCGTTTCCATTTTCGTCATCAGTCTCTTTCTCATGTTCCTATCATCCACCATTTACCACTCTATGGCCTACGGTTCAACCCACAAATACGTCTTGAGAATCATCGACCATTCGATGATTTATGTGGCTATCGCAGGCTCTTATACGCCAGTCGTCTTAACCTTGATGAATAACTGGTTTGGCTATCTAATTATTGCCATCCAATGGGGAACGACCATCTTTGGTATTCTCTATAAAATCTTTGCTAAAAAGGTCAATGAGAAATTCAGCCTTGCTCTTTACCTGATTATGGGCTGGTTGGTTCTGGCTATCATTCCTGCCATTATCAGTCAAACAACACCAATCTTTTGGAGCCTCATGGTAACTGGCGGACTTTCTTATACAGTTGGAGCTGGATTTTATGCCAAGAAAAAACCTTATTTCCACATGATTTGGCATCTCTTTATCCTAGCTGCGTCCGCACTCCAATACATCGCCATTGTTTATTACATGTAAAAAAGTTGAGAAATTCAATCTCAACTTTTTTCTTTACACATATTGATAAAGTACTGGTGCAAGCGCACATCATCAGTCAATTCTGGATGAAAAGAAGTTACAAACATATTTTTTTCTTGGGCTGCAACGATTTGA
Source organism: Streptococcus toyakuensis (assembly GCF_024346585.1). Classification (NCBI taxonomy): domain Bacteria; kingdom Bacillati; phylum Bacillota; class Bacilli; order Lactobacillales; family Streptococcaceae; genus Streptococcus; species Streptococcus toyakuensis. Next base: position 1,370,605 of record NZ_AP024523.1, read on the forward strand.
TTATCAACTGTTGCTAGAATTTCTACACCCTCTCCAACACTAGTGATAATTGGACCACGAATAAAGGGCATTGGAATCTGACCGACTCCCTTACATTCTGCTTCCGTATAGAAACTTCCTAGTTGGCGTCCGTAGGCATTTCGCTCGACCACCATATCCATAGTTCCTAGATGACTCTCTTCCTGAGAAGTAATTTCTTTAGCCAGCAAAATCAAGCCTGCACAGGTTCCAAAGGCTGGTAAACCAGATAGAATGGCTTCTCGAATGGGAATCAGCATGTCCTGCTCACGTAAGAGCTTGCCCATGGTTGTAGATTCCCCACCAGGTAATATCAAACCCGACAAATCACTCTGATGTTTCTGAAAATCTTCTAAATTTCTGATTTCAACACTCTCGACACCTAATCGATCTAGCACTTTTGCATGTTCTGCAAAGGCCCCTTGCAAGGCCAATATTCCGATTTTCATCTATTTTCCTCGCTCTGCCATGAGAATTTGAATTTCATTTTCATTAATACCAACCATGGCTTCGCCTAGATCTTCAGAGATTTGAGCTAGGATTTGAGGATTACGGAAGTTAGTTACCGCTTTGACAATGGCACTCGCTCGTTTAACAGGATCTCCTGACTTAAAAATACCTGAACCGACAAAGACACCCTCTGCCCCTAATTGCATCATCAACGCAGCATCTGCTGGCGTTGCAACGCCTCCAGCCGCAAAGTTTACAACTGGCAATTTTCCATGTTCATGGACGTATTGAACCAATTCTACAGGTACCTGCAAGTCCTTAGCAGCAACATAAAGTTCGTCCTCTCGTAAGTTTTGAATACGGCGAATTTCCTGATTCATCATACGCATATGACGAACAGCTTGGACGATATCCCCCGTACCCGGTTCTCCTTTGGTACGAATCATAGAAGCACCTTCAGCGATACGACGCAAGGCTTCCCCCAAATCCTTAGCCCCACAGACAAAAGGAACTTGGAATTCTTTTTTGTCCACATGGAAACGGTCGTCTGCTGGAGATAAAACTTCACTCTCATCGATATAGTCAATCTCAATAGCCTCTAAAATCTGAGCTTCAACAAAATGCCCGATTCTGACCTTGGCCATTACTGGAATACTAACCGCTTCTTGGATTTCCTTAATCATCTTTGGATCACTCATACGGGAAACACCACCAGCTGCACGGATATCAGCTGGAATCCGCTCCAAGGCCATAACAGCAGCCGCACCAGCAGCTTCTGCAATGCGGGCCTGTTCAGGGTTTTGAACGTCCATGATAACCCCACCTTTGAGCATCTGTGCCAAGTTTTTATTTAGTTCATAACGATTTTCAGTCATTTCTTAATCCTCATCATTTGTATTGGTAGCTACCATTTCATTTTAAGCCAGATTAGAATGAAGTACAAGATAAAAAAAGGATAATTGTATGGGTACAGATTGATACTCAATGAAAATCAAAGAGCAAACTAGGAAGCTAGCCGCAGGTTGCTCAAAGCACTGCTTTGAGGTTGTAGATAGAACTGACGAAGTCAGTAACATATATACGGTAAGGCGAAGCTGACGTGGTTTGAATTTGATTTTCGAAGAGTATAACTAAAAAACTATCTGACCTTAACCTAAGGCCAGATAGCTCGTCAATTTTTATTTTTCAGCTGTAAGTGCAGCCATTGTAATGTAATTGTATGGTTTGTTAAAGTGTGGCAAGAAGAAGAGATCTGTCAAGGCCAATTTATCGATTGTTACATGCTCTTGGATAGCAAGTGAGAACATGTGGATTCCCATACTGATAGCTGCATCATGTGAAACCATTTGTGCACCAAGGATTTCGCGGCTGTCTTTATCAAAAACAATCTTGATGGCAACTTCGTGGTTGTCATGTTTGATAAATTCTGGTTTTTGAAGATCGTTAAAGCCAGTTTCAGTTGCATTATAGCCTGCAGCTTTGGCTTTTTCAAGAGTCAAACCAGTCGAAACCATGTGAAGACCGTAGATAGAAATACCGTTTGATCCTTGTACACCAATTCCTTCCAATTCATGTCCACAAGCATTGTAAGCACCAACGATACCAGTACGTACAGCGTTAGATGCAAGAGCGATGTAGCTAGTATCTTTACGAGCATTGTCATAAACAGTTGCACAGTCACCAACAGCGTATACACCTGGGATAGATGTTTCTTGTTTCTTATCTACAAGGAAGGCACCGTTACGGAAGAGTTCAATCTTTCCGTCAGCAAGAGCTGTGTTTGGACGGAAACCAACAGCAAGAACTACCATATCTACATCAAATGTTTCTTTGTCTGTTACCAAGCGTTCAACTTTTCCATCACCTTGGATGGCTTTAACTGTTTGACCAAGAGCCAAGCGGATGTTGTGGTCTTCCAAGTTCTTCGCCATCATTTGAGTAAAGTCTTTGTCATAGTAGCCGTTCAAGACAGTGTCTACAATATCTACAAGCACTACTTCTTTTCCAAGACGCTCGAAAGCTTCGGCAAGTTCTACACCGATGTAACCACCACCAACAACGGCAATGCGCTCAAGGTGCTTGCTCTTATCTTCAAGTTTTTCAATAACTTCTTCAGCGTTTTGGTACAATTTAACAAATTGTACATTTTCAAGAGTTGCTTTGAATTCGCGGTTGCCCTTAACGATTTCAACACCTTCGATTGGAGGCAAGATTGGAGTTGAACCAGTTGCAAAGATCAATTTATCATAAGACTCTTTGTGTTCTTTACCTTCAACTTCTGCTGTAACTACTTTGTTATCATAGTCGATTGAAAGAACTGGTGAATTCATGTAAACCTTAGCACCTTTAGCTTCCAATTTTTCTTTATCAGAATAGAACAAGCCTTCAGCACCGTCAATTTGTTCACCGATCCAAAGGGCCATTCCACAACCTAGGAAAGAGATGTTAGAGTTTTGGTCGAATACAACGATTTCGTTCTCATTACCAAAATTATCCAACATAGTATTAATACATGCTGTACCAGCGTGGTTAGCACCAACTACAACGATTTTACTCATAGAAAAATTCCTACCTTTAATTTAAAATTTACTCTTCTAGTATAACATTTACTGTTAGCGTTTACAAGAGTTTAGCTAATTTTCCCGTTTTTTTTGTAAAAAAATGTAAATAATCTGTATTTTATCAGTCTTTCTTACAATTACTCTTTATTTTCTGAGCATATTTCTTGACAAGTTTACAAATTTTATTTGTGAAAACGCTGACTTTATGGTATGCTAGTATCATGAAAAGAAAATGTAAGGGGTTAAATTTAATATAAATTTACTATATTTCAGTCTTCTTTTCATAAAAGAAAGGAGTTGGTAGCTTGCCTCTTAGTTCACATTCCGAACGGCTAATGGGGACTACTATCACTATTTCATTAGTAGATGAGCGAGCCGATAGCTTGATCCAGAAATCCTTTGATTTACTCAGAGAGCTCGAATACCGCTTCAATGCCAATAGCCAAGAATCTGAGTTGATGGAAATCAATCATCAAGCTGGAATAGCCCCCGTCAAGGTTCATCCAGACCTGTTCGAACTGATTTCACTTGGATTAGAGCATAGCCTAGCGCCATCTAGCCATCTCAATATCAGCATTGGTCCCTTGATTCAAACCTGGCGTATCGGTTTTTCAGATGCCAAAGTTGCCCAGCCTCAAGAAATCGAATCAATTCTCCCTTTAATCAATCCTCATTATATCGAGTTAGATTCTTCTACTTCTACTGTGTTTCTAAAACAGAAAGGAATGAAGATAGACCTAGGTTGTTTAGCCAAGGGTTATAGTGCGGATAAAGTTGCTCAATTTCTGAGAAAAGAGGGAGTGACATCTGCCTTGATCAATCTGGGAGGGAATATCCTGACTATTGGAAAAAATCAGGCAAGAGGGGATCAGCCTTGGCAAATTGGGATTCAAGACCCAGCCAATCCGAGGGGAAATCACTTAATGACCATCCCTGTTGTCAATAAATCTGTCGTGACTTCAGGCATTTATGAACGTCACCTGACTGTCGATGGAAAAGATTACCATCATATTTTTGACAGCCAAACAGGATATCCTGTTGAAACGGAACTAGCGAGTCTAACAATCATCTCTGATAAATCAGTTGATGGTGAAATCTGGACAACTCGTCTATTTGGAGAAAGACCTGCTTCTATCCTCTGGCAAGTCGAAAGTTTGGAGGGCATCGAAGCTATCCTCATCGATAAGGAAGGTCACCTAAGCTGTTCTTCAGGAATTCCTACTCTATAGAAACAAATGTTTCAATGGAGTTTTAAAATTGTATTATGTAAAAAGAGAAAGGAAATCTCATGTTAAAACTTATTGCTATTGTTGGAACAAATTCAAAACGTTCTACAAACCGCCAATTGCTTCAATACATGCAAAAACACTTTGCTGAAAAAGCTGAAATTGAACTTGTTGAAATTAAAGACATTCCTGTCTTCAACAAACCAGCTGACAAGCAAGTACCTGCTGAAATCCTAGAAATTGCTGCTAAAATTGAAGAGGCAGATGGCGTTATTATTGGTACTCCTGAGTATGACCACTCTATCCCAGCTGTTTTGATGAGCGCTCTTGCTTGGTTGTCTTATGGTATCTATCCACTTTTGAACAAACCAATCATGATTACAGGTGCCTCTTACGGTACACTTGGTTCATCACGTGCCCAATTACAACTTCGTCAAATCTTGAATGCTCCAGAAATTAAAGCAAGTGTCCTTCCAGATGAATTCTTGCTTTCACACTCTCTTCAAGCCTTCAACCCAAGTGGAGACCTAGTGGATCTTGATGTTATTAAAAAATTGGATGCCACTTTTGACGACTTCCGTATCTTTGTAAAAATCACAGAAAAATTGCGCAACGCACAAGCCCTACTTCGCAAAGATGCTGAAGACTTTGACTGGGAAAATTTGTAAGATAGGAGACCAAAAAGAATGAAATTTGTTGGACTTGTAGGATCAAACTACGATCAATCATATAACCGTAAACTCTTGGAATTCATCCGTCGTCACTTCAAACTCAAATTTGAATTAGAAGTTCTCGAAATTGATGAAGTTCCAATGTTTAACCAAGACGAAAAATGGGACGAAAGCTTCCAATTGCGTCTCTTGTATAACAGAATTACGCGTGCTGATGGTGTCATTATTGCTACTCCTGAGCACAACCACACAATCTCAGCTTCTCTTAAATCAGTTCTTGAATGGCTTTCATACGAGGTTCATCCATTTGAAAACAAACCAGTCATGATTGTGGGAGCTTCTTACTACGACCAAGGTACTTCTCGTGCCCAAGTTCACCTTCGTAAGATTCTTGATGCCCCAGGTGTCAATGCCTACACACTTCCAGGAAATGAATTCCTTCTCGGTAAAGCTAAAGAAGCCTTTGATATTAATGGGAATATCACAAATGAAGGAACTATTAATTTCCTTGAAACTTGCTTGGATAATTTTGTAAAATATGTAGGAGTTGTTTCAAAATTGAAAAAACCAAAACCAATTGAACCAGAAGATTTGGATTGTGGCAGACCAATTGCTACCACAATCACAGAAGTTGATCCCGATGATCCAGAATGGGTTGAAAAAGTTGCTGAAATTACTGGTGCGGTTTCAGGTGATACCTATGTCAAACTAGATCATGGTATCTTAACTGTTAACCAAATCGATATGTTCTTGAAAGCAATGCCATTTGAATTGACATTTGCAGATGATAACAACCAATTCTTATACTACAATAATGTTCACCAAGATCCAAACACCATGTTTGCTAAACGTGTACCATCTCAATCTGGTAACCGTCTCTCAACTGTCCATAACTCACTTCCCGGTGGACGTATGAAAAATGTTGAATGGGTTGTCGGTGTACTGCGTAATGGTGATCAAGAATATGTTCGTACAATCGTTCCTGGATCTCCTGCAGGGGTTATCAACACTCACAACTATCAAGCTATGTACTATCCTGATGGATCATACGCTGGTATCAATGAAATAGTCTTCAACTTCCAACCATGGCTTGATTGGTACCTCAATACAACTGGTCAACGTCTAGTTGGTGGAAATGCTGCAGCTCCTGCTGGCGGACATGGTCACGGTGATGCAGATGCTACATCTGGAGCTTCTGATGCAGGTGAGGCTGGAGGCCACGGTGGTGGTGCAGACGCTACATCTGGAGCAAGCAACTAATAGTAGTTTTAGGAACCAAATTGGTTCCTTTTTTAACCAAAAAAGACTAGCAGTTTGTATCTGCTAGTCTTTTGATTATTATTTCATCTATCTTTGTTAAAAGAAAGAATATTTATACTCAATGAAAATCAAAGAGCAAACTAGGAAGCTAGCCGCAGGCTGTACTTGAGTACGGCAAGGTGAAGCTGACGTGGTTTGAATTTGATTTTCGAAGAGTATTATTATGAATTTGGATCATCGAGACTACGGCCATGTAACCCTTTTTCACGTTGGACTTGACGTAGTTTCTCTGGTGTCACATCGTTGCCTTCTTCGTCCACAATTTTGATCCCTTCGATGTGGTGACGAACAGTGCGACGGTACCCTTCGATGTACTCCTCACGTAGTTTGGCTTGTTCAACTTTTTCTTCTGGTGTCAAGCCTTCTGTTTTTTTCTTTTTGGCAAGCTCGTTAATACGATCAATTTTTTTAGGATCCATGTTTCTCTCCTTTGTGATAAGATAAAGTCCGTTTATCAAATTTTATTTAGTGTTAATTTGGTTAAAACGAGCAAGCTTAGCTGCTTTTTGAGTTAAATGAGACAAGATTGCCAAACGATTTTGACGGACAGCCTGATCTTCGGCCATAACCATAGTATTTTCAAAGAAAGAATCAATAACTGGGCTAAGAGCAAAAAGTTGTTTCAATTGCTGACTGGCAGTACCTGATAAAACGAGTGATTCTACTGCTTCTGCCAATGCTTTCTCTTCTTCATTCTCAAAGAGAGCTGAATCAACTGTAGCAACTCCTTCTGCCTTCTCAGCCAAGTTAAAGGCACGAGAAAGTGATTCGACAGATGGTTTAAAGTCTTCTTCCTTGCTTGCTTCTACGAGAGCACTTGCTGCTTCCAACATATCCGCCACAACAAAGTTCGATCCTGCAAGAATGGCTTCCTTGATATCTTTTGGAGTAGAGCCCATGATCTTATCAACACGAGCCTTGATAAAGTCCATAACCTCTGCCTTATTTTCATAAGTCAAGCTGTCAAATGTTAATGCATAAAGGCTATCAATCAGCTCATCCATAGCAATGCGCCAACCAAAAGCATCCAAGATACGAACCACACCTTGGGTCGCACGACGAAGGGCATAAGGGTCATTAGAACCTGATGGAATCAAACCTACTGAGAAGAAACTCAAAATCGTATCCAATTTGTCTGCAATGGCTAGAATGGCTCCAACCTTGCTCTCTGGAAGTTCTCCTTCGGCTGATGTAGGCATGTAGTGTTCACGAATAGCAGCTGCAACTGCTGGAGTTTCACCAGAAAGAAGGGCATATTTCTCACCCATAATACCTTGGAGCTCGTCAAATTCGCCAACCATACCTGTCAACAAGTCAAACTTGTAAATGGCTGCTGCACGAGCAAGGTCAACTGTTTCATCCACTGACAAACCAGCTTTTTCTGCCAAAAGTACAGCGATTTGACCCGTACGAATCATGTGTTCACGAAGGGAACCAATTTTCTCATGGAAGGTTACATTGTTTAATTTTTCAACAAGGTCTGAAATAACCAATTTTTGGTCTTCACGCCAGAAGAATTCTCCGTCTTCCAAACGAGCTACCAAGACTTTTTCATTTCCTTTGATGACATTTTCCAAATGCTCTGCGTTTCCGTTACGGACAGAAATGAAGTTTGGCAAGAGGTTGCCATCTTGATCACGAACAACAAAGTAACGTTGGTGTCCCTTCATCGAAGTCACCAAAACTTCTTCTGGAACTTCAAGGTATTTGGCATCAAAACTTCCCATAAAGGCAGTTGGGTATTCAACCAAGTTCAAGACTTCATTAAGCAAATCAGCATCAATTTCGATGCGTACACCATGTTTCGCCTCAATTTCCTTGATTTGGTCAACAATCATTTGCTCACGTTCACGTGGATCTGCAATTACATACTGTGCACGAAGGTCTTCTTCATAGCTCAATGCTGACTGAATCTCAGTTTCTTGTCCCAAGAAACGATGACCACGGCTCACACGACCTCCCTTGATATCAAGGAAATCCAAGTCAAACTCTTCTTCATCTAAAAGAACAGTTAAAGTGTGAACAGGACGAATGTATTCAAAGCTATTTCCAGCCCAGTGCATGCTGACAGGGAAAGTCAATGACTTCAAAACATCGACAACACCAGGAACAATAGCTTCAACTGCTTGACCAACTTCTTCCTTAGTGACATAGACATATTCTTCACCCTTGATTTCACGGAATTCAATATCTTCAACCGTCAAACCTTTTCCACGGACAAATCCTTGAGCTGCTTTGGTGAAGTTTCCATCACTATCCAAGGCAATTTTCTTTGCTGGACCCTTGAAATCTTCTGTCAAATCAGATTGCTTGTCTGCAAGACCAGTCACACGAACAGCCAAACGACGTGGTGTTGAGAAGGTTTGAATGGCTTCAAAAGACAGGCGGTTTTCCTTGAGGAAGGCTGCCATTTTTTCGCCTAGTTGTTTTTCACTTGGTGTGACAACATAGGCTGGTAATTCTTCAAGACCGAGTTCTACTAATAAGTTTTTTGTCATGTTTTTTCTCCGAAAAGTATCTTTTTATTTTCCAGTTTGCCTTATGTGATTGGCACGCAAGCAACCAACTTCATTGTTTCATTGCTAAAATTGGAGCCAAAAGTCTCCAATTTTGCCTAGTATCCTTAGCTTCACTAAGGATACCTTCATCACTGCGGCACCTGGTTCAGGGCTCACACTGTTCGCCCATTTTCGTAATTTGTCACTCTCTTTATTCTGCGTCTTCTGCTAAGAGTTTAGCTCGTGTTGCTTCATCCAAAAGTGGGTAGCCTAGGCGTTTGCGCTCTGCCACAAAGGTTTTGGCTACAACACGGGCTAGGTTACGAATACGAGCGATATAGCCTGCGCGCTCTGTTACAGATACGGCACCACGCGCATCAAGAAGGTTAAAGGTATGTGAACATTTGAGAACATAGTCATAGGCAGGGTGCACCAATCCTTCTTCCAAGGCGCGTCCAGCTTCTTTTTCAAACTTATCAAAGTTTTCAAGCAACATTTCTTGATCCGAAATTTCAAATGAATATTTTGAGTGTTCGTACTCAGGCTGGATGAAGATTTCTCCGTATTTTACACCATCAGCCCATTCGATATCATAGACAGAATCCACTTCTTGAATATAAGAAGCCAAGCGTTCCAAACCATAAGTAACTTCTGCAGTCACAGGGCCAGTTGCCAATCCACCTACTTGTTGGAAGTAAGTGAACTGAGTGATTTCCATACCATCAAGCCAAACTTCCCAACCAAGACCAGCTGATCCAGTCGATGGATTTTCCCAGTTATCCTCAACGAAGCGAATATCGTGTTCCAAAGGATTGATTCCCAATTTTTCCAAAGATTCAAGGTAAAGTTCTTGGATATTTGATGGAGAAGGCTTCATAACCACTTGGAATTGATGGTGTTGGTAAAGACGGTTAGGGTTTTCCCCGTAACGACCGTCAGCAGGACGACGTGATGGCTCTACATACGCTGCATTCCATGGCTCAGGTCCGATAGCACGAAGGAAAGTGTAAGGACTCATTGTCCCCGCACCTTTTTCATTATCATAAGCCTGCATAAGCATACAACCTTGGTCATTCCAAAATTGTTGCAAAGTCAAAATAATTTCTTGAAATGTTAATTTCTTAGACATTGAATACTCCTTAATAAAAATGATTTCTTGCGACACGAGTCTGCCTCGTCGATTATACGAGGCAAGACGAGTTAGTACTGCGTCTAGCTCAGCACCCTAGTGCTGAGCGTGGGGCAGTCCGACTGTAAGGAGGTTTCTGCCACTGAGGCAGCGGAAAGTCAATTTTTTAGACATTGTTTACTCCTTTAGTTTTTATATTTCTTTTTCAATTAATTTCTGCTGAACAAACCAATTTAACAAGGGAAGAGTTTTATCTGTATTTGCCCATAAATGATAAGAATCGAAGACCGCTTGTACACTACCTAGATTTTCTACCAACTTATCTATTGTCAAAAAACTACGCCAGTATTCGTAAAAAATACTTGCATAGTTCTTATCATAAGTCGAAGAACCAAAATCATTCAATGAATGCCAACCATACTTCTTCTGAAAAAGTTCTACAAGAGATTGATTACAAATTTTTTCCGCTTGAAATTCCTCTTCTGTCAAGAAATACTTGCGACTAATATATTCAACCATCCCCTCTTCGAACCATATATAAGAGTCGTAACCATCAAAATCATCTAAAAAATACTCCGACCAATGAGCTAACTCATGTCCTACAATCTGTAAGAGGAAATTTTCAGATAAAGAATGATAGTGATTTTCTATTGCTTGAGTTTGCTGAGAACACTCGTAGTCCATCAACTGATACAAATACAACTCTTTCCAAACAGCTAAATCAGGCGTCATAACCATTCGTCTATTATTTGTATAGGCTGGAACAGCGCTTTCCCTAATAATCTGTGTAGCAGCATTAAAACTTGACCAAATAACAGCTTGCGGTAAATCACAGACTGCAAGTTCATTCTTTAAAAAAGATTGATAATCTTTCAACTTTTCAGTATTTCTTACTACAAAATTACGAAATGCAGCTAGTTGACTATCGTCTTTTACAAGATAAAGATTTTCCACGTCTCTCCTTTCTTTCACATAATAGACTGAATAAGCGAAAGAACCACGTCCGACAATCCTAGGTTGATTTAACCTAGGGGCGTCAGAAACGCGGTTCCACCCTAATTTATTACTTCATTGTTTTTGAAAATACTACAGAAAGCGCCAGTTCTTTATTTTGTTCTACTTGGCTCCCACTATCCCAAGCTCGCTTGAAGAACACCATAAGACTTTCTTTCCTGCTGACTATTATATCAAAAATTAGAACAATGTACAATTCTTTTTATGATTTTCTAGAAATCCATATCATCAACTCGTGGAGCACCAGACTGAACAGCAATTGTTTTTAAAGTTTCTCTCTCCTCATGACTCAGTTCAATTCCAAAGCAATCAAGATTAGCCTGAATACGAGACGCTGTGACAGATTTCGGAAGCGGTAAAAATCCTTCTGCCAAGCTCCATGCCAAGGCTATCTGAGCAACAGACTTTCCATGATTTGCTGCGATTTCTTGCACTTGCTTGCTATCAAACAGTTCTCCCTGACCAAAAGGGCCCCAAGCTTCCAATAAAATTCCTTTTTCTCTACAGTAAGCTACGACTTCCTCTTGATACACACCTGGCGCCAAACGAACTTGATTGACCGCTGGAAGAATTTTTGCTGTTTCAAGCAAGGCATCCAAATGATGGGGAAGGAAATTACTAACTCCAATAGCACGGATTTTTCCTTCTTGATAGAGGTCTTCCATCGCTCTCCAAACTTCTGAATTTCGGATTTTCCAGTGGTTATTTTCTCTGAGTGGTTTTGGATTTGGCCAATGAATCAAATACAAATCCAAATATTCCAAGCCCAGCTTCTCTAAAGACTCTTCAAAAGCCTGACGAGCTTGCTCATAGCTATGATTTGTATTCCAGAGTTTGCTGGTTACAAAAATTTCCTCACGCGGAACGCCACTATCTTGAATGGCACGACCAACGCTTTCTTCATTTTTATAAATAGCTGCCGTATCGATATGGCGATAGCCTGCCTTTAAAGCCTCTAGTACAGCTTGATAGGCAATCTCTCCATTTTCAGCTTTCCAGGTTCCAAATCCCAGTACTGGAATTGTAACACCATTGTTTAAAGTATAAGATTTCATTATTTTCCCTTTCTATGAGAAGAAAATCCAAAGAGCCAAATTTTCAAGGAAAACTTTTCTCTTTAGATTTTGTGTATTATTGATTGCGGTCGTAATAGAGCTGATGAGCTTTAAGACGAGAGTCTAACAAATCTGGAATTGTCACAAAGTCATAACCCTGACCTTTCAAATAGTCAATGACCTTTGGTAAAGCATTCACTGTTTCAGCATGGATATCATGCATGAGAATAATAGAACCATTCTTGACTTCACGCTGAATTTCTGTCAAAATAGATGCTTCATTTTTACTTTTCCAGTCCAGACTATCTACATCCCACATAATAAAGCTCAAATCGAGGCTATTGCGAATGTCGTCTGTAATGGCTCCATAAGGCGGACGCATAAGTTTAGAGCTAGAACCCAGCACCTTAGTTAGCGCATCCTCAGTATCAGTAATTTGTTTTTTAGCTTCATCAAGCGAAAGTTTTGAAAGAACTGGATGGCTCCAACTATGGTTTCCAATGACATGACCATCTGCTTTCATTCGTTTCAAAATCTCTTCATTGCCAGAAACATTCTTACCTAAAACAAAGAAAGTTGCCTTTATACCATACTTAGAAAGTGTATCTAATGCTTGATTTGTCGTTGTAGGATTTGGTCCATCATCAAAAGTCAAGGCTACTACTTTACGATTTTTCTTTTCATAATAAGCCTTATATAGTTCTGCGTCCTTATCTAATAAATAAGAGGACTGAATAACCTCAAAGAAACTTGATACCGGCAAGGCAATCTCATCTAGATTTTCAACTGACTGACTTGGATAAAGGATAATCTGACTATCCTTGTAATCAAAATTCCATGCAGACAAGTCTTGGTCAGAGAAGCCTTTAACAACTTGATCAATCTTTTCTTGCTCCAATTTCTTATCCTGTAAGAAATTGGTGATTTCTTTTAACAACTGCTCTTTGGCTTTACTAGGATCTGAAAATAATTGATCAAGTGTAAAAGGTTTACCATCTTCTGTCAAATGTACTTTTGCCAGACTAGTTTTTTCAGTCTCTTCAACTTTTGACGAAGTTAAATCATAGACTTGTTTCATCACACTTCGGTTGACAATCCCTTTTAAAGTCGAATCCTGTTTCTCCGTATAATAAAAAACCAGATTTTCCTTATCCTCTAGATTGTCTTTAATATCCTGTGTCATAATTCCCTTTATAGACGAAATCACTTGCTCCCCTTGGAGAGGATAATAGGCAATTACTTCGGCTTTTCCCTTACGAAAATGATCCTTCTGATTTCCCTCACTCAATTGATCATCTTTCTCTTTTTTGAGCGATTCAATCTTTTGTTCAAAACTTTGTTTTGTGTATATTTTGTATCCAATTATTGAACCAAGGACACAAATACTTACTGAGAAGATAGCTACTAGGGCTATTAGACTCATTCTTACCTTATCGTGATTCTCACGCTTTGCTCTACTTTTATCCATAGAACCATTATATCAAATTCAGGCTATAATTTCAATGATTTGGGAGGAAATAGTATATTAAAAAAGAGGGGAAGTCCCCCTCTCAAGATTTTATTTGACTGCTTCTTTCAAAGCGTCTACCTTGTCCAAACGTTCCCATGGAAGGTCAATATCTGTACGTCCCATGTGTCCATAAGCTGCTGTTTGACGGTAAATTGGACGTTTAAGATCCAACATTTGGATAATTCCTGCAGGACGAAGATCAAAGATTTGACGCGCTGCTTTTTCAAGCTTGCTTTCAGCTATTGTTCCTGTACCAAAGGTATCGATACGAACAGAAACAGGCTGCGCAACACCGATGGCATAGGCCAATTGCACTTCTGCTTTCTTAGCAAGACCTGCTGCAACGATGTTCTTGGCAATATAGCGAGCCGCATATGACGCAGAACGGTCCACCTTAGTCGCATCTTTACCAGAGAAGGCACCACCACCGTGACGAGAGTAGCCACCATAAGTATCTACGATAATCTTACGACCAGTCAAACCTGAGTCCCCTTGAGGTCCACCGATTACAAAACGACCAGTAGGATTGATGAAGAATTTTGTTTGCTCATCCAAGTAAGAGGCTGGAATAACCTCTTTGATAACCTTATTAATGACATCATTGTGAATTTGTTCGTTGCTAACTTCTGGATCGTGCTGAGTTGAAATAACAACTGTGTCCACACGTACTGGACGGTCATTTTCATCATACTCAACCGTAACTTGTGATTTAGCATCTGGGCGAAGATAGCTAATTTCCCCAGACTTACGAAGTTCTGCCAGACGACGAACCAATTTATGACTGAGTGAAATTGGCAAAGGCATGAGCTCTTCTGTTTCATCCACTGCAAAGCCAAACATGAGCCCTTGGTCTCCAGCACCAATTAAGTCCAGCGGATCTTGGTCTGCATTTCCACGAACCTCCAAGGCTTCGTTAACACCTTGGGCAATGTCAGGAGATTGTTCCACCAAAGATGGATGTACTCCTACAGTCTCAGCAGAAAAACCATATTCTGTATTAGTGTAGCCAATCTCTGCAATGGTATCACGAACCACACGGTTAATATCCACATAAGCATTTGTAGATATTTCACCAAAAACATGGACGGAACCAGTATATACAGCTGTCTCAGCAGCAACGTGCGCCTCTGGATCTTTAGCTAAAATAGCATCCAAAATCGCATCTGAAATTTGGTCTGCAATCTTATCGGGATGCCCCTCAGATACAGATTCAGACGTGAATAATTTACGTTCTGACATAAAAATGTCCCCCCTTAAAAATAGTGTTATAGAGTTACAAAGTACTGATAGGTATTTCTATAGTCTAAGAGTTACGACGCGAAAGAAATAAAAACGATAATTTTTTATTTCTGAAGCTAGTAAGGCGCATAGGGTGACCGCATTATAGCGGCAACCGTAGAATGACGAACGACTTTGGAGCCATCATTCTTTGCGAATTGCGACGCGAAAGAAAAAATAGAAATTTCTACCATCTTATCGGGACTATATAACTTTACCATTATACCATTTTTAAACGCAATTTGCAGTCTATAATGTAGTGTTTCTGTATAGATAGTTCGTTCTCATAAATAAAAAAAGTTGGAGCTCAGTACTCCAACTTTTTCTATTAAAATGTTTGGCGTTTTGCTTTACGCTCTGCACGACCGCGAGCACGATTTTCAGCGCGCTTGGTTTTGCGGCGCTTTTCATCAACCGCCCATTGAATTTTCTTCTTATAACCTGGTTTGACTTTTTTCTTTTTCTTTTTAACCAAACCAATCATTTCGATATCAAGCTTATCCTGCTTCTTTTCACGGTTTGCACGACGATCACGGTCATAGGTATCTTGGAATTCTCCATCTTTTACCATCTTCGGAGTAAATTTAATTCCTAATTTCTCCAACTCACGGATATCCGAGTCATCGCTTGGCTGATAAAGGGTAATAGCTGTACCTGGTAGGCCATTTCGTCCAGTACGACCAACACGGTGAACAAAGAAGGACAAATCTTGCGGAATAGCATCATTGATGACATGGCTGACACCTTCAATGTCAATTCCACGCGCTGCCAAATCTGTTGCGACAATATACTCAAAATCCAGATTTTTCACCTGGTTCATGATACGTTTGCGCTCACGAGGGGCAATACCCCCATGGATTTTTGCCACCTTCAAGCCTTGAGCAGTCAGATATGAATACAATTCATCAGCACGCGTTTTAGTGTTAACAAAAATCATTGCCAAATACGGTTGCATCAACTGAGTCAACTGGTAAATTTGAGCATTCTTATCTCGACCCTTGGTCGAAATCAACCAATTATCAATGGTATCAGAAATGACCGTTTTGGTCTTGATTTTCTCCATAACAGGATTAGATAAGTATTTTTTCAAGAATGGTTGCAGTTTTTGTGGAATAGTAGCTGAGAAGACCATGAATTGTAGGTCTTTTGGAAGGCTTCCAGCAATCTTATCAACAGTTGCCAAGAATCCCATATCCAAGGTCATGTCTGCTTCATCGACCACAAAGGTCTTAGCCTTGTGAATAGCTAGGTCACCAGACTTAACTAAGTCATAAATACGACCTGGCGTACCGATAACAATATGAGGCTGGTTACTTGCCAATTTGTCAATCTGGCGAGCCTTATCTGTCCCTCCCACATAATTAACCACACGAACTTCTACTTCTGAGTGAGTAGCAATCTGACGGGCTGCTTTGTAAATTTGAGTAGCTAATTCACGGCTCGGTGCAGTAATGACTGCTTGAACACTATCGCTGGCTTCATCTAATTGCTGGAAAATCGGCAATAGAAAAGTGTGAGTCTTACCCGAACCTGTTTTTGATTCACCGACTAGGTCACGACCTGCCAAAACAATAGGAATCAACTTGTCTTGCACCTCTGTTGGAGTTGTAAATTTCAACTCCTCCAAGGCTTCTCTAATATAGTTTTTAAATTGAAATTTCGTAAATGACATAATATCCTCGATTCTATCTATCTTACCAATTATACCATATTTTATTCCATTTCAGTAGTCTCACTCATAGAGCTTACTTTCAGTAGTTCATCTAATCAAAAAAAAGGCTGGAATTTGTGAATCCCAACCTCTTTTTAGTCCTTATTTCCAGTTTAAAATAGCATTCAAGCCATAGTGATCACTAACTTGCGGACTATTGTTGCCATCAAATACGACATGTAAATTTTCCACCTCTAACTCTTTGGTAGTAAAAACATAGTCGATTCGAAGGGGTTCTGTGTTCCCCTTCCAGCCATCAATTTCTGGTGGAACAGTATAGCTACCACTTTTCTCTTGAGCAACTTCAAATGCGTCTTGTAAGCCTAATGGACTAGCTAAAATAGCTTGGTAACCTTCCTGTCCAGCCGGATTGTTGAAATCTCCAGCTAGCAAAAGCGGCTTGTTCAATTCTTTCAAGACAGCCTCAAATCGTGTCCATTCTTCTTGGAAACCTTTATCCCACCAAGAAAGGTGGACACTTGCAACTGCAAGCTCCTTACCATCAACTACAGTTTCAGCCAAGGCAACACGACGAGTATGATAGTCTGTTGGATCATCCACATCTGAAACTAAAATTTCTCTGGCTTCAATAGGTGTTTTAGACAAGATAGCCACACCTTCGTGGTAGCGATCATAACCGATATGGTTATAGGCCCAAGTCCAGTAGTAATTTTTCCCTTGCTCAGATAACTTTTCAACCAAGAGTCTAACATAGTGATCTTGGTGAATAGGCTCAGCTGCTGGCAAAGCTTGATAAAGATCATTGACCTCTACCTCTGGAGATGTGATCTCCTGATTGATTTCTTGGAAACAAATCAAATCATAGTCTTTTTCAAGGATATCCTCAAGCAAAATCTGGAATTTTTCCTCAGCTTCTTTTTCCATCCAACTATGAGTATTGAGTGTTAAAAATTTCATTCTTTTCTCCCAAAATAAGAGGTTGGAATACAGCTTCCAACCTCAAGTATATTACAATTCTACTTTAGCAACTGCTGTTTTAGCTGCAAGAGAACCTGTTTTTTCTAATTTAACTGATTTAATTGCATCACCATTTGTGAAGACAACTACTGTTGAAGTTTCACGTCCTGCTGCACGGATAGCATCCAAGTCAGCTGTGACAAGGAGATCTCCTGCTGCAACTTTTTGTCCTTCAGCAACATGAACTGTAAATGGTTTACCTTCAAGACTTACTGTGTCCAAACCAATGTGAACCAATACTTCAAGACCTGCTTCAGTCACAAGACCCAGAGCATGTTTTGTAGGGAAGATGCTTGATACAGTACCTGAAACTGGAGATACAATGTTTCCATTTGCAGGTTCTACAGCAAATCCATCACCCATCATTTTTTGAGCAAATACTGGATCTTTCACTTGTTCCAAAGCAACAACTTGACCATCTGCTACTGAGTAAACTTCCTCAGTAAGACCTTTGAAGTGTACAGTGTTTTGTTGCGCTTCCGTCATTTGACTTGGAAGAGTTTCAGGAATGATTTCACCTGAATCAAGGATATCTTGGATATCAGATTTCAATACGTCTGCTTTTGGTCCGTAGATAGCTTGAACCCCTTGTCCTTTCATGACAAGACCCATAGCTCCTTCTGCTTTCCATTGTTCTGCATCACCAACTCTATCTGCATCCTTAACAGTAACACGAAGACGAGTCATACATGCATCAACATCAACGATGTTTGCACGTCCACCAAGAAGGTTGATAATATTTACAGCTTGAGAACCTGCTGCAACTTTGACTTCGCTGCTAGCTTCTTCTGAACCTTCAGCAGTTTCATAGTTACCGTTACGTCCTGGAGTTGCGTAGTTGAATTTTTGAATCATGAAGTTTGCGATAAAGTACATGATTACGGCAAAGAGAACAGTTACCCAGATAAAGTTAACAATATCCATACCGATACCAGCGCTAATCGCAATAGGTGTACGAGTCAAGAACTCGATTGAACCGAATGAGTGCATACGTAGATTTACGACGTCAGCCATAGCGAAGGCCGCACCTTGAACAAGTGAGTAAACAAGGTACATAGGTGTTGCTACAAACATGAACATGTATTCGATTGGTTCAGTAACCCCTGTCAAGAATGTTGCAAGAGCTGTTGCAATCATCATACCTTTGTATTTGTGTTTCTTGTCTGCATCAACATTACGGTAGATAGCCACAACTACACCCATCAAGATACCGAATGAACCAATCATTTGTCCAACTTTGAAACGAGCTGGGTGAACAGTATCTAACAAGTGTTGGTATTGAGTAGCATCAGTACCTTTAAGGTTTACAAGGTCTGTTACCCATGCAAGCCAAAGTGGATCTTGACCAAATACTTGGCTACCTTTTGCTGCACCAGTTAAGACCTCATAAGTACCACCAAGAGCTGTGTAGTTCATTGGGATAGTCAACATGTGGTGAAGACCAAATGGTAAGAGCAAACGTTCCAATGTACCATACAAGAATGGTGCAAGGATTGGAGCAGTTTCTTGTGAGTTAGCAATCCAGATACCAAAGCTATTGATACCTGTTTGAACTACTGGCCAGAAAGCAGCCAGTACAATTGCAGCAATTATTGAACGAAGAATAACTACAAACGGTACAAAACGTTTTCCGTTAAAGAATGAAAGCGCATCAGGAAGCTTACGGAAGTTGTAGTATTTGTTGTAAGCAGTTGCTCCAATAAAACCTGAGATAATCCCTACGAACACACCCATGTTAAGTGCTGGAGCTTCCATAACACTAATGAAGTAATCAGCAACTTTGATTGATCCACCAAAGAGAGTTGTTACCATAGCATCTGGATTTTTCAACATATCGCCTGATACGCCAAAGATTGTACCAGTGATACGGTTAATCAAGATGAAGGCAAGACCAGCGGCGAAAGCACCACCAGCACGTTCTTTAGCCCAGCTACCTCCAATGGCTAGGGCGAACAAGATATGAAGGTTAACGATAACCCCCCAACCGATTTGTTCTAGTACACCACCAGTAATAACAAGTGGTGCAAAGGTTGGGTTAATCATCACGATAGACTTACCGATTGAAATCATCAAACCAGCAGCCGGCATAACCGCGATAACCACCATCAAAGCCTTACCGAATTTTTGCCAAAATTCGAAAGACAAGACATTTTTGAATGTATCTTTCATCATTCAAATCTCCTTTATTTTTATTTAGGCAAACGTTTTACGAAAACGTTTGCACCTTCTATGATTCAATTATACCACTTTAATTTTTTTTGTAAAGGCTTTTATAAAAAAAAGTAGACTTTTTTCTAAAATTTTTGTAGTAAAAAAGGAGATATTAAAATCTCCTCAAATATACTTCTATTTTAGATTTTCAGGAATCGGCGCATTGAAATTCCTGATCCGATTGAACCGATAAAAATTCCAATCACAAATAATAAGGCAATCATCAGTGGACTGAATACCTCTGGTGAAATCATTGAAAGGTTTTGACCAACTAATGACTTATTAACCGATTGGTAAACCATTTTATAAACAATGAAGACTAGAACTGATGGAAGGGTTGCTCCAAGTAAACCAATAAAGGCACCTTCAAGCAAGAAAGGTCCGCGGATATAGCCATTCTTAGCACCTACTAAACGCATGATTTGAATTTCACGGCTACGTGAAATAATGGTAATACGTATAGTATTAGAAATCAAGAAGACCGCAATGAAAATCAAGAGACCAGCGATAACAAGCCCCCAGACACGAATAAATGAAGCTAATTTGAACAAACGTTCTGTATTGGCACCACCATCTTGAACTTCTGATACACCTTCAATTTTTTTAGCCTCTTCTGCTACCGTCTTTACATCACTTGGTGTATTGGTATCTACTATATAAGCATCATAGAGAGGGTTTGCATCACCTTCAAAGATTTTCCAGTTGTCGCCCATTGTTTCTGTCAACTTTTCATATTGTTCTTCTTTACTTGAAAACGTAACACTTTTAACAGTTGACATACCTTTCAAAGCATCATATACTTTATGGTAGTCGTTATTTGTAACAGTTTGACCTTCTTTTTCAATCGTCTCACTATTATCAGCTACGTCCTTACGAATGTATACCATTACTCGGACATTATTTTCAATATCTGTAGCTAGTTTAGCCGTATTAAAGATAACAGATGCAAATATTGCAACCAATGTCAAAGTAATCATAACTGAACTGACAGCAGCTACTGTCATCCAGCCATTTCGTTTCAAACTTTTTAATGATTCAAATAAATGGCGAAAAAATCTACTAATCATCGTATCCATATTCTCCTTTAGCTTCGTCACGAACGACACGGCCATTTTCAATGGCAATGACACGGTGGCGCAAGGTATTTACAATCTGACTGTTGTGGGTAGCCATCAAGACAGTTGTACCTTGGAGATTGATGCGTTCCAACAAATTCATGATTTCCCATGAATTATCTGGGTCCAAGTTTCCTGTTGGTTCGTCCGCAATCAATACTTTAGGATTATTTACAATAGCACGCGCAATCGCAATACGCTGTTGTTCTCCCCCTGAAAGTTCATTTGGGAAAGAACGAACCTTATGCTTCAATCCAACCAAGTCTAAAACTTCCATAACACGTTTTTTGATATTACGGCGACTTTCTCCAATTACCTCCATTGCATAAGCAATATTTTCATAAACGGTTTTCTTTGGTAACAGTTTATAATCTTGGAAGACAACCCCAACACTACGACGTAGGAGAGGGACATCTTTCTTTTTAATTTTAACCAGATTAAAACCAGCAACAGATAAGCTTCCTTTTTCGATTTTTACTTCGCGATACAAAGAACGAATAAAGGTTGATTTCCCAGCTCCTGACGGACCTACGATATAGGCAAATTCTCCTGGTTGAATGCTGACCGAAACACCACGTAGGGCAGTCGTTCCGTTGTCGTATTTTTTGACGACATCTCTCATTTCAATGATTGACATGTGAGTTCCTTTCTATCTTAGCTGATTCGCCACTTGAGGTAGGCATCGATAAAACCATCTAGGTCTCCATCCATAACCTTATCTACCTGCGCAACTTCAAAGCTAGTTCGGTGATCTTTTACCATAGTATATGGCGTGAAAACATAAGAACGGATTTGACTTCCCCATGTGATTTCCTTTTTCTCACCCTTGAGGGAATCGACTTCCGCAGCTTTCTTTTCTTGCGCCATTTGATAGAGCTTAGCCTGCAACATCTTCATGGCACGATCTCTATTTCCATACTGGGTACGATCCACTGTTGATTGGACAACAGTTCCCGTAGGAATGTGTGTCAAACGCACACCTGTTGAAACCTTGTTGACATTTTGTCCACCAGCACCACCTGAACGGAAGGTATCCATCTTGATATCATCTTCACGGATTTCCACTTCAATGGTATCATCCAATTCTGGCATCACTTCTACAGATGTGAAAGAGGTGTGGCGACGTTTAGCAGAGTCAAATGGTGAAATTCGCACCAAACGGTGTACACCCATTTCTGACTTGAGAAGGCCATAGGCATTAGGTCCTTCAAAAGATAAGGTTACTGACTTGATACCAGCTTCATCTCCTGCTTGGTAATCCAATACTTCTACTTTAAAGCCTTTAGCATTTCCATAGCGAGTGTACATACGAAGCAACATATCACCCCAGTCCTGAGCTTCAGTACCACCAGATCCTGGATGGATTTCCAAAATCGCATTATTATGGTCATAAGGTTCTGATAACAGAAGGGTCATCTCGTAACTAGTCATCATCTTATCAAGTTCGGATAACTGTGTTACCAATTCTTCATACACCGACTCATCTTCAACTAAAAAGTCTAATAAAATTTCAACTTCATCCTGCAACTCTTCCATTTTGTGGAAGGTATTGTAGGTGTTTTTTAATTCATTTAATTCTTGCGACGTTTTTTGGGCCGCGATATTATCGTTCCAAAAATCAGGTTCTGTCATCTTGTTTTCCAAGATGGCAATCTCTTCCTCTAAACCTTCGAGGTCAAAGAGACCCCCTGAAAGAAGCTAATTTTTCACGATTTGCGTCAATTTTTTGACGAATTTCTGAAATGTCCATAAATACTCCTTTTTTATATCGTTTTATTATACCATAATCTATCATTTCTTTCCATCTTTTGCTCTACTACCCTTTTCATGAAAAAAGAAGCCTTTCGGCTTCCCTTCTTACAAGACTTTTGCTGAAGTACGAGTGATTTCTTCTACTTGAATATTCTCTGATTCAAATTTTTCTTTCAAGGCTGGTAAATCAATTGATCCATCGATTTGAACTTCGATAATGACCTTACCATCCTTACGAGGGATATTTACTGTATGGGAGATATTCAAATTTTCTTCTACAATCAAAGAAACAATCTTTCCGAGTACACCAACTTCATTTTCCGTAACAAAGCGCACACGAATTCCTTCTTCACCATAACCAGCAATTTCAAGAAAGGCTTGGAAAACGTCACGATCCGTAATAACTCCGTATACTTGATGGTTATCAACGACGGGAAGAATACCAATCTTGTTTTTTAGCATTAAATAAGTAGCATCCTCTAGACTCGCATAGCCCGAAACAGTGACAACATCACGAATCATGACATCTTTTACTTTTGTCTTATTTAAAAGATAGTTCATCTCATAGATAGAAAGACTTGTTGCTTTTGATGGACTAGCTTGGGCAATCGTTCCCTCAGTCACCAAACCAACCAATTGATCATTTTCGATAACAGGCAAGCGATGTAATCCTTGCTCTCTCATCAAATCTGCTGCATGAGATACTGTTGTATCTGGACTAATATAAACTACCTTGCGGGTCATAAAATCTTTAACTGCCATGAGACTTCTCCTTTTCTATTCTCATCCCTATTATACAATCTTTTTGTAAATCTATCAAACGCTTACATTTCTTTTTCAAAATTCAGAAAAGTATGAATAAGCTAGCAAAAAGAGCTCTAAAATCGAGCTCTGTGAATGAAGGATAGACAGCTTCATTCTGTTTTGTTTCAATGATTAGAAGCTAACCTTCCAGTGCAGATGAGAATTGCTTCGCAATCTCTATCCACCGACTAAAAAGGTCCTCCGGACTATTAATGGTGATTACTTCGTAATCCTCATCTACCGACTAAAACAATCCAGTGGATTTGATAATTGCTTCGCAATCTTCATCCGCCGACTAAAAAGGTCCCCCGGACCTTTTTAGCCACCTAGATATGCTTTTCTGACTTCTTCTGATGAAGCGAGTTCTTTTCCTGTTCCTGATAGAACGATTTTCCCTGTTTCCAGTACATAACCTCGGTCAGAGATTGCGAGTGCCTTATTGGCATTTTGCTCAATCAAGAGGACGGTTGTTCCTTGCTTCTGGATATCTTGAATGATATCAAAGATCTCTTGAATAAAGATTGGGGCAAGTCCCATTGATGGTTCATCTAAAAGAAGAAGTTTTGGTGTTGACATAAGAGCACGTCCCATGGCAAGCATTTGTTGTTCCCCCCCTGAAAGAGTGGCTGCATCTTGGTTCTTCCGTTCTTCAAGACGAGGAAAGCGTGAGAAAACCTTCTTCAAGTTAGCTTGATTTTCTTCACGATTTTTCTTTAAGAAAGCTCCCATTTCAAGATTTTCCATCACAGTCAAGCCAGGAAAGACGTGGCGTCCTTCTGGTACTTGTGAAAGACCACCTGCCACGATTTTTTGAGCTGGCATTTTTTGGATTTCTTGACCTAAAAATTCAATCTTTCCAGAACTTGGTCTAACCAAACCAGACAAGGTACGGAGAATGGTTGTCTTACCTGCACCATTGGCACCGATAAGGGAAACAACTTCTCCTTCATTCACTTCAAAGCTTACATCACGGACTGCTTGGATCATGCCGTAATGCACAGAAAGATTATCAACTTTTAACATAGACATTAGGCTTCACCTCCTAGATAAGCTTCGATAACGCGTTTATTGGTCTTAATTTCGTCAGGAGTTCCTTGTGCAATCAAACGACCATATTCAAGTACGTAGATACGTTCTGTTACTTCCATAACCAAATTCATATCGTGTTCAATCAGCATGATCGTAATCTTAAATTCATCTTTGATACGACGAATTAACTCAGTCAATTCAGCTGTTTCCTGTGGGTTCATACCTGCTGCTGGTTCATCTAAGAAGAGAATTTTAGGTTCCGTAGCAAGGGCACGAACAATTTCTAAACGACGTTGTTGTCCGTAGGCAAGATTTTTAGCAAGAGTTTCTGCATCACCATCTAAATCAAAGATTTTCAGCAATTCCAAGGCTTTAGCCTTTAATTCTTTTTCACTCTTGTAAAAAGCTGGTAAACGTAAGAAACTAGCAAAAACATGTTGTTTGTGATGGTTGCCAAAAGCAATCAAAACATTATCCAAAACTGTTAAATCTTTAAAGAGACGGATATTTTGGAATGTACGTCCAAGTCCCAAAGAAGCAATCTTATAAGGTGACTTTCCATTCAAAAGGTGACCATCTAAGGTTACTGTTCCCTCACTTGGTTCATAAACACCGGTCAAAAGGTTGAAAAGAGTGGTTTTCCCAGCTCCATTTGGACCGATTAGTCCAACCAGTTCCCCTTCGTTCAATTCAAGAGTCACATCTCCAACAGCTGTTAGACCGCCAAAATGTTTGGTTAACTGTTTTACTTCAAGTAATGCCATTAGTTTTGTTCCTCCTTCTTAGATTTTTTAAAGAAACGTGATAGGCTCAATTCCCATGTTCCAAGGAGTCCACCTGGTCTGAAAATCATTACCAATACCAAGGCCAAAGCGTAAATAATCATACGCACACTAGCAACATCTTGGAGAAGCATATTCAAAATTCCCAAAACAATAGCTGAAACGATGGCACCTGTAATGGAACCAAGTCCACCAAATACAACAATAATCAAAACGTTGATTGAGTTGATGAAAGTATAATCTTTCGGTACAACAGACCCGATAAATCCTGCCTGAAGTGACCCTGCAATACTTGCAGTAATGGCACCAAAGACAAAAGCGATAATTTTAATTTTAGTCGTATTAACCCCAACTGACTCAGCAGCAATTTCATCCTCACGAACGGAGAGGGTTGAACGACCAATTGGACTACGCAAGAAGTTTAAGGTTGCAATGGTTGTGATCACGACAAAGAAGTAAACCATTTGCCAAGTTGTAAAGTTAGGAATTCCCAAGATACCTGCTGCACCATTTGTAAGGCTTCCACCATTGATGATAAAGATACGGATAATTTCAGAAACACCAAGAGTCGCTACCGCAAGATAGTCCCCCTTCAAGCGTAAGGTTGGAATTCCGACAAGCAAGGCAACTGCTCCTGAAAGCAAAGCACCTATCAGCATGGCTCCAAAGAAGGCACCGTAGGTTGGTGATTTAGAACCAATAATAGCTGCTGCATAGGCACCAATCGCCATGAAACCAGCATGCCCAAGTGAAAATTGTCCTGAAAAACCAACGATTAAGTTGAGACCAACAGCCAGAATAATATTAATTCCTATTTGTTGTAAAATCTGTACATAGAATAGATTGAGTACTCCGACTGAAACCAGTACACTAATCAAGCCATAGCCAGCTAACAAAAGGAGTAACCATAGAATATTAACTTTTAAATTTTCTTTCATCGTTTACACCTTCTCTTTCACATTTTTACCAAGGATACCAGCTGGGCGGACAATCAAGATCAACAACAAGATTCCATAAACAATGGCATCACGGAAGTCTGACATTCCAAAGGCTGTCGCAAAGGTTTCCAATAGACCAATCACAAAGCCACCAAGAGCCGCACCAGGAATAATCCCGATACCACCAAGTACTGCGGCAACGAAAGACTTAAGACCTGGAGTAACACCCATCAAAGGTTCAAGAGAGTTATAATAGAGGGCAATCAGAACACCAGCCGCACCCGCAAGAGCTGAACCCAAAGCGAAGGTAAAGCTGATAGTACGATTTACATTGATCCCCATCAATTGCGCTGCATCGCTATCTACAGATACAGCACGCATGGCTTTCCCCATCTTTGTTTTTTGGACAATGACTTGTAACAAAATCATCAAAATCAAGGAAATGGCCAAAATCATTAACTGCACATTTGTTAGGCTAACTGGTCCCAAATCATAGCGAACTGTTTGAATCGCTTGAGGGAAGGCACGGGTATTGGCACCAACCAGATAGACCATGCCATACTCCAATAGGAAAGAAACCCCAATAGCCGTAATCAAAACAGCAATACGAGTAGAGTGGCGCAAAGGTCGGTAAGCAAGAAACTCAATCACGACACCAAGAATAGCTGTCGCTAGCATAGCTACAATAAGCGCTACAAAGAAATTCATTTGGAAAGAATTGATCAAGAAATAACCGATAAAGGCTCCCATCATATAAATATCACCATGGGCGAAGTTGATGAGCTTGATAATTCCGTAAACCATGGTATATCCTAGGGCTAACAGCGCGTAAACACTACCTAGAATCAAACCATTTACGAGTTGTTGGAGCATAAGATTCACTCTTTCTATTTATAATTCCGAGGGTTTTCCCTCACTTTTTGATAGGTTCTTATACTCAATGAAAATCAAAGAGCAAACTAGGAAACTAGCCGCAGGTTGCTCAAAGCACTGCTTTGAGGTTGTAGATAAGACTGACGAAGTCAGTCACATATATAATCCAAGGCGACGTTGACGCAGTTTGAAGAGATTTTCGAAGAGTATTAAATATCGAAACAGGGAGTGAGTCAAAGGCTCATTCCCTATTTCAACATTTTTCTATTATGGTTTTACAACTTCTGCTGCTTCAACTTTACCATTGTTCATGGTCATCATGTAAGCAGTTTTGACTGTGTTGTGGTCTGCATCGAAGCTTGTTTGACCAGTTACACCTTCAAAATCTTTTGTTTTAGCAAGGTTGTCCTTGATTTCACCTGAATTTTTAGCACCTTTTGCTGCGTTTGCTACAAGGTGAACTGAATCATAAGCCAAGGCTGCAAATGTTGAAGGCTCTTCATTGTACTTAGCACGGTAAGCGTCAAGGAAGGCTTTAGCTTTAGCTGAAACTTCTACAGTAGTTGAGAAGCCTGAGATAAAGTAGATGTTTGATGCTTTTTCAGCAGTTGCTTGTTGTACAAACTCCTCACCGTTGAATCCATCACCACCAACGATTGGTTTGTCAATTCCCATGCCACGCGCTTGGTTTACAATCTTACCAGCCTCATTATAGTAACCAGGAACGATGATAGCATCAAAGTCTTTCCCTTTCATTTTTGTAAGGGCTGCTTGGAAGTCTGTGTCACCTGCTACGAAAGTTTCATCTGCAACGATTTCACCCTTGTATGACTCGCGGAAAGATTTGGCAATCCCTTTAGCATAGTCACTGGCATTGTCAGTGTAAAGAACAACTTTCTTAGCATTTAATTTTTCAGAAACATAGTTTGAGATAATTTTTCCTTGGAAGCTATCTTGGAAAGTTCCAATAAAGAGGTAATCTTGACCTTTAGTCAATCCATCTTGAGTCGCACTTGGTGAGATCAATGGAACACCTGCTTTTGTAGCGTTCGCTACCGCAGCTGCAGTCGCACCAGATGTCGCAGGTCCTACGACTGCTGATACTTTAGATTGGGTTACAAGGTTAGTTGTAACTGAAGCCGCCTCAGCTGTTTCAGACTTATTATCTTTATCGACTACTTCGATTTGTTTTCCATCGATACCACCTGCGGCATTGATTTCATCAACAGCCAATTGGGCACCTTTTTGTTCAGCTGTTCCGTATGCAGCTAAAGAACCTGATTCTTCAAAGTTAAACCCGATTTTAATTGTCTTTTCCTCTACTGAGTTACCAGCAGTGTTGACTGCTCCAGACTTCACTTCTCCACAGGCTGCAAGAAGTGCTACACTTGCAAGCGCCACAAACGATAGGGCAAATTTTTTCTTCATCTTTTTGTCTCCTTATTTCTTAAATAGTCTGTTAAGAATATACCGAATTATCAGAAAATTGTCAATGTTTTCCTTGAGCTTTTTTCGATGATAACGTTTTCCTATCGATAAAGATTGCCCACAAAGGGTGTTTCCAACTCTTGGATATGACAAACCCTAACTTTTTTAATAAATTTTTCCTTGCTCAAGCGTCCGACCAATTGCTCCACTTCTTGAGTTGGAACATAGAGTTGTAAGTAACGATGTTTCTTGGAATGATAGGTAATATCTCCATAATCCTGCAGTTTTTTGGCATCACGATTATAGTAAAGATAGATAATCAAGCCAGAGCGATTGACTTTTTCAAACATGATAAATCCTCTTTCTAAGAAATCTCTCCCTATTATACCAAAAAAAGCAAACCCAGTCGAGTTTGCCTTCTATCATCATTAGTTCAATGAATTGTTGGCCATAATTTCATCAATAAAGCCATATTCAAGTGTTTCCTGGGCGCTCATCCAGTTATCACGTTCTGCATCTGCATGGACTTTTTCCATTGACTGACCTGAATTTTCAGCCAAGATTTTTTCCAAGGTATTACGAGTTTTGAGCAAGTGTTCTGCAGCGATAGCCATATCAGTTTGTTGGGTACCACCACCTGTACCGCCCATTGGTTGGTGAATCATGTATTCAGCATTTGGAAGCATGAAACGTTTGCCTTTTGCTCCACTTGATGCGATGACAGTCCCCATAGATGCAGCCATTCCCATAACAATGGTTTGGACATCTGCCTTGATAAAGTTCATGGTATCTACGATTGCCAAACCAGCTGAAACAGAACCACCTGGTGTATTGACATAAAGGTAAATATCTTTTGTACTATCTTGGGCATCCAAGAAAAGCAATTGGGCAATAACAGAGTTAGCCATATTGTCTTCAACCGGACCTGTCAGCATAATGATGCGGTCTTTGAGAAGACGTGAGTAAATATCGTAGGAACGTTCTCCACGGCTTGTTTGTTCAATAACTACAGGAATCATTCATTTCTCCTTTTGAGTTTTAATTTTGTTGGTCAAATGACTGAAGATAAGACTATTATAATATCTTGGTCAAAAAAGGTCAAATTTTTGTTCTGCTTTCATTAGACAGAAACAAAAACCCAACCTCCTTTCGTGACTGGAAATACTTTTCCAAGTCATTCTTCTTTTCGATCTTATTTTGTACCGAACAAGCGGTCTCCAGCATCTCCAAGACCTGGAACGATATAACCGTGTTCGTTCAAACGTTCATCCAAGGCTGCTGTAAAGATTTCTACATCTGGATGAGCTTCTTGAAGGGCTTTTACACCCTCTGGAGCAGATACAAGGCAGACAAATTTGATATTTGATGCGCCACGTTTTTTAAGAGAATCAACAGCCAAGATTGCTGAGCCACCTGTTGCCAACATTGGGTCTACTACAAAAATTTGACGTTGGTCAATGTCCTCAGGCAATTTCACTAAGTACTCAACTGGTTGAAGTGTTTCTTCATCACGGTACATACCGATGTGGCCAACTTTAGCAGCTGGAACCAAGCTCAAGAGACCATCAACCATCCCGATACCTGCACGCAAGATTGGGACGATGGCCAATTTCTTACCTGCCAATTGTTTTTGAACTGTTTTTGTAATTGGTGTTTCGATTTCCACATCTTCTAGTGGAAGATCACGAAGTACTTCATACCCCATCAACATTGCAATCTCATCTACTAGCTCACGAAAAGCTTTTGTAGAAGTATCTGTACGACGCAAGATTGACAATTTGTGTTGAATCAGTGGGTGATTAATAACTTCAATTTTTCCCATTTTTGGAGTTCCTTCTTTCAATTTATTCTTCTTATTATACCAAAAAACGGTTTAAAAATCTTTCTAAACCATTTATTTTTGATAATTTTTACATTAGATCTGCCTCTTTAAGAGCTGCCTGTACTGTCTCAAGTGGTAGATGGGTCAATTCTGTCCCTTTTTCTTGATAAAGGTATTGGGCATAGTCGTCCATTCGATACTGGTTAATATAAACCACGCGCTTGCAACCGACCTGCAGCAATTGTTTTGTACAGTTCAGACAAGGAAAATGCGTTACATAGGCTGTAAAGCCTTTAGGAACACCACGTTCTGCACCTTGAAGGATAGCATTGACCTCAGCATGAAGGGTGCGAACACAGTGTCCTTCAATGACTAGACATTCGTGGTCAATACAATGCTCGGTTCCTGATACCGAACCATTGTAACCAGTGGAAATAACCTTATTATCTTTTACCAGAATCGCGCCCACTTTGGCACGTTTACAAGTGGAACGATTGGCAATTAGTAAGGCTTGGGCTGCAAAATACTCATCCCATGCTAGTCTTTTTTCAGTCATATCTCTTCTCCTTTTTCTCTATTTTTTAAAAAATGGTAAACCTAAATCTGCAATCTTTTCAGCTGGTACCTTCATGCCATCCTTGATCCATTTTAGAAGGACAGAAACGATGGCCGAGCTCCAAAAGGAATGAAGATAAGAGCTGACACCTTTTGATTTCCCATGGTATTTTTCTAAAAATTCCTGCATGGCTTGGACAAAGATTTTTTCCAGATGGTAATCCAAGGCCAATTGAATCACTCTGGCTTCCTTTCTGGCCTCCCGGAAAAGATGAACCCAGACCAGATAAAGATCTGTCTTTAAATCATAATGGTGCAGTTGTTCCATGATGTTGTGGACACTCCGTTTAAAGACACTCTCTAAAATTTCCTCTTTGGAATCATAATTACGGTAAAAGGCTGCACGAGAAACGCCTGCACGTTTGGCCAATTCAGAAATACTAATCTTGGTCAAGTCCTTTTTTTCCAAGAGTTGCAAGAGGGCTGTTTCGATGGCTTCTCTAGTTAATAAATTGGATTCTTGGTTTGATTTTCTGAGATTTTCAAGAGACTTTTCAGAGATTCTACGTTCAGACATAACATTTTCTTTCTACTTGTCACAACAGACGGATGAGGCTTTTGTTTCAAGGGCTTTCATGATATAATTGTAAAAAAAGACAGAACCTTTGTCAATGTATAACTGACAAAGATGGAGAATTTCTATGACTTGGAAGATTATTGCTGACTCTGGTTGTGATTATCGTCAGCTGGCAAGACCAGCTATTGACACGACCTTTGTAAGTGTCCCCTTAACCATTCAAGTAGCTGATCAGGTCTTTGTTGATGATGCCAGTCTTGACATTGACCAAATGATGGAAACCATGTATGCAACTGCAGAAGCTTCAAAATCAGCTTGTCCAAGCCCAGATGATTATTTGCGAGCATTTGAAGGAGCCAAAAACATTTTCCTAGTAACCATCACTGGTACTCTTTCTGGAAGCCACAATAGTGCTCAACTAGCAAAAAATATTTATCTGGAAGAACATCCTGATACTAAAATTCATATAATTGATAGTTTGTCTGCTGGTGGGGAAGTTGACTTGCTCGTAGAAAAATTGAATGACTTGATCGACCAGGGCTTATCTTTTGAAGAAGTGGTTGAATCTATCACTGCCTATCAAGAAAAAACCAAGTTACTTTTTGTCCTAGCTAAAGTCGATAACTTGGTAAAGAACGGCCGTTTGAGCAAGCTTATCGGTACGGTCGTTGGCCTTCTCAATATCCGTATGGTCGGAGAAGCTAGTGAAACTGGAACTCTCGAATTGCTACAAAAAGCACGAGGACCAAAGAAATCAGTTCAAGCTGCCTATGATGAAATCATTAAAGCTGGATATGCTGGTGGCCGTATTGTCATGGCCCAACGCAATAACGAGAAATGTTGCCAACAGCTCTCAGAGCGAATCCGCGAAAATTTCCCACAGGCGGATATTAAAATTCTCCCAACATCTGGTCTCTGCAGTTTTTATGCAGAAGATGGTGGTTTGCTGATGGGATATGAAATTGATTAATTGCATTCTTGACAAGAGGTGACTTCATCTCTTGTTTTTTTGTGGTACAATAGAGCTATGAAACATTTTGATACTATTGTCATCGGTGGAGGTCCTGCTGGTATGATGGCTACGATTTCCAGTAGCTTTTATGGACAGAAAACCCTCCTCATCGAAAAAAATCGGAAACTTGGAAAAAAATTAGCTGGTACTGGTGGGGGACGTTGCAATGTAACCAACAACGGAACTCTAGATGACCTACTAGCTGGCATCCCTGGAAATGGGCGCTTTCTCTACAGTGTCTTCTCCCAATTTGATAACCATGATATCATTAATTTTTTTACAGAAAATGGTGTTAAACTTAAGGTCGAAGACCACGGACGCGTCTTTCCTGCTAGTGACAAGTCTCGGACCATTATCGAGGCCTTGGAAAAGAAAATCACTGAACTCGGTGGTCGAGTTGCTACTAAAACGGAGATTGTTTCGGTTAAAAAGATAGACGACCAGTTTGTCCTTAAGTCCGCAGACCAAACCTTCACTTGTGAGAAACTCATTGTCACAACTGGTGGGAAATCCTATCCCTCTACTGGTTCGACTGGTTTTGGTCACGAGATTGCCCGTCATTTTAAGCATACCATTACCGATCTTGAAGCCACTGAAAGTCCTTTGTTGACAGATTTTCCACACAAGGCCTTGCAAGGAATTTCATTGGACGATGTGACCCTAAGCTATGGTAAGCATGTCATCACTCACGATTTGCTCTTTACCCACTTTGGTTTGTCAGGCCCTGCTGCTCTGCGTATGTCCAGCTTTGTCAAGGGCGGAGAGGTTCTCTCACTGGATGTTCTACCTCAACTTTCTGAGAAGGACTTGGCTGCATTTCTAGAAGAGAATCGGGAAAAATCCTTGAAAAATGCCTTAAAAACTTTGCTTCCAGAACGCTTGGCAGATTTTTTTGTGCAAGGCTATCCTGACAAAGTCAAACAGTTGAGTGAAAAGGAACAAGAACAACTTCTCCAGTCTATTAAGACCCTCAAAATCCCTGTGACTGGTAAAATGTCTCTCGCCAAATCCTTTGTTACCAAGGGTGGTGTCAGTCTTAAGGAAATCAACCCTAAAACCCTTGAAAGTAAGCTGGTACCTGGCCTTCACTTTGCTGGTGAGGTACTGGATATCAATGCCCATACGGGTGGCTTTAACATCACTTCTGCCCTCTGCACTGGTTGGGTGGCGGGATCAAATCCAATCTAAATCTAAATTATTCAATGGCTAAATCAGCCCCAAAAGAAAGGAACTACTTTGGAACATATTATCTTGTTAAGGGGAGTTACTCCTAATGGAAAAAATGCTATCCCTAAAATGTCTTATCTAGTAGATATCTTGACAGAAGCTGGTTTTCAACAAGTTCGAACCTATATTCAAAGTGGGAATATCATTCTTGAAAGCGACTTAGATTTAGAAAAAATACGAGAACATGTCCATACTCTAATAAATGAAAATATTGGTGCTGACTTAAAAATGGTAATCAAGAACAAAAGTGATTTTAAAAAAATTGTCCAAGAAAACCCGTTTGGAGAACACTATCTTTATGACCGTATACACGTGATTTTTTATCAAGAATCTATTCAAAGTCTCCCTTTAGAAAAATTGAAAATTGATTACGGTGAAGAAGAAATTTGTATCGGTGACCATTGTCTTTACCTCTACCTCCCTAGAACTGCAAAACAAAAGAAACTCCATACCAACTATCTTGAAAAGCTTTTCAATGTAGATTTGACCATGCGAAAACTAAATGTAGTAGAAAAATTATTAAGCAAGTAGTGCTTGAATTTAGTAAAAATCGGAAGAATACTCCTCCGATTTTATTTTGTCTGAGTTTGGACATAGTGAGCAATGACATCTGATGTGTACTGGGCTGTTCCAATTCCAAATTTGTCAATGTTTTCCTTAAATTCTGGGTTATAGACGTATCCTTTACCGATATGACCGAATACTTCAATAGTACAATCAAATCCATAAGTACGGATGGCTTGCAAGAGCTTGGCTGCTTGCTCTTGGTTTTCAGTTGCTGTTGCAGATAAACCAGCTTGAAGATTTTGTGACAAAGCTTGAAAAACTTGGTTGAAGGCAAGCGTAGCCTCATCTTCGTGACCTTTTTGACGATCGAGCGCTTGGTCCATGACTTCTTGTCCATATTTCTCTACCGCCTCTTGGTGGTATTTTTGATGATCTTGGTAGTTAAATCCTGCGAATTTCTCTTGAATGGTCATTTCTCTTTCTCCTTTATGTTCTTGAATGGTTTTCTGCAAGGTTGAAATCAAGGTATCCAGATGTTGTCTTTCTCGAGTCAAATAGTCCAACTGTCTGGTCAAGTGAGGCAACAAATCTGATCTATCTTCCTTTAACAGCTCTGCTATTTTTTCTAAAGAAAAGCCTAGATATTTGTAGTAAAGAATGACCTGAAGGCGTTCCAAATCCTCTTGACTGTAGGTTCGATAGCCGTTTTCCGACTTTAAGGGGACTAAGAGTCCTATCTTATCGTAGTGGTACAGGGTCTTGACAGAGACACCCGAAAGCTGCGCAGCTTCTTTTATATGGTACATGATTTCCTCCTTATACTCAATGAAAATCAAAGAGCAAACTAGGAAGCTAGCCGCAGGCTGTACTTGAGTACGGTAAGGCGACGCTGACGTGGTTTGAATTTGATTTTCGAAGAGTATTACATTGATAGTATAACCCCTCCCCCTAGGTCAGAGTCAAGCGTTTTTGCGAAATTTTTTTACTTTATCATAACATGAAAATGGTTTTCTTGACAGACCTTAGAAAACATGATAGGATAGTCAAGTCTATCAAGCAAAAGAAAAGCTCATCTTGAGTACTTATGAGGCTATTTGCCAAGGGCAGTAGCTTTTTCTTTTGGAACACTAATTTTAGGAGTTTAACTATGTCTGAAAAATCGCAATGGGGTTCTAAACTGGGCTTTATCCTAGCATCTGCTGGTTCAGCCATCGGACTTGGTGCCGTTTGGAAATTCCCCTACATGACTGCTGCTAATGGTGGAGGAGGCTTTTTACTTGTCTTTCTCATTTCCACTATTTTAATTGGTTTCCCCCTTTTGCTGGCTGAATTTGCTCTCGGCCGAAGTGCTGGTGTCTCAGCAATCAAAACCTTTGGAAAACTCGGCAAGAATAGCAAGTACAACTTTATCGGTTGGATTGGTGCCTTCGCCCTCTTTATCCTCTTATCTTTCTACAGTGTTATTGGAGGATGGATTTTAGTCTATCTAGGCATTGAGTTTGGAAAATTGTTCCAACTTAGCGGAACTGGTGATTATGCTCAATTATTTACTTCAATCATTTCAAATCCAGCCATTGCCCTAGGAGCTCAAGCGGCCTTTATCTTATTGAATATCTTTATTGTATCACGTGGGGTTCAAAAAGGGATTGAAAGAGCATCGAAAGTCATGATGCCCCTGCTCTTTATCATCTTTGTCGTCATCATCGGTCGTTCTCTCAGTTTGCCAAATGCCATGGAAGGGGTTCTTTACTTCCTCAAACCAGACTTTTCAAAACTGACCAGTGCTGGTCTCCTCTATGCTCTGGGACAATCTTTCTTTGCCCTTTCACTAGGGGTTACAGCCATGCTGACATATGCTTCTTATTTGGATCAGAAAACCAATCTAGTCCAGTCAGGAATTTCTATTGTAGCAATGAACATCTCGGTGTCCATCATGGCAGGTCTAGCCATTTTCCCTGCTATGTCAGCCTTCAATATCCAATCTGAAGGGGGACCGAGCTTGCTCTTTATCGTCTTGCCTCAACTCTTTGACAAGATGCCTTTTGGAACCATTTTCTACATCCTTTTCCTCTTGCTCTTCCTCTTTGCGACGGTCACTTCTTCTGTCGTCATGCTGGAAATCAATGTGGGAAATATCACCAATCAGAATAACAGCAAACGTGCCAAATGGAGTGCCATTTTAGGAATTTTGACCTTTGTCTTTGGAATTCCTTCAGCCCTATCTTACGGTGTCATGGCAGATGTTCACATCTTTGGGAAGACCTTCTTTGACGCTATGGACTTCTTGGTTTCCAATCTCCTTATGCCATTTGGAGCTCTCTGCCTTTCACTTTTTACAGGCTATATCTTTAAAAAGGTTCTTGCAATGGAGGAACTCCATCTCGATGAAATAGCATGGAAACAGGGACTGTTCCAAGTCTGGCTATTCCTTCTTCGTTTCATCATTCCAATCATCATCATCGTGGTCTTTATCGCCCAATTTATGTAATCAAAAAGGACTTGAGTAATGAACTCAGGCCCTTTCTTTTTTATGGATGGCTAACAATCAATTCCAAATCTTGTCCTTCCAAGGTCCAAGCTTCAACATCACTTGGTAGGATAAAGTGGAAACCTTTTTGGATTGGATAGTTTTTTCCGTCAACAGTCAGTTGACCTTGACCAGCTAAGACACTAAACAAGCTGTAGTCAGCTGTCTTTTCGAAGTCAACTTTTCCAGTAATTTCCCACTTGTAAACTGCAAAGAAATCATTGGATACAAGGAGAGTGGAACGCAAATCATCTGCTTTAACAGTTACAGGACGGCTATTTGCAGGCTCACCAATGTTCAAGACATCAATGGATTTTTCAAGGTGAAGTTCACGCAAGTTACCATTATCATCCTTACGGTCAAAGTCATAGACACGGTAGGTTGTGTCACTAGATTGTTGTGTTTCAAGGATTAAAATACCTGCACCAATAGCATGCATGGTGCCACTTGGCACATAGAAGAAATCTCCAGCTTTAACTGGTACTTTTGTCAACAAAGCATCCCAATTCTTGTCCTCGATTTGCTGGCGGAGTTCTTCTTTTGACTTGGCATTGTGACCGTAGATAATCTCTGAACCTTCGTCTGCAGCGATAATATACCAGCATTCTGTTTTTCCAAGCTCGCCTTCATGCTCTAGTCCATAGGCATCGTCTGGGTGAACTTGTACACTGAGCCAGTCGTTGGCATCCAGAATCTTGGTCAAGAGTGGAAATACAGGTTCTGGACGATTGCCAAACAATTCACGGTGTTCTGCATACAAAGTAGCTAGGTCTGTCCCCTCAAAACGACCATTGGAAACTTTAGAGACTCCATTTGGATGGGCTGAGATGGCCCAATATTCTCCGATTTTTTCACTTGGGATGTCGTAACCAAACTCATCACGTAGCTTGGTTCCACCCCAGATTTTTTCTTGCATAACTGATTGTAAAAATAATGGTTCTGACATGTCGATCTCCTGTCTGATTTTTCTCCCCTCATTATAGCAAAAAGCTCCATCTAATTGAACTCTTTTTCACATATTATAAAGTAGGGAGAAGATTTTATAAAAATAGTGAACAAATGTGCTCTACTCAATGCTTGCACCATTGCTGGCAATGACATCCTTGTACCAGTAGAAGGATTTCTTCTTGCTACGTTTGAGGCTTCCATGACCAGCATTATCTCGATCTACATAGATAAAGCCATAGCGCTTGTTCATTTCGCCTGTTCCAGCTGAAACCAGATCGATACAGCCCCAAGTCGTATAACCAAGCAAGTCAACGCCATCTTGGTAAATGGCATCTCGCATGGCCTTGATATGAGCCTCTAAGTAAGCAATCCGATAGTCATCTGCTACATGACCATTCTCATCCGGTGTATCCATAGCACCTAGACCGTTTTCCACGATGAACATTGGCTTTTGGTAACGATCCCAGATAGCATTGAGGGTGATACGAAGACCAAGTGGGTCAATCTGCCATCCCCATTCTGAGGATTCAAGATAAGGATTTTTGAGAGAGGCAAAGATATTTCCAGCAGTTAATTCTTTAACTTCTGGATCACCTGAGGCTACTAGACTTGCATAGTAAGAGAAGGAAACAAAGTCAACAGTATTGTCCTTCAACAACTCTAAATCTTCTGCAGTCATTTGAATCTCGATTCGCTCACGCTCCCACTGCTTCTTGGCATAGTTTGGGTATTCCCCACGCGCTTGAACATCAATGAAGAAGTAACTCTTGCGGTCTTCCTCCATGGCTGCCCAGTAGTCTCTTGGATGGGCTGTGTTAGGATAGTATTGCCCTGCAGCCAACATACATCCCACCTTATTTTCTGGGTCAATTTCGTGGGCAATCTTTGTCGCAAGAGCTGAAGCTACCAACTCATAGTGTGCAGCCTGATATTTAACCAGTTCTTGATTTTCTCCTTCTTCAAAACAGAGCCCAGCTCCCATAAAGGGGGCATGGAGAATCATGTTGATTTCGTTGAAGGTAAGCCAATATTTGACCAAACCCTTATAGCGGGTAAAGAGTGTGCGACAAAGTTTTTCATAGAAGTCTAACATCCGACGATTGCGCCAACCACCGTACTCTGTAATCAAGTGCATAGGACAGTCGAAATGAGTGATAGTCACCAGAGGTTGGATACCATACTTGTGGCACTCCTTAAATAAATCCTCATAAAAGGCTAGACCAGCTTCATTTGGCACTGTTTCGTCGCCCTTAGGAAAAATCCGAGTCCAAGCAATGGATAGACGATAAGTCTTAAAGCCCATTTCCGCAAAAAGGGCAATATCTTCCTTGTAATGATGGTACATATCAATAGCTTGCTTGGCTGGGTAAAAATAGCCCTCCTCAAACGAAAACATCTTTTTCTGACCTGTGATAATGGCTTCACGATCTGGACCGATGGGGACGACATCCACATTCGCCAATCCACGACCTTCTAAATTATAAGCACCCTCACACTGGTTGGCAGCTGTCGCTCCGCCCCACAAGAAACCATCCGGAAAAGTCAGTTTTTCGGTCATAACTCTACTCACTTTCTTATTTGCTTGTTCATTTACTTATATTATAACTTATTCTGTAAACCTTTTCTTATAAAATACTGTGACATACTGATACTATTCTACTATTTAAGTTTATCAGATTGTTTTTTAAAAAATTATCCTCTAGAAAAAGTAAATAGCCTCCCCTGAAACAAAAAAGAAGACT
The DNA here is from genome assembly GCF_024346585.1 of Streptococcus toyakuensis. Classification (NCBI taxonomy): domain Bacteria; kingdom Bacillati; phylum Bacillota; class Bacilli; order Lactobacillales; family Streptococcaceae; genus Streptococcus; species Streptococcus toyakuensis. The sequence goes on from NZ_AP024523.1 coordinate 1,409,873, forward strand.
GAAAACTAGTCTCCTCTGTTCCTTTTAAATCAAAGCTGTAATAACCGTCACTAGGCCAAAAATAATACCTGGTGCATTAGCTGCTGCAAGGGGGATATCTCTTTCTTTTTTGAAAAGACCGTAGTAAACCCAGAGACTACAGTTGATGGCAGCAACCAAGGGCTGGATGAAATTTCCTTTTTGACCAGCCAGATTGTTCATGATTTGTGGGAAGTAAGACACATACATCATAACAGACATAAAGGTCGCTACCCAACCTAAAATTTTCATTTGTTTTTCAGACATTTTCAAAACCTCTTTCATTTTTACTGAATCTTATTTTAAAATATTCTTTCAAAACAATCAAGTCTTTAAAACTTTTGTTATAAAGATATAAACTATCACAATCTTGTTATAAGAAAGAGGGAACAGAAAAAAGACCGAATTGCTCCGTTCTGTTTACTCAATCAAATATTAGAAAATGAATACTCCTTTTCAATGAATCGATTGATTGATGGTAAATAAGCCGTTAGAAATTATTGACAGTATCGAAATTTTCTAGTAAAATGAATTTTGTTAATACCTAAATGGTGTGTAGTTTTCTATCAACATAGTCAGGAGAAAAGGAACTTATGCTAAAAAAATTTAATGAATTGTCACTGAAAGATAAGGCTTATCTAATTGGCGGTTTGAGCTTATTAGTCATTGTGATCTCATTTGGTCTACTCAATCGTCAAACAGTAACTGTCAGTCTTGTCTTTACACAACTATCTGCTCCCTTGATTTTGGTGATTTTTACTTGTCTAGTAATCGGGATCATTGCTGGTAGTGCTATTGGTATTAGCTATCACCATAACAAGACTCAAGATCTGAGAAGCCGCATTGCTGAAGCAGAAGCGACTATCAATATAAAAGACAGGGAGCTTGTCCAGTACGAGGAACAGGTGCAACAATTAAAACAGGAAGCCAAACAATAAGTGTAGAAATCATAACCACCCGTGAAAACGGGTGGTTTTTTGTCTCGCACCTAACGGAGCGAGACGGACTGAAAGTCGCATAAATACAAAAAAGATCGAATTGCTCCGATCTTTTTAAGTTTCACTCCAAGAATGTTTAGATAAAAAATTTGATAATAGAATTACCTACTTCATACGATAAAAATCAATCACTAGACCAGCAGGCCCTTTAACTAATAAGGACTCTGTTCCCCAATCGGTTACAGTTGGTCCGTTTAAAACCTGGATACCAAGTTCTTTCAACCGTTGGTAATTCTGGTCTACATCCTCAACCTCGATATGAAGAATGATTCCTGACTGAAAATCTTCCAAAGGAATCAAATGATTTTGGGACAACATCAGACAGTGACTGCCAATCGTAAACTGAGCAAAACTGTCATCAACATAATCGGATTTTTTATCCAAAATACGCTCCAAGTCAGCACAGACTTGTGGAACATCGGAAACGATAATATCTAATTGATTTAAATTCATTTACTATCCTCCATAAAAAGACCGGATTGCTCCGATCTTTTTAAGTTTCGCTCTAAGAAAATCAAAGAATAAACAAGGCATCGAACCGCAGGCAGTACTGAAGTACGGCAAGGTGAAGATAACACAGTTTAAATTTGATTTTCGACGAGAGGAATTATTTAATTGCGCGTGATTGCAAACCTTCTTCTTCCAAGAAGAGGCGGAATGGTATGAGTTCTTCTGCTTCGTATTTTTCCTTGAAGGCTTTGATTGCTTCTTCTGAGTGAAGTTTTGGATCCAATTCAAGTACTTCTACTGGAAGTGGACGGTGTTCAGTGATGCGAGCATCGATAACAACAGTTTTACCTTCTTTGCTCAATTTAACAGCTTCTGCAACAACTGCATCGATGTCTTCGATACGGTCAACTGTAAATCCAACAGCTCCTTGAGCTTCAGCGATTTTCGCATAGTCAGCATTAGGGAAGTCACAACCAAACAAGTGTTTGTTTGTGTCTTCGTATTTGTCCTTGATGAAGGCATATTTACCATTTGAGAAGACAAGGTTGATAACTGGAAGGTCATATTGAACGTTTGTGATAACGTCTGGGTAGCACATGTTGAATGCACCGTCACCCATGATGTTCCATACTTGGCGATCTGGATTGTCTTTCTTAGCAGCGATACCACCAGGAAGGGCAATACCCATTGTCGCAAAGAGTGGAGATGTACGCCACATGTTCTTAGGTGTCATGTGAAGGTGACGAGTAGATGTTTGAGTAGTGTCACCTACGTCGATTGAGTAGATAGCGTCTTGATCAGCATGTTTGTTGATTGCATTGTAAACTTGATACAATTGCAATTCACCCTCAGTTTTACCTTCGATTTTGTTCATGTAATCACGCCAGTTTTGGTTGTTCTTAACGTTTGCACGCCACCATGGAGTAGATTCAACTGGGTTCACTTTGTCAAGGATAGCTTTAGCTGCTTGACCTGCATCACCAAGGATTGAAGCGTCTAGGGCATGACGTTTACCAAGTTTGTAAGGGTCGATATCCACTTGGATGAATTTTTCAGTATTCTTGAATGCTTGGTAAACTTCAGCAAATGGGAAGTTTGAACCAAGGAAAAGAACTGTGTCTGCTTCAAAGACCACTTCGTTGGCTGGCTTCCAACCAACACGGTAAGCAGAACCTGTCAAACCTTCATAGTTCCATTCAAAGGCTTCAAAGTTTTTACCAGTTGTGATGATTGGTGCTTTGATTTTACGTGACAATTCAGTAATCACTTCACCAGCTTTAACACCACCGTAACCAGCATAGATAACTGGACGTTCAGCATTGTTCAAGATTTCAACAGCTTTGTCGATTTCAACTTCGTTCAAAGCAGGAGCGATGAATGAACGTTCGTATGAACCTGAACCGTAGTATGAATTTTCGTCGATTTCTTGGAAACCGAAGTTTACTGGGATTTCAACAACAGCTGGACCTTTTTTAGAAACTGCAGCACGGCAAGCTTCGTCGATTACTTTTGGCAATTGCTCAGCGTAAGCTACACGTTTGTTGTATACAGCGATACCGTTGTACATTGGGTTTTGGTTCAATTCTTGGAAAGCATCCATGTTGAGTTCGTTAACTGGACGTGATCCAAGGATTGCTAGGAATGGAGTGTTATCCATAGCTGCATCGTAAACACCGTTAATCAAGTGAGTCGCACCTGGACCACCTGAACCAACTGCAACCCCGATTGAGCCGCCGAATTTAGCTTGCATAACCGCTGCAAGAGCACCTGTTTCTTCGTGACGAACTTGCAAGAAGCGGATATCTTTGTCTTCAGCCAAAGCATCCATCAATGAGCTGAGTGTTCCTGATGGGATACCGTAGATTGTGTCTACGCCCCATGTTTTCAATACATTAAGCATTGCTGCAGATGCAGTAATTTTCCCTTGAGTCATAATGATAACTCTCCTTCAAATATTTTTAAATCTACTAAAAAAGGTTTCATATAGTTTTTGAAAACGTTTCAGTAAATTTTTACAATACTAATTTATCACATTTATTTTGACTTTACTAAGAATCTGCTCAGAAGTTTTTATTCTCTATTACAGTACAGTTTGAAAACGTTTTTAGCTTCTGTTTTATAATACTCAATGAAAATCACAGAGCAAACTAGGAAGCTCGCCACAGGTTGCTCAAAGCACAGCTTTGAGGTTGCAGACAAAGCTGACGTGGTTGGAAGAGATTTTTGAAGAGTATAAAAAGCGAGCAAGCCCGCTTTTAGTCTATTTTACTAAAGTTTAGTAAGAGTGAACTGGTCAGAACGGATACAGAACTAAAGGCCATGGCTAGTCCTGCCAGTTCTGGGTTGAGAGCCAGTCCAACACCTGAAAAGACTCCTGCTGCAATCGGAATTCCGGCGACATTGTAGATAAAGGCCCAGAAAAGATTGAGCAGAATTCGATTAAAGGTTTTCTTACTCATGTCAAAAGCACGAACCACTCCTAGGAGGTTATTAGTTGTCAACACCAAATCTGCTGACTCGATGGCAATATCTGTTCCAGCTCCCATAGCAATCCCCACATCTGCTACACTAAGGGCAGGAGCGTCATTGATACCATCCCCAACAAAGGCTACTTTGCCAGACGCTTGTAGTTTATGGATTTCATGAGCTTTTTCCTCTGGCAAGACACCTGCAATGACCTCTTCGATTCCGATCTGATCGGCAATGGCACGCGCCACACCAGCATTGTCTCCTGTCAGCATGACTGTTTTAAGACCTCGTTTTTTCAACTGACTGATGGCAAGCTTAGCATTTTCCTTAGGAATATCTTGCAGAGCAAGCAAGCCTTTGATTTCATTCTCAACAGCCAAGAACACAACTGTCTTAGCTTCTTTTTCCAGTTGTTCTAGTTTTTCCTGATAAGTGCTAGAAATATCCATGCCATCCAGCATTTTAGCATTTCCAAGCAAAACTTGTTTTCCATTGATTTGCCCTGAAACACCTTTTCCGTGCAAGGCTTGGAAATTTTCCACAGTGTGAAGCTCAAGTCCAGTTTCAGTCGCTCGCTTAACAATAGCCTCAGCCAATGGGTGTTGAGAAGCTTCTTCCAAGGAAGCTGCCAATCCAAGCACTTCTACTTCGTCGCCGATGATATCTGTGACCACAGGTTTCCCTTCCGTCAAAGTTCCTGTCTTATCAAAAACAATAGTTTGGACTTTCTGGATTTCCTGTAGAACCGTTCCATTTTTGAGGAGAACTCCCATCTTGGCACTGCGACCTGTCCCCACCATAAGGGCTGTCGGTGTTGCAAGTCCCAATGCACAAGGGCAGGCAATAATCAGAACTGCTACTCCATAGAGAAGCGAAGACACAAAGCTCGCTCCAAGCACAACTACACTATCCCTGAGCAAGACGAACCAAACCCAAAAGGTCACAATCCCTAAAATGACAACTGCTGGAACAAAAATCCCTGAAATTTTATCCGTCAAGTCCTGAATCGGCGCACGACTTGTCTGAGCTTTCTTCACAAAATCCACAATCTGAGCCAAAACAGTCTCTGAACCAACTTTTTCTGCTCTAAAAACAAGTGTTCCACTATTATTGATGGTTGAACCAATGACGGTATCTCCAACTGTCTTGTCCACAGGCAGACTCTCACCTGTCACCATAGACTCATCAATACTAGAGATACCTTCTACTACGACACCATCAACCGCAATCTTTTCACCGGGACGCACTCGAATCAGGTCACCTACCTTGACTTGCTCCAAAGGGACTTGAACATAGTTATCCTCACGCAATACTTCTGCTGTTTTAGCCTGCAAGTCAAGTAATTTCTCCACAGCTTGGGAAGTATTTTTCCGCATTTTCTCCTCAAAAACGGCTCCCATAAGAACGAAGAAGAAGATAAAGGCAGCACTTTCAAAGTAAACGGGGAGGCCAGCGAAGAGGGCAACTAAGCTATAGAAATAGGCCACTAGGGTTCCCAGAGCAACCAAGGTATCCATGTTGGCATTGTGCTTTTTAAAACTAGCCCAAGCACTTTGGATATAAGGACCACCTGCTACTAGCATAATCGGTGTTGTGGCTAAAAAGGTGCCCCAACGCATGACTTGGTGACTAATTCCTCCTGTCGACATCCCAATCATGAGGATTACAAGAGGCACAGTAAAGATACTAGTAATCCAAAAACGCTGTAAAAGTGATAGAGATTTTCGAGTCTTCTCAACAACTGTATAACTTCCCTTTTGCATCTTCATACCACAAGAAAATTCATGTTGACCTAATTCTTGAGGGGTAAAACGAATTGTCTTCTCTTCATCCACGCCGATTGGTTCCAAGAGGCCTTCTTCTTCAAACAGAATTTCCTTATAACAGTTTGAAGGTGTCAAACGGTGAAAGGTGATCTCAGCAGGAACTCCTTTTTGCAGTTGAATGTGGGCTGGATGGTAGCCTTTGTCTGCCGTGATACGGATTTTTTGAACACCATTTTCAAGACTTGCTTTTACAATTTCAGTCATATCATTCTCCTATTCTACAATCATCTTACCGTGCATCATATTCATGCCACAAGAGAAACCATACTCTCCAGCCTGCTCAGGCGTGATTTCCACTACATACTCTTCCCCCATTGGCAGATCCGCATGTACACCAAAGTCTGGAAATACGATCTGATCCAAACATGGTGAAGGATCTTTGCGGTCAAAGACAATGCGGGCTGGCACTGATTTCTTGAGGATAATCAACTCAGGCGTATAGCCCCCCATGACCTCCACTCGAATCTCTTGGTAGCCGTTTTTTTGCTGGGCCTTTTGTCCAGATTTTTCAGGCTTTTTGAAAAACCAAAACAAGATAAACGCGATAAGGGCAATACAAATAATGGTTACAATAATATTCAACATGACGTCTCCTTTACATACAATTACATTTTACTTCTGTTACAGCGCTTGATTTCTTCTCAGAAATCACAGCTTCCAAGTCTTCCAAGTCAGCCTGAGTAAAATCACATTCAGCAATCAAATCAGCCAACAAGTTCTTAATCCTACGGGAACAAACCTTGTCCTTTATATCTTGGACAAGTAAATCCCGACTTTGGTCCAAAGTTAAAAGGGCTGAATAAACAAAAGACTTGCCTTCTTTTTTCCGAGTCAAACACTCTTTCTCAACCAAACGAGCCAAAAGAGTTTGAATGGTCGACTTGGACCAGTCGAACCGCTCCGCCAGAACCCTGATCAAATCCGTACTAGTCTGCTCTCCTTGCATCCAAATAATCTTCATGACCTGCCATTCTGCATCTGAAATCTGCATAATCACACCTCCTAAATCTACATTTGTCGATTACATTTATTAGTATACTCTTAAAATCTACATTTGTCAACTATGAAATTAATTTTTTCTTTGAAAAATAGAATTTTAACCCTATGATAAAGGATTTTCAATCAAATCTTACTATATAAACTATAAAAATATGCTATACTAAAGAAAAAAGAAAACAACCACTAGGGGTGCGTAAAGCTGAGATTAACGACTGTTAGACCCTTTGACTCAATCTAGGTAATGCTAGCTGATGGAAGTGGAAATGATAATGGGGACTAGCAGTCTTCTATTGCCTTTCTAAAACAGACTAGCTTGTTCTTAAGAATACAAACTTCAGTTGGTTGGGAGGTTTTAGATGACTTATTTACCCGTTGCTTTGACCATTGCAGGGACTGACCCTAGTGGTGGTGCTGGCATTATGGCTGATTTAAAGTCGTTCCAAGCTAGAGATGTCTATGGAATGGCCGTTGTGACCAGTCTTGTCGCTCAAAATACCAGAGGTGTTCAGCTAATCGAACACGTTTCTCCTCAAATGTTGAAAACCCAATTGGAGAGTGTCTTTTCGGATATCAAGCCTCAGGCTGTAAAAACTGGGATGTTGGCAACTACCGAAATCATGGAAATCATCCAACCCTATCTTAAAATGCTGGATTGTCCATACGTCCTTGACCCTGTTATGGTCGCTACGAGCGGAGACACCCTGATTGATACCAGTGCCAGAAGCTACCTAAAAACAAATCTGCTTCCACTTGCAACCATCATCACACCCAATCTTCCTGAGGCAGAAGAGATTGTTGGTTTCTCAATCCATGATCCCGAGGACATGCAGCGTGCTGGTCTCCTGATTTTAAAAGAATTTGGTCCTCAGTCGGTGGTCATCAAAGGTGGCCATCTCGAAGGTGGTGCTAAGGATTTCCTTTTTACCAAGGATGAGCAATTTGTCTGGGAAAGTCCACGAATTCAAACCTGTCATACACATGGTACTGGATGTACCTTTGCTGCTGTGATTACGGCTGAACTAGCCAAGGGCAAAAGTCTTTATCAGGCAGTCGATAAGGCCAAGGCCTTTATCACAAAAGCCATCCAAGATGCTCCTCAACTCGGTCATGGTTCTGGCCCAGTCAACCATACAAGCTTTAAAGATTAAAAAAACTCTCTAGTTCCCACTTTAAGGGAATTAGAGAGTTTTTGTACTTCTTCAAACTAGGTCAGTTTTATCTGCAATCTCAAAGTTGTGTTTTGAGCAACCTGCAGCTAGCTTCCTAGTTTACTTTTTGATTTTCATTGAGTATTAATTGAGTATTAATTAGGAAATAATGTCATCTAGCTTTGTTAAAAAGGCTTGCGTTTTTTCCTCTATATCTTCTGCTTGCATCAGATCGCGTACGACTGCTACTCCAGCTATTCCAGTGCCAACAAGCTGGTCAATGTTCTCTGACGTCAAGCCTCCGATAGCAACTACTGGAATGACGACCCTTTGACAAATTGTTTTTAAGGTTGAAATCAGGGTGATAGGCGCATTTTCCTTGGTGGTTGTCGGGAAAATGGCTCCTGTCCCCAAGTAATTCGCCCCTCCTTCTTCTGCCTCGATGGCTCTTTTTACAGTTTTAGCTGTGACACCAAGTATTTTGTCAGGACCCAAGACTTGTCGGGCAACCGAAACTGGTAGCTCATCGTCTCCAATATGCAGACCAGCAGCATCAACCGCAAGACAGACATCCAAACGATCATCGATGATCAAGGGTACCTGATATGCATCTGTTATTTTCTTGACTTGTTTAGCCAGTTGATAGTATTGATTGGTGGTGAGATTTTTTTCTCGTAATTGGACTATGGTAACCCCTGAACGGCAGGCCGTCTCAACCTTTTCAAGAAAGCTTTCCAAGGAATCTTGGTAGCGATTGGTTACTAGATAGAGTCTAAGCGCCTCTCTATTCATAAACATCTCCTTTGATGGCATCTAGCCAATTTTCATCTCTTTTGAGGAGTGAAAGCTGATTGAGAACTTCGTATCGAAAATCTTCCAATCCCATTCCTTGAACAACTATTCTCTCAGCGGAGATATTGAGATAAGAAACCGCTAGGTAAGAAGCTTCAAATGCGGTCTTTCCTTGGCTGAGAAAAACAGCTGTCAAGGCTCCAACTAGGTCTCCTGTTCCTGTTATCCAGTCTAATTCTGCACAGCCATTTCCCAGTACAGCGACCTGATTCTTCGAAACGATGAGGTCCTTGGGGCCAGTGACTAAGAAGGACATATCAGGATAAAGCTGACACCAGTCTTTCAATACTTGAAGCAAATCCTCAGTTTCTTGATCTTTAGCACTCGCATCGACCCCAACGCCGTGGTGCTTTAAGCCAACAAGACTTCGAATTTCTGACATATTTCCTTTAAGGACTGTAGGTCTATAGTCTAAAAGGTCTTTAACTAAGCTCTTACGAATGGATGAAGCTGTTACGCCAACCGCATCTACTACCATTGGGAGAGAAACTTGAGCTGCATAAGAAGCTGCTATACGGATTGCTTTTTCCTTCTCAGCTGACAAATGCCCCAAATTGATGAAGAGTGCCTGGCTTTGCTTAGTAAAATCAAGAACCTCACGAGGGTCATCTGCCATGACAGGTTTGCATCCCAGAGCCAAAATCCCATTTGCTAGCATCTCACAAGAAATCTCATTGGTAATACAGTGAATGAGGGAAGTCGTTCCCAGAGGAAAAGGATTTGTCAATTCCTGCATCAGTCTATCCTTTCATCAAAGAAATATCCCTGCACTTTTTTAAAGAATTCCTGCTTGATTAAAAATCGAAAGGCAATAAAGGAAATCGCTGTACCAATCAAGGTTGCTCCGAAAAATCGAGGAGTGTAGATAAACCAGCTAAGCTTAGCGGCCGATCCTGTAAAAAGTACCATAACAGGATAGGAAACAATAGAACCAATAATACCTGTTCCCAAAATTTCTCCCAAGGCAGAAAAGTAAAATTTTCGACCATACTTATAAAAGAGACCTGCTAAAAGGGCTCCAAAAGTCGCTCCTGTGAGAGCTAAAGGCGGAATCCCTTGAGTCGTCATACGGATAAAGGCTGTCACTGTAGCCATAGCCAAAGCATAAACAGGTCCCATCATGATTCCTGCTAAAATATTGACTACACTGGACATCGGTGCCATTCCCTCAATCCGAAAGATAGGCGTAAGGACTACATCAAGGGCAATCATCATAGATAAAATGGTTAATTTGTGAACTTGTAATTGGTGCTTTCTCATGTTTCTATTCTTCTCCTGTTTCTAAAGACTGTAAATCGCTCTTCCATGTCTGGTGTTGGTAGGCCATTTCCCAAAACTTAGCTTCCATATGAACACTGATGTGGAAGGCATCTAGCATTTTTTTCTTGTCTGTCTCGTCACTTTCTCGATAGAGTTGATTGACCAGAGCCTCTTCCTCTCTGATCTGCTGCTCCAACTCATCCGTAATATAAGTTTCAATCCATTGTTGGTAGAGAGGATTTGGTGATGGTTTAAGATTAAGTGATTTGCCTATATCATGGTATAACCAAGGACAAGGCAGCAAACTTGCAAAGGCAATGGCTAGATTTTCTTCTTCAAATTGACGATAAATGTGAGAGATATAATGATAGCAGGTTGGAGCGATTGGATGTTGCTCCATTTCCTGGTCGCTGATTTCCAATTCCTTGAAAAATTGTTGGCGGATAAATAACTCACCCTCCACTAGACTCTGCGCATTTTGTTTCAAGAGTCTCTTCATCTCTTGGTTGGAAGTCTTTTCAGCCAAGAGGTGATAGGCTTCTGAGAAGGCCTTCAGATAGTAGGCATCCTGAATCAAGTAATAGCGAAAAATTGCAGGGTCTAAATTCCCCTCTTGCAACTGTAAAACAAAGGGGTGATGAAAGGAGGCCTGCCAAGCTTCCTTGGATAATTCCATCGCAATATCTGTAAATTCCATAATATCTCCTTTATAAAAATAGACTGGTTTGAAGCAATAAAAAGAACAGCAGGTAGATGAATATTGTCCTTTGAGGAATATAAAAAGTCCGATAGCTATTCTCCACCTGTGCATGTTCGTCATAACCATGCGCCGATAGAGCCCTCAGGTAAAGATGGTGCCATCTAAAGACTGTCATCAGAACCTTGCTGTAAATCAAGGGAGACCAAAAATGCAGTTCTTGACCGCGTAATAAGCAAGCTTCCTTGAGAGACTTGATTTCTTGCTGGATAAGAGGGAAGGAATTGAATACCACAATCAAGGCATAGGCCCAAGAACGTGATAACCCCTTTTGAGCCAAGTACAAAAGAAGCTCTTTTAGGGAAATAGAGGAAACAAAGATAAGACCAATACAAACGGTCACAAAGGCCCTCGTTCCAAGCATGACTGCCTGCGAAGCATCTCCATGTAACTGAACTGCCCAGTAGTTGGCAAAGGATGGCAAAATGGCGAGCAGAATCATCCAAGTCAATACTTTAAATCGACGGTAATAGAGCATAAAGAGAATGCAAAATGCGACTACCGAAAGATTCAGAGCAATCGAAGGAATGAAAGATGTTTCCAGCGATAAAATCAGCAAGAAGAGACTGATAATCGGTGTCTGTGTTGCTACTTTGACCATACTACTTCACCTCCCCTTGGGTATTGCTACTCTGAGATGTGAGTAGTTTGGTAATTGTCACTACTTTCACATGACTGAGACCCTGACTAGTCATCTCAATCCAATAATCAACCACAGGGATTAAGGGATCTAAACGATGTGTAATCATCAAAAAACTTCTTCCTTGATTTCTCTCCTCCAGAATCCACTGACAAAAATAATGGCAAGCTCTATCATCCAAACCTGCAAAAGGTTCATCCAGCAAGATCACAGAAGCCTTGCTAGTCAAGATAGTCAAGAGCTGAAGAATCTTTTGCTGACCACCACTTAATTGATAAGGACTCTTATCGAGTGCCTGCTCCAGATCAAAATACCGCAAAGCTTGAAGAATTCGCTGATTTCTTTCAGAATCAGCTCCATCTAATTGAAGTTCCTCTCGCAGACTGGCTCGGATAAACTGTTTTTCAGCTTCCTGAACAACACCCGTCAGGTCACGATACAAACTCTTTTTCTTTTTCAAGACTGTCCCCTTCCAGCTAATGCGCCCCTTATACTTTTGAAATTGAAGAATGGATCGAAAGAGGGTTGATTTCCCGACACCATTGTCACCCAAAATACAGGAAATCCCTTGGTAGAATGTGAAATCCGCAATTGAAAAGAGGGGGCGATTATCCAGGTCACAAGTCGTTCTATCCATATGGAATAGTTCTGGGCTAGAAGCAACTTTCTTTGAAGCAACCTGTGTCATCTCAGAGATAGGGATTTGAAACACTTCCTTTAGTCGTCCATCTCTTAGCTCCACCATATGGTCGATATAGGCTTCATAGTCCGTTAAATCATGGTCGCACAAAATAACTGTCTTCCCATCAGAGACCAACTCTTTTAGAATCTCCAATATCTCTATCCTACTCTTGCGGTCAATGGAAGCAAAAGGCTCATCCAAGAGATAGACCCTAGGATTCATAGAAAATAGAACAGCCAAGGCAGCCTTTTGCTTTTCTCCACCTGATAAGTGATGGATGGGACGGTGCAAGATCTTCTCACAGCGACATTGTCGAACCACCTCTGCTATTTTAGAATCAATTTCCTGAACGGGATGCCCAATATTTTCCAAGGTAAAAATCAGCTCCTCAAACAAGTTCTCCATGGTAAATTGATGATTGGGATTTTGAAAGAGAATACCAACCGTCTGGACACGTTCGATGATAGAAAGCTGACTAACCTCGATCCCATCTATCAGGACTTGACCACTATAGGGAAGAGAACTGACTTGGGTGATCATTTGAAAGAGGCTAGATTTTCCTGAACCACTGCTCCCAACTAACAAGGTAAAGGCTTGCGCATGAAAAGTAAAATCAAGCGGCTCAGAGAAGATTGGGGACTGAATCTCCCTTAATTCCAGGCCCATCTATGCCTTCCCTCCAGCTGCAAACTGATGATAAAGTTTGACAATGGCACGAACCAAAATGGTACAGAAGAAAAAGACAGAAATAAAACGTACTACAAACAAGGAAAGGACAAACGGAAGTGAAAAGGCGTAGTAACCTAACTTAATGTATTCATAGATAAAGCTAACAAACGTAATCCCAATACTATTAGCAGTTAGAGAGAGCCAACTTTCATAGCGATTCTTGGTTACGATAAAACCAAGTTCACTTCCCAAACCTTGAACCAAACCAGACAAAAGGGCACCTAGACCGAATTGGCTACCATAAAGGACTTCAGCAAGCGCAGCTAGCACTTCTCCAATCGTTGCACTTCCCACTCTTGGAACAAAGATGGCCGCAATGGGTGCAGCCATACACCAGAGACCAAAGAGGATTTCATTGGCAAAGGCCTGCAAACCAAGAGGGGCTAAAATCAGAGTGAGGATATCAAACAGATAGCCTGATCCCACAAAAACGCCACCAAAAAAGATAGACAAGAAAGCAAGTAAGATAACATCTTTTAACTGCCATTTTTTCAACATAAAAAAACTCCTTTTTTAAAGAAAAGTGGGGCATTCAAGGAGATTTACCTAAATGCTTTGTATCATCTTCATCCAGTTTCGTAAAAGAAAAAACTCTAATTACAGATAGAAATTAGAGTTCAGCTTACAAGATTAGATGGTTAGTTTCTATAAAAACAAAACCATTTCACATTTCCCTTCGCCAGTCTTAACTGTATCAGGTTCAATGGGTATCATCTCAGCCTAAAGCACCCCAAATGTCTTTATTATTTAATTATATAAATATTATAACAAACGATTTTTCCCATTTCAAGAAATTGAACTGGAAATACAACCTTGCACTCACAAATACAGCAGATCTTTCTTTGGTTAGATCGATACCTATTGTTCACTCATTTCTCGAACAGTTTTTTCTATATTTTTTGCATACGATATTGCTGAAATGATTGAAACACCGTCAACATTGGTCTTCATAATGTCTTTAATATGTTTCGTCTGTATCCCACCAATTGCAACTAAGGGCATTTGTGGCAATAGTGTCCGCATCAATTTAAGACCTTCATAACCTATAGCACCACCAGCATCATCCTTTGACTGGGTATCAAATACAGGACCAACACCGACATAATCTACATATTCAACTTTTGATTGTTGAAATTCTTCCTCGTTTTTATAGAAAGACCAATTATTTTATCTGGCATCAATTTTCTAATTTCATCAACTCCAAGGTCATCTTGTCCTACATGTACGCCATCAGCGTCAATTTCCATCGCCAAATCAATATCATCATTAACAACAAACGGAACATTGTATTTTTTACAAAGATCCTGTAGTTTAATTGCTAATTCGACTTTTTCTTTACCTTCCAGGGCCCCCTCACCTTTTTCACGGAATTGAAATAAGGTTATACCACCTTTTAAGGCTTCCTCAACGACTCTATATAGATCTTTTCCCTGGCAAGTAGTCGTTCCACAAATAAAATATAGTTTTAGTAATTCTTTTTGAAACATCTTACTTCACTCTTTTGAATTTCTTTACATCTTCATCTGTAATCTCGTATAAGGCATTTATAAATTCAACTTTAAATGTTCCAGGAAGATCTCCATTTGGACGTTTTTCTGCCATTTCTCCAGCGATATTGTAAACCAACATTGCTGTTTCTAATGATTTCAATTCTTGACCTTTTTCTAGTCCGATAAAGCTTGCTACCACTGCCCCTAATAAACATCCAGTTCCAATAACTTTTGGCATCATGGCACTACCATTATGAATCGTTACCACTTCTCCATTTACCGCAATAGCATCCACTTCACCTGTTACTACTATTGGAATATTGAACTTCTCATTTGCTGCTAGAGCAATTTCGTCAATATTATCTACGCCTGCACTATCTACTCCTTTAGATGCCACATTTATTCCTACTAAAGAGGCAATCTCGCCAGCATTTCCCCTAATCGCTGCCAGTTTGTAATTATTGATTAGATCATCTGCTACTTTTTTTCTATATTCTCCTGCTCCACAGGCTACAGGATCTAAAACTGCTGGGACATTATATTTCTCTGCAATTTTCAGAGCAGCTTGGTATAATTTCCAATTTTCATCTGTCAATGTTCCTATGTTTATTAATAAACCACCAGCATACTTTAACAAATCCTCTAAATCTGCTGGAAACTCACTCATGGCTGGTGATGCACCCAGTGCTACTAATCCATTTGCTGTGAAATTTTTTACTACATCGTTGGTTATGCAAATGATCAAAGGTGCTTTTTCTTTTAATAATTTTAAACTTGTCATATTGAAATCCTTCCTTTTCACTTTATACGATCTACTGATTTCGATTTATTTCTATCTTTCGTTAAGAAATTTTTTCATTTACATTGAATGATTTACCTCATCAAATTTGTAAATATCCTAAACCTTCACTAGGCGTCATAGCCAATATCAAAAAAGGCTAATTCTAAAGCGACTGCTTGGTTCCAGCGTTGCTGAAGTTCTGTCAAATCTTCTAGACCTTTCCCAACACGATTGAGTTCATCAACCAGAAATTGAACCCACTCTGCAAAGAAAGGACCTCTGTGGAGATTAATCCATTCCGAATGAATGTAGGCTTCAGGTAGAGCCAAATCTTTAGAACCCCAGTCTAAATAGAGACCTTCTGCAATGACCAGCATGACCAAAAGATGGGCATAGTTTGATGAATCCACTGCCGAATACATTAGATCCTGAAAGGCTTTTGTTACAGGATGCAAGGTCACTTCCAGATAATCATTCTCAGATACTTTTAACTCTTTGAAAGCCTTCTGGAAATAACCGTCTTCATCTGCTTCAAGAAAGCCTAGTTGCTTGGCAAAACGAAGCTTGGATTCAAGCTGGTCTGCGTGGGCTACGCAGGCACCCAGCATGGATAAGAAGGCATCAAAGAAGTGATAATCTTGAATTAGGTAGTCTTTTAAGACCTTATTCTCAATTGTCCCCGCAAAAAGTTCCTTAACAAAACGATGATTGATTGCAGCCTGCCAATCCTTCTGACTGCTTTTTAATAATTCTCCAACGGTCAAACCTGACTCAAATGCATAGTCTTGTGTTTCCATATTTATTTTTCCTTTCTTTACTCCTTAGTAATCAATAAAATATCAAGAGATACCAAGCAAAATCGTAATTCCACCTGATACTTTTAAAGAACATCGAGGGCATTTGCAGAGAGCTACCTAAACAAGCCTATCCAGTTTGTATAAACAAAAAAAACTCCAATTACAATCGAGAATTAGAGTTGACTTACAAGATTAGATCGTTCATTTCGCTATACGAAAAAAACTGTTCACATTTCCCTTCGCCAGTCTTAACTGTATCAGGTTCAATGGGTATCATCTCAGCTTAAAGCACCCCAAATGTCTTTATTATTTAATTACTGCACCAGTATAGCAAAAAATGAAAGCCCTAGCAAGATATTTGACTGAAAAATATATTTATATAGATTTTGATACGATTTCCCTTTATTAAAACAAAACGTTCAAAACACAAACAAAAACCTCCACATTCAGTGGAGGCAATCTTTTTATCAATACAATTTTAAGTCGCGTGGTCAACTGGGAAGGTTGGGTTGTATGGGTTGTGACGGAGTTTGAAGTGTTTGACATCTTCAATAGTCTGAGTTCCAGATAACTGCATAACTGTCTTCAATTCTGCATTCAAGTGTTCAAAGACTTGACGCACACCAACACTACCGCCGAGAGCCAAGCCATAGATAACCGGGCGGCCAATAGCTACCAAGTCTGCTCCTGAAGCCAAGGCTTTAAAGACGTGTTGGCCACGACGAATACCAGAGTCAAAGACAATTGGCACACGTTTATCAACTGCTTCAGCTACTTCTTGAAGTGAATCGAAGGCAGCTGGTCCACCGTCGATTTGACGGCCACCATGGTTGGTCACCCAGATACCAGAAGCACCTGCAGCAAGCGAACGTTCAACGTCCTCACGGCATTGTGGTCCCTTGACATAAACAGGAAGTCCTGAGTATTCAGCGATAAATTCTACATCACGTGGAGACAAGCGTTGTTTAGCTGATTTGTAAACAAAGTCCATTGATTTACCAGCACCTTCTGGCAGGTATTCTTCAACAATCGGCATGCCAACTGGGAAGACAAAACCATTACGTTTGTCCACCTCACGATTGCCCCCTACAGTCGCATCTGCCGTCAAGACAATCGCTTTATAACCTTCAGCCTTCACACGGTCCATGATGTGGCGGTTGATTCCATCATCTTTACTAAAGTAAAATTGGAACCAATGAGGTGTCCCTTGAAGGGCTTCCGTAATTTCTGGAAGATCTACAGTAGAGTAAGAGCTAGTTGTGTAAAGAGAACCAAACTCATGCACACCACGCGCAGTCGCCACTTCACCCTGTTCATTCGCTAATTTATGAGCCGCAACAGGCGCCATAATGATTGGTGAAGACAATTTTTCGCCTGCAAACTCAATCTCTGTACTTGGATTTTCTACATTGCAAAGTGTATGAGGAACGATGAGTTTGTGGTTAAAGGCGCGGATATTCTCTCTTAAAGTGAAAGTATCTTCCGCCCCACTAGCGATATAACCAAAGGCTGCTTTAGGGATCACTTGTTGCGCCATTGGTTCCAAATCATAGGTATTGATGAAATCTACATGACCTTCTGCATTGCTTGTTTTGTATGACATAAAATGTCCTCCTTGATAAGTAAGCGTTTACTTTGTATATTACAAAAATATCTTAACTCTTTTTTCAAAACTTTTCAAATATTTTGTTTGTAAATTTCAGAAATTTTATGTCTATGATAAAAAATCCTTATAACGGCAATAAAAAATAGATATTATCCAAAGAAGATTTTAAGTGCTACAATAACTGTATTATTTCTAGATGGGAGGTTCTATTTTTGGATTGGTCCATTGTTGAACAATATCTACCACTATATCAAAAGGCATTCTTTCTAACCTTGCATATTGCAGTTTGGGGAATTCTGGGATCCTTTCTGCTCGGTTTAATCGTTAGTATCATCCGACATTATCGAATCCCTGTTTTGGCGCAAGTAGCGACAGCCTATATTGAATTGTCACGTAATACGCCCCTTTTGATTCAACTCTTCTTTCTCTACTTCGGACTTCCCCAAATAGGGATTGTCCTATCTTCAGAAGTCTGTGCCGCTTTAGGACTGGTCTTTTTAGGAGGCTCCTATATGGCAGAATCTTTCCGAAGTGGGCTGGAAGCCGTCAGTCAAACCCAGCAGGAGATTGGATTAGCAAT
The DNA here is from genome assembly GCF_024346585.1 of Streptococcus toyakuensis. Lineage (NCBI taxonomy): Bacteria > Bacillati > Bacillota > Bacilli > Lactobacillales > Streptococcaceae > Streptococcus > Streptococcus toyakuensis. Next base: position 1,427,955 of record NZ_AP024523.1, read on the forward strand.
CGGTCTGACACCTGTGCAGGTCTTTCGCTATGTAGTTCTTCCGCAAGCAACAGCGGTGGCCCTACCGTCTTTTAGTGCCAATGTCATTTTCCTCATCAAGGAAACCTCTGTTTTCTCAGCAGTAGCTTTGGCCGACCTCATGTACGTCGCCAAGGACTTGATTGGACTCTATTATGAGACAGACATTGCGCTAACTATGTTGGTAGTTGCTTACCTTATCATGTTGCTCCCCATCTCACTGGTCTTTAGCTGGATAGAAAGGAGGCTCCGCCATGCAGGATTCGGGAATCCAAGTACTCTTTCAGGGAAATAATCTCCTGAGAATCTTACAGGGATTGAGCGTTACGATTGGGATATCCATCCTATCTGTCCTCTTATCCATGATATTCGGGACAGTCATGGGAATCATCATGACCTCCCATTCTAGAATCATACGATTTTTAACACGATTGTATCTGGAATTCATCCGTATCATGCCCCAACTGGTGCTACTCTTCATCGTTTACTTTGGCTTGGCTCGAAACTTTAATATCAATATCTCAGGTGAGACTTCTGCTATTATCGTTTTCACCCTCTGGGGAACAGCTGAAATGGGGGACTTGGTCCGTGGAGCCATCACTTCCCTCCCTAAGCATCAGTTTGAAAGTGGACAGGCACTAGGTTTGACAAACGTTCAGCTTTACTACCACATCATCATCCCACAGGTCTTGAGAAGATTGCTACCGCAGGCTATCAATCTGGTTACTCGGATGATTAAAACCACTTCCTTGGTTGTTTTGATAGGGGTTGTTGAGGTTACAAAGGTTGGACAACAAATCATCGATAGCAATCGCCTGACCATCCCAACTGCTTCCTTCTGGATTTATGGAACCATTCTAGTCTTGTATTTCGCAGTCTGTTTCCCTATTTCCAAACTATCCACTCACCTAGAAAAACATTGGAGGAACTAAATGTCTGAAACTATTTTAGAAATCAAGGAACTAAAAAAATCCTTCGGAGACAATCCTATCCTCCAAGGTCTATCTCTAGATATCAAAAAAGGGGAAGTTGTCGTCATCCTAGGGCCATCTGGTTGTGGGAAAAGTACCCTCCTTCGTTGCCTCAATGGCTTAGAAAGTATTCAAGGTGGAGATATTCTTCTGGATGGCCAGTCCATTATTGGCAATCAGAAAGACTTTCACTTAGTTCGCCAAAAGATTGGCATGGTCTTTCAAAGCTATGAACTCTTTCCCCATCTAGATGTCCTACAAAACCTCATCCTAGGTCCTATCAAGGCTCAGGGAAGAGACAAGAAGGAAGTAACGGAAGAAGCTTTGCAATTACTAGAGCGTGTTGGATTGCTTGATAAACAACATAGCTTTGCCCGTCAATTATCTGGCGGACAGAAGCAACGGGTTGCGATTGTCCGTGCCCTGCTCATGCATCCAGAAATCATCCTCTTTGATGAAGTGACCGCTTCACTGGATCCAGAAATGGTGCGTGAAGTTCTGGAACTCATCAATGATTTGGCCCAAGAAGGCCGTACCATGATTTTAGTAACTCACGAAATGCAGTTTGCCCAAGCAATTGCCGATCGGATTATCTTCCTCGACCAAGGGAAAATCGCTGAAGAAGGAACAGCTCAAGCCTTCTTTACCAATCCGCAAACCAAACGAGCCCAGGAATTTTTAAATGTCTTTGACTTTAGCCAATTTGGCTCATATCTATAAAGGAGATTTTTATGAAACTATTCAAACCACTCTTAACTGTTTTGGCACTTGCCTTTGCCCTTATCTTTGTCACAGCTTGTAGCTCAGGTGGAAATGCTGGTTCATCATCTGGCAAAACCACTGCCAAGGCTCGCACAATTGATGAAATCAAAAAAAGCGGTGAGCTACGAATCGCCGTATTTGGAGACAAAAAACCGTTTGGTTACGTTGACAATGACGGTTCTTACCAAGGTTACGATATTGAGCTTGGAAACCAACTGGCACAAGACCTTGGTGTCAAGGTTAAATACGTTTCAGTCGATGCTGCCAATCGTGCTGAATACTTGATTTCAAACAAGGTGGATATTACTCTTGCTAACTTTACAGTAACTGATGAACGTAAGAAACAAGTTGATTTTGCCCTTCCTTACATGAAAGTTTCACTTGGTGTCGTATCACCTAAGACTGGTCTCATTACAGATGTCAAACAATTGGAAGGTAAAACCTTGATTGTCACAAAAGGAACAACTGCTGAGACTTATTTTGAAAAAAATCATCCAGAAATCAAACTCCAAAAATATGACCAATACAGTGACTCTTACCAAGCACTTCTTGACGGACGCGGAGATGCCTTCTCTACTGACAATACGGAAGTCCTAGCTTGGGCGCTTGAAAATAAAGGATTTGAAGTTGGAATTACTTCCCTTGGTGACCCAGATACCATCGCAGCAGCAGTTCAAAAAGGTAACCAAGAATTGCTAGACTTCATCAATAAAGATATTGAAAAATTAGGCAAGGAAAACTTCTTCCACAAGGCCTATGAAAAAACACTTCACCCAACCTACGGTGACGCTGCTAAGGCAGATGACCTTGTTGTTGAAGGCGGAAAAGTCAACTAATACTCAATGAAATCACAAAAAGAAATCAGGTAATCCTAGTGACTACCTGATTTTCTATGTTTTAAGCATTTTGCCAATTTTCTTGGTCTTCTTTAAATCGTTTTAGAAGGTCGAGCCCTTCTGGTGTGATATAGCCTTCTTCTTGGGCTAGGTGGATGAGTTCACTGTAGTTAGAAAGCGTCACAAGTTTGACACCTGCATCTGAGAAGTTCTTATCTGCTTTTGGCAATTGGTAACTGAAAATTGCTACTACACCAAGCACATCTGCTCCTTCTCGCTTGGCTGCTGCTACTGCTTCAAGAACAGAACCACCTGTTGAAATAAGATCTTCAACCACTACCATTTTTTGACCCTGAGCTACGCGTCCTTCGATTTGGTTACCAGCTCCGTGGTCTTTTGGTTTGCTACGGATATAGGCAAATGGCAAATTCATCTTATCAGCAATAATAGCTCCGTGTGGAATCCCTGCTGTTGCAGTCCCTGCAATCACTTCTACATCTGGAAAGGCTTCTTTGATAGCTTCCACAAAGCCATTTTCAATTAAGGTACGAGTTTCTGGATAGGCTAGTGTCACACGATTATCCGTGTAAATCGGTGACTTGATACCAGATGCCCAAGTGAAAGGCTCCTCTGGTTTGAGGTAAATTGCTTGAATTTTCAAGAGGTGGCTAGCGATATCTTTAGCAAGTGTCATGGTATTCTCCTTTTATTTTTCTAATCTAATTCTTTAATTCCAGTCTTGGTTCCATTCATCTTTGATAGCATTATAAGCTGCAACAGGATCCTCAGCTTGGGTAATGGGACGTCCCACCACGATATAGTCACTACCTATTTGATAGGCATCCGCTGGCGTCATAACGCGTTTTTGGTCTCCAACTGCAGCTCCCGCTGGACGAATCCCTGGTGTCAAGCAGATAAAATCTTGATTGGTAGCCTGTTTGATGACTTGCACTTCCTGAGCCGAGCAAACGACACCATCCAAGCCCGCCTCAGCTGTCTTCTTGGCATAGTGGATCACAGACTCCTGCAGACTGGTTTGGATGTTTTGAAACTCCTGCATCTGAGCTTCTGATGTTGATGTCAGCTGAGTAACTGCAATCAACTTCGCTTGGTTTCCAAGACCTTCACGCGCCGCCTTCATCATCTCTACACCCCCAGCCGCATGAACATTAGTCATATCCACACCAAGCTGAGACAAAACCTTCATGGCTGACTTGACTGTATTGGGAATGTCATGAAGCTTGAGATCCAAAAAGACACTGTGCCCCAGATCTTTCAAGTAAGACACAGTCTCAGGCCCCGTTGCGTAATAGAGCTCCATCCCTACCTTTAGATAAAGGCTTTCTTCTGCTGGGAAAAGAGCTAAAAATTCCTTGACCGCCTCAAAACTAGGAAAATCAAGAGCAATAACTGGACGATGTTCTCGCATAGGTTTCTCCTTTTACCTTTGCTAGTGAGAGAGTCTGGCCACAAGAAGCCACGAAAAAAGGAACCAGCCAACAGCAAGGTTCCACGAAAAATGGGTAGTCTCCACCCTTTCACCGTCTAACCTTAGCTGCCTCTCTGGACTGCTTTAAAGGTTTTCTATTATTCTATTATTTCTACTAGCACTTGTCAAGTAAAAACATGGCAACTAAAGAGCTATAGGAGAAAAGCTAAAACTAGCGACGCGATGAGCGCTGATTTGTTTGATTTCGATTGCTCTCTTCCTCTTGTTTTTTCTGTTCTTCTTCCTGTTTTTTCTCTGCTTCCTTAGCCTCTTGTTTGGCTTTTTCCTCAGCTTCCATAATTAATTTATCCGCCACAGTGTAGCTGTAAATTCCAGCTTCCATATCGACCACACTTGGTTCTGACAATTGAGGTTTAATCTTGCTGTAATAAGGCAATTTCTTGCTCATTTCAGACAGGGGAACCAAGACTTCGTCCGAATCATTCATGGTCAATCGAATTAAATCGGAAGTCACCTTGCTTGGGGCTAGTTCCACCTTTTGGATAGCCGCCTTGAGTTCTGGGCTAATTTGAGCAAGTTCTGAGACAAAAGCCTTGATTTGTTCGCTGTCATTAAAGAGAACTGATATATAAGTTTCTGGCAAACTGACCAAGCTCACAGAACTAGTCTCAAGCTGACCGCTTGAAAGGATTGGATAATGATTTTCACCAGAAACATAGTAAGCAACAATATCGTATTCCTTGACCTTGATAGTGAACTTGGTTGGAAATTGATAAACAAGCTGAGCTGATTCAACCCAATAGTTAGACTTGATCTGCTCTTCATATTTTGCCTTGTCTAGCAGAAGATTAATCGTATAATCCGAATCCTGAATGCCCGAAGCCTGTCGAATATCATCAGCCGTAGTTTGCACCGTTCCCTCAACACGGATATCCTTCATGGTCGCATAAGGACTGAGTAAGTAGGCAGAGACAATCAATAAAAGCAAACTTGGAAATAAAATCGTGAAGGCTCGTAAGATATGGAGGCCAGGAATCTTTGCTTTGGCTGGTTTTTCCTTTTTAGCAAGATTTTTATCCTGTTCCTCCTTCTCTTTAGACCCTGATTCTTCTATCTCTTCTTCCTCTTTGTCAGCCTCTGAGGATTCTACTTTTTCCTCAGACTCTTCCTTAGCTGATTCTGGGGCCTTTGGGTCAGATTCACTCTCTTGGTCCTCAGTTGCATCTGACTTTTCAGATTTTGAAGCCATTCGAGCTTGTCTTTCCTTTTCCTTCTCCTCAGCTAGGGCTGCCTCTTCTTCAGCCTTCTTTTTTAGGTATTCTTGGTTTCGTTTCTGCCATTCTGATAACTCTTTAAATTCTTCGAGGATTTCTTTGCCCTCATTTTTCTTATCTTTTGACATTTACTTTCCTTATGATAAATCTTTTTTCAACAATTGATAAAAATCTGCTAGAGATTTCAATTCCTTGGAAGCCTTCATCTTAGCTTGGTAGTCTTCCTTGTGGCTTAGTAAGTGAGACAGCTTCTCTTCCAAACTATCCAAAGTCAAATCACTTTCTTGAAGCTCTTCTGCATAGCCTTTTTTTACAAAGTAGGCTGCGTTCTCAATCTGGTCACCACGACTAGCTTCACGACCAAGTGGCACAATAACATGTAATTTTGCCATGGCCAAGAGCTCAAAAATCGTATTGGCACCACCTCGTGTCACAACAATATCAGCCAATTCCATCAAGGGTTGATAGAGATTGGTCACATAGTCAACACGAAAAAGATTTTGGCTCAACTCGTTCAGGCTAGAATCTCCAGTTAGATTGATAATATTGTAGCGCTCGGTCAGCTCTTTCTTATGGTCTGTCACCAATTGGTTAAAGACACGAGCGCCTGCAGAACCACCGACAAACAATACAGTTGGCAATTGGGGATTAAAGTGGGTTTGAATATCCACCAATTCATCTGGTTCTGGAGTGTTTTTGTCCGAAACCTTGGTCACCGCTCCCACATGCTCGACCTTAGACAAACTTGAAGCTTGTTCAAAGGTTGAATACATCTTCGTCGCAAATTTATAGGCGATTTTATTGGCCAAGCCCATAGACAGGTCAGATTCGTGAATAAAGACTGGCACTCCTGAAACACGTGCTGCGATAACAGGTGGCACAGAGACAAAGCCTCCCTTTGAAAAAAGAGCCTGTGGACAAAGTCGCAACATGATAAAGAGCGATTGGACAATTCCCCATCCAACTTTAAAGACGTCCAGCATATTTTGCCAAGAGAAATAACGACGCAATTTTCCGGTCGCAATGGAATGGAAGGTGACATCTAGACCCGACTTGAGGATTTCTTGGTGTTCGATGCCACGTTTATCTCCGATATAGTGGACTTCCCAGCCATCTTCGATGAACTTGGGCATTAACAAAAGATTGAGGGTAACGTGTCCAACCGTCCCCCCACCTGTAAAGACAATTTTTTTCATATTATTCCTTTAACTCCGCTACTGTGTCGATAAAGAGGTCGCCACGTACTTCAAAGTTAGCATACATATCCCAGCTGGCATTGGCAGGACTGAGAAGAACCACATCTCCTTGAGTCGCAAGTTCATAGGCCTTGCGGGTCGCATCAGCAATATCAGTCGCATCCACATAAGACACACCAGCCTTGTCTGCTGCCCGTTTGACACGTTCGGCAGACTGACCGAGGATGACCATCTTCTTGAGTCCAGTAATGTCTGGAACCAATTCGTCAAACTCATTACCACGGTCCAAACCACCTGCAATCAAAATGACCTTGCTGTTGTCAAATCCTGACAAGGCTTTTTGAGTAGCCAAGATATTGGTTGACTTGCTATCATTATAGAATTTGACACCCTTGATTTCATCCACAAATTGGAGACGGTGTTTGACACCACCAAAGGCTGAAAGAGTTTCCTTGATGGTTTGGTTGTCTACACCACGGATCTTGGCTACAGCAATAGTCGCAAGGGCATTTTCCACATTGTGGCTACCTGGAACACCGATTTCACTAACTTCC